>CAZDUO010000006.1:0-49859 GCA_964508655.1 uncultured Chitinophaga sp. | reverse complement strand
TTCGGTATCCCTAAAACCATATTCTTCATTCTTAATTTCCAATAACCGCTTTGAGCGGATGGCTTCTGCCATCGTAAGGCTCTTACGATTATCTTCATTCTCTTGCTTTGTAAGTTTCCCCTTCTCTGGTAAAGGAGTCAGGTATAAATTCAGGTACTCATACTCTCTCTTACCTTCGCTGTAATAATCAAGATAGAGACTGATCTTCTTTCCTTTTTTTCGTTGTCTTAATGTAACATTCATATTGCACTCAGTTTGAAAAGTTCATTAATAGCCGTTCTTGGTATCCGGGTATTGCGGCCAACTTTACCGGCCTTCAGTTGACCGTTATCTATAAGGCGGTAAATAGTCCAGCGACTGGCATTGATCAACCGGCAGGTTTCATCAATGGTGAGAAATTCTTTTTGAGAAATAGCAGGTTTGTAAATCGCCTTTTCGGTTTCCTGTTTAATGGCCGCTTCTACCTTTTCATTCCTCTTTCTTTCCTTGTACGCCCTCTTGGCACAGTAGTCTGAGCAGAACTGGGTAACAGTAGTCTTTGCAGTGAATCCTTCACCGCAGAACTGACAGGTTTTTTGAAGTCTGATATGACTGCTCATTGTTGCTCGTTGTAGCTGGTTGTTGCTACACGTAGCTCTATGTAGCTGTATGTAGCATAATCTCGCCCATTTGTTGCCCTCTTTTGTTGCCCATCCATTTGGGCAACAACCGGGCAACAAAGATAGGCAAAAAAGAGTGGTTGGGCAACAAAAAAAAGAAAGGAGATTTGTTAAAAGTATAAGAAAAACAAATAGTTAGAAAACAAATGAAAATAAGTTATTTTCCGATACAGAATTTACTGAAGATATAATTCAACTGGTCTTCATTGGTTATTTCACCGGTTATTTCGCCCAGGTAATACAGGCAGCGGCGGATGTCAAGCGCCAGCAGATCGCCGGGCAGCTTTTTATCCATACCCTGTTTTATGTCGTTAAGTGACCGGGCTACTTCTTTCAGTGCATGGTAGTGCCGTGCATTGGTAATGATGGTGTCTTCCGCCTGCACCGTGCCCGAAAGCACCTTGTCAATCATTTTTTCCTTCAGCACTTCCAGGTGAGCCGGTTTTTTTGCAGAAATAAATACAATGTTCTCTATCGCAGAAAACTTTTGCTGCAGCTCTTCTTCATTATGTTCATCTATTTTATTTCCTACCAGTAAATAATTCAATTGCCGCTTCTCCATTTCCGACATCAGACCTCCGACTTCGGACTTCGTTTCACTTACATCAAAAACATAAAGCACCAGGTCGGCAGTTTTCATTTTACCCAAACTCCTTTCCACACCAAGACTTTCGATGATGTCACTGGTATGCTGACGGATGCCGGCCGTATCAATCAGCCGGAAAAGAATGCCGTCAATATTTATCACTTCTTCAATGGTATCTCTTGTAGTGCCGGGTATTTCGCTTACAATGGCCCTGTCTTCCTGCAGCAGCGCATTCAGTAAGGTAGATTTACCTGCATTAGGTTTGCCAACGATGGCGACGCTAACTCCGTTTTTAATTACATTGCCAAGCTGGAAGGAGTTGATGAGTTGATTGGTTATCTGTGTTAATTGGCCGATGAGTTCATAAAGCTGTGCCCGGTTGGCAAACTCCACATCTTCCTGGCTGAAGTCGAGCTCCAGTTCAATGAGGGCTGAAAACTTTATGAGTTGTTCCCTTAGTTCTTTCAGCTTGAGGGAAAATCCGCCGCGGATATTGTGTAATGCTGTTTTGTGTGATGCAGCCGTATTGGATGCAATCAAATCAGCCACGGCCTCAGCCTGTGCCAGGTCGAGCTTGCCATTGAGAAAAGCCCGTTGGGTAAATTCGCCGGGCTTTGCCAGTCTTGCGCCCCGGCTGATGCAGGCATTTATAATTTGCTGATGAATGTAGGGTGACCCATGGGCACTTATTTCCACCACATCTTCACCGGTGTACGATGTGGGATTTTTATAGAGTGAAATCACAACCTGGTCAATTACCACATCGCCTTTTTTCAATATCCCCACATGCAGTGTGTGTGAAGGTTGACGGGCAAGATCTTTAGAGGGGAACAGGCTGCCAGCAATACGGAATGCATCTTTGCCGCTCAGTCTGATAATGCCGATGGCACCTATGCCCGGCGGAGTAGCCAGCGCCACTATAGTATCATCCCAACCTCCAACTTTCCCGATCATATAGCTCAAAAATAAAAATCCCCCTGTATTGAGGGGGATTTATTCTGAATAAGATTATTTTATTCTGCTGAAACCACAAATGTAATCGGCTGTTTCCTGTATGCTTTTACATTGCGGCCATTCTGAATGGCGGGTACCCATTTAGGACCTTTTTTAATCACTTTTACCGCTTCTTCCTCCATACCATAGCCATGGTTGGATAAAGCCTTCACGTCGCTGATGTTTCCTTCCTTGTCAACAATAAACTGAACGGTAACTGTAAAAGAACCTTCGGGTGCCCCGTTTTCAACGGGTGTGTTGGCATCCAGGTTTCTTTCCAGGTATTTGCGCCAGTCTCTTTCACCGCCAGGAAATGAAGCTTCCACTTCCACTTTTTCAAACACTTTATTTTCATCTTCATCCTTCTTCGCCTCAATTACCTGTTTTCCTTCATCCACTACTACCGGCGCAAGACCTTCATCTTTGATACCTTCCTGGCTCACCACATCAATCTTAGTGTCTTTCAACTCTTCCACTTCCGGTGGAATTTCTTCTTTTTTCACTTCCTCATCCTTTACAATTTTAGGAGGGGTGAATTTGGTCATTTCCACTTTGGGCGGCTCCTGCTTGGGCGGTGGCGGCGGTGGTGGCTCAGTTTTTTTCTCCTCTTCCTGCTTGATGTCAGCAAGCGTTACTTCTTTTACCTGAATTTTTCCTGCGCTCTTCTTCATAGAGCTTGCAAGAAAAGAACCACCCAGCGCAAGCAATGCAACGGCTGCTGTGATGAGCAGCGCCACCGTCAGTCTTTTCTGATATGTTTTTCGCAGGTCGTAAGCGCCATAGGCTTTATTCCTGTCTTCAAACAGAATATCGAGAAGATCGCTTGACAGTATTTTGTTTACTTCCATTGTAAATCATTTTAAGGTTAGATGCAAAAAAGAACTCATTCCACAATTCATGATCAGTTTTAATTTCCACCAGCTGCTGCTTCTGTGGCTTTAATTACTTTCACTTCATCTTCGAAAAGATCCACCATGGCAAACCGTTTGATTTCATTGATGGTCATTTCATCAAGTATGTCCACGGTGTTTTTATAAGTAGCTTCCTGGTCAGGTTTGATTACTATTACAAGGTCACGGTCCAGGCAAGCTGTCTGCCAGTTGGGATCAGGAAGCACCGGAGGTTTGGCCTCCGGGTTACCCTGCCGGGCTTTCTCCTGTATTTTTTTACAGCCTTCGTCATGCTGGTGCTGTTCTTTTACATCCTTCTTTTTCTTAATGATAATGTCCCGGATGCCTTTAAAGGTTGTTGTTTTAAAATTGGAAGCATCGGGTAAAAGCTGACCTTCGTAATAATACACCACATTGTTTTTGCCGAGCAGTATCGTTAATGCGCCTGATTCTTTGGCTTTATTCTGTTCTTCATCCTTATCTGTGTCTTTCGGCATAAACAGGTCCATAGTAGTAGGGCTGCTCATAGTCGTTGTAAATATGAAAAACGTAATAAGCAGAAACCCGAGGTCCACCATCGGCGTCATATCAATGCGTGTGGAGAGCTTTTTGGCTTTTTTTACACCCGGTCCTTTTTTGTGACCGCTATCGCCACCTTCTTCTATTGCTGCCATAAAAGGGTTTTTTGTAAGTTATGAAATTATTTGTGTTCTTTTTCTTTTTGTCTTGTCAGGTATAACTCAGTACCGGCCGGGGCATCTTCCAGCATGGTAATCAGGTTAAATTTATAAATATCATTTTTCTTGAAAGCAGCCAGTACCATTTTAAATGTTGGAAATTTTGCCTCGTTGTCTCCTTTTACCAGGTATTTGAGCTGCTTGCCGGTAAACGTGCCGACGGCATCCCGTATCCAGTAGTAAAGCTCGCCGCCTAATGTATCAAGCGGAATGCCGGGTTGTTTTACATTTTTTTGTTCTTCCAGAGGGTAAGAAAGCAGTTGCTTCAACCCTGAAAATGGCACTCCTACTGCTGGCGATTTTACAAAATTCTTCATTTCATCTTCAGAAAGCCCCAGGTTTCTTGATTCACTAATATGTTTGATAACATCATATTTCATTTTGGGGTCTTTCTCAGCCAGCACACTGAAGAATACGCGGCCGGTGCTGTCAAAAGTCACCTGCAATGCATCTGTATCAGGCAATTCCCTTGTTGAAACCGAATTAGGCGTTTTTATTTCCACTGGTTCGGCCGGCTTGAACTTGGTGGCCATGATGAAGAAAGTAAGAATCAGAAAAGCGACATCCACAAATGGCGTCATATCTATCCAGGTGCTTTTCTTTGGAATTTTTACACTGGGCATTTTATAAAAATTTAGAATTTAGATTCAATTTTTCCTGTTTTCCACATCCTCTATAAGATTATTTGTAGAGTGATGCGAAACTTTGGGTCAGGGTAAAGCCGGATTCATCAATGCCGTAAGTAATCGAATCTATTTTGGTAGTAAACATATTATACAATATCAGGGCTATTGCCGAAGTGCCGATACCGAGCGCCGTATTATAAAGGGCCTCAGAAATACCAATTGCCAGTTGGGTGGCAGCGCCAGCCCCACCACCTTCAGCACCAAGGGCTGAGAAGGAGCGAATCATACCTAATACCGTACCCAGCAGGGCCACCAGGGTTCCTACTGATGTGATAGTGGAAAGGAACACCAGGTTTTTCTGAAGCATAGGCAATTCAAGCGCTGTAGCTTCTTCCACTTCTTTTTGTATAGCCAGCACTTTTTGATCGGTAGTAAGCTCACCATTGGTGGTCATTTCCTTATACCGGCGCAAACCGGCCCGCATCACGTTGGCTACCGAACCACGCTGTTTGTCGCATTCGGCCATAGCTGCATCAATATTACGGTTGGCCAGGTGATATTGCACTTTGCGGATAAAATCAGCAATCGAGCCGCTGCCCAGTGCTTTACGGATGGTGAGCCAGCGTTCAATAGAAAAAGTGATAACCATCAGAAACATGCCTATCAGCACCGGAACAATGATGCCGCCCATATATATCCCGTTCAATGCTCCTTTAGGATGATCGTGTTTAGGCCAGAAGCCACCAGACTTGTCCGGAGCTTCAAATCCGTCGGGGTTGCCAAAAATAAATCTCCAGATAGAATACCCTGCTATAAGACAAAGTACCGGGGCTACCCAGGAGATGATGTTACTGCTTTTCTTTGCTTGAACTGACGTAGCTTTCACACTTGCTGTCGCAGTCGGTTTTGTTTCAGCCATGATCTTAGTTTTTAAAGTTTAAAATTTTGTGATGTGTTAATTTTTCAGGGACACAATTCTAAGGAAAAAAACAGTAATTGCCCCAAATGCCCCGTCAAATTTTTTTATCCAAAGGGGTACAAGTTAAGGAAATTTTTTTGTGGAAAACTTCGGTAATGATGCGCTTAGGCCAAACAATAGTTAGCAAAAACTGCCTGTAACTACTTATTTTATTTGGCGCCCTATGATACTTCACTCATAACGCAATGCTTCAATCGGGTTTAGCCTGCCGGCTTTTAAAGCGGGATACAGCCCGGCCAGTAAGCCGGTGATTGTGCAGATAACAATTCCAAGTATCACCCAATTCCATGGCACCACAAATCCTGTATTAATGAGTATGGAAATAACATTGCCCAGCAGGATGCCCAAAATGATTCCAAATATGGCACCCATAACACTGATGAGCGTAGCTTCGAGCAGAAACTGGAAACGGACAATCCGGCTTTTTCCCCCGATGGCTTTTACCAGGCCTACTTCTTTGGTTCGCTCCGTCACCGCTACCAACATTATATTCATCAGGCCGATGGCAGCGCCTATAAGAGTAATAAGCCCGATGACGGTGGCGGAAATAGTAATAAAGCCGATGCTGCGCATGGCTCTTTCTGCAATGCTGTCATTACGGTCGAGTACAAAATTGTTTTCTTCGGTAGTGGAAAGCTTTCTTACAGCACGGAACACGGCTTCGGCTTCGCCCATGGCCACTTCCACATTTTTTATATCCTCCGTCATTACTGCCACCACGTATGAACTGCCCGAACTGAACCGGCGATGAATATTGCTGTATGAAGCAATCACACGGTTATCCCAGCTCATGCCAAATGATGAGCCGCGGCTGTCGAGCACGCCAATCACACGGTAGGGAATATTCTGCACCCGCACAATGGCATTTACCGCCCTGTCGGGATTTTGATTGAACAATTTAATGGCCACATCATACCCCAGCAGGCACACATTCCGGGCCGACTGTATATCGGCCATGTTCAGGTTCCGGCCGTTGCGTATTTTAAACCCGTTCAGCACTACAAAATTTTCATCACCGCCGAGCAAAAAAACATTGGGGCTGGTTTTTTTGGTTTCGTAAGAAATAAGTGCATTTCGGCTGGCAAACACAGAAATTCCTTTGCTGGACGGAAACCGGTAGCTTTTTATAAACAGTTCGGCCTCATCCATGGTTATCCGTTTTCCAAGATTGGATTTCTTTTCCTTTTTCTTACCTTTTTTTTCTTTTTTGATTTCCACATCGCCGTCGCCAAAGTGAATGTTGCGTTCTTTATACCTCACGGTAAACCCATTAGCGCCCATGGTGGAAAAGCTGTCGGTAAATTTCTGATTGATGGCTTTAATGGCTGTATAAACCAGCACCAGCGCCATGATGCCAAGGGCAATAATGGAAACGGTTAATCCTGTACGCAGTTTGTTGCTGCGTACTGAGCGGTAAGAAAGTGAAAATACATCGCGGAATCTCATATCGGCACCCCGAAAGTACTAAAGCGGCCCGAATTGGTTCCTGCTATTTGATGACCGGAAAGAATTCTGAACAGGGATCATGGAATGATGAAGGTGTTCAAAATTCATCTTTCATCATTCCTTGTCCGTTATTTTTTACTTTTTCGGGTCCAGTGCATTTTCAATCCGCTTGGCCACATCCTGCAAATGATACTTGCTCATGGCGTCAGCAGTGCCGGCAGCTGCTGCAAGCACTTCGCTGCGCAGGGCCGTAAGATGCGCCCTTACAAAACTCCTGATGTCTGATTTATCAGCGCCAACAGGTATGACAGTGAAACTGATACCGCCCGTGCTGATGGATGCAGTTTCGGAAGGGTTTAGCAGGTTATTTAAAATATTCACATACGATTTCTGCAGGTTACGCCGGTAAATATCAATCGGCTTTCTTGCCGGCAGTTCGGCCCAGATTCCTTTTTTCAAATCGCTGAACAGTTCGGTCATTTTATATGCATTGCTTCCAATGGTGTTTTCAGCATTTATCAGTTTGTTCAGTGTATTTACTCCAAACAGGCGGTTTAGTGTATTATCCTGTATATTTCCAATAATGGTAAGCGGGTTGCTGCCGGTTCTTGAAAATATTTCGTTGTTGATAAGCCAGCCCGGCGTGGTAAACAACTGCTGGTTCAGAAAAGCTACGGCTTCTGCCTGTTTGGCTTTAGGTGCAAATTCATACACAGGCTCGGTATCTTCCACCACTCTTGGGGTTTTATAAATGCCGCCCACATTTCTGGATACGTGGCCCATATAGCGGCTGAACTGGCTGGTGACCTGGGTGTAAATATCATTTAGATTGGTAAAATCCTCGTTGGGCTGTTTGGTCCATTTCATCAATTCCGGAACAATTCGCTTAAGATTTTTAATTCCATACTCACTTGCCTTTATTGAATTATCACCCAGGTCTTCGGTTTGTGAACGCGGGTCATCCTGGTTGCTCTCGCCATCGCCCCACCACAGGCGGCGGTTTTTTAATTTTTCCAATAACCACTTGTTCATGTGTTCTTTTTCAGCTTCCGGAGTTTTGTATTCGGGAAAAAGGCGATAGCCCCATTCGATAGCCCATTTGTCATAGTCGCCGATACGGGGAAAAATTCCAACTGCGCTGATATTATCTTCCGGTTGTGCCACATAATTAAAGCGGGCATAATCCATAATGGAAGGTGTATGACCATTGGCTTCAACCCATGCCTTATTACGCAGGTTTTCTACCGGCACCGTAGAACTTGAGCCAAAATTGTGACGGAGGCCAATGGTATGGCCCACTTCATGTGAAGACACAAATCGAATCAGCTCGCCCATCAGTTCGTCTGGAAACTCCATTTGCCGTGCCCGTGGGTCGTTAGGCGCTGCCTGTATCAGGTACCAGTTGCGCAGCAGTTCCATCACATTGTGATACCAGTTGATGTGGCTTTCCATTATTTCGCCACTGCGGGGGTCTGATATACTTGGTCCGCTTGCATTCTGAATATCTGAAGGTTTGTAAACAATTGCCGAGTTGCGGGCATCTTCGAGGCTCCAGGTGCTGTCTTCTTCTTTTGTCGGCGCCATTTTACCAATGATTGCATTTTTAAAACCGGCTTTTTCAAAAGCAGGCTGCCAGTCATTTACTCCCTGTATCAGGTAGGGTATCCATTTTTTCGGAGTAGCCGGGTCAATATAAAACACAATAGGTTTTTCGGGCTCCACCAGTTCTCCCCGCTTGTATTTTTCCATATCCTCCGGTTTCGGTTCCAGCCGCCAGCGTTTTGCAATTACAATATCCTTTACTCCCTGCGGGTTGGCATCATAATCAGTATAACCTACGGTAAAGTAACCAACTCTTGCATCAAAATGTCTTGCCTGCATAATTTCTTTTGGTAGTAAAACCAGGGAACTGTTCATTTCCACGGTCAGATTTCCGGTGGGCTGTGGTTGTGCTCCAAATCCCCCACCCGGACCCCCGGTAGTTGGGGCAGCGGTTCTGCCAAATGTTTTCACTGCCTTTATTTCAATATTGATAGGAAAGGGCTTTACGCTTACGATGTACGATTTATCTGCCTGCAAGGAACCAAGCCGGCGCTGTGTTTTGGCAGCGCTGCTGAAAAAAAGCACATCATTATCGCCATTTACGAAATCAGTAATCTCCACCACACTGGCTGCTGAATCTTTGCCAAAAGCCCGTATGTCGAATGAAAAAGATATGGGTTGCAGGTTGCTGTTTGCTACGGATGAAAACATGGGCGAAGTGGAGTCTTTTGCATACACCGCAAAAGAAATGGTGCGGAGGAAAATTTTGTTGTTCGGCCCTTTGTCAAACCGGATTACATTCTGCCCCACCTGGTCGCCGCCATAGCCGGTGCCGGCCTGTGTTTTTGAAAGGCGGTTTACAACCAGGATGTCGCGGCCGAGCAGGTCGTTGGGAATTTCAAAGTAGTATTTGTCTTCCACCTTGTGCACTTTGAAAAAACCAATAGTGGTTACTGCCTTGTCGGTAATAATTTCCTTATAAGGTCTTACACCCGTAGTGGGTCTTTGGCCTGTGGGCCGGGTGGTGTCGCCGCCCGCAATCTGCGGCCGCACCTGCGAAAAAGCAAAACTGCCGGCAATAAGTAATGAAGCAAGAATGAGAAAACGGCATGTGGTAAATTTCATATCAGTTCTTTTTTGAGGGAAACAAAGATAAGGGTGGCTAGTTGACAGCAAATATTAATACACGAATGGCCATAACGGGAACACAAAAGATTGATGCAAATCACCCGATGAAATAATTCCGCTCAGAAATAAAACCAGTTCAGTAATAATTGCGGGTAAACTCCTAATACTACTACAAGCAAAGCCACAACAGATATCACCCACTTGAATGAAACATTTACTTCCATAGTTTGAGCCTCTCCTTCTTTAAAATACATAGCCTGAATGACCCGGAAATAATAATAAACACTGACCGCTGCCATCAGCACCGCAGTTATCACCAGCCACAGAAAACCTCCGTTCATTACTACCGCTTTTATCATGTAAAACTTGGCAAGAAAACCGGCAGTAAGCGGAATACCCGCGAGGGATAAAAGAAATATGACGGCAGATGCCGCAAGCAAAGGCTGATGTTTTGCAAAACCATTAAAGCCTTCGAATGTATAGTCTTTCATTTTTACCAGGATGGCAAACAGGCCAATGGTGGCAAGACAGTAGGCGGCTGCATATAATAAAATTCCTTCCACGGCAGTTGTGTTCAGTGCCAGCAATGCCATGAGCATAAACCCTGCCTGTGCAATGCTGGAGTAGGCCAGCATGCGTTTGACGCTTTGCTGAAACACAGCCGTGATATTGCCGGTAAATAAGGTAAGCGCCGTAAGCACCGCCATAATCAGCTTCCAGCTATCGTGTATATTGCTGAACGAAAAACTGAACAGCCGGATGAAAGCGATAAATGCCGCCGCTTTCACAATCGTTGCCATGAAGGAAGTGAACACCGTAGGGGCGCCGTCGTACACATCCGGCGTCCAGAAATGAAAAGGTGCTGCCGATACTTTGAAGGCCATGGCAAACATCAGCAGCAGTACGCCGGCAATCAGCAGTACAGCAGGTTTTGTATCTGCCGTGGTGATATTGTCAATCATAAAGGTGCCGGCGCTGCCGTAAATCAGCGTGATACCCATCAGCAAAAGCCCGGTGGAAAAAGCGCCGAGCAGAAAATATTTTAAAGCAGCTTCATTGCTCTTCAGGTTGCGTTTGTCGCTGCCGGTCAAAATGTAAAGCGGAATGGAAATAATTTCAATAGCCAGGAACAGGATAAGCAACGAACTGAATGATGCGGCAAGAATAATTCCGCTGAGAATAAAAAACAACAGGGCGAAATAGTCGGCATAATTCATTCCCACTTTTTCCATCTCTTTTGCCGAAAGCAGGAGGAAAATGAGCATGCAAGCCATGGCAAGTGTGCTGAAGAAAAGCGCAAAGCGGTCGAACCGCAGCATGCCGTAGCTGTTGATGCTGAAAAGATGAAACCCGTAAGTTTCCAGCACATTGAAAACAAGCGAAACAAGAAGCCCGGCAATGGCAACAGTGCGGACAGCGGATTTCTGTTTCAGCACGATGCCGCTGAACATCATCAGCACTCCCATTACCGCCGAAAGAATTAATGCATTCATAGCCTCATCCCCCTGCCCCTTCTCCGCCTGCGGCGGAGAAGGGGGGCCGGGTTATTTTTTTAAAAATTGAATCACATCGGATTCGTTTAAAATAAAATTAGTTGTGTCTTTTGTCAACGCAAGAAAAGGCTGCGGGTACACACCGGCCCACACAATCAGAATCACAATTATTCCCAGCACCAGTTTTTCATTCAGGCCAATGTCGGTGCCGTTTGCAGTCAAAGCATTTAAATCACCATAAATTACCTTTTGCACCATGCGCAACGTGTACACTGCGCCAAGAATAATACAGATGCCTGCCGCCGGCACGGTGAAATATTCATACTCCGAAATGGCCGAAGTAAATATACCCGTGAACATCATAAACTCACCTACAAAAGCATTAGTGAGCGGCAGGGCAATATTGGCGAGTGCTATAATGCCGAACAGCATGGCCATCACCGGCGCTTTTTGTGCAAGCCCGCCCAGTTCAGAAAGTTTTCTTGTGTTGTATTTCCGTTCCAGGATTTCTACAATTACCCACAGGCCGAGAATATTGATGCCGTGATTGAACATCTGTATCATCACCCCCTGCACAGCAATTTCTGATTCGGCAAAAACGGCTATCACCATCAGCCCGAGGTGAGCAATGGATGAATAAGCCACCAGCCGCTTCATATCATCCTGCCGCATGGCCAGCAACGATGCGTAAATCATGCCCGCCACCACCCACATGGTCACCATTTTTTCACCGTATGCAAAAGAACCGAACGGCAACACCGGCAGCAGCCAGCGCAGCAGCGCAAACACACCCATCTTCACCATCACGGCACTCAGCACCATGGTGACGGCAGTGGGCGCCTGTTCATACGTGTCGGGCTGCCAGCTATGAAATGGAAAAACAGGAATCTTGATGGCAAAAGCCACAAACATCAGCCAGAAAACCCAGTTCTGCGTTTTATTACTCAAGGCAATGCTGTAAAAAGAATTTATATCAAAAGAATTATCGGCGGTTTGTCCCTGCAGGTAAATCAACCCAACCAGCATAAGCACCGAGCCAAAAAAAGTGTAAATAAAAAATTTGAAGGTGGCGGCAATTCTTCTTTCGGCGCCCCAGATGGAACAGAGAAAATACACGGGTATCAATGCCAGCTCCCAGAAGAAATAAAACAGCAGTGCATCCATGGCCAGAAACACCCCCATCAATCCTGCCTGCGAAAGCTGCATCAGGGCAAAAAAATTGTGCGCATTTTTATACTCACGCTGCCAGGTGCTGATATAAATTAAGGGAAAGGTGATAACTGTGAGCAGGCTAAGCAACTGGCCCATGCCATCAAGCTTTACGGAAAAACTGCTGCCCAATCCCGGTAACCAGTCTGTTTTGTACTGAAGCAGGTCTGCATTATTCAGAACAGTAAGACCCAGCAACGAAACTGCCAGTGTAACAAACGAAGCAAGCAATGCCAGCAGCCTTGCCGCATTTTCTTTTCTCAGGAAAAAAGCAGCAAGGCCGGAAAGCAAAGGAATCAATATTAGTAATAATGCAATCATAAACCCTCCTAAATCCTTCCGCCGTTGGCAGATGAACTTATCGGCATTAGTAATTCAATTCAAATAAATATAACTGGTCATCGGTAATACTCCCTCAAAAGCCCCTTTTAGGGGGTTGGGGGGGGTTATTTTTTCAGAAAAAACTGGTACAGCAGCAAAACCAAAATCGATAACACCATCAGCAGCACATAGCTGCCCACCTGCCCGCTTTGCACCAGGCGAAGCTGACGGCTTCCATAGTTCACTGCTTTGCCCACGCCGTTTACCAGTCCATCCACAATATATTTTTCAAAAAAATTATTCAGGAAACCCGCACATTTCATCAGCGGGTTTACAATGATTTTATCGTACAGCTCATCCACATACCATTTGTTCGCCAGCAGTTTTCCAAAACCCATTTCTTCTTTAGGCTGATAAACTTTGAAACGATACCATGCAAAGGCAATGGTGATTAACACAAGCACTGTTGATATACCCATCAATGCATATTCTGTGGAATGAGTAACAAAATGTTCTTCATGTTTCGCAATCACCGGTGAAAGAAATCCGGTGATTTTGTCTCCGCCTGTTGCCAGCACTTCAGGTATTCCCACGAATCCCCCGATAAATGATAACACAGCAAGAATTACCAGCGGCACAGTCATCAATGCCGGACTTTCATGCAGGTGATGAGCCTGTGCCTCTGTGCCCCTGAATTTCCCGGTAAAGGTTACAAACAGCAAACGGAACATGTAAAAAGCAGTAAGCAATGCACCAAAGAGTGCAAGACCGTACAGCACCGGATTTTTTTCAAATACACTCAGCAGGATGGCATCTTTGGAAAAGAAACCGCTGAATGGAGGAATGCCTGCAATAGCAATGCAGCCGATGGTGAAAGTGAAAAAAGTCAGTTTCAGTTTTTTACTTAAGCCGCCCATCTTACGGATGTCCTGCTCGCCGCCCATGGCATGAATCACACTGCCGCTGCCCAGAAACAAAAGCGCTTTAAAGAAAGCATGCGTCATTACATGAAATACGGCAGCGGAGTAAGCGCCGACACCCAGCGCAAGGAACATATACCCGAGCTGGCTGACAGTGGAGTAAGCCAGCACTTTTTTTATGTCGTTTTGTTTAAGGGCAATTGTTGCAGCAAGAATGGCCGTGGCCAGGCCGGTAATGGCAACTACATTCTGCGCCACTTCGCTCAATGAATACAGCACGTTGGTTCTTGCAATCATGTACACACCGGCGGTCACCATGGTGGCGGCGTGAATCAATGCCGACACCGGCGTAGGACCCGCCATGGCATCGGGCAGCCAGGTATATAATGGTATCTGCGCACTTTTACCAGTGGCGCCGACAAAAAGCAAAAGTGTGATTGCTGTAATTTCTGCTGCAGAAAAACTTTTATCCAGCACTTCACCTTTGGCAAAAGCAAACACTTCGCTGAAGTTTGCATTGCCCACTTTGGCAATAATCATGAAAATGGCAACAAGAAAAGCCAGGTCGCCGATACGGTTCATGATAAAGGCCTTGCGGGCGGCATAATTGTATTCTGTGTTTTTAAACCAATACCCGATAAGCAGGTAAGAACAGAGTCCCACGCCTTCCCAGCCGATAAAGAGAATGACAAAATTGGCGCCCATCACCAGCAGCAGCATGGAGAACACAAACAGGTTTAGGTAAGAAAAATAGCGGGCAAAATGCTCCGGGCTTTCATGATGCATATAACTGGCCGAATAAACATGAATCAAAAACCCGACGCCGGTAATGATTAAAAGAAACAAAGTGGAAAGCGCATCAATTTGAAATGCAAAAGGAATTTTCAATGTGCCGGCAGAAATAAAATTGAAATAATCAGCCACGTGGCTATTCCCTTCTTTTACCTCCAAAAAAATCCATACACTGACAGCAAAAGAAAGAAAAACCACTCCGCAGCCGATGATGCCTGTAAGTGATTTTGATAATAACTTCCTTCCCAGTCCGATGACCAGGAAACCAATCAGCGGAAACAGCGGAACGAGATAAGCTAATTCCAGTGCGTTTTTCATACCCCAAACCCCTAAAGGGGCTTATTATTCTTTATAGTGGTAAATACCGCCCTTATTCCCCCTTTAGGAGGTTAGGGTGTTTAATGTTTTAACCTGTTCAAAAAATTTATGTCAACCGAATGTACATTCCGGTACAGCATCACGATGATGGCCAGGCCTACACTCACTTCCGCCGCTGCCACCACCATGATAAAAAACACAAACAACTGCGCATCGCTGCCCATGGCGGCATTTTTAAAATGGTGCATCTTCGAAAAAGCCACCAGCAGCAGGTTTACTGCATTCAGCATAAGTTCAATGCACATAAAAACGATAATGGCATTACGTCTTGTGAGCACTCCTACAATGCCAATACAAAACAACGCAAGCGACAGAAATATGTAATAGTTAACCGGCATAAACCCCCAAACCCCTAAAGGGGCATTTTAATACACTCCGCTAAATACGAAAAGTGTTTAAATAATAAATATTTAGCAAAAGAAGAATGACACAACCTAAGTCACCCCTTTAGGGGGACAGGGGTTGTTGTTACTCTTTCTTCCCAATCACCACCGCTCCTACCATAGCGCTTAAAAATAAAATGCTCGCTATTTCAAAAGGCACCACGTAATCCCTGAACAATACTTTGCCCAGGTTTTCTATCAGCCCGATATCGCCTTCTCTTGTCTGTGCAATGTCTTTTGCCGATTCAGCTTTTTTCAATGCAGCTATCAGCACCAGCAACAAACTTCCTCCCGCCACTGCGCCGGCAATTTTCAGCCAGCGGCTTTTCTGCGGTTCGCTTTCCTTTTTCAGGTCCATCAGCATCAGCACATACAGAAACAGCACCATGATGGCGCCGGCATATACAATGATATTTACAATGGCAAGAAACTGCGCATTAAGCAAAAGATAATGACCGGAGATGGCAAAGAAAACGAGGATCAGCCAGATGACGCTGTACACAGGATTTTTACTGGTAATAACCATCAGGGCACTGAACAGTGCCAAGGCAGAAAGAAACCAGAATAAGATTGGAGTCACACCCATTTCTAATAACCAGTTGGCCCGAATAATTATTGATTAATAATTATTAATTATTTTCCTTTCACCCCTTGCCTTTTTAAATGCTTCAGAATTTTCTTTAGGATGCGGAATCAGTAAATCGTCTTTTTTATAAATAAAACCGCTGCGTGCATAATTGGAAGGTGCAAAAGTCTGCGACAGGTAAATCGCATCCTTCGGGCAGGCTTCTTCGCACAAGCCGCAAAATATGCAGCGCAGCATGTTGATTTCGTATTTTGCCGCATATTTTTCTTCACGGTACAGGTGCTCTTCACCCGGCAAGCGTTCTGCAGCTTCCATGGTAATGGCTTCAGCAGGGCAAGCCACAGCGCAAAGGCCGCAAGCCGTACAGCGTTCCCGGCCTTCTTCATCACGGTTCAGCACATGCAGACCGCGAAACACGGCGCTGAAAGGTCTTTTCTGTTCCGGGTATTGTATTGTCGCTTTTTTCTTAAAAATGTGCCGGAAAGTAATCACCATGCCCTTCAGGATATTCCACAGGTAAATCCTTTCCAGCGCCGACATCGGCCGGCGGTCTACCAGTTTTGCCCTGTTCGTTAATGCCTGCATAGTTACCTTTCTTATTCTCCCCGGTGGGGAAGGATTTTAAAAAGTTCGCAAATATATTTTATGTACCCGGCGACAACAATTCTATTTTACTTTAGTTGCGCCTGCCCGCCGTACAAGACTTTGGCAGGCGGGTCGCACTCTTGTACTGCAGCAAGGCTATTCAGCTTTTTTAATTTCTCACAGATGACACGGATTTTCACAGATTAATCTCTGTGTGAACCTGCGAAATCAGTGACAAGCTTTTACCTGTTGATTTTTCAAAATTCTCCACTCATTTTTTCAGCCATAAAATCACTACCGCTGTAATTATCATATTCGCCAGCGAAAGCGGAATCAGTCCTTTCCAGCCGAGATTCATCAGCTGATCGTAGCGGAACCGCGGAATGGTCCAGCGTATCCACATAAACACAAACACAAAGAACAAGGCTTTAGCCATCAGCACACAAAAGCCGATTAACCCTACCCACCAATGATTGCCCCAGGCCGATTCATTTACAAAAGGAATATCATACCCCCCTAAAAACAGTGTTGACATCACTACCCCGCTGATGAACATGTTGATGTACTCAGCAAATAAATAGAACCCGAGCTTCATGGAGGAATATTCCTGATGATAACCAAAGTTGAGTTCATTTTCCGCCTCCGGTAAATCAAAAGGTGTCCGGTTGCATTCTGCCAGGGCACAAATAAAAAATATGAGGAATCCCAGCGGCTGGTACATGATGTTCCAGTTGAATGCCCCCTGGCTTTGCTGGCTTACAATTTCACTCAGGCGCAGTGAACCGGTAAGCATCAGCAGGGCAATGAGTGAAATGCCCATGGCCAGTTCGTAGCTGATCATTTGCGAAGCGCCGCGGATGGCGGCAAGCAATGAAAACTTATTGTTGGAAGCCCACCCGCCAATCATGATGCCATACACACCGAGGCTCACCACACCAAACACATACAGTATCCCGATATTGATATCGGCGATCTGCAGGCTGATGTCCCTGCCGAATAAATTTACCGACGGCGCCCATGGAATAACGGCGCTTGTCATCAGCGCAGTTATCATAGCCAGTGCCGGACCCATCACAAAAAGGAATTTGGAAGATACAGCAGGAATGATTTCTTCCTTCATAAAAAGTTTTATGCCATCTGCCACCGGTTGTAATAAACCAAAAGGCCCGGCCCGGTTGGGCCCGCGGCGGTCCTGTATCACCGCAGCAATTTTTCTTTCAGCCCAGGTGGCATACATGGCTATCACCAGTGAAACAGTGACGACCAACAGAATCAGGATTGCTTTTTCCAGTAATATCCACCAATCAATCATAGTTACTTATTAAGCTTGTCAAGTAAATTAACAATATGCTTTTTAAAATCAGGAATATGTTCCGTAGCAACTTCCCAAATTAAATCGTATTTAATGCCAAAATATTCATGCACTACAATATTCCTCATGCCCTTTATCGCCGGCCAATCAATATCATTATATTGATTTTTCAGTTCCTCTGAAATATTCACGGAAGCTTCGCCAATAATCTCCATCCACTTGACAACTGCGATCCTCACAATATGACTGGCAATAAAACTTTCCTGATTCAGGCCTGCAATGGCATTTTCTATTTCTGTAATACAATCCAAAATATGCCTGAGCCTGGCCTCATCGCCAATTTATTTTTCATAAATCAGCGGCTTGTCTTTATCAATCAGCGGCTTGATATATTTATTTTCCCAGCCAAGACTTACTATGTCTACTTTCTTTTTTAAAAGAGCTGCCAATTCCTCGTGCCAAAGAAAATATCTTAACCCCACCCTTGCATCTTTTTCAAAATCAATCAGCACATCCACATCACTGGTTTCGTCAGCATCACCTCTTGCGTATGAACCAAACAACCAGACTTTTCTTACAGGCTTTTCTGCAAAAAAATTCCGTACTGTTTCCTGTATTTGTTCTCTTTTTAAAATCATATTCCCCTATTGCTGACTTCCGAAAGTTTTACTCGTCGGCGGCCCCGGAATTTCCGACAAATCTATTTCCGGCTTATTCACCTCACTTATTTCATGAATATCCATCAGCAGTTTCGGCTTTCTGCCGTCCATTACTTTTGGGAGAAATTCTTTCGGCACATGCAGGCCCGGATATTTTCCCTGCGCAATAACTGAGTGTCGGTTCACATTGGTCAGGCCTTCAATCACCCAATCGCTTTTGTGTTTTTTATGAAACCGGCAATCGTTGCAAATCCATCCGGGCTTGCCATCGTAAGCCTGCACTTCGCCCCACTCGTCTTTTCTTGCCGTTACCCGCAGCACTTCATCACCACGCAGCCAAAGCGTTACTTTACCACAGCATTTATCGCAGTTGCGGTGAGCATCCACCGGCCTGGTAAACCACACCCGGTTTTTAAAGCGAAAAGTTTTATCCGTCAAGGCACCTACCGGGCACACATCAATCATATTGCCGGAAAAATCGTTGTCAATCGCTTTGGAAATGTAAGTGGAAATCTCAGCATGGTCGCCGCGGTCGAGCACACCATGCACACGATGGTCGGTGAGCTGGTCAGCCACAAACGTACAACGGTAGCAGAGTATGCAGCGTGTCATGTGCAGCTGAATGTAAGGGCCGATATCTTCCTTTTCAAATGTTCTTCTTTTGAATTCATAGCGGGTACCTTCGGTGCCGTGCTCATACGAAAGGTCCTGCAAGTGACATTCGCCTGCCTGGTCGCAGACAGGACAATCGAGCGGATGGTTGATAAGTAAAAATTCCACCACTCCATTTCGTGCATCCATCACTCTTTCGCTGGTGATGTTTTTCACTATCATGCCATCCATCACACTGGTGCGGCAGCTGGCCACCAGCTTGGGCATCGGCCGCGGGTCGGCGGCAGAGCCGGCTGCTACCTCTACCAGGCAGGTGCGGCATTTACCTCCGCTGCCTTTCAGGTGTGTGTAATAACACATGGCAGGCGGGGTAACATCGCCGCCGATTTTTCGTGCAGCCTGCAGGATAGTAGTGCCCGGCTCCACTTCGATGCTGATGTTGTCGATGGTTACTTTGAAAAATTTTTTTTCCATACCCAAACTCCTACACGGGCTTTATTAATTTTTTTTTCCAATATCTATACAACATCCATAGCCCCCTTTACGGGGCTTGGGATTTTGGCATAATCCCCCAATCCATAATTTCTCTTCAAACATTCTTCCGGGTACAGCACATGCCACTCAAACTCATCGCGGAAATGACGGATGGCTGATGCCACCGGCCACGCCGCAGCATCGCCCAACGGGCAAATGGTATTTCCCTCAATTTTTCTTTGTATATCCCAGAGCAAATCAATATCACTCATTTTTCCCTTGCCGTTATCAATATTCCATAAAATTTTTTCCATCCAGCCGGTTCCTTCCCGGCAGGGGCTGCACTGACCGCAACTTTCGTGACGGTAAAAGCGGGCCAGCGTATACGTGTGTTTTACCACGCACTGGTCTTCATCCAGCACAATGAATCCGCCGCTGCCCATCATGCTGGCTGTGGCAAACCCTCCATCGGCCAGGCTTTCATAGGTCATCATTCTTGGTTCACCATTCGCCGTTTTCAAAAGCAGGTTAGCGGGTAAAATGGGAACCGAAGAGCCGCCGGGTATGCAGGCTTTCAGTCTTTTTCCGTTTGCAATGCCGCCGCAGTATTCATTGCTGAAAAGAAATTCTTCCACCGGAATATTCATTTCAATTTCATACACCCCGGGGTTCTTCACATTGCCGCAGGCGCTGATGAGTTTTGTTCCGGTTGATTTCCCGGTGCCGATTTTTGAATACTCCATTCCGCCATCATTCACTATCGGCACTACGGCTGCGATGGTCTCTACATTGTTTACCACAGTGGGGCAATCATATAAACCTTTTACGGCAGGGAAAGGCGGTTTTATTCTCGGGTTGCCCCGCTTGCCTTCGAGGCTTTCGAGCAGTGCAGTTTCTTCGCCGCAGATATAGGCGCCTGCACCACGCTGTACATAGATTTCGCAGTCGAAGCCGCTTCCTGAAATATTTTTTCCCAGCCAGCCATTGTTCCTTGCTTCGGCAATGGCCTGCTCAAGTATATCAACTATCCATGCAAATTCGCCGCGGATATAAATGTAAGACCTGTTGGAGCCGATAGCGTACGATGAAGTGATGATGCCTTCGATGAGCAAATGCGGAATATGCTCCATCAGGTACCTGTCTTTGAATGTGCCGGGTTCGCTTTCATCGGCATTCACTACCAGGTAGCGGGGCACGCCTTCAGGCCTGGCCAGAAAACCCCATTTCATACCGGTAGGAAATCCGGCGCCGCCGCGGCCACGCAAACCGCTTTTCTTTACTTCCTCAGTCACCTGGTCAGGTGTCATTGTTTTCAAAGCCTTTTCCACGCTGCGGTAACCGCCGTGTTTGCGGTATGCATCGTAATAGCGAATGCCTTCAATGCCGGCTTTGTCTAATAATAATTTTCGTCCCATAATGCTTGCGAGGAGCGAAGCGACGAAGCAAACTCCCTGAATAATTATTTATATAATCAACTTTGTTTTGCACTCTGCCTCACCATCAGCTGCCAGCCCTTTTTTGTTTTTATCCAAAATTGCATCACATGCAGTGCCAGGCTGAATGCATTTCCGTTCACTGTTCCTTCCGCTTTTGTATTTGTTTTCACCGTTGCCCATTTATTATTTATGTTCAGAATAACGGAACTGCTGTTCTCGATATTACTGTATATAAGTTTCCCGCTATTAAAATCATTCAACACATCCTTCTTGTTTTGTACCCAGCCGTTGGAATGACCAAAGCTCAGGTCTTTGTGCAGGACTGTCTGTAAAATCTTTTCGTCTTTTTGCATTAGTGCTTTGTCCAGTTGCTGCATTGCTTCTTTCAAACCTGTGCTGTCAACCTGCGCAACTGCACACAGGTTAATAAAGAGCAATCCTATCGTTAAGAGCTGTTTCAGTTTCTATCAATTAGGTTTGTCCATGTTGAACATCCAGTTGAAGCCGTATTTGTCAATCAGCATTCCGAAGCGATGCGCCCAGAATGTTTGCTGCAGGGGCATCAATACGGTTCCGCCTTCTGCCAGGCCGTTGAATGCTTTGTCTATTTTTTCTTCGGCATCGTAGTGTAATGAAAGACTCACATTGTTTCCTGTTTTCATTTCATGGCCGGGAGGGCCGTCGGAGGCCATGAATGAACCGGCTTCACATTCGAATGTGGCATGCATCAGCCGGTTCTTGAACTCGTCAGGAGTCTTTGCTCCCATTGGTGAATCACCTAAACTTTGCTGAAACAAAATTTTTCCGTCAAGGGCTTTGCAATAAAACTGCAAAGCCTCTGTTCCGTTACCGTCAAAATTCAGATATGGTATTATTCCTTTCATACATTATTATTAAAGTTTACTAATTATTTACAGATTGATTTCTTCTGCATTCATCAATTATCTTATCCACTTTTTCTTTTGTCAGGTGTTCGCGGTAAAGTTTTCCCAGCTGCATCATAGGTGCATAGCCGCAGGCGCCGAGGCATTCCACGGTTTTCAGGGTAAACATACCGTCGGTTGTTGTTTCACCGGGCTTTATTCCCAGTTTTTCATAAATATATTTTATTATCTCATCGCTGCCACGCAGCATGCAGGGCCCTGTCTGGCACACTTCAAACATATAGCGGCCCACCGGTTTGAGGTTGTACATGCTGTAAAATGTAGCCACTTCGTACACTTCTATCGGCTCAAGCCTGAGCAGTGAAGCCACATAGTCCATTGTTTCCACACTCAGCCAGCCGCCAAATTCCTGCTGCGCCATGTGCAGCACCGGAATCAATGCGCTTTTTTGCCGCCCTTCTGGATAGCGCTGAATGATGTCGTTAACTTCTTTTAATTTTTCTTCTGAAAACTTAACCATAAACACCGTCTCCGCCTGAAGCGGAGTGTAATCAATTTTTTTATTGCCGAATAGTGAACTTATAGTACAAGAGTGCGACGCAACGGAAGCTAAATAGATTTACTTCTGCTGGTAACACAATAATAAAAAATACAAACGTAAAGAACTTTCAAACCTATTCAGGTTGTTTCAGCCTAAGTCCCTCTAAAGGGGGACAGGGGGTTTATGCATCCATTTCTCCCGCAATCAAATTCAAGCTGCTCAAGGTGACAATGGCATCGCTCAGCATGCTTCCCTTTGTCAGTTCTTCAAAAGCCTGGTAATAAATAAAACAGGGCCGGCGGAAATGCAAACGGTACGGTGTGCGGCCGCCATCGCTGATTAGATAAAATCCAAGTTCCCCATTGGCGCCTTCCACACAATGGTACACCTCGCCGACAGGAATTTTGGTTTCACCCATCACAATTTTAAAATGCCAGATAAGCGCTTCCATCTTTGCGTACACATCTTCTTTTTCCGGCAGATAATATTCCGGCACATCGGCATGATACACGTCGGCTTCGGCGCCTTTAAACTCCTGCACCTTTTGGTAAGCCTGTTCAATAATACGCAGCGATTCCCACATTTCGGCATTACGCACCTGCCAGCGGTCATAGTTGTCGCCGGTGGTGCCTACCGGTATGTTGAACTGAAAATCTTCATAACTGCTGTACGGTGTATGCACCCGTACATCGTAATCCACTCCTGCGGCACGCAGGTTGGGCCCGGTGAAACTGTAGTTCAATGCCCGATCGGCGCTGATGGCGCCGGTACCCTGTGTACGCTCCATAAATATGCGGTTGCGTTCAAACAGGTTGATAAATTCCTGCAGCACCCTGGGATATTCTTTCAGAAATTTTTCCAGCTTCTGAAATGCGATGTCGTTGAAATTTCTTTCGAAGCCGCCGATGCGGCCTATGTTGGTGGTGAGGCGTGAGCCGCAAATCTCTTCCCATATTTCATAAATCAGTTCACGGTATTGCATCACGTACAGGAAACCGGTGTAGGCGCCGGTATCCACTCCTACGATGGAATTGCAAATAAGATGGTCGGCAATGCGGGCCAGCTCCATGATGATCACCCGCAGGTAATCCACCCGTTTGGGAGTTTTAATGCCCAGCAGTTTTTCGCAGGTAAGGTGCCAGCCCATATTGTTGATGGGTGCCGAACAATAGTTCAGGCGGTCGGTAAGCGGAGTTACCTGGTACAGCGGCCGGCGTTCAGCCAGCTTTTCAAATGCACGGTGAATGTAACCAACCGTCTGCTCGGCTGAAACTATCCGCTCTCCATCGAGCTCAAGAATATTCTGAAATACACCGTGAGTGGCCGGGTGTGTGGGGCCCAGGTTCAGTGTAGTGGTTGTCTTTTCAATGGAGCCTTCCGGCAATTTAATATGTTCGTGTTCTGTCATGAAAGCAATTTGAAAATTTGACAAATTGAAAATGACCAAATGAATTTTCAAATTGTCACATTATCCTCTGCCAAACATTTCATCGTCTTTATCCACTCTTGTCTGGTCTTCCAGCGGGTATTCCTTGCGCATCGGGAAATAATCCATTTCTTCCACATTCAGTATCCGCTTCAGGTTGGGATGACCAACGAAATTCACACCGAAGAAATCGTATGTTTCTCTTTCCATCCAGTTGGCGCCGGAAAACAAACCCGTGGCCGTATACACATCCGGCTTATTCATGTCGGTAAACACTTTGAAGCGGATACGGACATTGTCAGCCAGGTTATGCAGATGGTACACTACTGCCAGTTCTGTTCCTTTCTGGTCGGGATAATGCACCGCCTGCAGGTCGGTAAGAAAACGAAATTTCAGCTCTTCGTCATCGTATAAAAAATTAAGCACCTTCAGATTGATTTCTTTGGGTGCTTCAAAGGTGAGCATGCCGTACGGTTCGGCAAAGCCTGAGACCTGGTCGCCGAATTTTGTTATTAGTCGCTCTTTTATCCTATCATTAGTTAAAGCCATATCGGTTTTTGATTTTAGATTGCGGCTTGCGGAATTCAAAATCCGCCACCGCAAATCTTAAATCATAAATTATTATTGAATACCATAACTCTCCAGCAACGCTTTGTATCGTTCACCATTTCTTCTCCGCAAACTTTCTTTACCCACCAAATCCTGGATACGCATCACCCCGTCAATAATCGCTTCGGGCCGTGGCGGGCAACCGGGCACATACACATCCACCGGCACCACCTGGTCAATACCCTGCAACACCGAATAGGTATCAAAGATTCCACCCGAACAGGCACAGGCGCCAACAGCCATCACCCAGCGTGGCTCGGCCATTTGCAAATACACCTGCTTCACCACCGGCCCCATTTTTTTGGCAATGGTGCCCATCACCATCAGCAAATCACATTGTCTTGGAGAAAAACCTACCCGTTCGCTTCCGAATCTTGCCAGGTCGTAATGCGAACCCATGGTGGCCATGAATTCGATCCCGCAGCAGGAAGTAGCGAAAGGCAGGGGCCAGATAGAATTTTTTCTTGCCAAACCCACCACTTTATCCAACGAGGTGGCAAAGAAGCCTTCGCCCATGTGGCCACCGGGCATATCGGCAAGGGAGATATCCCTTTCCAGCGGCTTTACATTTACATTATATGATACCGGACGCGGCATAATTACCCCCCACCCCTAAAGGGGTGTTTTGAAATCCTGATAATTTCAGAATTTTCATTTGATAAAAAATTTTTTGCCAAGAACTATTTAAATCGACTGAGAAGACTTCAACCTAAGTTCCCCCTTTAGGGGGGCAGGGGGTTTAATCTTCCCACTTCAGCGCACCTTTCTTTACGATATAAATAAATCCGCACAGGAAGAACGCCACAAACATCATCACCGCCCAGAAGCCATGCCAGCCAAGGAACTTAAAATTGACCGCATACGGGTAAAAGAAAATCACTTCCACATCGAACAACACAAACAAAATAGCTACCAGGAAATACTTGATGGCCATCGGCTGGCGGGCCTCGCCATGCGATGCAATACCGCTTGTAAAAACCTGGAGCTTGTCTGCTGTTTTTCTCTTAGGTCCCAGCCAGTGTGTGACGGCAAGCATAGTTCCTATAAGCCCCACCACCAGGAGAACCTGGATGGCTACCGGGATATAGCTGCCGGAATTCGTTACGTCATTCACTACCTGATTCAAATCGGCCTGGAGTAGATGAAGCATAGGTGCTGATCTGGAAGGCAAAAATAAGCCGACGCAATCAATTTTCGTGAATAATTCTGGACTAAGAGATTAAAAGAAAGCAAGGAGTAAAAGAGTAACAGGTTTCTTTCCAATATCTTCTTTACTCCTTTTCTCCTTTTGCTCTTAGCCAAAAAAAAATCCCTCCCGTTTTTGGCGGAAAGGACTTTGCTATAATGAAGAAAACCTAAACGAAAATTCAAATCTCAATGGAATCCTTGTTCATGGGCATACGCACAGAGGCGGAAGGTTTTGTTCCTGTCTTTGCGGGTTGCTTAGGTTGATTCCCTTTTGATGCAGGCTGTTTGTCAAAAATTTCTTTGATTCTTCTTAACTGTTCATTGGTACTATCAATATCCCATCCCTTTAAAAGGTATGAATAAGCTGTATCACGGCTGCTCTTGATATTATTCCAGTAACCGGTAAGCACCAGTGCTGCATTTGTTCCCATTGATTTATATCTCGTTTTGTCCAGCGAAGCTATATCAATGGTTTTTTCATTACAGTTTAACAGGTTTGTAATATAGGGCTCAACGGTCATGGTAGTATCAATCATATAACTCACCCTGGCTCTCCAGTAATAACCATAAATACTGTCGGGAAATGCAGCTATATAATTAGCAAAGAGGCTATCGGCTTTCAAAAGATCACCAGCCTGTGAATAGAGAATTCCCAGATTCACCAGACCCGCCGGGTTCGGATTGGGTCTTGTATTATAAATAGCCCAGCGCATATCGGCTTCCTGCTTCGTGCATTTTCTGCTTTTAAAGAAATCGGCAGCCTTGGTCATAAAATCAATTTTTGACGAAAGTATTGAATCGGCAGAAGCGCCGTTCATATACAAGCTATACAGATCTTCGCAGGAGGCGCCGAAGCCTGAATAGATATCGGCTTTCAGGATATGATCCTGGAGAGAGAATCCTTCTTTTTCCCTTTCAAAAAAAGCATCCACATTTACTTTAGCTTTGGAAAAATCTTGTTTGCCAAGATAAGAGTAAGCCAGCTGCTTGTAGGCTCTTGGTTTCACTTTTGCACCCATGGCGGCTTTCACACTTTCGGCTTTGGCTATGGCACAGTCATAATCTTTCTTGGCCCAGCACAACTGCGATTGCAGGTAATCATCATCCGTTTTATCCTCACCGGCACGGGTGCCCACATATTTATTAAAATAAGAAGTGGCCTCATCCAGCTTATTATTGAAAAAATAATAATAGAAAAATTCATAATAGGCAAGGCTGAATGTAGGATCAGCCTTTACCGCTTTGTTCAGGTTTTCCAGCACCAGCTCCCAGTTTTTTTGTGTTTCAAACAGCTTGGCAATACGCACATGCGGATAGGCAAAATTGGGATTCAGCTTTATGGCCACCTGGTACATTTCATAAGCTTTACCTCCACCCTGGCCGGGATCTTTTTTACGATAAGCATTTCCCAGGTTCAGCGCTATATCAGCGTTTTTAGGATCCCGCTCAAAAGCTTTTTCAAGCACCTGCACGGCATAATCCAGGTTACCTTCTCTTGCATCCACATTGGCACGGCCGATGGCATTCAATATGACAGGGTCGTCACCCTTTTTTGTACGGCTTATTGTCATTGCTGTTTCAAATTGCTGGCGGGCTTCACTGGTTTTTTTATCCAGCAGCAGCACATGTCCCTTACCCACCATCAGCAGCGGCGCATTGCCGTTTGTCTGCAGGGCTTTATCGTATAGCTGGCGGGCGGCATCATTGTCATCCATATCCAGGTAAGTCTGTCCCAGCCAGTAAATAGCATCAATAACGTTTGGATTTACGTCCAGTATTTTTTTAAAGGTAGCCACAGCATTTTGAAAGCGGTCGGCATACAGGTGATTGACTCCCTCCTGGACAGTTTGCGCACCGGCAGGAAGTGCCGCCGCAAGTATGACAAAGCATACAGCAAGAAAGGTCTTCTTCATTTTCGTTTCACTTTATGAGGTTATAAATATAGCCAATTAATCGTCCCGGAGCTGTGTGGGCCGCACAATAAACTGCATATACGCCGGTACCAGGTAGGCCCTGCGGAAAATCAGTTGTCCTTTTTCACTGGTCATAAAATTTCTGAATCCATGAGCAAGACCGTCCCTGGGTTTTTCTTTTATAATTGCCACCAGCTCCCGGATGATCGGGTAGCGGCGGTTGTAAATATTGGCCTGCACCGGCTGCACATATTTGCCGGGCTGGTCAGTACTTTCAAGTTCGGCCAATTTTACTTTTGTCAAAAAACTTGCTTGCTTTTCATCATCCTTGTTTCCTATCCAGCTTACCCCGATGAAGCCCACGGCTTCGGGATTTTTTGAGACATAATCCATCACTTCTTCGCTGCTCTTTGCTGCCAGGGCTTTGCCGGTAAGTGAATCGCCACGCAACAGGGAATCGACGATAAAGCGTACCGTGCTGGTTGCTTTCAGGCCGTCAAATACCGGGATTAAATTTTTCCTAAATTTCCCGGTGAGAATTTCTTTCAGATCATTCATGGAAAAAAGAAATTCACCCGATTCCGGATGCACTATCACTGCAATGGCATCAAAAGCCAGCAGCATCTGCTCCGGCGCCAGCTGAAATGAATCCACAATAAACTGCTTTTCCTCCGGGTGCAGCCGCCTGGTGATGATGACCATTTTAACGGAATCAACACCCAGATCACGGATGCAGTCAGCCTCCGGTTTATAAAGAACATTCAGTTTTACATTGGGATATTTTGCTTCGTACACCTGCACCTGCGAATCAATAACGGGTTTGAATGATTCGTCGGCGCTGATAGCAATGTGCCCCCGGTCATACCGGTTGTTACCGGTTGTTTCATTTCCCGACCCGCATCCCGTTATAATAAAAAGAGCCGGTACGAATATCCATCGGTAGCGAATCCACAGCATGCCATTCCTGTTTAATTTTTTAATTATTTCTTTATGTACCCCCGGTAAATTCTGAACAAACCATACAATAAACTGGACACCCCAAAAATGCCGGTCAGTAACGAATTGAACTGGAGATCGTAACCGAATTTTTTTTGAAACAAAAAGAAAATCCCGACAGCTATCCACAATACGCCCATTGTATAATTGTAGAGGGACCGCAGCCGGGCGGATGTATTTCGTTCTTTATCGTCAAACATCATATGCTATCAAAACCTTAGCGGAAGCGGCAAGATAAAAATTTTTACCCTGAAATAGACAAGTTCATTTATAATTCCCCGGGCTGCTGGGGTAAAATTTTCAATTTTCATATACGGCTTATTCCTCCATGCCAAGAAAGGCGAAAGATTGCGTGTAAGATACCGCCACTTTGCGGCCGTTCTGCTCGGCTGGTTCCCATTTGGGCATTTTTTTCAGCACCCTCAGCACTTCATTATCAAATGCCCTGCCGCCGCTTTTGATAATTTCAGGTTTTGACACACTGCCATCAACATCTACCCAAAACCGGACCGTCACATCTACCCGCTGGCCGGGTTCCAGATCGTCAGGTGTTTGTAAAAATTTCCGGAGAAAAGAAACCCAGGCTTCCTCGCCGCCGGGAAATGCAGGAGGAATTTCTCTTTTTCTAAATATTGATTCATTTTCCTGCATGGTTGCGGTTGTATTTCCGGTGTCAATTTCCTCAGTAACGGGTTTTACAATATCATCATCCGGTTTTCCGGAATTGTTTTCATTTCCCACCTGTGCATTTTGAATGTCCATTTGTTCGGCTATGGGCTCATCGGCCAGTTCATCGGGCACGACCACTATTTGCTGGTGGTCGGCCTGTGCAGTTTGTAATGGAGTTTGCTCCCTCCGTTGTTCAGGTTCATCGGGTTTTTCCGGAATTTCAATCTGTGTCAGTGTTACTGTTCTGTCGTTTTCAACCGGTCCCCTCCTGTTTTTTTTATTGTTATTGATAAAAGACATGATAAGCAAGAGCAGCACCAGCGAAAGGGCTGCAGCAGTGGCCGTACTCAGTCGCCTGGGATATGTTTTGCGCAATGCGTAGGCTCCGTAAAGTTTGTTGCGGCGCTCAAACAAAATGTCGAGCATATCAGCCTGCAGAATTTCATTGTTAGTCATGGCTATACTTTTGCGAATGAGATGCAGGCAGAAATTATTTCCATATAGTAATCGTTTCTGAACAAATTATTATTCATTATTCATTATTAATTATTCAATTTCGCAGACATTTGCTGCATGAAAATTTTAATGGTTTGTCTTGGCAATATCTGCCGCAGCCCGCTGGCTGAGGGCATTCTGCAGCAAAAAGCCTGGCAGGCAGGATTGAAGTGGACAGTAGAAAGCGCCGGCACCAACAGCTATCATACCGGTGAGCCGCCGCATCCGCTGTCGCAAAAAATTGCAAGGCTTCACGGCATTGATATCAGCCAGCAAAGGGCAAGAAGATTTACAGCAGACGATTTTATCAGCTTCGATAAAATTTATGCCATGGCTGAAGATGTGATGGAAGAAATGCGCCGGATAGCTAAAAACAATTTTATTGAAAGCAAAGCGGATTTATTATTGAATGAACTGTATCCCGGCAAAAACATGGAAGTGCCTGATCCCTGGTACGGACCGGAGCGGGAATATCATGAAGTGTTTAAGCTGCTTGATGAAGCCTGCGAAGCCATCGTAAGAAAATATTCTCCCGATAGCTATCGGGACAATGATCCCCTTTCAATGCCTGCCCACCATAGCTTTGACAAAGATGGGTTCAATTACCAGAATCCGGCAACCAGCAACCAGTAACTATGACAAAACCCTCGCTACCCCAAGGCACAAGAGACTTCGGAGCCGCAGTGATCCGCAAACGGAGTTTTATTATTGAAACAATAAAAAACGTTTTTGAGGTTTATGGTTTTGAGCCGCTGGAAACACCGGCGATGGAAAACCTCGAAACGCTGATAGGCAAGTATGGCGAAGAAGGCGATAAATTGATTTTCAAAATTCTCAATAACGGGCTCGATAATCAAGAAAAAGAAAAACAGGTAAGAGCAGATTTTGAAAAAATATTACAGGGAAAAAATTCAAAAGGAATTACTGAAAGGGCCCTGAAGTACGACCTCACCATTCCTTTTGCCCGCTATGTGGCAATGAATTACAACCAGCTCACTTTCCCGTTTAAGCGTTACCAGGTGCAACCCGTGTGGCGTGCCGACCGGCCGCAGAAGGGAAGATACCGGGAGTTTTACCAGTTCGATGCCGATGTGGTGGGCAGTCATTCGCTGCTCAACGAAGTGGAGCTTGCTTTGATTTATACCGACGTGTTTACACAGCTGGGCATAAATGATTTTGAATTACGCATCAGCCACCGGAAAATTCTTACCGCCCTTGCCGAACGATGCGGTAGCGCAGCAAAGATGAACGACATTGCCATTGCCATTGACAAGCTGGATAAAATTGGCCTGGAAAAAGTAAAGGAAGAGCTGAAGCAAAAAGGATTGAACAGGGAACAGGTGGACTTAGCTGAAAAATATCTTTCCATATCCGGCGGCAACGAAGAAAAAATTACACAATTAAAAGAACTCATTGGTTCATCGGAAACAGGGAAAAAAGGAATTGAAGAACTTGAGTTCGTCAACTCACGACTCAGCACTCACCACTCCCGACTTATCATTGACCCCACGCTTGCCCGCGGCCTCAACTACTACACCGGCATCATCTTCGAAGCAAGGCCACCGGCAGTAGTAAAAATAGGCAGCATTGGCGGCGGCGGACGTTATGATGATCTCACGGGCCTGTTTGGTGTTCCCGGCATTCCCGGGGTGGGTATATCATTTGGTGTGGACCGCATTTATGATGTGATGGAAGAACTGAATCTTTTTCCGGCCAATGTGCATGTGGGCACACAGGTTTTGTTTTTTAACCTGGGGAAAATAGAAAGCGAAACCGCATTTAAGCTGATGCAGCAATTGCGGAGCAAGAACATCCGCTGCGAACTGTACCATGAAACTGTGAAGTTTGACAAACAGTTTAAATACGCAGAAAAGAAAAAGATTCCTTATGCAGTTTTTATCGGAACCAAAGAGGTGGAAGAAAAAACCTGCACCATAAAAAACCTGCTGCAGGGCAGCCAGCAAACCATCCCGCAGCAGGAATTAATCAATTTTATTTTCTGATTATTTTTTGGGTACCAGTAATTCCCCTCCCGGCCGGTAATAAAATGTAAAGCCCCAGCTTCCGTCGCTTTTCTTTTGCCCGTCCAGCACATAGCCCATGGCTTCTATATGCACAGCATTCACTTTTTTATCATCGCCTCGCTTAAAAAAGGCAATGCCGCTGAACTCCACTATCTGGAATGAATCCACACTCAGTCTTGTGCAAACAGAAGAGCCTGCAACCGAAGTCATGAATAAGGCGCCGTCTGTAATCGTCACATCCACTTCAGGCACTACGCTGCCCTCCGGAAAAACATATTTACCTGTGTAATCGTCCAGCGGAGGCTCGGAAGGAGTCTGCGCATTTACAGCAGCTGCGCCTGTCCATAAGCAGGCAGCCAAAAGAATTTTTTTCATAATAACAGTTAATTTATAGATGAAAATTAAGGAAATCGGTTTTATATATAAATATTCCGGGTAAAAAAAAGGCTGCCCATAAAAAGCAGCCTTTGAAAATATTTAAAATCCTGTCAGCTCTGCGAAATACTTAATCCTACTTTGGCATAATTGACACTTGCCTTCACATCAGGGCTGTCCATCAGTTGCAGTACAAGTATCCTGGAGCCGCTGGTGGCACCGGGGTTCAATATTTCAATGGTAAGAACACCAAAACTTGAATTGGCAGGAATGGTGCCTGTGCCGGATGGCGTGGTATAATGTGTGCCGGCAACTGCTGTAGACTCGCCCGGTACTACCTGGTAATTAAATGTAATGGGAGTTGAGCGCTGTGCCCCTACCAGGTTTATCCGCAGTTGAATAGTACCGCTAGTTCTTGTAATCGTGGGCTGGCTTGTGGTAGTGGCGGCGCCTTCTCTTGGCACCCTGGTCATGATGGGGTAAGTAAGCCCGGCCGCATTAGCATTCCAAACGGCGGCGTCAAACTCAACCAGGGAATCTCTGAAAATAACCTGGTCGTTCTTTATGCAGCCATTAAATAAGAAGGCCGCAAGAATCAGTGCAATAAAATGTATTCTTCTCATAATTATTTTTTTTTAGTATCCAGCATTTTGTTTCAGATTCGGATTACCGTCCACTTCACTCTGTGGAATGGGAGCCAGTATGCGGGTATCGGTAAAGGCTACTGTGTTGTAGTGCGGTGATTTTACCAGGTCTCTTCCCAGCCGCTTCAGATCAAAGAAGCGATGGCCTTCAAAAGCAAACTCAATTCTTTTTTGCCTGAGTATTTCATTAAAAAGCTGGGTGGGATCCATGGCATTGTCTGCCGTTTCCTGTGCTGAACCCGTGTAATCTGTGTATCTTCTTACTTTCACAAATTTCATATCAGTAAGCGCTGCGGGCTGGTTAAATACGGATGAACCGGTAGTGATCTGCGCTTCAGCACGAATCAGGTAGGCTTCGGAAATCCTGAATACCGGTACATTATCCAGGTTGATAAAACCGTTTTTACCAATAAACTTGGTACATTCTGTTTTAATATTTCCACGGCCGGCTGTGCCGGGTTCAAACAACAGGTTTCTTACATCGGTGCTGCGGCTGGCTATTACGTGATTCAACGCAAAATTTGTGGTGGTCATTCCCCCCTGCAATGTTATACCCAGGTCGGTAAGCAGGCTTATGGTTGGCACCAGGTCACCAAAACCGCCGGTTGTTCCCTGGTTGCCGGGTGTTACCAGGGTGGTAAATGAAGTTTGCAGCGATTCATTCACACCGATATTTTCTCCGTTGGTGGCATAAGCAACCTGGAAGAGCGTTTCGCCATGGGTGGCGGATCTCCAGTTGGATACATATGTAGATGCTGTTGTCATTTTACTGCCGGCCAAGGCAATGCATTTATCAGCCCACGATTTGGCAGCCGTATAATCTTTTTTATACAAACTCACCCTTGCAAGCAGGCCCTGCGCTGCTGCTTTGTTAGCCTGGCTTACCCCAAGCCCCGGGTACAACAGTTTTGCCTCTGCCTGGGTAAGGTCGGCAATAATCTGGTTGTATACATCATCAATGGGAGCCCTGGATGGCTTGTATGCCAATGCAGCTTCAGCAGTGGAAATGCCGGTAAGTGAAAGCGGAACCCCGCCCCTGTCTTGCGCAGCCACCACTGCACCGGGTATATAGGCATACACTCTCACCATATCAAAAAAATACAGACCACGAAGGAAATACAACTGCCCTTCCCACAGGTCCCGTTCGGCCTGGGTAATGGCCGGCGCCAGGTCAAGGGTTGGGAGTGTTTCCAGTATCAGGTTAATCTGGTTGACGCCGGCATAAAAACTGGACCAAATGGTACCGGTATAATGGGCGCCTTGCACATTATTAGCTTCAGGCAAAAGACGACCTGATTTATTGGTGGCAAAACCATTATCGGCCAGTGCTTCTGCATGAGTGATTAAATCCCGCCCGTACATACGGGCACTTTTCAATCTTGCATAAAGACCGGTAATGGCTGCATTGATGGCATCTCTCGATGTCAGCGCAGTGCTGGCATCAATTGACTGGCGGGGCGAAATCTCCAGTTGCTTTTCGCAACCTGTCGCCAGCAGAGCTGCCAGGCCAATCACTATTACATATTTATTAAAATAACTTTTCATAATTGTAAATGTTTTGGGGGTTAAAAGCCAAGTTGAACACCAAAGGTGACATTCTTTGTTTGCGGAATGATTCCGGTTGCCGTGCCGACAAATTCAATATCATAACTGAACCAGTCGCTGATTGTGGCCAGGTTGGTAGCCTGCACATATACCCGGGCGTTTGAAATTTTTACTTTCGAAAGCCACTTACCGGGCAGGTCGTACGAAAGCATCACATTTTTCAACCGGATATAATCCGCTTTAAACCACTGCCTGTTTCCGGATAGGGCGCCTGAGCCTTTTGATTCAGCACCATTGGCATTAAACCGGGGAATAGAAGTAATCTGGCCGGGTGTTGTCCACCTGTTATCATAAATATACTGCAGTTCATTCAGGCGGGCAAGATTTTCAAACAGGAAATTCACCTGTCCGTCTGTTGCCAGGCGGCCATACTCACCCTGCAGAAAAACATCGAGCATCACACCCCTGTATTTAAATACACTCCTGAAACCACCAACATACGGTGACTCCAGGGTAGGTCCAAGAACTACCCTGTCTTTTGCAAGCACCTGGTAAGTAAGATTGCCCAGGCTGTCGTACCACATCGGCCGGCCGGTTGCAGGGTTTACGCCGGCATAGCGCTGCGTAAACAGAACACCTACAGGTTCACCTACCCTGATGCTGACATCGGATGGCAACACTTTATAACCGCCATAAAGCTCTGTTATTTCCTGGTCGTTGTATGCGAAAGTGAGACTCACATTCCAGTTAAAATCGCCGGTCCTTTTTGCTTTGATAACATCGGAGCTGAGTGTTAATTCAATACCCCGGTTACGCATTTTGCCGATATTGGTGCTGATGGAGGTAAAACCGGTAGTTTGCTGAAGTGGCTGATTCAGCAGGATGTCTTCAGTTTTTTTATTGTAAAGTTCCAGGCTTCCGTTAATACGATGCCTGAAAAATCCGAAATCAACCCCGATGTTTACCGTACTTGTTTGTTCCCATTTCAGGTTTGGATTTTCTAATTGTGTGTAAGCAATTCCGGCTGCATTATTATAAACACCGCCGCCGCCATACAGTCCTAACCCGTCGAAATTTCCAATCTGGTCATTCCCTGTTTGGCCATAGCTGAATCGCAGGCGCAATGACGAAACCACTTTCGAATTGACAAGGAAACTTTCCCGATCCATATTCCAGGCCGTCTTCACACCGGCAAACGTACCGTAGCGAAAACCTTTTCCGAATCTTGAAGAACCATCGTAACGTACTACAACACCTACCAGGTATTTTTCCATGAAGGCATAATTAATATTGGTAAATGCGGCATTTCTTCTGAAGCCGGTAAAAGTTTCGCCAACAGCCAGCGGGTTGGCAGCATTGCTCAGCGAAGTAAACTGGTAGGTAGGAAATCCATCACCCGATTCGGTGGTTTGAATCAGGTTTTCTTTTCTGAACTCATAACCTATAAAGCCATCTACTTTGTGATTTTGACCAATGATGCGGTTAAAATTCAAGGTGGCAAAAGTATTCAGGTTGGTATTGTAATCTGTTTCCAGCTGCACGAGGCCTTTACGGTTAAAAGCATCTGCCGTGCGGGCATCAGATACCCGCTTGCCATGCAGCAGGCGGTAGTCCATCCCGGCAAATCCTTTCACACTCAGCCACTCAAAAATTTTATACTCGATATTGAAATTACCCACCATCTGGTTGGTACGCTGAAAACCGCTATTGTAGTCATTTACCTGGATGACATTCTGGTTGAGCACCCCCACAATATTGGCCGGCACATTACCCGGAGTACCGTAGTAAGAACCATCATCCTTATAAATAGGATTAGTGGGGATAATAGCCGGTGATGAAAATGCCGGGCTGCCAAGGAAGGAGCCGCTGACTGCAAAGGGCACTCTTTGTTCAAACGTGCTGAGGTTGGTGCTTAATGCAAACGATAACCTCTCAGTGGCTTTATTGGTAATATCTACTTTCAGCCCGTAGCGTTTAAAATCAGCCTTGGTCACAATGGTACTCTGATCGGTAAAGTTTGCTGAAATGCGGAAAGTATTCCGGTCATTGCCGCCACTGGCCGAAATTTCATAATTGGTAATGTTGCCATTGTTGATGGCTGTCTGTTGCCAGTCGTAAGTAGGAATGGTGGCAATGGCAGAGTCGGCCTGGGCCAGTGTGTAAGTGGCTGCTCCGGCAAATCGGAGTTCATTCAGCACGGTTCTTTTTACTGCCAGATCGGTGGGGGGTAAATTCAGCACCGAAGCATAGGCTTCTGAGCGTAGCTGAAAATACTCCGGTCCGTTTGTAACATCAAGATACTTGATGGGCATCACGACTCCCGTATAAACATTTGCAGTAAATTTTGTTTTACCTGCTTTCCCTTTTTTGGTTGTAATCAGCACTACCCCATTTGCTGCAGTGCTTCCGTAAATGGCAGCCGTTGCAGCATCTTTAATGATATCTATTGATTCAATATCATCAGGATTCAGAAAAGCCAGCGGGTTTGACTGGGAGAAGTTGGCCGTACCTTGCGTGTTTAATTGCACGCCATCCACCACGTAAAGCGGATCAACACCAGTGTTAATAGAACTTCCTCCGCGGATACGTACATTAATATTTCCCCCCGGTATTCCATTATTCGCCTGCACCAGTACCCCGGCAGCTTTACCCTGCAGCGCTTTATCAACCGAAAGGTTGGGAAGATTTTCCAGCTGGCTGGCTTTTACACTTGAAATGGCGCCGGCTTCATCTCTTTTTTTACGGGCAGTGGTAAAGCCAACAACCACTACTTCGTTCAGTGGATTGCTTGTGGCTTTTAATGTAACCTCAATGATAAGTGAGGTGCCCAGCGTAATAGTTTGTGTTTCGTAATTGACACTGGAAACGGTAATCGCTTTTGCATCGGCAGGAACTTTCAGAATAAAGCTGCCATCTGCTTTTGTGGCGGTTCCCGTTTTAGTACCCTGAACTATGACTGAGGCATTAGCGACCGGGCTACCGCTTTCGTCGGTCACTTTTCCGGTGAGGGTCTTTTCCTGGGCCAATATTCCGGAAAGCAGGAATAGCTGGCCTGAGACCAGTAGTAATAATTTTCTCATGTTGCAGTTTTTATTAAATAAATGAAATCCTTAACCTTGGAAGGCAATGTTAAATATACAATCGCTGCATATCGAAACCAAGTTTGCCTGGTATGAAAAAATATGACAGTGATGGAACAATTCTAAATTATTGATCTGTAACAAGAGCGTTAAATGATACTTTGGTAACAGGTATCAAATGTTCTCGTACACTATGGCTGCACCCTGCCCCACTCCCACGCACATAGCGGCAAGTCCATACTTTACATTTCTTCGCTTCATCTCATATAATAATGTAGTGGTAATCCGGGCGCCGCTACAGCCCAGCGGATGTCCAAGCGCAATAGCGCCGCCATTTACATTTACTTGATTCGGGTCAAGGCCAATTTCCTTTATGCAGGCAATACTTTGTGATGCGAAAGCCTCATTCAATTCAATCAGTCCTAAGTCTTTTGTTTTCAAACCGGCCCGTTGCAGTACTTTCTTTGTGGCGGGCACGGGTCCAATTCCCATTATGGCTGGTTCAACACCTGCAGAAGACATTGCCACCACACGGGCCATTGGATTAAGCGAATATTTTTTCACGGCATCTTCACTTGCAAGAAGAAGCATTGCTGCGCCATCATTTATACCCGAAGAGTTACCGGCAGTTACAGTTCCGTCTTTAACGAATGCAGGTTTCAGCGCTGCCAGCTTTTCCAATGAAGTTTTTCGGGGATGTTCATCCACTGTCACCCAGGTAATCAATCCGCTGTTATCAATTTCAACAGCCGCTATTTCATTGTTGAATTTTCCTGCATCTTTTGCTGCAAAATATTTTTCCTGCGATTGCAGGGCGAATAGATCCTGCTCTTCTCTCGAAATCATCCATTGCTTTGCCACATTCTCCGCTGTTTCGCCCATGGCGAATGGAAAATACATGGCAGCCAGTTTCTCATTGATAAACCGCCAGCCCATGGTTGTATCAAACACTTCGGCTTTGCGGCTCCAGGGTTCATTACTTTTGTTCATCACAAAGGGCGCACGGGTCATACTTTCCACACCACCGGCAAAATAAATTTCTCCATCGCCGCATTTAATAGCCCTTGCTGCATCCATTATGCTTTGCAAACCTGAGGCGCAAAGCCGGTTCACCGTCATACCGCCCACACTCACCGGCAGACCGGCAAGCAATGCTGCCATGCGGGCCACATTGCGGTTATCTTCGCCACTCTGGTTGGCCGCCCCGGCAATCACATCTTCCACATCATTCATATCAATGTTGCTGTTTCTCTCCATCAGTGCATGAATGACAATGGCCAGCAAATCATCCGGTCTGATAGTTGATAATGCCCCGCCGTATTTACCTATCGGTGTGCGGATGGCGTCAATAATAAATACATCTTTCATTATAGCCTCCGGGATTTTCCACCAGGGAAATTTTATTGCACGCAATATAATTATTCCCCCTAAACAGGGTCTTGGGGTATCTTTGCACGATGCTGAAAACAGAACAAAAAAATATCCGTCATTTAACCCTCCCGGAACTGGAAAAGTATTTTGAAACCCGGGGTGAAAAAAAATTCCGTGCTGCACAGGTGTATGAATGGCTCTGGCAAAAACAGGTACAAAGCTTTGATGCCATGACCAACCTGGGCAAAGAACTCCGTAATAAGTTGAAAGAAGATTTCTCGCTGCCGGCGCTTACTGTTGATGCCACACAATACTCCTCTGATGGCACCATCAAAAGCCGCTTTAAAACCCACGAAGGTTACCGGGTGGAAGGGGTACTGATACCAACTGAAAAAAGAGCCACAGCCTGTGTGTCATCACAAATCGGCTGTTCGCTCAGCTGTACGTTTTGCGCCACGGGTTATATGGAAAAAAAACGCAACCTCAGCTTTGATGAAATTTATGATGAAGTGGTGCTCATCAACCGGCAGTGTGAAAAGGTTTACGGCCATAAAATCACCAACATTGTTTTCATGGGCATGGGCGAGCCGCTGCTGAATTATAAAAATGTGCTGAAAGCCATTGAACGAATCACATCCCCCGACGGACTGGGCATGAGCCCGAAAAGAATCACCGTGTCAACAGCCGGCGTAGCCAAAATGATAAAACAACTGGGTGATGATAAGGTGAAGTTCAAGCTGGCCCTGTCACTGCACGCCGCCAACGATAAAAAGCGGCATGAGATAATGCCTATCAACGATACCAACAACATAAAATCGCTGGTGGAAGCGCTGAATTATTTTTACAAACAAACCCGTAACGAGATTACTTTCGAATACATCCTCTTTAAAAACTTTAACGACTCGCTCAAAGATGCGGATGAACTGATAAAACTCTATCGCCAGGTTCCGGTTGATTTAATCAATATCATTGAATACAACCCGATTGACTTTGCCGATTTCCAAAAGCCGGACGAAAAAACGGTGACAGCTTTTATGCATTATTTGGAAAAACATAAAGTAAATGCAAGACTCCGGCGCAGCCGGGGTAAAGATATTGATGCCGCCTGCGGGCAACTGGCCAATAAAGACAGCCACTAATCCAATTATTTTACCATCTACGAATAATTTCTTAGATTTGATTAAACCCAACCGAAGGGCGGCAGTCTGTTTATCGTCAAAAAAATAAACTTTATGAAAAAGATTCTTGCTACCATCCTTGCGTTTGCCACACTTGCAATAGTGCAGGCCCAGGAAAAAAAATTGCCGGGTGAAGGAAAGCATCCCGGTTTACAAAGGCATCTTCAGCAAAAACATTTACTGGCTGAAAAGCTGAAACTTTCCGATGACCAGAAACAAAAGGCCAAAACCCTGAATGAAGATTTCAGAAAAAAAATGACGGACCTCCGGAAAAAAGATGACATCACCGTGAAAGAGTGGAGGAAACAAATGGACGACCTGCGCAAAAAACACTATGAGGAAATGCAAAGCCTGCTGACCAAAGAACAAAAAGACAGGATAGTAAAGATGAAAGAAGAAAGAAAGAAGATGGCAGAAATAGATGCGAATGCCCGTATGGAAAAAATGAAGCTTCGGCTGCAATTAAGCAATGAACAGGCGGAAAAACTGAAAAAGCAACGAAGCGAAATGCAGGAAAAAATAAAAGCACTGCATGAAAACAAAACACTGAATATGCAGCAAAAACGGGAAGAAATGAAAAAACTGATGGAAAATCAAAAGCTGAAAATGAAGTCTATCCTCAACGAAGAGCAACTGAAAAAAATGCAGGAGTTAAAAAAGCACGGACCCCGCAAACCCGGCAAACTCTCGTGAAATCACTTACAATTATTTAGTATGACCACTGGTAGTGCCGGTGGTCTTTTTAATTACTTACTTTTGCTGTTCCTGTTGCAAAACAGCAATTAACAAGCATGAAAAAGAAATCCCCGTTTGAAAAATTCATAAAAAAGAAAAGCAACGCTGCTGTCAAAGAACAATTCCGCCAGGAAAAAAAGAAATGGAAAAAAGAACGGGAAGAATTTTTTAATAAGAAAAGAAGTCAGAAATCAGAAGTCAGAAATCAGCATACTAGTACAGGACGCGGCAGCACTATACAGCCTTCACACTTCAGACCAAAGACCTCAAATCAGATGCCCCTGAATAAATTCATTGCCCATTGTGGCGTATGTGCAAGGCGTGATGCGGCTGAACTGGTGAAAACAGGTGTTGTAAAAGTAAATGGGCAGGTGATTACCGGGCCGGGACATAAAGTATCAGCCAGGGATGAAATAAAAGTGAATGGTAAAAAAATATTTCTTGAAAAAAATCTGGTTTACATATTGCTGAATAAACCAAAAGATTTTATTACAACCACCGACGACCCGCAAGGCAGAAAAACGGTGCTTGACCTGGTACACCGCGCCACCAGCGAAAGAGTGTACCCGGCAGGAAGGCTGGACAGAAATACATCCGGTGTTCTCTTACTGACTAATGACGGAGAGCTTTCCCAAAAACTTACCCATCCCAGTAATGAAATAAAAAAGATTTATGCTGTGACGCTGAACAGGCCGCTGGATAAAATTGATTTTGACCAGGTACTGAAAGGCGTGGTGCTGGATGACGGCCCGGCTACCGTAGATGCATTGGCTTATACCGATGCTAAAGACAAGAAACAATTAGGTGTGGAAATACATAGCGGCCGCAACCGCATTGTCCGGCGCATTTTTGAACACCTCGGTTATGAAGTAAAACAGCTCGACCGGGTAATGTTTGCCGGCCTCACCAAGAAAAATGTGGAGCGGGGCAAGTGGCGTTTTTTAACCGAAAAAGAAGTGAGAACACTCAAATATTTCAGCCCACCCAAATCCTCCCAAAAGGAGGGCTTTACGAAGCCTGAGTCCAAAACAAGTCTTTGATTTTTTTGTGATGAAGTTTGCCGATAGCATTATTATAAAAGAAACCAGCGACTGGATTGCACTGAACAAACCATCCGGGCTGCTTTCCATTCCTGACCGCGAAGGCAAAGAGATTTCGCTTAAAAAATTATTACAGGAAAAATATGGAGCCATATTCACCGTGCACCGGCTGGATAAAGAAACCAGCGGGCTGATTCTTTTTGCAAAAAATGAAGCAGCACATAAACATCTTTCTGCACAATTCGAAGAAAGGCACACAGAAAAAATTTATTGCGGCTTGCTGACAGGTACCCCTGCAAGCAAAAGCGGAACAATTGACATACCTATTGCCGAACACCCGGTGAAAAAAGGAACAATGGTGGTTCACCGCAAAGGGAAAGCCTCGCATACTGAATATGAAGTGCTGGAAGATTTTAAAATTTTTTCATGGGTGCGATTCAGGATTCATACCGGCCGCACTCACCAGGTTCGTGTGCATGCAAAGCATATCGGCCACCCGCTTGTGTGTGATGAAATTTATGGCGATGGAAAAACGCTGATGCTTTCATCCATCAAACATAAATTCAAACTTTCAAAAAATGAACCGGAAGAGCGGCCGCTGCTCAGCCGCCTGGCCCTTCATGCTTTGAGCTTGAAATTTTCAGATGTAAATGGCGATACAATAATGCTGGAGGCGCCATTGCCAAAAGATTTAAAAGCCGTGCTTTACCAGCTGGAAAAGCAAAAGCATTGAATTTACAGTTCTCCTCTCGACACTGCATAAAGTTCATACCAATCCTGCCGGCCGAGATCAATAGTGAAAGCGGCTGCAATATTCCTGATTCGCTGCTCTTCGATGGTACCAATCAGCGGCAGTGCACCCAGCTTTACCAGCCAGGCAATAGCAATGGATTCAAAATGTACATCATACTTTGCTGCAAATTCTTCCAGCTTGCCCCGCAGGCGCAACGGAATTTTTTCATGGCTGTTGGCAATTTTTCCCTGGGCCAGCGGCGCCATGGCCAGCGGCCGCATGTATTTCTGCTTGATATAATCCACCTGCCCGTTGTCGAAAGCCGAAGTGTTCAGCAGGTTCAGCTCAATATGATTGGTCACAACCGGTATGTGCAGGTATGAGCTCAACAGCTGGTGCTGGAAAACGGAAAAATTCACCACACCAACATATTTTATTTTACCGGAATCTTTCAGTCGTTCAAGGGCCAGGGCAGTTTCTTCAAGATTGGAAAGCGGGTCAAGCTGGTTGAGCAGGAACACATCAATATAATCGGTCCTGAGCCGCCGCAATGAATTTTCAATGCTTTTAATAATGTGTTCCTTTGATGTATCATAATATTTTACCCGCACACCAGGCAACGACGGGTGGGGAACGACGATTCCGCATTTTGTAAAAAGTACAACATCTTCCCGCCTGACCGTTTTTTTCTTTTTAAAAACATGGCCAAACATTTCTTCGCAGCCATAACCGCCGTACGTATCGCCATGATCAAAGGTATTAATGCCCAGTTCAAGACAAAGGTTGATGATGCCTTCCATCTTTGCTTCATTCACATCCTTTTCATTCCACCGGTAAAAACCATACACGGCAGGTGATACTTTGGGGCCTGCATCGCTGAGATAAATTTTTTCCATAGTTAAAAAAAATTAAGATTAGAATCCTTTTCCGGAAATTAAAACAAAATTCATTAGTAAAAATTTCCGGCAGGCTGTTTATTTAATTTCCGGTGCGGCAAACAAAATACCGCCAAATAAAAGCCAGGCCCAGAGCAAAGTCCAGATAATATTAAAAAGCTGGGCGCCGATAAAAGCAAGCGCCGGCCGGCCTCCTTCCATTTTAAATAACTCAGAAAATCTTGCCTCAAGCCCGATAGAAACAAAAGCAAGAGCAAACCAGGCAGTGCGCAGGCTGTTCAGAAATCCTTCGACCTGCTTAACGGTACCGGCCGGGATTAAAAAAGAAAAAACAAGAGAAGCTGCAATAAAACCAATCACAAACTTTGGAAATCTTTCCCAGATAAGTTTTACTGAAGGCTTTTCCTGTCTGTTGTTTTCTTCATTTTTTCTGAAAGCCCACCAGGCAGCAATTAAAAATGCAGCCACGCCAATCAGTACATTTTGCGAAAATTTGACGATGGTTGCTGATTTGACAGCTGCGGCGCCCAACAGTTCTCCGGACGCTACCACCGCGGCCGTGGTATCCAGCGTGCCGCCCAGCCAGGCGCCACCGACTAATTCAGAAATCCCAAACTTTCTTGCAAGCCAGGGCAAAAAAATAAGCATGGGAACTGCCACCAGCAAAACAAGAGTAGTGACATAAGACAATTTTCTTTTATCGCCTTTGATGGCGCCGCTGGCTACAATGGCTGCCGATACCCCGCAGATGGAAACTGCCGAAGCGAGTATTACAGCAAATTCATCATCTACTTTCAGACGGCGGCACAACCACAAGGCAAAAAACCAAACAGCCAGCACCACAATCACCGACTGCAATATGCCCGGCAACCCGGCTTTCACTATATCGTTAAACAAAATACTTGTTCCAAGTATGATTAATCCCGTTTTGATAAAAAATTCAGAACGGGCTGCTTCCTTCAGCCATACGGGTAAATGAAAAAGGTTGCTGAGCAGCAACCCGGCGAGTAAACCAAATACTACGTATTCAATACCATAATGGCTCATTGTTTTATTGCCGCCAATCAGCAATGAAAAAACGGCGAGAAAAAAAATTACACTAAAGCCTGCCATATATTTTTTAATTCCTGCCCGGCCGGCAACCATTGTCACGGATGTCAGCAGCAGAAATACCAGCCCGATGCCGGCAATCAGCAAAAGGTTTTTTGCTGCCAGTACTATGGAAAGTAAATCATTGAAATCTGCCCATTGATAAACCGGTGCAGTAAATCGGAAATCTTTAATCAGGAAAGTAACGGAAATGGTGAAAGCAATCAGTACTCCGCCAATGCAAATAGCCCATGCATCTTCTGAAAAGGAGGAAAGAAATGAAGGTTTTTCCTTTGCTGGCTGTTGGGATTCATCTCTGCCGGTATGGATAGAAGGCGCCTGCATACATTTTTCATCACTGCAATTCAATCTTCTCAATCATCATATCCCAGTGAGCAATCAGCAACGCAAAGCGGTGTTGCTCATCCTTTTTAAGTTTTTCCGTGTCAGGATACAGTTGCTTCTCATATTGCTTTGTCAGGTTGGGGTCGAATGCAGTAATGGCATTTTTAAAAACAATCGTCACTTTAAAATCAAACCGGGTGTCTTCGCCGCTATGCAGCTTCGGCTTCTCCGCCTCCACGCTGATGATATCGCCTTTTTCAATGGCTTTTTTCAGCAGCGGGTAATGATTTACTTTCCACAAATGGATAAACTCGTCGGCAAAGCCCCACTTTACCTTGTAATAATTCTCAATAGTGAAATACTCTTTTTTATCCTGCGCAAATAATAAATTGCCCGCAAATAAGAAAATGAAAAACAGGATGAGCGGATGAAAAGCTTTTATTCTCATAAAACAAATTTTGATAAGCAACACGGTTTCGTTCCTGCTGAAATTTCAGAAAATTTTTCCAAACCGGAGCTGCTCAGAGAAACAGCGAACGGTAAATGGTGATGAGGCCCATGATTATTACCACAATTCCCACCGCGATAAACATTTTTCGCACCGGCAGCCTTGATGTAAGCATGGCTGAAAATGGCGCCGTGATGATGCCTCCGATTAACAGGCCTGCCACAATATTCCAGTGCTGAATACCCACGGTAAATAAAAATGTGACAGCGCTGGCAACCGTAAGAATAAATTTGGCCATGGTGCTGCTGCCGATAACATATTTCGGTGTCCGCCCGTTTTTGATAAAGGTTCCCGTTACCAGCGGGCCCCATCCGCCCCCGCCGAATGAATCAATAAACCCGCCCGCCAGCGCCAATACAGGGATGTTGGTTTTCTTTTTAATTCCGTTGCCATTACCGTTTTTGTTTCTGTATGCATTTTGCAGAATGCGAAAACCAAGATACATGGCATAAGCAGCAATCACCGGCTTTGTCAGCTTTGCATAATATTCGCCGGCATACGTAAGGGCAATGGCCCCGATAATGGCGCCGATAATGGCCGGAACGGCCAGCGCTTTCACCAGTTTCTTATTTACATTTCCCAGTTGCCAGTGGCTGATGCTCCCGGCTGCCGTGGTAAACGATTCGGCGGAGTGAATGCTGGCGCTGATGATGGGGGGCGGCACATTTAATATTAATAATATGGTAGTGCAGATAACGCCATAACCCATACCCATGGAACCGGCCACCATTTCGGCACAAAAGCCGGCCAGCAGCATCCAGTAAAATAAATAATTGTCTTTATGCAGCATGTCCTGCAGGGCGGCCAATTGTTCAGCAGATAAAAAAAGGTAAGTGAGTAAAACGGCAAGCGCTATTAGCGTCAGCGCAATGCTGTATTTGGCAAAAACTTTTCTCCGTGATGAGGTAAATTCCTGCTCGGCTATCACCATCTCTTTTGAAGCAATGATTTCTTCCGCTATATCCTCATTTATTTTTTCCACGGCAATATTTTCTTTTGCGGTCGTTTCCATTCAGTGATTTTTATTAACCAGCGACCTGGTCAGCTCATTCAGTTGTTTTACTTTTTCGGCAAAGTCACCGGCTATTCTGTTGCGAATCTGCTGCAGGTTGTTCAGCAGTTCATCTATTTCTTCGGGTATCACTTCCTGCAGCAGTTCCCTGATTCTTTTTGCCAGCGTCGGCGATTTGCCATTAGTGCTGATGGCAATTTTCAGATTCCCTTTTTGCACAATGCTGCCGAGATAAAAATCGCAGAGCTCCGGTGTGTCGGCCACATTTACCAGAATACCGCGTTGCTCCGCCAGTCTTTTAATTTGTTCATGTAGTTTTCTATTATCAGTTGCCAGTATCACAAGGTCTTTATTATCGAGGTCGCTTTCTTCAAACGGCCGCTGAAAGATTTTGCAGGAAGGATGTTTTTGCACTAGTTCACTTATTTCATCTTTTACCTGCGTCGCCACAATGGTGATTTTTGCTTCCGGAGAATTGGCAAGCAATGACTGCAGTTTCTCCAGCCCCACATTGCCGGCACCCACCAGCAAAGTTTCCAGTTGTTCCAGTTTCAGGAAAACCGGGTATAAATTGTTTTTATTATTTGTCAGCTCTTGTGGCATTCAGAAAAAATGTTTTTTGAAAAGAAACTGTGACAATATGCTGCGATTGCTGCGGCCGCTTCAGCCACATATACCCGGCCTGCACCTGACCGCTATGATTCATTTTGACGATTGCAAGTAATTGCAGCCGGTTCTGGTTAAATGAAAAAACGCCTTCTGCCAGTTGCTGCATGTATTCATCTGCCAGTTGCAGGCTCCATTTTTCAGCTATCTCCTTTGTAATGGCTGCACGGTGGCGCCAGCGCAAACCAAAGAATGCATCTTTACTGGTGACTGAATCAAACCATCGCTGTTCGGTGCGAAAACGATTCTGGATGCTAAAGGATTTTAAAAACGGGTGCTGGGCATTCAGTTCCTGCCACAGGCGGAATTCCTTTCCAAATTCATGATCTGACTTTTGATAACTATTTCTTGTAAAAAAGAAAGCATAACCTGCAGCAGTGCTCCATGATTTTGTAAAATAATACCTGGCGCCACTGCGATAAAAAAATTTATACGCAGAAAAAGAATACTCTATGGTCCTGTAGCCCGCATCATTATACCATTGCCATTTATGGTTGAAATTGACCGGCAACTGCAAAGAAAACCAGTTGCCTGTGACCGGCACCTGTGCCAAAACGGTTTTTGTTGTATACGATAATATGATAAAAGAAACTCTTTTCACCAAACATCCGGTTTTATCCCTTCATTTTATTTCCGGCCGGCTAAATAAATTTTTCAAAAAGTATTTTAATCCATTTTTAATTCCAATAAACCATTGAAACCGGTTCTTATCATCTCATCTCGTTTTTTAAAATAAATCTCATCCGGACGGCATTGAAGCGGTAAAGTTAGCAGTTTTCTCTACTTATTTAGTAGACTACTAATATTTTTTTCAGAAAAGTCAGGGGAGCGTCATTTCAGAACACACATTTGTTTTTTACCCGGACAAATATTTGCAGAATAGCGAAGGCAAACCTATTTTTGCATTAGTCTACTTATAAAGTAGATTTTACATACCCCTTACGGGAACGATTGTCCATAGAATGATGCACAGTAATTCTTCATTAAAATATTAACGCATGCAGAGCTTCCGCACTGAACTGGAAAGCCGTCCCAACAAAAACGGGAAGGCAGTAGTAGAAAGAGATATTATCGAACTTGAAAAAAAGATCCGCCTTTTCCGCGAAGGAAAGATGGATGAAGAAAAATTCCGCAGCCTGCGCCTGGCCCGTGGCGTGTATGGACAGCGCCAGCCCGGCGTGCAGATGGTGCGTATCAAATTGCCTTACGGTAAAATGAACCTTGCCCAGTGGAAACGCATTGCCGATGTGTCGGATGAATATTCTACCGGCAACCTGCACTTAACAACAAGGCAGGATATTCAAATCCATTTTGTAAGTCTTGACCGTACGCCTGAACTATGGTCCGAACTGGAAAAAGATGATGTCACCATCCGCGAGGCATGCGGCAATACGGTGCGCAATGTTACCGCTTCCGACCAGGCAGGCATTGACCGTGATGAACCTTTTGATGTGACTCCTTATGCACATGCCGTGTTTGAATTTTTTCTGCGCAAACCCGTATGCCAGGATATGGGCCGCAAATTCAAAATTGCTTTCAGCAGCAGCGAAAAAGATACAGCGCAGGTGTTCATGCACGATCTTGGCGGAATTGCCCGTGTACGGGAAGTAAACGGCGAACTCAAACGCGGATTCAAGGTAGTTGTCGGCGGCGGTCTCGGCGCACAGCCTTTTCATGCAGTGACCACGCATGAGTTCCTGGAAGAAGATTTGCTCATCCCCTACATCGAAGCTGTGCTTCGTGTATTCGACCGGCATGGCGAACGAACCAGCCGTCATAAGGCAAGAATAAAATTTTTAATTGCCAAAATCGGCATTGATGCATTTAACGAGCTGGTGGCTGCGGAGCAGAAGGCGCTGACGTACCAGCGATATAAGATTGATGTATTAAAATTTGAAGAGAAGTCAGAAGTCAGCCCCGAACGTTCGGGGCAGAAGTCAGAAAGTGTGAACAGCCTTCCGAAAAACGACTCACAGTTTCACTCTGTATCTTCAGCTAAGGAGGAACTCACGACTCACGTCTCACGTCTCACGTCTCACGACTCAACATTCACCATTGACCCTTTCAAGTTCGGGCTTTGGAAGAACACAAACATTTTTCAGCAAAAACAACCCGGCTACTTCGGTGTGTACGTACGTGTACCGAACGGAAATATCAGCAGCCATACCAGCCGCCGCCTGATTGAAAAACTCCGCGGCGTGATTGCCGACGATGTTCGGGTTACCATCAACCAGGGACTGCTTTTCCGCTTCGTAAAACCAGAGCATCTTGAATATATCTACAGTGTACTTGCAGAAGAAAACCTGGCTACAGCCGGTTTTGGCAGCACGGCCGACGTAACCAGTTGCCCCGGCACCGATACCTGCAACCTCGGAATCAGCAACAGCACGGGCACGGCGCTTGTGCTGAGTGAAGTGATTGAAGAGGAGTTTCCTGAATTTTTATTCAACAAAGAAATCGCCATCAAGATCAGCGGCTGCATGAACAGTTGCGGGCAGCATGGCATGGCTTCCATCGGTTTTCATGGCAGTTCATTGAAAGTAAAAGGACAGGTATTGCCTGCGCTGCAGGTGCTCATCGGCGGCGGCGTACTGGGAAGCGGTGATGGGCGCATTGCCGATAAAGTGCTCAAAGTGCCCAGCAAACGCGGCCCCGACGTGGTGCGTACTATTCTCAGCGATTATAAAACGAATGCACAAAACGGTGAATCGTTTCTGAATTTCACGCAGCGCAACGGCGAAAAATATTTTTATGAACTGCTCAAACCGCTGGCCAGTCTGGAAACCCTGCAGGCCGAAGATTTCATTGACTGGGGACAGCAGGAAAAATTTTCCACGGCCATTGGCGTGGGTGAATGCGCCGGCGTGATGATTGACCTGGTGGCTACGCTGATACTGGAGGCCGAAGAAAAAATTGCAGCAGCCGAAGAATGTGTTGCTGATGGCAAATGTGCCGATGGCATTTACAATGCCTACTCGGCACAGGTGCATACCGTAAAAGCACTGCTGCTGCAGCAGGGTGTGCAGTGCAATACACAGCATGGCATTCTCAACGATTTCGACAAACATTTTACTGCCAATGGTCATTACACTGCAAGCAACAGCTTCAAAGCCGACGTGATGCGCATGAACGACAACGAACCCTCAGAAAA
>CAZDUO010000005.1:32442-99310 GCA_964508655.1 uncultured Chitinophaga sp. | reverse complement strand
GGAATCCGGTAGGTTATTTCCCGGAACTGCGATTGGTGCCAGCGGCCGGTATTATCTTCTGTCAATAACTTTTCATCATCTATATAAATTTCAAATTTCCTTCCGCCCCATTCGGCGCCCCAATAGCGAAGGATTAATTCCAGCTTTGTTTCTCCATGGGTGGAAAGATTGTAACTGAACCATCCGCCATTGTTGGCATCCCGCCAGAATTCATCATTAAAATTTCCGGTTCTTGAATTGAAATGCTGCAGTGCATGGTCTGCTTCCGGTTGTTGTTCACCGGGCGCCACAAAATCAACCGTTCTTTTTTCCAAATCAAGTTTCCGTTGTTCTGCTGTCGCAATGGAATCAATATAAGACTGGTATTGATTATCCGATAAAGCCATCCAGTAAAGCATGTAGCGGCTGTCATGTATTTTATAAAATGGTTCCAGCGCCATATCAAGCGGGTTCATGAGTGTTACTCCGTTCAATTGAAAAGTAAATGGTTTATTACTTACCGGTTTTAGTTTGTGTGCAATGGCGGAAATATTGTTTTCAATAATAATGGGGGCCTTGTCAACAGGTAATCTTTTTCCACTGGCTATATGTCCCCAGCGACTGTCATTGGCCACCAGGCCTTTCATATCTTCTGTTCCGGTTTTTGCGCCAAGCAGTATAGGGCCGTGCATGATGGCGATATAAGCGGGGAGGTTGGGTAACTGCTCCACCCTTGTTTTCATGGGTAATTTTATTTCAACCACATCACCTTTTTTCCACTTCCTGTTTATTGCAATATAAGATGAAGGCAGTTTGGTGTAAACAAAATTATTGCCATTCACAGACAGCTTTAGTCCGTCCTCTTTTACCCATGATGGATACCGGATCATTAAACGGAAACCGGCAGCGCCTTCAGTTATTATCAGTTTTGTTTTTTCTTCATTGGGAAAATTAGTAACCTGCTTAATCTTTATACCTTTTGCTTTCCAGTTCAGTCCGGAGGCAATAAAAAGATTGACATACAAATCATCATTCTGATGCGTATAAATAATCTGGTTGTACTTGCCATGATTTTCCATACCACTGCCCACGCAGCACCACATGGCTTCATTGGGTGCTGAATACACCCGGTAATGCATGGGTCTCGCCGGAGTGAAATACACATAACCGCCATGCTCCGGGTGTTGTGTGGAAAGTATATGATTGTACAATGCCCGTTCATAAAAATCAATATACCCGGCCAGGGGATTTGCTCTGAACAAATCTTCCGTCAGCCGCAGCATATTGTAGGTATTACAGGATTCCGGTCCTTCCACGTCATTTATAAAATCGCTGCAGGCATTGATGGATGGAAAAAATTCCCTGCGGCTGTTGCCGCCAAAGGCAAGGGAACGATGGGTGGTTACTGTTTCCCAAAAAAATTTTCCTGCGATGTGATACTTTTCATCATGGGTCAGTTCACCGATTCTGGCAAAGCCGATTGCTTTCGGCACCTGAGTATTGGCATGTTTATTATCAAGATTGTCTGTTCTCTCCGCCATGGCATCGAGCAATAAATTATGCGAAAAACGTTTTGCAGCAATCAGGTACTTTTCATCACGGGTCATCTGATAAGCATCGGCAAATATTTCATTCATACCGCCATGCTCCACATCCAGCATGGATTGCAACTGTTCATTGCTTAATGCGGCTGTGATGCTGATTCCCCAGTCACAAAATTTCAGAAACATGGTTTTAGCTTCTTCACTGCCGGTATAAAGCCAGGCATCCCGAAGACCTGCATACAGTTTATGTACATTATACCAGGGCACCCATGCAGAACGGTAGGCTGTGAAATCACCTGTCTTAAATGATGACCATATTGTTTTGCTGTCGGGCACAGCACCCATATAGCCAACGCCCCAGTCAGGATTATTTTTTCCATTCGCATCCTGGCAGGCCTTGAGTTCCGTCAGCATATAGTCCATTCGCTTTTTACATTCCGCATTTCCCGTTGCTGCATAGTTCATCGCAAGTGCAGATAAGTAATGGCCGCCCACATGCCCATCCAGCCCGGCCCAGTTTGTATAACGTAATCCTTTCTCCGGCAAACCCGCTTCTTTCAAATAGGGCTGCAACAAGCGGTCAACATCATATTTTAAAAGAACAGTAATATTTAAATCACGGGCATGTTTAAAAGGACCATTTGTTATCACCACATCACTTAACGGAAATTCGTTTGTATACAGTTTATCCTGTGCAATGACTTTGTTTGCACATAATCCATAGCAGGCAGCAGCCATTAAAATAAACGATTGAAGTTTCATTTAACTTCTGTTAATTTATTAATAAGACTATATGTTTTGCCCTTTACCGTTTGTATATCATATAGCCATGTATCTTTCAGTTGCGGCAAATCTATTTTAGCTTTTGGTGAAAGTACCGGCGCTGCCGTTTCTTCTGTTTTGTAAAAAGGATTTTTATTTTCACCGGCAGCTTTTGTAAGTGCAGCGCCATTACTCATTTTCATTTCATTGGGAAGGCGTAAACGGAGATGGCCGCCTGCGTTTGATTTTACTGTTAGTTGCATAACCTTTCCATCTCCCCATTGCATATTGATAATTTCAAAACCGCCCGGCGCCCGCAGGCCCGAGATACTTCCTTTATTTACCCAGGCATCAGGCAATGCCGGCAATAAATGAACAGCGCCATCGCTGCTTTGCATCAGCATTTCTGTGATACCGGAAGTGCATCCAAAGTTTCCGTCAATCTGGAATGGCGGATGTGCATCAAATAAATTATTGTAAGTACCGCCACCTCCTTCAATAGTACCCGCAGGGGACAGTTGATTTTGTATCAGTTTGAAAGCATGATTGCCATCGAGCATTTTTGCCCACCAGTTCACTTTCCAGCCCATGCTCCATCCGGTAGATATATCACCACGCTGAAGCAATGTGTTCCTGGCAGCGCTGTATAATTGCGGTGTGCGGTATGGAGAAATTTGATTGGATGGAAACAATCCGTACAAATGCGATATATGACGATGGTGGTCATTCGGATCATCCACATCATCGAGCCACTCCTGCAGCTGGCCATGCTGACCGATATGCATTGGCGCCAAACGGCTGCGCAGTTGTTTTAAAGTATCAGCAAAGGCTTTGTCTTTATTTAAAAAGGTTGCGGCACGGATAACAGAACTGAATACATCAAAGATGATTTGATTGGTCATGGTGGTGCCTGCATCCAGTGAAGAACCCTGGTGTGCAGCGGGTGCATTTTCCGGCGACATATCAGGATTAACAACAAGCCAGTTGTTTTTTGGATGTTCAATTAAAAAATCAACATAGAAAGTTGCTGCGCCTTTTAATACCGGATAAACAGATGCTAAATAATTTTTATCACCGTTGTATAAATAGTGCTCCAAGAGATGCTGGCTTGTCCAGCCACCGCCCTGCGTCCATGCACCCCAAAAGGCTCCATCCACGGCGCCGGTTGCACGCCAGATATCGGTATTATGATGCGCCATCCATCCTCTGGCGCCGTACATATCTTTGGCGGTTTGCTGACCGGTAATGGCCATTTCTTTTACCATTGTTAAAAACGGCTCATGCAGCTCTGACAAATTTGTTTTTTCCGCCGGCCAGTAATTCATTTCAGCATTGATGTTGATAGTGTACTTGCTGTCCCAGGGCGGCCGCACCTTATTATTCCAGATGCCCTGAAGGTTAGCAGGTTGCCCGCCGGGTTGTGACGATGAAATAAGAAGATAGCGGCCAAACTGGTAATACAGTGTAACAAACTGCAGGTCATTTGCCGAATTGAAATTCTTTAATCGTTCATCAGTCGGCAGCAAAGCAGCTTCCGTTTTTCCCAAATCAAGTTTTACACGGTTAAAATATTTCTGGTAGGCTGCAATATGATTTTGTAATATAGTTGAAAACGATTTTACAGTCGCTATGTTCAGGTAACTCAATGCTCTTTCATTTTCATTTCCGATCACATCATTATAGTTATTAAAATTGGTTGCTATCGAAATATAAATGGTTACAGCATCCGCTTTGCTTGCAACCAGCGATGTATCGGTTGATGAAACGGTTCCACCCCGGTTTTTCATTTGTATTATTCCTTTGTACTTTATCATTCCCTTCACTCCCTCATGGTCAACAGTGGTTCCGGAAAAACTGAGTTGATTAGCTGCTATGGTTTTAATTTCTGCTTTTGGCAGCGGTGTTGTATAAGAGGCAGTGAATGAAATGCTGCGGGGTTTATTGGCGGTAAGGTTTATTACAATTACCCTGTCAGGAAAAGATGCCAGTACTTCTCTTGTATAGGTTATGCCATTTATTTTATAAGTAGTTTTTGCGACGGCCTTTTCTATATCGAGTTCCCGGTAAAAGTCTGTAAAATTTTCATGACCATTAAAAGCGAGATGGAGATTGCCGGCTGGTAAAAACATTTGCCCATGTGATTTTTTACTTATGATAATCCGGCCGGCCATCTGTTCCGCTTCTTTTTGTTTGCCATCAAAAATCAGTTGACGCAAAACAGAAAGCGAATCCAGGGCAAGGGGATTATCGTTCCGGTTAGGGCCGCCGCTCCACAAGGTATGTTCATTCAACTGGATGGTTTCTTTTTCTACATTTCCATATACCATGGCTCCCAATCTTCCGTTACCAATGGGTAATGCATTTTCCCATGTATTACCGGCAGGTTGTTTGTACCAGAGTTTAAGGCCGGGTTTATTTTGCGCAAATACTATTGAAGCTGAAGAAATGAAAAGAACAGATAGGAATAGTTTCATAATTGTATAATTACCGGGAAAAAAATCATCATTTCATATTTGGGATCAGTTTATTTCAACCATAGCTTTAATTACACCATTTTCCGGATCAAGCCAGTTTTTAAATTCGTTGATTACATTATCAAAGCTCACACGATGAGTTATGTATTTAAGAGGGTTAACATCCCCTTTTTTTATAGCTGCAATTACCTTTTGAAAATCTTCACGGGTTGCATTCCGGCTGCTCATCAATGCAGCCTCTCTCTTATGGAATTCCGGGTGGTTGAATGAAATATCACCTTTTTGCAAACCGATCAGTATATACCGGGCTCCATGGGCCATATATTGAAATGCAACATTGATCGCTTTTAAACTGCCTGTTGCATCAATAACGACAGTTGGCATGTCGCCATTGGTTATTTTTTTTAACCGGCCGGAAACATTTTCTGTCAAAGCGTTGATAGTGTAAGCGACGTTGAGTTTTTCCTTACAGAATTGCAACCGCCCGGGGTTAATATCCAATGCAATGACCGTTCCGCCTGCTATTCCGGCAAATTCCATTATTCCTAAACCAATAGGGCCCGCCCCAACTACCAGAACAAATTCTCCCGTTGCAACATTTGCCCTGCTCACAGCATGTGCGCCGATGGCCAATGGCTCCACCAATGCCAATTCATCAAAGCTTAAACCCTCACCGTGCAGTAATGAATGAGATGGAACAGAAAGGTATTCTGCCATACCTCCATCTGTATGCACTCCGCATACTTTCAGTTGTACACAACTATTGGGTTTCCCGTTTCGGCAGGCAACACAAACTCCACAGTTAAAATAGGGAATAAAAGTTACAGTTTCCCCTTTCTGAAAGCCGGGGGCATTATCACAATCAATCAACTCGCCGGCCAGTTCATGACCTAAAATACGGGGATAGCTGAAAAAAGGCTGCGTGCCTTCAAAGGCATGCAGGTCTGTGCCGCAGATACCAACTCGTTTAATTTTTATAATGGAATGATTATTTTGTAAACGCGGCATGATTCCCCCGGAGTATTCCAGTTTTCCAGGCTCTTTGCAGACAAGTGTTTTCATTTACTTAGAGGCGATTACCTTTTTTTACTTATAACATTTACCCGGTACAAATCCATTACTATTTAATACATCAGTCTTGAATTATTTTTCTGCACGTTGATCTGGCTATTAATGATACTTAATTCATACCGGGGTTGCTATTTATCTTTTGTTACATTTAAACGTGTATTATATCCATTGGTGCTGCAGATATGATCCGGAAAATATTTGCAAACAATGGTGATTTTCTAAACCTTCAACTAACCCTTTTTCAGGCATTGATTAAATTTTCACGGCTGTAATTTAAAAGAGGTTGATGCAGTCAGCGTAAAAGATTTATCAGGATATAATTTTTTTTTAAATCAGAACATAATTTGAAACAGTAAGTCCAGGAGAAAATAATTTAACCTGTTAAATGAAACTTACGATTTCACACGGGTAAGCTTCATTTCACCTCTTTCGTTTTTTAACAGGATTTCGTTTTCATTGATTACTTCCCCCGTGCTGTTGATGGTTACATCGTTGAAGGAAATAGTAAAAGTTAATTTTTTACCATCAAATTTTCCGTTTTCCAAAGGGGCTTCTCCAAATTGGGTTTTCCATGTTCCTTTCAATTCAGTTCCTTCCACTTTAAAAGTATAGTTCACTTCAAAAGTGCCGTTTGGCGTTTCGCGGGTTCCTTTCCAGTTGCCATCAATGGAGGTTTGTGCAAAAACGGCTAAGCCTCCTAAAAGCAATAGCCAGGTAAATAAGTATTTCATATCATTTATATTTAGGTTTAATTTATCCAGATAGTATAGGAGCGAAGAATTAGCAGTACTAACAGTCATTAATAAAAAAGTTGATGTCAATTTACAAACTATCTCTGAACAGACAAGCGTAAATTTGATGCACCAAATTAACTTCCTACTTTTCCTTCTGTTAAACCAAAACAAACATGAGTATGCAATCCTTATTAGCGGCTAAAACCATTTACGGCGGCTTTCTTGGTGCGATTTTACTTGTACTCACAAATTGCAGTTCCGATGCCGGCTCTGAACCCGGATGGGTAACTAAGAACAAAAAGCTGATCGGGCAGTATAATCTGACGGAAAGAAAAATTCCGGGTCTTCCCGTGCAGAACTTAACCTCGAATCTCGAAGCGGCAAAAGTAACCAGCATGGATAGTTTGACAAACGTAATGCTGTACACCGGCGTAAACTCAAAAATGTTTTGGGGAAGCGGAATACTGGTATGTACACTTTCTCTTGACCCTGGTGCAAAAATCCCCGAAGAAGTGTTGCCGGCAGACAGGTTCCTGTTTGTTTTGGAAGGTTCGGTTAGTCAGTTAATAAATGGGTCTTTTGTGACAATGACCGGATTGAAGAGAGAATCGCCGGATGGAATACATAGCATTACACCGCAAACGGATTTTGTATTTCTCGAAAAAGGAACTAAGAATGCTTTGACGGCCGGTGCATCAGGAGCCAGGTTGCTGGAATTGTACAGCCCCTTGCGTTCGGATTATCTTGAGAAAGCAGGACTTAAAAATATTCCTGCTGAATTTGCTGATATCAATACAACACTTGAACCAAATGTAAAGCCCGGGATTGTTTACAATCTCTACGATATGCAGCTAACTGAACTGGCGCCGGGAGCTTCTTCAAGATTAATTTCAGGAAAGAATATGCAGCTGAGTTTTATTTCTATGGAGCCCAATTCTGTATTTCCGCATCATATACATCCCGAGGAGCAAATGATGTTCGGTTTGCGTGGCGCCTGTGATGAAATTCTGCTTGATGGTGAACAGCCGATGAAGGCGGGTGATGTAGTGCGTATTTCTGCCAATATGGTGCATGGTGCAAAGATTGGCGAGTTGGGTTGCGATGCTTTGGATATTTTCTGGCCGGCTCGAACGGATTACCTTGAAAAAGAAAAAACAAGAATGGCAGCTTACCGGTCCATTATTCCTGAAGATGCCAGATTGGAATTAATTGTGGATGGTAAAAAAACAAAACCCGAATTAAACTTCAGTGAAGGACCCAAATGGATAAATGGGAAGATTTATTTTTCAAATATGTATTTCGACCAGAACTGGGGAGCAAGCCCGAAGAAAAGTTCAACAGTAGAATTAAACCCCAATGGCAGTTATAAAAATATTACTGAAGGTAAAATGCAGACCAATGGATTGTATCCTTATAAAAACGGGAACCTGCTTGTTTGCGATATGATGGGGCATCGGGTAGTGGAAATGACAACAAAGGGAGAAGTGGTAAAAGTTATTGCTGATAAGTACGAGGGTAAACCTATTGACGGACCCAATGATATTGTGACCGATGCAAAGGGTGGTGTATATTTTACCGACCCGCAGTTTACAATGGAGCCTGAAAAATTTCAACCGGGCCGGGCTGTGTATTATGTTTCGCCGGAAGGAAAAGTAACCCGATTGACCAACCCTAATGAATTTGCCATGCCCAATGGCATTGTATTATCACCGGATGGCAAAACACTTTACATCAACAATTGCATTGATGATGAATCCTGGTATCCGGTAAGCAGTGAAAAAGATAATTTCATCTGGGCTTATGATGTAAATGCTGACGGAACAATCAGCAATGGCCGGAAGTTTGCAAAATTATTTTTGACGGAGAATGTACTTGACAGAAAAGCCCGGTCTACCAGCGCTGATGGTATGGCAATTGATAAACAGGGCAATCTGTATGTTGCCACTTTTTATGGTGTTCAGATATTTAACGCCAAAGGGGAATTTCTTGGTATGATTAATCTGCCTTCCTTCCCGGTTAGTCTTTGTTTTGGCGATGCTGATATGAAAACACTTTATATTGTAAGCTATAGTAAGGTGTATAAAATACGGACGAATATGGAGGGGTTTGTGAATTATTTGTAAGCGGACATACATATGCCAACAACCAGTATTTATTTCCGGCAGCAGTTGGCTGCATTTATTTATAAATAAAAATTTATGACGAAGATTACATTTCTTTTGCTTGCACTTGGATATATTATTTCCGGGCATACACAGGAAATAAAACCCGGCACCCGTACTATTGAGTTTGTTTCAAAAGAACTTTCCAAACTGATAAAGAAAGATGCGAAAGTTGAAATTATTGCGGAAGGGTTTCAATTTACAGAAGGACCGTTGTGGATAGAGAAAGAAAAAATGCTTTTGGTGTCTGATGTGCCGGGAAATACAATTTATAAATGGACGGAAGCTAAAGGCAAAGAAGTGTATGTAAAACCCGGAGGTTATACAGATACCATAAAAAGAGGCGGGTTTATGGGGCCAAACGGATTAGCACTTTCACAGGATGGTAAATTACTGGTTTGCCAGCATGGGGACAGGAGGGTGGCCATGATGGATGCACCACTTAATGCACCGCAGTCAAAATTTATTACAGTTGCCGGTACTTACCAGGGTAAAAGACTGAATAGCCCAAACGATCTTTATGTTACAACGGATGGCGACGTTTATTTCACCGATCCGGCTTATGGATTTGAAAGAGGTACCAGAGATCCGGTTAAAGATCTTACAATGCAGGGTGTGTACAGAATGGATAAGTCGGGTAATATTACCTTGTTAATTGACTCCATTGAGTCGCCAAATGGTATTGCCATGTTTCCGGGCGGAAAAAAATTATTGGTGGCCAATTCTGATAACCGGAAAAAAATGTGGCACACTTATGATGTTTCTTCAGATGGCTCATTGACGAATGCTGCATTATTTTATGATGTAAGCAATGAAAAAGGCGGAGGACTATGTGATGGTCTTAAGATAGATAAGAAGGGAAATGTGTTTGCCACCGGCCCGGGCGGCATCTGGATATTTTCCAAAGCCGGTAAGCTGATCGGAAAAATTAAGATCAATGGCGTATCGGCTTCCAACTGTGCATTAACTCCCGATAATAAAACTCTGTTTATAACCGCCACGCAGTTTTTGCTGAGAGTAAAAATGAAATAATGTATTACCTGAAACGGCAACGTTTTTTACTGTTTCACCGGTATTACTTCCCAGTTATCCGTCCGGAAGGGAATAATAGGTAATCCTTCTTTGTTAAACACATTCGACATGCCGGTATTGCTGAAAGAAAACCGGACTGCAACCGGATTGGAGATCTGTTTGTTTGAGACAACGATCCTGTCTTTTTCCAGTTTTACCTCAGCCGGCAAAAAGTATTGATCACTTCCTGCAATGAGAAATTCAGTAGCTGCACTATCTCCTTGTACCATAAAACCATTGGGCGCATTGTCAAAATACAGGTTTACTTTCCCTTTACTTACTTCCATTCTTTTATACTTTGGATTTTTGTAAACAGGCGTAGGTATATTTAGCTTGTATGTTTCTGCCAATGCAATATTGGCTAAACGCAAACCCACATTTAATTTGTCTTTCGGATGCTGGTCTTTGATGTTATCAACAAGATCGGTGATTACTACCATGCCGGTTTTCGGATAAGATAGCGAACGGGTTTGCTGTTCCATCAGCAAAGCCGCTTCATAAGGGGTTTCATAAGTATAGGGGGCAATTTGCACGTAATAAAAAGGAAAATCCTGTTCAAACTGTTTTCGCCAGGCGCCGATCATGCCTGTAAACATTTTTTCGTAGGTGCCGGCTCTTGCTGTATTCCCCTCACCCTGGTACCAGATAACACCGGCAATGGTGTAATGGGAGATTGGGTAGATCATTGCATTATAAATATACCCGGGCTTATTGGGCCGGTAGGTCACATCTCTTATTTTAGCAGCAGCTTCTTTCATTTCAGGATCACTGTCGAGTACTTCAGCAGGTTCCCACAATTCCACCGGGGTTCCGCTCCAGGCTGACTGAATAAGACCTATAGGAACATTATTCAGCTCAGTATGCAATTTTTTTCCAAAAAAATAGCCTGCAGCGCTGAATCGCCGTAATGTTTCTTCGTTGCAGGATACCCATTCACCTTCGCAATGATCCTGCGGAAATTCAGAAGTTTTTTTGAATACAGTGAAGAAACGTATATTATCATTCTTGCAGGTGGGCAGCTCGTCCTGTATTTGTTTGGTATTGCTCATTTCCATATTTGACTGGCCGGAACAAATCCAAACTTCACCAATCAGAATATTTTCCAATACAATTGTATTGAACCGGCCTTTGATCGTAATGGTATAAGGTCCGCCTGCTGCCGGCGTGCTGATTTTTGCTTTCCACTTTCCGGTATTTAATGCCGTTACGGAATCAACTGTATTCTTCCATGAGGAGATAATAACAAACCGCTCAGTCGGGCTTGCCCATCCCCATAATGTTGCCTGTGAATTTTGCTGCAGCACCATATTGCTGCTCATAATGGGCGGCAGCCGGATAATGGCAAATAGTTTTGAAATGCATGTTAGTAATAACAGAAACGAACTGAGCAAAACTATTTTTTTCATACCCATGATATTCAGATTTGCTGTTTTTATTGTGTACCTGATTCTGAATAAAAATTACACCTAAGCCGCTCATATTTTTATAACTACCTTTTTCACTACTTTATTTCCACCCGGAGTAATATTTGGCCGGTGAGCTTCGCCAGGAAAAAAAAGAAGAAAATTGTTTGCTGGCACCGTATAAATTTTTCCGTCTCCTGTATAGTAGGCAATATCAGCCTTTTCATTGTAAGCTTTGTCAACCTTTAAAGATTCCACAGGAGTCCTTCCCATATTTTCTTCACCGGTTATTACATATTGCAGGTCAATGTAATTTTTATGCGATTCAAATGCAGTTTTATCGTAATCCTTTGTAGGCGCTTCGGAAACTATAGCATACACGTTATCCCCGTCAATAGTATGCCGGCCATTTTTCAACGTTATTAAATTGGTGTCTCTTAAAAAAGCAAAGGCTTTAACCCAAAATATTTTGTTGAGGTGGTATTGCCTGGCAAATTCCACTTTATTAATAGCTACATGCGGAGTGGCTTTTAACCCATTCAGGTATTCTTTTTTCTTAAACCATTTTTTAGCTTTTCTTTCCGTCCATTCACTGGTTTGTGGATAGGCGGATAAACTAATTACAACGAGGGATAACAGAAGGCTTGTCACAACGGCGAGCTTTTTCATATTTATTTTTTAAAAATTAAGTTACCTACCAGGTTCTTTTACTCATCATCTTATCCAGTTCCGCACGGGTCATCTTTCCCAACTCCGGATGTTTCTCCAGCCATTTTAAAAATTCAGTTTTTATTTCATCGCCCCATTGGCTGTCAATTTCGCCTGTGCTGTATTTACCGCTGCGAACCATTTCAAAACCAAACTGGTCTTTGCGTATCACAAACTCCGCTGTGCTCACCACCTGCTCTGCCATGTGTGCCGGCACAAAAAGTACCCCTTCTCTTGTGGCAATAACCAAATCGCCGGGAAGCACCATTACATTGCCTATACGAATTGGAGTATTAAGCCCCATCAATACCATTTCTTCGGTAAAGGATGGATGAAAGTCCCGTACAAAAGCATTGAAGCCTTTAATGTTTTTTATTTCCTGTAAATCTCTGGCAGCGCCATCAAAGACAACACCATTGCCCGATTTACTAAATATGGAATTGGCTAATGTAGCACCCATGATAGGGCCGCCGCTGATTTTTCCAAATGCATCAGCTACATACAAATCACCTTTGGTGAGTATATCTATCGGCCATGAATTGGTATTGCCTTTTCTTCCCTGTTGGGATCCTCTTTCTTTAATATTCTTTTCCACATCGGGGCGACTGGGCATATACATGGCCGTCAATGCACGGCCAGTCATCGGGGTATCATTCACTGTTTTCCATCCGCCTTCAAACTGGTTCAGGTAGCCTTCATTTTTCAGCACTGTCCATGCATCATCAATCATGATATGTTTTGCCCTTTGCAGCAGGCTGTCTGAAATCCTGGGCCTTCCGTCTGCAAATCTTTCTCCCTTCCATGCCGAAGTAAGAAAGATGAGTTCTTCTTTTGAAATAGTTTGTGCAACAGAATTAATAAAAAGGACAGTGCATGACAGTAAACACAGAACAGCAGTTTTTAATTTCATATAATAACCGGTTTTAAAAGATTGACAGTTTTTATTAAGTTATTCTATTCCTCCTGCGCCTTTTGCTATATTCTTTATTGCATTTTCCCCCAGTCGTTCTTTTAATTGTGTTAAGTATAGACTTCCGGGTGCAACATGTTTATCCAGGGATTCGATATAGCCTCTTGGTTTTACATAATCCTGCAATGTTGTATTAAAAATAATTCCGGCTACTCCTATATGGCCAAAAGAATAGTTTTGCGCAGTAGGAGGCTGTTGAATGCGAAAATCCCCTTCGCAATTCCAGAATACAATATTGGCTCCCGCCCAGCCGATGATAAAATCTTTCCAGAACCTTGCAGTAAGCGGCGCTTTCACATTATCATAAAGTACTCCGTTCACCCAGCGGTTATGTGGCTCACTGGTAGAATAAGGATTGACAGCTTTACAATCATAAAAAACATTGCCGCTTGCTTCAGAACCTTGCAGCACAAATGAATGTCTTCCCTTTTGCGAGAGGCATCTTTGTACCAGGCAAAACTGTCCGTTCATTTGAAAAGTAAACCTTCTGCCGCCTGCTCTTACTGAAACCGGTTCTTTTGATTCACAATCCTGAACGGTAATCCATTTGGTACCCGCATTGGCCTGCACTACGCTATTGGCAAAATGAAGGGCTGTCATATTCCTTACCCATGCATTTTTTGCATTACTAAAGTTGATAAAATTGCCATAATGATTTTCGTCGGAAAAATATTCTTCCCCTTCATACCGGGTTACCGGGTCATCAATCGAAGGACGGTCCATATTACCATATGCCTTTGTACGAACAGCAGGGTCATACTCGGATACGCCACGCAGGTTTTCAATTCCTACCTGCTCTATGCGTTTATCATTGTATTTTAAAATATCGCCTCCTCCCCAGCGGGTTTCGATTGCTGTGAAAATGGGGCCATCGACGGTTATGGTATTCCCTTTTATGTCTGTAATTATTCTGTCATAAGTTATTACAAAAGGCCGCCACCTGTTTCTTCCCACAGTAGCGCTGTCTTCACCAATTTCTTTTATCCAGTCTTCATTGCCATTGCGGCGAACTAAAATCTTATCTCCTTTTTTAAAAGTTTTGGCAGATACTACATTGAAACTGTTAGCGCCAACCGGCACATAGTTATCGGTAATCAGTTGTTTTGTTTCTTCCTGCACTACGATACCGGAGTCGCCGGTGATGTTTATCAATGCCGGTCTTCCGCCACGACCGGGCCCCGGCGCCGGTTGTTGTTTAGGTGTTTTTCCAAATAGTATAGTACCAATATCGCTCATGCCTTCGCCACGAAGCACCACACCCGAAGTTTTTATATATAGAGGTTTGTCTAACTGGTAAAACCCCATCTTCAATAATACAGCGCCCCTGAAGCCATACATATCCGGAGTAAGAGCAGACACACTGTCTATCGCTTTTTGTACTTTATCTGCATTGTCTCCTGCCACCGGCCAAATGATTGCTTTAACGGGTACATACGGAATGGCAACGCCTCCGCCTTTATATCCTGCATTGGAAAAATCTGGAATCCTGTTTCCCAAACTATCCGCCACATACACCAGCCTGCCATCAACACCGGGATACACCAATGATGTTGTTGGCGGAATGTCTTGTGCTGTGACGGAAAACATGTTGATATAAATTATCAACGCAGCTGCTAAGTAAGTTTTAATTCGCATTGTGAATACCGGCCGTTTTTTGTTTATGTTCTTGCTATTTTCCGTAAATGGCTTATTACTGATTATCATCACCCATTACATCAAAGCCTCTCCACTTGTATTCTTTAACCAGCCCTGCTGCTGCAGGCCATGCAATCTGGTGTTGCGGGCTGGCCACCCATTTTCTCCGGTCTTCTTCCGTGGCAAAAGAAATTTGAATTGAATAGTTATAGGTTGTTGGTTCAGCCTGTATTTCTTTGCTGATATTCTCCGGGAAAATGCGCAATAATTTTGACCCCACATATCCTTTCTGTACAGTCATAGCAGGTACATAAATGGAGTGGTACATTTTTTCGAATGCCTCGCTGTTTTCTTTTGGCACTACAAAATCCATCTGCAGCAGAATGGCTTTTGGATTGGCAAGTGGTTTAAGGTTATCAGGATTTTTTTGCCGCTTTGAAGCGGCAATACCAATCACCAGTAATTCAAGATCTTCCTTTCCGTTATTAGCGAGGTTGAATTGTTCCCCCAGCAATCCGTAGAAAGAATCATCAGCTGTTATGGCTGCAGTTTCTGAACCAGCCGTTATAATGCCTGAGCCTTTTATTACGTAATACACCTCTTCAATTCCTTCAAGTAATCTTGGCCCGGTGGTACTGCCTGCTGGTATTATTACATGGACCACATGATCCCAATTGGTAGAAAATACATCGGGGCCAAAAATGCGGCGGTATAAAATACCATTGCCCGGATAGATATTGTTATTCGTCTTCAGTAAATCTTTTTTCAATTGGCCGGAAACAAATTGCGGAATTGGATCCAATGCTGCCCCCACACGGTTATCACCCAAGTCGAATGCATCACCGCGGCCTTTGGTTGTACTGACTGCAAAATTCATCCAGCGAATGGGTGTGTTTCCCGGATTATAGATTCCATGAGAGTTACCCATTTTACAAGGAACCAGCGCCGGGGCTTTTATTTTAGATGTACGCCCATTGATAGTAAACTCCGCTTCGCCATCCAGTATAACAAACATTTCTTCAATAGTATGGTGAAAATGCTGCCCGATACCCGATTTGGGCTGGATAGAACCTGCGTGCAGGTAAAGAAAATTGGTGGATAGCTCTGTTCTGCCAATCAATTGTGTAAATCCCATTTTACCCGCGCCTGCATGTACGGCTGGCAGTTCCCTGTATTTGGAAGGGTCATTATGTATTACACGTTTGCTGAGGGTTTGGGATGATGCAGATAGGCTGATGCTAACTGCCAATGTAACAAGCAAGCTGTTCATGATTTTGAGTTTTGGTTAACTATATAAATTACCTGTACACATATCCCGATGTGTTGATAATAGTTATTTTACTTGCTGCCCGGAAGCGCATACACTACATAGGCTCTTGGTAAAGCTCCCGGGTCTTTGGAATGATCATAACTATCCTTTGTAAAATTATTGGTGGCATTCACCACCAGGTATTGTTTGCCGTTCAATTCATACATCACCGGTTGTGTATTCGATTCATAGCTTAATGTTGTTTCCCATAAAAGGGTTCCGTTGTCTGCATCATAAGCATATAGTTTACCGCCTTTGCCATTGCAAAACAATACCCCGGTGGAGGTAACAACAATCCCTTTCCTTTGCGAACCGTTTACTGCGCCGGCCGTTTTATCGCCGGCCATGGATGCTTTGGTATCTTCGCCCAAAGGTTGTTTCCATTTGACAGTTCCGGTATTCAGATCATATGCCATTACCCATGCCCAGGTAGGTCCCAACAGATCGGGCCATGCGGTACCATAATCTGTTGTATAACGGTTTTTGGGCCGCACTACCCCGGTAGGATAATCTGACATGGGCGGAATAATTTTGGTATCCGGTTTAACCGGTGCGCCGCCTGATGCAACAACAGGGCCATCGGGCATTTTGGTTTCAGTTCTTCTTTGCTGCCCGCCAGAAGGAAATCTTGAAATAGTACCTCCCAGGTAACGATACAATGCATTTATTTTTTGATCATCTGCATGAATAAGGCCGGGCATTTGACCACGTCCAACAGTTATCAGGGTTTTAAAGTCATCTAAAGTTATGCGCTGCCCCGCATTAATTACCGAAGGCGCAATACCCCGGCCAGTCATATTATCTCCGTGGCAGGATTTGCAGGAAGTAGCATATAGTGTCTGAGCTTTTTGTTTATCATCTGACGACATTAATTCCCTGGGAGTTTTTATTCTTTCCAGTTTATAAATGGAAGGATACTCCTGCGTTAAAATATACATCATTCCTTTGGCGGGGTCAGAAGCCGTATTGCCAAAGTTTACACCACCCAATGCGCCGGGCAGCATAATTGTTTCATATTTATCTGATGGAGGAACAAATAAACCTGATTTGGCAGAATCAATTCGTTTATGCCATTTTTTCTTTTCTTCTTCTGAGTAATACGGGTTGATCATGTCTTTTGTCACTTCATGCCTGGTAAAACTGGGTAGTGAAGGAATGGGTTGGGTAGGCCATGCTTTCTCGCCTGGCATGTTGCTGGCCGGAAACGGTTTTTCTACAATCGGGAATACCGGTTTGCCGGTAACACGATCGAATACAAACATAAAGCCGTGTTTGGTGGCAATAGCTACGGCATCAATAGACTTACCATTGCGGTTTACTGTAATTAATTGCGGCGCCGAAGCCAGATCATAATCCCAGAGATCATGGTGTATGGTTTGAAAATGCCAGATACGCTTGCCTGTTCTTGCATTAAGGGCAACCAGACAATTGCCAAAGAGATTTGCTCCGATACGGTCAGCGCCATAAAAATCGAAAGTGGGTGAGCCGAGAGGCAAATACGCAATACCTCTTTTTGTATCAACGGAAATTTCACTCCATACATTCGTTCCGCCAACATATTTGTACGCATCTTTTGGCCACGTATTATATCCGTATTCACCCGGGTGGGGAACGGTATGAAATGTCCAGACTTTTTTACCGGTTACTACATTGTAAGCTCTGATATGACCCGGCGGAGAAAAATATGCTTCACCCGGAGCAGAACCCATTATAATCAAATCTTCAAATATAACCCCGGGCATCATGGACTGCATACGCCGGATAGTGGAAACAGGCCGGTCAAGACCTTCTCTCATATCTACATATCCGTTTTTACCAAAGGTCATTATTGATTTTCCTGTCAACGCATCAATGGCCTGTAAGGTATTGTTGAGTGTAAACAACAAACGCCTGTCTTTCCTGTCTTTGCTTTCCCAATAATTAATACCCCGGCGGGTTAATCCCTGCAGGTTGGCATGAATCCAGATTTCTTTGCCTGTTTGTGCATGGATGGCGACGAGGGAAGAATTATTTGCCATAACATACATGATGGTATCTACAATGATGGGGCTGAAAAAATTAAAGGAAGAATCCATGGTAGGATAATACCAGGCTACCTGCACCCGGTTCACATTTTCCTTAGTGATTTCTGAAGCATTAAAATACTTTGACTGATCCGGGCTGCCGCCATAGTGCGACCAAGTATTATGGTCATTATCCGGCATAAACTTTCTGACAGTTCCATTAAGAAAAAACAAGAGCATGATTACAGCTCCCATAATTTTAACTGATATTTTCATTTAACTAGAATGTTTGAATAAAAATCAGTATTGACGTATTACACAAATAATTTTTTATTACTGGTCAGTGTTATTTAAACAACACCTGGGCAAAATTGAACAGGTTATTTCTCCACACCGGCCATGTATGTCCGCCGGGATATTCATTATAGGAATATTTGATTCCCATCTCATCCATTTTTTTCATCATAATCTGGCAATTGTTATAAGCGATATCTTCTTTACCACCCATCGCTACCCAGAAACTCTTCAGGTTGCTATTTATTTTATCTGCGTTTTTCATCATAAAACCATATTGGGCCTCTGCAGTCGTGTTCAGCATAGGTATTATCCATCCAGAGCTAAATACTCCAAGTGATGAAAACATTTCTGTATTATTAATACCGGTATAAAGTGTATGAAGCCCTCCCATTGATAAGCCGGCCAGTGCACGACTGCCTGCGTCATTTAATGCCCGGTAATTCTTTTCCACAAAAGGAATAATGACCTGCTTCATTTCCCTTTCAAACATTCTTAATGAATTTTCAATTGCAGTGCTGCTAAAACCGCCAGTTCCGAGGTTTGCATCCGGCATCACAATCAGCATGGGTTTGGCTTTTTTGTCTGCAATAAGATTATCCAGGATTAAATCAGTCTTTCCCTGAGTGGCCCATCCTCTTTCATCCTCACCGCCGCCATGCAAAATGTATAAGACAGGATATTTTTCATTGGTGTTATTATCATAACCCGGCGGGGTATAGATATAGAACTGGCGCCAGGTATTAGTAATCGGTGAAAAATATTTTTTAATCCGGATATCACCGTGTGGCACATCTTTCAGTGCATAATAGCCACTGTTGGGTGATGGAATTTCAATACCGCTTGCCATCCGGCCCATGCCATAAAAACTTTCACTGGCCGGGTCGGCTACTGCTACTCCATCTATCAATAAGGAATAATAATGAAATCCCTCGCTGATGGTTTCTGTTGTTACGGTCCAGTAACCGCCGGTATCTCTTGCCATTTCGTATTTTTTGCCCAAATCAATCTGCATCTTTTGTGCATCCGGCGCTTTGATGCGGAACACTACCCGGTTATCCGGCAATATTTGCGGATACTTTGCCGACCTTACATTGCTTGAGGCAGGAGTGCCTAAGATGGTGTATTGGGGAAATGCAGATACATCAACCGGTTTGAAGAGAAATTGCGAAAACATATACAAACCATTTTTCCAGACTTTGAAATCATGTACACCCGGTTCGATGTAATAAATATGCGGAACATTTTTTTCATACAGGTAATCATGTGTACGCTGGCTGAAACGTATTAATCCATCATTATCGCCGCAGGAAATCCAGAGCAGTTTCAGTTTTTGCCGGGCCGCTTCCGCATCGGGAACTAACTCTTCAGGCCGCCTGGTATTAGGCGCTGATGAAAAGCCACCCACCCATGCAAACATGTCCAGGTTGCCCAAACCAAAATTTAATGACTGACCACCACCCATGGATAATCCTGCAATGGCCCGGTGTTCTCTGTCTGTAAATACTGAATATTTTTTTTCAATAAAGGGAATTAAATCGTTCAGTAAATCTTTTTCAAACGTTGCAAAGGCCTGTACTTTGGCGCTGTCAAAAATATTTCCACCGGCACGGTCATCCTTCATGGCCCGGCCATTGGGCATTACCACAATCATGGGTTCCATTCTTTTATCTGCAAGAAGATTATCCAGTATGTTTTGCGGTTTGCCGCCGTTGAGCCATTCTTTTTCATCGCCGCCAATACCGTGCAACAGGTAGAGCACAGGGTATTTGATTTTTTTATTAAAACCGGGCGGGGTATAAATTAATGTTCTGCGGTTGACGCCAACTGTTTTGGATGGATAGGTTATGGTATCAATTTTTCCGTGCGGTATATCTGCCCGCAATAAATCAAAACCCGGAGGGGCTTCTTTCATTTGCGGCTGACCATGAGAAGTAAAAGAAATAACTACAAAAACAGCAATCAAAATCATGAACTGCTTCATCAGTATCTGGTTTTTATTATTTAAAAAGAAGTGGCGCCATTTGATAAAGACTGCGACGCCATGATTGAAACTCATGTGCCGTACCTGGAGAAACGTACGTAGTAACAGTATAACCGGCCGCTTTTAAATCAGCTTCCACTTTAGGCAAGCCATTTGCCCCGTTTGTTTCCTTACTACCATAGCTGATAAAAATGTGTTTAGGTTTGGTTTTACCTTCTAACTGGGCTGGAGTATAATTGCCGCCACTTAATAATCCCCAGTAACCAAATACATCAGGCTTAGCTAATGTTATAGTGTGTGTTTCAAATCCTCCCATGGAAAGCCCCGCCATGGCGCGGTTATTTCTGTTAGCTATCGTACGGAAATGTGCATCAATATAAGGGATTAACTCATCAAGCAAAACAGTTTGAAAAGCTGCGACACCAGTAGGTTCACCAGCAGTGATGCCGGTTGTTACAACACCGGCTGCACCCATAGCACCACCGGGACGACGTACACTATCCTGACTAGTACCGCCAGCAGGAGCCACACCCGGAGGCGGACCGGCCGGACGACGACCTATCGGAGCGCCGGTATTAGTCATGCCATAAGTCATTACAACAATAAAAGGTTTTATTCTGCCTTCTGCAATCATATTATCCATGATCAGGTTGGTCTTGCCCTGAATGCCCCATGAAGTTTCATTTTCGCCCCAGCCATGTTGCAGGTACAACACCGGGTATCTGGTTTTTCCTTTTTCATAACCAGGGGGTGTGTAAACAACGGCAGCTTTTTGGAGGTTTGTACTTTTTGAAGGAAATATTATGTGTTGCATATTTCCGTGCGGTACATTTTTCAAGGCATAAAAATCCTGGTCGTGGGCAGGAATTTCAATACCACTTTCCCAGCGTTGTGAGCCGTAGAAAAACCCTGTGCCGGGGTCATTAAAAGTAGCGCCATCCACATTCACCCTGTAGTAATGAAATCCTTCATCCAATGGCCCTGCAGTAGTGCCAATAAAATAACCACTATCCGCTTTCATTAGTTTTGTTCCTCCCTGGCCACCCAGGCCAAGACTTACCCGAACACTATCGGCATTAGGCGCATAGATTCTGAATCTTGCATAGCCCTGGGAATTAACCTGCGGATATTGCTGAAATGGCTGATTCAATGAAGAAGGTTTGAAATCTTCTATTACAGCAGGCTGCGTTGTTTGGGCCATGCCGGTTCCATTGTATAACATGATTGCCAGAACAAGAACAGAAAATTTGTGTTTCATTGTTGATGATTTATTTTTTAAATACATGATTTATGTAATTCTTATTCCTTTTGATTTTTACGTATCATTTAAGCGCCAGCACCACAACTGAAAAAGGCGGAATCTTAACTGAAAGATGGCTCCCATTGAGTGTGGCGCCGGTAAATACGGCCGGTTTTATTTTTTGGGGATTATCAAATGTGTTGTGGTCCTGCAGTTTTGCCGACTGAAGGATACGGCCTGTAATAGTTTTCGCACTGAGGCTTCCCAAATCTACCAGTACTTCCTGCTCTTTATTGGCATCTATATTTACCAGAGAAATATGCGTTACGCCGCTTTTATCTTTTGAAGCAGAAGCAGAGACCGCCTGTATTTTTTTATCCCCCATTACATAATCATTGCTTGTCATCGCCAGCGGAATCATTTGGGCATCCTGGTGTACATTATACATTTCCATTACATGATAAGTGGGTGTGAGTACGAGTTTTTCTTCTTTGGTAAGAATAACAGCCTGCAATACATTTACCATTTGGGCCAGGTTGGCCATCCGCACCCGGTCGCAGTGATTATTAAAGATATTCAGAGTTAAACCGGCAATCATGGCATCCCGCATGGTATTTTGCTGGTACAGGAAGGCGCCATTGGTACCGGGCTCCACATCGTACCAGCCGCCCCACTCGTCTACAATCAGCGCCACTCTTTTTTGCGGGTCGTATTTATCCATTACCTCTTTGTTCTTTCGCACCATCCGTTCCATTCGCCATGCCTGCTCCATGGTCCGGAAATATTCATCTTCGGAAAATTGAGTAGCCGAACCCTTTTTGCTCCAGTTAATAACAGAATAATGATGGATGGAAACACCTTCAATGCGCCGGGCGGGAATTTGCTTCATTACAGTTTCGGTCCACGCATAATCTTCGGTACCGGGCCCAACAGCTATACGAAATAATCCTTCCGTATTGCTGTAGCTTGTCATCATGGTTGCGTACTTCCGGTATTCATTTACATAATAATCCGCCGTCATATTCCCGCCGCAATCCCATGATTCGTTTCCAACGCCCCAGTATTTTACTTTCCACGGATTGACCCTTCCATTTTGCATTCGCATATCCGTTAAATAGCTGCTGCCATTGGCATGATTAACATATTGCACCCAGTCCACTGCTTCCTGCACGGTACCGCCGCCCATATTGACAGCGAGGTAAGGTTCAGCGCCAATCATTTCACAGAAGTCGAGAAATTCATGGGTGCCGAAGCTGTTGTCTTCTCTTACATTGCCCCATGAAGTGTTGGATATTTGTTTACGTTTTTCTTTGGGGCCTATGGCATCTTTCCAGTGATAGGTATCAGCAAAACAACCACCGGGCCAGCGCAGCACGGGGGTTTTCAGTTTTTTAAGCGCATCAACAATATCCAGCCGGATGCCGTTTTTATTGGGAATATTTTTTCCCGTTGTATAAATACCATCATAAATACAATGGCCAAGATGTTCGGCAAAATGGCCATAGATATTCCGGTTGATGGTGTCTTTTGCCTTTGAGAGGTCAAGAATAATTTTGTTTTGGGCAAACAGGGTTTGGCTGAAAAATATTACCGTTGCAAGAAGCAGGGAGTTCCAATTTATTGGTTGCATTTTTTTATCTGCTTTTAGGTTAAATAATTATTTTGATTTATTGTGCTGCTTTTCTTTCATACTTTAAAAACTTATTTGCCCAGGGGATAAAGAATTTGAAATTCGGCGCATCCGTATGTCCGCCATCATGCTGCCGCCAGGCTAATTCTCCATCCAGCAAACCTGTAAGCGCCGGCGGCATTTTTTCTTTCATATAATCATTGGAAACGCCAAGGTCTTTTACACCTAATAATTTAAAAACAGAACCGGCAGCAACAGTGGCCATATAACTACCAGCCTGGTCAAGCCATTTTGCATCACCTTTTTCCGGAATGCCATAACTCACAAATACCAGTCGTGGCGCACATAATGCAAGCAACTCATGTGAATCAACCGGTAAATCACAACCGGTCTTTTTTCCTGATGAACCTTCTTCCGTTGCATACTTTAAATAATTACCCGCCATCCAGTGATATTCTCCGCCACCTGCAAGATTTTCTACTGCCTCTCCAAAGAATCGACGATGCAGTGTAACGCCGCCTTTACCCGATGAACCTATTAATCCAACAGCAAAGCGTGGTTCAAATGCCAATGTGACCAAGGCTGCTTTTCCATAACGGGACACACCTTCGATACCCACTTTCTTTGCATCAACCAATGTATCGGTTTCTAAATAATCCAATCCTCTTGCTGCACCCCATGCCCATGCCCGTAAAGTTCCCCAATCATCAGGTTTACGGGGTTGTCCTTTATTACATAATCCAATAATGCCTCTTGTAAGTCCTGCACCATTATCGGCTTGTATGCTGCCTGTTTCAATTTGCACATAACCCCAACCGGCAGCTAATAATCTTTCCTGCGGTGTGAGTTCTTCATCAGGTTTGGGTGGTGCAAAAAAATCAGGCGCTGGTATTCGTGTGATGGGTTGATAGGCCGGGTATTTTTCAAATATCGTTTTGAGACCCGGGTCAGTTTTTATCATCAGTTCTTTATACGCTGTATTTATTTTTTCCAGCTCCTCCGGTGAAGGCTGTGCCGGTGCAGGAAAAGAAGGACGGCCGCTGAACATCATTAATACCGGAACGGGGCCTTTTACATTGGTTGGCACCACCAGCATCATATTAATATCAACATTGATTAAGGGATATTCGCTGTTATCAACATGACCTGACAGCATTTTTACAATTACCGGAACACGGTTTACAAATTCACGGTCAGTAACCTTTACTGCCCATGTTACTTTCGGAATTTTTTTTGGCAAACGTCCATATACTTCCCTTTCAAACTCTTCCACTAATTCAGGGCGGCGTTGTTTCCACCATGTATCGGCATCGGTTACTTTTTTTCCGCTCTTTAACGTAAGTGCATCGGGTAATTGCGGACAGGGATTTGCAAGCGATTCATCATAGTTGGCATGATTAGGCGCTGTTTCATTTCCACTGAAGCCCGGTCTTAGTTTGGTAATGCCCAATTGCTGTTTCATATTATCATGGTCCTGTTGTGTCGTGAATGTGGTAAGTCGGGGAAACCGGCTGCTGTCTATTTGAGCTTTTACAATTCCGGTGTTTACCAGTACAAGACCTACAACAAAAAAAAGCTTTATACTCATAATATTTTTTTAGCTCACAGATTTCACAGACATCCACAGATTCTTTTATTGTATATGTAGTTTATATGGCTTCATTCTGTGTAAATCTGTGTAATCTGTGAGAATTATTTTTCATCTGTTCTGAATGGTGACGCTGGTAAACCTTCTTTATTATATAAGTTCGGATTCACAGGATTGTCAGCCCATGCATATCTTACATACTTCGGATTTTGCACTTCATCATTCCATACCACAACTTTATTACCATCTATTCTTGCTTTTGCCCATACAAATTTTTTGTCTTCGCCTGCAATGGCAAACTCAGCAGGCGCTTCGCCATCATTTGTTGTTAAACCACTTCCTGTATGATGAAAGCTGATGATGATTTTATTTCCTTCAATTGTTGCTGATTGAAAAATGGGGCCGGAGTAAACAATATTTTCTCCATACGCAATCTTTAATGCGCCTAGAGCCAGCCGCTCACCCACATCTTTTTTATTATCGGGATGAATATCATTCCACTCACCCAGGTCAATGGCAACAGCCATCGCTGTATTGGGAACTGATAAAGATTTTAATTGTGACTCCCGGAACATTGCCCAGTTACTTTCAGATGGGATATAGTTATAATCCATAAAACCGGGCAGCTGTGCATAGATAAAAGGCAGCTCACCCAGGTTCCATTTACTGCGCCAGTCATTAATCAATGCCGGCTGAAGCTTTGCATATTCAGCGGCCCTTCCGGTATTGGATTCGCCCTGGTACCAAACAAATCCCCTGATAGTATAATTAATGGCAGGCGCCGCCATTGCATTGTATAAAGCTGTGGGTTGATTTTGTGCACTGATGCCCAAACCGCCGCCACCCGGCGCACGGGGAATAAATACATCACCCACTTTATATTGCCATGTTCCCTTCAGGTCAACCGTATCATTGCCGGAGAAAATGTAATATGGTTTATCAGGAACAAACCCGCCTTTGCCTGCGGTGTTGGTTACTTTAATAACAAAAATGTTTTTACCTGCTTTCAACACGTCAGCGGCAACAGGGTATCTTCTTTGCGGATATTGATACGTGGTAAGGCCAACCTGTTTGCCATTAATATATAATACATCGGCATCTACAATTCTTCCGAGAAAAACTTTTGCCGGCTTACCAGTCATGAATGCGGGAATATCAATTTCTTTGCGGTACCAAACCACGCCATTCAAATCTTTGATGCCCTGGTCTTCCCAGTAGCCGGGAATGTTTATGTTCTTCCAGCTTTTTGGGGAGTAAGAAACATCAAACCACCTGGGTGAACTTATTAAACCCAGATCAGTGATTTGCGGTGAAGGCCTGTTGGTATTTGCCGGTCTGTTCAAGCTATTTATATAGGCAGTGTCTTTATTTTTCTGAATAGTTTTTTGTATTTCAGCAAAATCTTTTAACCCTTCTTCACTTATCCATGCCTCGATGGGTGTGCCGCCAACACTTGAATTGATAATGCCAATGGGGATATGATATTTTTCATAAATTTTTTTTGCAAAGAAGTAAGCAACAGCAGAGAACGGCCTGATATCTTCTCCCACTGCAGATTTCCATCCCGAGACATTCGGGACGGATGGAAAATCATTGAGGGGACCTTGCAGGTTTGTCATCGTTTGAATCCAGAACTGCCGTATCTGCGGGTTATTTGCTTCAGCAATTTCTTTTGCATACAATACATCATGAATTCCCATTTGATGCACCATATTGGATTGCCCGCTGCAAAACCATACATCGCCAACCAGGATTTCCTTGAGTATTATTTTATTCTTCCCCGTGATATCCATTGTAAAGGGCCCGCCTGCATTTGCCGGAGAAAGCGTGATCAACCAATTACCATCCGTTCCGGTACGGGTTGAATATTTTTTATTCAAAAACCGGATATTCACTTTTTCACCGGGTGATGCCCAGCCCCAAATCTTCAGCGGTACATCCCGTTGAAGAATCATGCTGTCGCGGATCAGTTGCGGCAGCTTCACCTGTGTAAACACGGGCTGAAGGACAGCGCTTGCTATACAAACAGTTAAAAATTTTTTCATCAGTCTTTGTTTTTTAAAGCATGCTCAAGTCTCCGTATTGTGGTGAAATATATAGCGGTCATATCCGGTAGCTCCCATGCAGGCAAATAGCTGTTTTTTAAATATTCAAGGAATTTTTCAGTCACAATTGCAAAATAAACTTCCTGTTCTTTCACCAGATGCTCCGGCAATATAATACTCCGGCCACTTGCAGTCTTGTATAATTCAACGCCGTGGAATTTTGCACTTATATTATCAAACGCATTTCTGATTGTAGCAGAAAAAGATATATCACTCACCGGGTACCCGTGGAGTAAAGCCCGGAGGCACAAATGCCCTAATTCCGGATCCTGGATACTTTAAAGGTTTTATCGAAAAAATCATTCTTCATTTGATCTGTAAAGACGCAGCATCTTACGTATGCCTGCTTGCAAAACCCCAATACTATTTTATGCATTTTACCATCAGGTTTTTGCAGTTGTATTTACCGGAAAGAGTTGGATCTGTCTGCAAAAAAACTGAAGGCCGGAAGCAGCATCAGGTAATGAAGAATGTTTTATATCAGTATTTTACCTCATACACTTTGCGTTGCGGTCTGGATAACATTTTATTGGCTTCCTCATCATTTTCAAATTTTTCTTTCTGCGGATCCCAATACAGTTTTCTTTTCAGTTTCATACTTATATGATGCAAAAGACATGTACTGCAACTGCGGTGTGCTTCTTCCACCGGCGCAATGGTGGCTTTGTTATCCCGTATTGCCTCCAGCCAGTTGCCGTGATGATTTTTGCTTACGGTAAAATGAAATTCATTTTCGCCAATTACCGATGTGAGCACGGCCGGGTTGCTGGCATCAATTTTTTTTGCCTGCTCACCGGGTTTAGCGGGGTCGCTGGCCGTTACCTGGTAATCGCCTCTTGAAACAAATATCCAGCCTTCGGAGCCTTCAAATTTTATCCCGTTCTGAAATTCATTACTAACTATCATGGTAACGCCATTGGCATACCGGGCGCCGGTTTTAAAAAGGCCATGTACATCCCATAAACCACCTGTTGCAAACTCCACCTTATCACACCATATTTCAACTGGCCCACTGGTTTCCATTCCCATGCCCCAATGAGCACTGTCAATATGATGCGAGCCCCAGCCAGTAATCATACCGGCGCCAAATTGCTCGCAGCGTAACCATCCTGGCCTGCCATAATCTTTTTGAGGATGCACCCGTTCTTCTGTGTAATAAACTTCAGGTGTGGATGCGAGCCACATATCATAGTTCAGATTTTTTGGAACAGGCATTTCGGTTTTATTACCACCGGGTGGATCGCCGGGTAAACCTACATACACTGTTTTTAATTCGCCAATTCTTCCGTTGCGTACTAACTCTGCAGCATATCTAAATTGTTCACTACTTCTTTGCTGGCTGCCTATTTGAAACTTCACTCCGCTTTTCTTAACCACATCACTGATAATTCTTCCTTCAGCAATCGTAAGCGAAGCAGGTTTCTGCATATAAATATGTTTGCCTGCTTTTGCTGCAGCCACACCAATCATGGCATGTGAATGGTCAGGAGTGCTGATGAGTACGGCGTCAATATCCTTGTTCAATAACAGCTCACGGTAATCTGTATAAACTTTTACGCCATCAAATGGTTTACCATCACGTTTTGTGTAGTATTCATTGATTAGTTTTTTGCCGTCTTCCGCTCTTAACGAATCAACATCACAAACAGCCATCAGTTGCGTATAATCGTATTGCCACACACCCGGCATATCATGTGTGCGGGAAATACGACCTGCACCAATAGCAGCTATATTAATGCGGTTGCTGGGTGAATTTTTACCAAACACACTGGCAGGGACAATGGAGGGGAAAGCCAGCAATGCGGAGGCTTTTAAAGTATCGCCTATAAATTTTCTGCGGCTTGTTTTATTCTTTTTCATACAGTTTAGTTTATTAATTTATTTTTTGTTACCTGTCCCGATAGCTATCGGGATAATTCTAATTAGCATCGTTGTGTCACTCACTTGTACGGCATAAATTCTATTGTGCAAGTATAACCGCAAAGGCCGCTAAGGAAATACAGCGCAAAGTACGATAAGCCTTTGTGCCCTTTGCGAAATACATTGCGTTCTTAGCGGTTAAAAAACTGCGGGCATTTATTTTTTCAATCCCATCACCTTTGCATTTTTCTGCGCCAGCAATGCCAGCTCTGTTGCCAAAAAACAATGTGCCTGGCTCATGGCGGTTTCTGTTCTGTTCAGCACATCATCTACAAACAAAGGCCCGAAAGGCAGCGGTTCATTATTACAATCCATGTGCACTGTTTCTTTTTGATTGACTAAGTATAAATGGTTACCGCCTTTATTGCCGGAGAGAATGTCAATGTTTTTTCTTACTTCAATATATCCATCCGTTCCCAGTATGGTCAGGCGGCCATCGCCCCAACTGTCTAATCCGTTTGGTGTAAACCAGTCCACCCGTATATAACCGGTGCCGCCATTGCCCGTCAGCATCACATCTCCAAAATCTTCAAAGTTCGGTGCCTGCGGAAAATGTACATTGCCCACCTGCGATGCTAAAATTTTTGCCTCAGTTGAATTAGTAAAATGCAGAAACTGGTCGAACTGGTGTGAGCCAATATCTGTTAAAATACCACCATATCTTTTCTTATCCCAAAACCAGTCGGGCCTTACTGCCAAACCGGAAGTGCCGAACTTATTGCTGATGCGGTGTGGTGCGATGTTTATAGTTTGAATTACATTTCCTATTGCACCAGCCTTAACTAACTGGCTGGCTTTTTCTGTGCCACGGTTTTCCAATCGTTCACTGTACATGATGGAGTAAATGCGTTTGGTTTCTTTCTGCACCTTCTTTACTTCGGCCAGTTGCTTTAATGTAATAATACCGGGCTTATCCGTTAAATAATCTTTTCCATGCTGCATTACTTTTATACCCAGCGGCGCCCTTTCATCGGGTATGCCGGAGCTTAACACTAATTGGATGGAAGGGTCGTTTAAAATTTCATTCTCACTTTTCGCCTGCTTAACATCAGGATATGTTTTTACATAAGCGGCTAACAAATCAGCTTCTTTGGCATAAACCGAAACCAGTTCGCCACCGCCCCGTTTTATGGCATCGGTCATTCCATAAATATGCGGATGATTGATATTGATAACAGCAAACTTTATTTTACCGGGAGGAATAAATGTGTCAACCGGCTTACTGCAGGATTTTACAGATTTAAATTTGGCTGCACCCGCTAATGGCGCTAACAGCATCATGCCTGATGCTTTTGTTACGTTGTGTAAAAATTTTCTTCTGCCTGTTTTGTGTGTGTTCATATCAATTACTTTTTTTATTCAATTGTTACCAGTTTTGTCACCACATTACTGGTTGTTTTGTTTTTTACACCCGGCTGACCTCCGCCAACACTGATTGTCATATTGCCTTTTGGCTGATAAATTTTTCCATTTTCATTTACCAGACTTAGCTGCTCGGGTGTAAGAGTAAATGAGATTTTTTTGCTTTCGCCGGCCTTTAATAAAATACGCTTAAATCCTTTCAGCATTTTTAAAGGGGCTTTTTCTTTTATGCCCGGGTAGGATATATACAGTTGCACCACTTCCTCTCCATCTTTCTTGCCGGTATTCTTTACAATTGCGGTAATGGTTATATTTTTTCCTCTTATTACAGATGCAGGCGCTGTTAATCCGCTATAGTTAAATGTTGAATAACTCAATCCATAACCAAAAGGATACAATGCTTCACCTGTAAAATAGCGATATGTCCTGTTGGTCATATCATAGCTCTTGAAATCCGGGAGGTCGCTGTCGCTTTTGTAAAATGTAACAGGCAAACGGCCTGCAGGATTATAATCGCCAAACAAAACATCAGCGATGGCAGTACCTGCAGCTTGTCCGCCATACCATGCATTCACGATGGCAGGAATATTTTCATTTTCCCATGGAATAGCGATGGCGCTTCCTGTCATCATTACAAACACTACCGGTTTTCCGGTTGATTTCAATGCTTTCATCAGTTCGGTTTGAACTGCAGGTAATAAGATTGTTGTTTTGTCGCCGCCATTAAAGCCCGGTGCGTTTACCGGCATTTCTTCTCCTTCAAGCTGGGGTGAAATGCCTCCCGCAAAAATGATTACGTCAGCATCTTTTACTTTTTCAGCCACTGTATTGAAATCTGTTCTTTTGAAATTGCCGGCACGCAAAGCAACATTTGCCTTGCCTTCACCCTGCCAGTATTCTAACACCAGCCTGTAAACTGAATCTTTTTTTGTTTCCAGTTTGTAGTTTCTGGCGCCCCAGCGGTTACGCTGCCAGGCATTGATTACCGTTCTGTCATTTATGAGAAAACGATAGCCGTCATCGGCTTCAATTTCAAAAGTAATATAACCATCCCTTGCTGCTGTATAATTGGAAGTATAGCGTACCGAGAAATTATTTGCCTTGATTCCTTCCACTACATCCTGGCCTTCCTGCCAGATATTATCAATCCTGGTTTCCGTTTTTGTTGTAACGGGATTGCCCTGTAGTTCACGGTTATTAAAATATTCGGCTTTGAAACCTTTACTTCCTTCCATGCTGTACTGGTTACTTACATCTTCATAAACCAGCATGGTATCGTTTACGAAATTGATGGCCTGTTCATAAATGATCTCCACATGGCTGTCGATTTTTTCTTTCAGGCCATCCAGCAATGAAACGACTTTTGAAGGCGTACCATTGTAATTTCCCAATACCGATATCCGGTTATCAGCATTCGGCCCAAGCACTGCAATTTTTTTAATTGTTTTTTTCAAAGGCAAGGTATTGGTTTCATTTTTTAACAACACCAAACTTTGCTGCGCCATTTTCAATGCATGGGCTTTATGAGCCGGCGCTTCCAGTACGGATGCCGGTGTTTGGGCAAACTTTACCATCTCCGGCGGGTCGAACATACCCAGCCGGTAGCGTATCATAAACAGTCTTCTCAATGAAATATCAATTTGCTCTTCTTTTATCATACCATTTTTTACTCCATTATATAATGTATAATAAACCGAAGTGCCACACTCGATATCCGTGCCGTGCATTACGCCATCTACTGCAGCAGTTACAGAATCTTTATGTGTTTTATGATATTTAAAGAAATCATCAATGGCCCAGCAGTCGCTCGTAACATAGCCGGTAAAATTCCAATGTTTGCGCAGAATATCATTCATCAGCAAATCATTTGCACAGCAAGGCTGTGTATTTACGGCATTGTAGGCGCACATTACGCCAGCCACATTAGCTTTTGTAATTAATTCTTTAAATGCAGGCAGGTATGTATCCCATAAATCATAAGTGGATGGATTAAAATTGTCAACATGTCTCGATGGTTCGGGGCCGCTATGAACAGCGTAGTGTTTGGCACAGGCCGCGGCTTTCAGGTATTTCGGGTCTTCGCCCTGTAAGCCTCTTACAAATGCCCTTGCCAGCATGGCAGTTAAGAACGGATCTTCGCCATAGGTTTCCTGGCCGCGGCCCCATCTTGGGTCTCGAAAGATGTTGATGTTCGGCGTCCAGTAAGTAAGGCCCAGGTATCTTTCGTTAGTTCTGCCGAGTTCGATTGCTTTATTATGTATGGCTCTTCCTTCGAGTGCTGAGTAGTCGGCCATACGGTACATTGAGTTTGTGTCCCATGTTGCTGCCATGCCGATTGCCTGCGGGTAGGATGTAACTTTAAATGGAGTTCTCGCCACACCATGCAGCACTTCATTCCACCAGTCATAAGCGGGAATACCTAATCTGGGAACTGAAGGTGTTGCATTCAGCATCTGTTTCACTTTTTCTTCCAGCGTCAACCGGCTGACCACATCATTTACCCGTTGTTCAATTGGTAATGATGGATTCCACATGGGGAATGATTTGAAGTCCTGGGCATGAAGTGTAAATGAGAAAAACAAAACAGTAATCAGAATATTTTTTTTCATTAATGAAAATTTTTATAAGGCCAGCTTTTGTCTTACTATTAAGCTTCTGTCGCACCTGCCATCCGGAGCATTAGCACAGGATGGAATTTCCGTTCATCATTCGGTTTTTCCACATCAGCAATGAATCTCTGCCCATCTATTTAAAACACTTCCTGTGCATATTGTGAATTAAAAAAACAGCGTTAATCATTTTGCCACAACTCTATATTTCCGTTCAATCTGTGAAAGTCACGATATTCCAATAAGCTTTTTTAGGTTTCAAATTCCGGTCAAACAGCAGCGGGTGATCTTTTCTTCCCGGCACGGGAAAATTATCCAGCCAGCTATGGCGGTCGCTGATGTTCCAGAAGGTAACGCCCGTCAGCACATCTTTATATTTTCTGAACACACGGAAAATCATTTCATACATTTCAGCCTGCTTTGTTTCCCGTTCGGGTGTGTATGCTGTATCGGCATCTTCGGGTTTTCGTTCTCTTCTGCTGTGTTCCTTCGGGTACACCGACAGGTCCAACTCGGTTATCTGCAGTTGTACACCAAGCAGTTTAAACTTTTCAAAAGTTTCTGTCAGCACTTGCTCTGTGGGTTCAAAAATTGACCAATGCCCCTGCAGCCCCAAACCATGAATGGGCACGCCGGCATCTTTCAGATTTTTCACCAGGGTATAAATTTTTTCCCGCTTTACCGGGTTAATCTCATTGTAGTCATTATAAAAAAGCAATGCTTTCGGATCGGCCGCATGTGCATATTCAAAAGCTTTGGCTATAAATTCGTCACCGCAGATGCGGTAAAACGGTGAGTTCCTGTAAAATTCATCGGGCCTGTCAGAAATCACTTCATTCACCACATCCCAGGCATAAATTACATCCTTGTATCTTGTCACCACGGCAGTAATGTGTTCTTTCAGCCGCTGCAAAAGAACTTCTTTTGTCACCGTATCGCCGTTTGCATGGATAAAAAACCAGCGGGGTGCCTGGTTGTGCCAGCAAAGCGTATGGCCGCGAAGCTTCAGGTTGTTTCTTCTGGCAAAGGCCGCAATGGAATCGGCGCCGGCCCAGTCGTGCCTGTTTTCTTCCGGATGAATGGGTCCCATTTTCATGGCATTCTCGGCTGTCATGCTTCCGAAATGCTGCATGATGAGCCCGGCCTCATCAGTTTTCAGTGCCCGCGGCGATACCGCCACACCGATGGTGAAATATTCATTGTAATAATCTTTCAAACCATTTTCAGTTTGCGCCCGGATCAGGGTTGATAGTAGAATCGCAGCGAGGAAGATTATTTTTTTCATCCTTATTTGTTTTATGCTTTTATCATAATTATAAGAACCAATGGGTACGCAGATGACGCTGATAAAACGGATAGAATCGGTGACGATCTGCCAACTCCGCGTCATCCGTGTTCCTATTTCTGCGCAGTCAATGTTTGGATGCTTCCATCATCATTAAATTTCAGCTCTGTTAGTTTTACATTTCTTAAATGTGTTTTACCGCTCAGCTGCACATCATGATAAAATAAATACCACTTACCGTTTATTTCTATAATTGAATGATGGTTGGTCCAGCCTTCCACGGGGTTCAGCAATACACCCTGGTAGGTAAAAGGCCCGTAGGGACTGTCGCCGGTGGCATAACACAGGAAATGTGTATCGCCTGTTGAATAGGTGAAATAGTATTTGCTTTTGTATTTGAAAACCCAAGCTGCTTCGAAAAAGCGTTTGTCATTATCTTTTTCTTTAAACAGGTTGCCATCTTTATCCACCAGTTTAACTTCTTTCACTTCTTCGGAAAAACTTTTCATATCCTTGTTGAGGCTTGCCATTCTTGGGAGAATTGCCGGCTCCTCCGCTTTACGGTTATCCGCTTTTGCATCATACTTATTATTATTCCATCGCTGTAACTGACCACCCCAGATACCGCCGAAATACATATAGAAAGAACCATTATCATCTTTGAACACACAGGGGTCAATGCTGTAGCTGTTTTTAATGGGTTCTTTTTCGGCAACAAAGGGTCCTTCGGGTTTATCGCTTACCGCCACACCGATACGGAAAATATCCTGTTTATCCTTTACCGGGAAGTAGAGATAATATTTGCCGTTGGCAAATGCCGCATCCGGCGCCCACATCTGGCGGCCGGCCCATGGCACGTCTTTAATGTCCAGCGCCACACCATGATCCATAACCGGTGCACCAATGGAATCCATTGAAAGAATATGGTAATCTCTCATATCGAAATGGCTTCCGAGGTCATCTTCTTTTGCACCTGTTGCGGTGTCGTGCGAAGGATAAATATAAATGCGGCCGTTAAAGACATGCGCCGAAGGGTCGGCTGTATAAATATGCGTCACCAGCAGCTGCGAAAGGTATTCTTTCTTCGGTAACTGGTCAGTTGTATCAGTAGCCTGTTCCTTGTTTTTTTTTAACTGGTTATTGCAGGCAAGTAATAAATGCGTGATGATAGTTACAAACAGAAGGTTTGATTTCATTTTAAACTGTTTTTTATTTTTACTCTCACAGATTTCACGGATTTACACAGATTTTAATGTGACAATCTGTGTAATCTGTGAGCTGTTTATTTTTTTGTTTCCGGCGGGCCAAGATAGCTTGGTTTTACTCCTCCAAAATCCAAAACCAGTTTTTGCAGCACCACGCCCGGGTTCACCATCCGGTATTTCAGCACATGCCTGCCGGGGGTGGCTATTTTATGTTTTGTCGTTTTGATAATAATATTTTCAGCCACCCATTTATTCCAGATACCGCTGATGCTGGTCTTGTCTTCTTTGTTGATGCTGATGATTTGCGGCGCTTCGTCATCTATGGAAATTGCATACTGCAACCCGTTTTCAGTTCCATGAAAATTTAGTGTGGGAGAGAAGTAAGCCTGGATGCTGAATTCGCCGGAGCTGTAAGTATAAAACTCGTATTGGAGGTGCGGCGCATTGCTGCCGGGTTTTTGTTCAGGTGCAGTAACAGGAAATGGAGTAACTGCATCAGTGGTTCTTCCATGGCCAGGCAAAATTTTCCAGGTGATGCCGTTTGTGTTTATTGCTTTGGTGAAATGCGAAGCTTCTATTGAGATATAACCGTCCCATTCATAAAATGCATGCCCGCTAAAATTTTCAGGAATCAGAGATTTGGCACTGCGGATTTCGTCATCTGTAATTTTCACGCCATCTTTATTCACCGAATCTTTTGACACAAATTTCAATACCGGTATTTTATTCACCGGCGGCTGCTGCCAGTACGTGTAGCCAATATGTGTCTGGCTCATCATGTGGTTCCATTTGCCGTTATTGAGTTTATGATACTCAAGCGAAATCAGCGAGTCGTTGATATAAAGCTGTTTTACTTTATCTGCATACTCATTGGCCACTTCATATTTGTTTTTATATGCTTCCCTGTTCAGGGCAACATAATAATACATTTCGTTCAGGTTGGCGCAGGCTTTTACAGGGTGAAGAACCAATTGAAAAAATGCATTCCTGGATTCAACAGGCAGTTCATTGTTAATTTTTTGAGCTTGATTAAATAAGATTTTGTAATCATATGCCACTTTTTCAAATTCATTATAACTGTTCTCTGTTTCAAAATCCGGGTAATTATACAGGCTGTATGTGTTCTGATCAAGCAGTTCCGGTTTTCTCCTGCTGTTATACTTGCTGTACTTTGAAATAATTTCAGCAATTTCTCTTGCATAATTTTTTCCAAACTGTGCGGCCGCCCATTCTTCCGTGTATTTCTGCAGGTCATCAGTACCAATCTTTTCCGGGTTCCATGCATAATCTAACCAGAAGGAAATTGGAAATTCCATTGGTTTTATGTCGCCGACATTGACAATCCATATCTGCTTTACTCCATATTCGTAAGCCAGGTGCATTTGCTCCCACACTCTTGCAATATTGTTTGTGTTGAGCCATTTGTAATTTCTCGGCCCGCCTACGTAGTCAAAATGGTAATAGATTCCGTAACCGCCTTTTCTCGACGGGTCGGTTAGTTTGGGAAGCTTGCGGATATTGCCCCAGTTGTCATCGCATAATAATAAAGTCACATCATCGGGCACTCTCATTCCTTTGTCATAATAATCCTGCACTTCTTTATACAGTGCCCAGAGCTGGGGTGTTTCGTTTGCGGGTTTGCCGGTTACTTCTTCAATAATTTTGCGCTGGTCTTTTACAATTCTTTCCAGCAGGGCGGTAGCGGTTTCCCTCGTCATTGGTTCATCGCCATCGCCCCGCATGCCGATGCTGACGATTTTTTCATTCCATGCCCGCTGCATGCCGCCGTGCCAGAATTCTTTCAGGCCGGCTTCGGTGCTGTCGTAGTTCCATTTTTGCCCCTTGCCGTACCGTCTCCACTCATCGTGTGCCCGCATCAACGGCTCATGATGTGAAGTGCCGATGACGATGCCGAATTCATCGGCTGTTTTTATGTTCAGCGAATCATCGTCGTAAAAAGCATTGCCCCACATGGCAGGCCACAGGTAATTTCCTTTCAGGCGCAGAATCAGCTCAAAGACTTTTGAGTAGAACTTATGGTTGAAGCCGCCAAACTTTTCTTTGCTCCAGTTGCTCAGCGCCGGAGCTTCGTCGTTGATAAAGATGCCGCGGTATTTTACTTTCGGTGAGTCGGTGATGATAACATTTGTTTTTACATACCATTCAGTTTTCTTTTTCACCGGTACATCGGCCCACCAGTACCAGGGCGATACGCCGGTTTGTTTGGACAGGTCAAATATGGCGTAGGCAGTTCCTCTTCTGTCGCTGCCTGCCAGGATAAGTGCATTTGTGATTCCCGGCATTGGATTTTGAATCGTTTGCTGCAAACAGGCTTCCCATTTGTTTTTAATATAAGCGCCATTGATTTTTTTCTGCTGAATCAGTTGCTTTATCAGTGTGGATTTTTCAGCAGAACCGATGATGATGAGATTGCCTTTGGCTGATTGCACATCGTGGATGAAGGGAAGCTTTTTGCCGGTGACCATTTCAATATCCTGCTGCAGCAGCCCGGCAGATTTTTTTACAAGGGCATAATCTTCGCTGTCAACGTAAATGAGAGCTTCCGTTAATGAAAATGAAAGGGGTTGTTTTGTTTCAGATATCAATTGGGCATTGCCAGAGGCAAATCCCAAAAAGTTAAAGGCAATTATGAGAAAAGTTCTTTTCATAGCTCAATAGATATTCTGCATTTGAACGGACACCGACGATAAATGTCGGGTTTTACAAAGCGTCGCAAGGGACGCTTCATCGGAGCGGTTCAGCCGGTCAACTAAAAAGTTTTAAAACCCAATACTGTTACCACCATCCACCGGCAACACTACGCCGGTAATATATTTTGCCGCATCACTTGCCAGGAACAAAGCCGCATCGCCAATGTCGGACGGCAGGCCCATATAGCCCATGGGGGTCCGTGATAAAACTTTTTCCTTGCGTTCGGTGTCGCTGTTAAGCGCCTTATCGGTCATGTCGGTAATGATAAAGCCAGGTGCAATTGCATTCACACGAATTCCTTTTGGCGAAAGTTCCACTGCCATGGCTCTTGTCATCCCATCAATCGCTGTTTTGCTGGCGCTGTAGGCAATTACTTTCGGCAGGCCGTACTGTGCCGCCATACTGCTGATATTAATAATGCATCCTGATTTTTTCTTCAGCATATTTTTTGCCACTTCGCGGCTCATTACAAAAACAGCAGTAAGGTTGGTGGTAATTACCTGTTGAAAATCTTCATCCATCACTTCGCAAAAGTCTTTTTTCATATTGATGCCGGCATTGTTCACCAGGATATCAATATGCCCGAATTTTTTGATGATATTATTCACAAAACCCGGTATGGATGCCAGATGGCTTACATCGCATGTTATGGCGTGACAAAGCGGACCGAGTTTTTCTTTTGCCTGCGAAAGTTTTTTCTGATTCCTGCCGGCAATTATTGTTTCAATGCCGGCGCAGACAAATTTTTGGGTAATGGCAAACCCGATGCCCGAACCGCCTCCGGTTACTATGGCTACCCGTTTATCCCCGGCCGCGCCATCCGGCGGGGAGTTTTTGCTACTCATACTATTTTTATTTACTCTTTTGGTTTATTGTACCCGATTTTTTTTTCAAACTCAATAATCGTAATTTTTAAAAAAGAACAAGGGTGTTCAAATTTAATTTCCCCTTTAGGGGACAGGGGTGTTCCCCGGCGCATACAATATCCTTATACTTTTATAATATTCCAGTGTTTTGTCTGGTTGTTCATAGTATGCGGGTATCGGCATTTTAGAAAAGGTCTGGAAATACAACAGGCATGCATTGCGCCACCATATTGCATCTTTCAGTTGAATGTTCAGCAGTTGTTTCACCTGTCCGAATCTTTCTTTATCTATAGATTTTTCAACACTGTTCCACTGCCTGATAAAAGATTTAACAGAATCAACACCGGTATAATATTTATGGCAGAGTTCATTCCACAATGTACGGCCGCTTTGCATTTTATGGTTCCAGGGGACATGATGGAACCACAATAAATAGTCATCAGGGCATTTATACATATCGGCAAACTGGCTGCTTACTTCAGGTTTGTATTGGGCCAGTGCATTGGAACCCCCGGATGTTCTGTCAAAACCGATTCCGATTGAATCTGCTTTATGATAGTAAACGGGGTTCCAATCCGGGCGGTTTAACGTATTCCCCCATGGCATCGGTCCATAGTGATGACCATTGTACATGATGTGTGTTAATCCGACGGGGGTCATATAATTCACCAAAGCTTCCCGGGACTGAAGCATGATATTTCTTATTACGGCAACTGATTTCTTATCATGTGTAAAGGTTTGATTTATCCATTCCGTAGCAATTTGCGCTGGTGATAAATCATAATCCCAGCTCAATCGGCCCAGCGCATACCAGTTGGCCTGTGCAAATGGATGACCGCACCAGTTGATGTCGTTGCCGATATTGCTTACCCCGGCCATGCCGCTCAGTTCATGATTATTCAAACTTCCATCAATCACTTTTGCAACAGTTGAGTTCTTTCCTTTTGCATAGGTGTCAGCAATCAGTACTTCTTTAAACATAGGAGCAGCAAAAAAAAGATGAGTTCCCTGGCCTGTGTATTCCTGCGTCAGTTGAAACTCCATCATCAGAGGAGTTTGTGGCATGGCGCCAAATAAAGGCGAGAATGGCTCTCTTGGTTGAAAATCTATCGGCCCGTTTTTTACCTGCGCCAGTACATTCTTCCTGAATTTACCGTCCAGCGGTTTGAATTCTTCATAAGCCTGCTTAAAGCGGTCGTCTGATTCCGGATTGTACACAAATGCCCGCCACATCACGATGCCGCCGAAGGGAGCCACAGCATCGGCCAGCATATTGGCGCCGTCGGCATGGGAGCGGTTATAATCCTGCGGGCCGGGCTGTCCTTCGCTGTTTGCTTTTACCAGGAAGCCGCCAAAGTCGGGAATCAGCTCATAAATCTCTTTTGCTTTTTGTTTCCACCAAAGCTGCACGGTATCGTTCAGCGGATCGGCGGTTTTCATGGCGCCGATTTCGATGGGTGCACTGAAGCGGGCAGTAAGATACACTTTAAGGCCATACGGACGAAACACAGCGGCCAGTGCTTTTACTTTTTCCAGCCAGGGTTTTGTAAGGATGGTTGCATTGGCATTTACATTGGTAAGCACCGTTCCGTTTATTCCTATAGAAGCATTGACCCTGGCGTAATCAGTGTAGCGTTTGTCAATAAAACCGGGTAGCTTGTGCCAGTCCCAGATGGAGAAGCCTGCATAACCCCGTTCCACTGTACGGTTGAGGTTGTCCCAGTGATTGAGTAAACGTAATTTCATTTTAGGAGAAGAAACGATTTTGAGATTTGAGATTGATTGATGGGTTTGCATCAGTCTCAAAAAATGAAACACGCCGTATAAAATACCAATATCTGTATTAGCAGTAATTACTATGACGTTGCTGATACCGCTGTTATCTTTGTTAAAAACTTTTTTTAAAGAAATAATTTTAAAACCTTCGCTTCCTAAGTTTTCCGCAGATAAGTCTATGCTTGTTTGTATAATTTCTGAGCGCTTCTTATTAATTATAAGTTGATTGCTTGAAAAGTCTTTTCCTTCAGTAATATTTTTACCAAGTAACCTTTGCAAACCGTGAATTAATTCTTCTTTAGCTATTTCAAAAGTCGGTGATGTCTCCTTTAAATAAACATCAAAAAGGACAGACTTTATCTGATTCTTATATTGGTTAAGCAAAATCTGGTCATCAACTTTTTTATACCGCAGCCACAGATCGTAGCCGTTCTCTGCTTTCAGCAGGGAAGTGGTAAACAGAAATATGATAAGCAGTACCGTTTTCATTCCTGTTGTCAGCCTCAGCTGCTGGTTTTCTTTTTGAGGGATGATTTTCTTACAATCAAATCGGATCTTATAACGATTGTCTGTGTATTTTTTATATTGGCAATACCATTCAGGTGGTTAATGAGGTTACAGGCGGCAATTTCTCCCATTTCCATGCCCGGGTAGTTAATGGTGGTGAGTTGCGGCTCTACAATTTTGCCGATGGCATCGTTGTTAAATCCGACAATGGCAAAATCGTCGGGAATCCGGATGCCATGTTCTTTCAGCGTCTGCATGCACACAGCAGCCGAAAAATCGTTGGTAATGAAAGCGCCGTCAGGAAGTGGTTTCATTTTCATTATTTCCAAAGCAGCTTCCCGTCCGCATTGTTCGCTCAGGTCTTTTATCAGCACCATGCCTTTTTCATAAGGGATGCCGTTGTCATACAGTGCATCCATGTAGCCATTGTGGCGCCGGGCATATACGTTCCTTTTCAGGTTGGCAGTAACCAGCACAATACGCCTGCAGCCTTGCTCAATCAGGTGTTGGGTAGCCTGGTAGCCGCATTTATAGTTATCAATTATCACTTTCGTGTTGTTGTTTTCTTCTTCCACCCGGTCGAAAAAAATGACGGGAATATTTTTTTCATGAAAATGATTGTAATGCTCCAGGCCGTCTGTATCAAATGCAAGGGATGCAATCAAACCATCAACCCGCTTATGAAAGAGATTGAGTACATTGGCCTCTTCCTTTTCACGGTTTTCTGATGAGTGGGCAATAATCAAGTCGTAACCAGCTTCAGTTGTTACTTTTTCAATGCCTGCCAGCACAGAAGTAATAAAGTTACTGTTCAGCTCATGCACACTCACGCCAATGGTATTGGTTTTTTGTTTGCGCAGGCTGCTGGCAAATGTGTTATGCCGGTAACCGAGTTCCCTGGCTGTTTGCTGAATCTTTTTCCGGGTGTTCTTATTAATGGCAGGATGATTTTTTAAACCCCGGCTGACTGTGGCTGAAGACAGCGAAAGTTTTTGAGCAATATCGTATATCGTTACGTCTTTTTTAGGCTTCATCTTGCAATCGGTTGCATAAAAATCGGAAAAAAAATTAAATCAGGAGGAAGTCTTTTTTAAGGATGATTCCCGGATAATCAGATCGGCCCGCAAGATAACCACATTGGTATTTTTTACACTCGACATACCCTTCAGGTGATTAACCAGATTGGATACGGCTGTTTTGCCGATTTCATAACCTGAATAATTCACCGTGGTAAGATTCGGTTCGATTATTTTACTTATGGGGTCATTATTGAACCCGGCAAAAGCGATGTCGGCAGGTATACGGATGCCTTCATCTTTCAGTTTCTTCATGCAATAAACAGCGGTAGTGTCATTTGCCGAAAAAACCCCGTCCGGTTTTTTGCTGCCCATACGCAATATGTGTGCGGCAGCTTCGGTACCTGCCTCTTCATTCAGTTTACTTATGTAAACCAGTCTTTCATCGAAGGGAATGTTATGTTCCAGCAAAGCCTGTTTATAACCTCTTAAGCGATCGGCATATACATTGCGCAGCATATTGCCGCCCAGGTGCATGATGCGCCTGCAACCCTGTTCTATCAAGTGTTTCGTCACATCGTAGGCGGCCCGGAAATTATCTATTACAATGCTGGTGCTTTCAAGATGTTCATGCACACGGTCGAAAAAAACTACGGGGATGTTTTTTTTAAAAAAAGGTTCAAAGTGTTCAATATTCTCAGTGTTGTAAGCCAGGGACACCAGCAGGCCATCCACCCTTTTATTAAACATAGTGTGGGCATTGGCTATTTCTTTTTCCGCATTTTCAAGCGACTGGCTGATGATGAGGTTATAATTTTCACGGCTGGCGGCATCTTCCATGCCCGAAAGCACGGCGGCCATAAAATAACTGTTAAGCCGGGGCACAATGATGCCGATGGTATGCGTTTTTTTGCTCCGCAGGCTGCTGGCAAATGTGTTGGATCGGTAACCGAGATGATGGGCAGCTTCAAAAATTTTTTTCCTGGTATTCTTATTAATGGCAGGATGGTTCTTCAAGCCCCGGCTGACAGTAGTGGCCGAAATGTTCAGGTGTTTGGCAATATCATAAATGGTAATCTCTTTGGCCGGGGTCATAACACAAATAAAAGAAAAATTTTTTAAAAAAAAATTGCAATCGGTTGCAATTTTTTAAAAAATCTCCTATATTCGTTATGTGAAATTGCAGTTCTGCTTGCTGCATTCACAATACAAAAATCAATCTTCGACCGGCTGCTGTATGAAAAAAATTGGGCTACATTTTCAATCTTCATCGTGCTTTGCTGCACAAGTTATTTCTTCACATAAAATATTTTCAATACTTAATTTCTCCAATGAGAAATTAAATGATGCTCACTTTGTTCTTATCAATAAAATAAGTTTTTTAAGTTTTCAACTGCCAAAATAAACGTTATGAAAAAAAATGCCATTTTGAAAAACCCTCTGCTGCTGAGCAAGCGGTTTTTGATGGTAGCAACTTTGTCGCTGCTTTCAATGTTGTTACTCTCAGCCAACACTTTTGCACAGAATATTACGATTCGTGGAAAAGTTTTAAGAGATGATGGGCAGCCTCTGGCTGGTGCCTCGGTAACTGTAAAAGGAACAGGGAATGGTACCGCCACAAACGACGCCGGTGAATTCCAGTTAACTGCCAGTTCGAATGCAACACTGGTTATCTCCGCGGTTGATTTCATTACTCAGGAAGTGAAAGTGAATAATCAGGCGACAGTTAATGTTACATTAGTTTCTAATGAAAAAACGCTGGGAGAAATTATTGTAACCGGGTATGGAACGCAAAGGAAGAAAGATATTACAGGTTCAGTTGTTTCAGTAGGAGAAAAAGTTTTGGATGAAGTGCCTGCTATAAATTTAACTATGGCATTGCAAGGTCGTGCAGCAGGTGTAGATATTTCAAGAACCGGCGTAAGACCTGGTTCAAGCGGCCAGATTCGGATTCGTGGCAATCGTAGCCTGACTGCTGGAAATGATCCATTGCTTGTGGTAGATGGATTTCCATACTTCGGAAGTATTAATGACCTTAATGTGGACGATATTGCGAACATAGATATTTTAAAGGATGCATCGGCAACGGCTATTTATGGTTCAAGAGGTTCTAATGGAGTTATTATCATAACTACTAAAAGAGGAAAAACCGGGAAGCCGGTTATTAGTTATAATACAAGTTTGGGATGGAGCCAGATCATTGATAAATTTCCTGTATTCAATGGCGAGGAATATTATGCTTTCAAAGCTGAATCAAGATATGGAGGTTCAGGAGGAGGGCCAACAGTATTTACTCAAGCTGAATTAGATGGAAAGGCTGCAGGGACAAGTACAGATTGGCAAACCCTGCTCTATAAAAAAGGATTTGTTCAATCTCACGACCTGAGTCTTTCTGGCGGAACGGATCTTACACAATATGGAATGGGTCTTAGTTATCTCAACCAGGAGGGTGTTATTCCTTTGGTTGGCTTTGAACGTTTTTCATTAAGGGCCACCCTGGATCAAAAAATTGGTAAAAGAATAAAAGTTGGTTTAAACACGATGAATACGTTGAGTTATACAGAAGGAGATGGCGTGAATCCTATGTACAACACACTTGCTTTAAGTCCTCTTTTATCACCTTATAACGCCGACGGTTCAGTAAATGTGCAGCCATTGGTTGGTCACCAGGATGTTGGTTTCAGATTAAATCCATTAACACTTACTAATAAAGATGCAGTTTATGACAGGAGGCGAAGAATAAGAACGTATAATACGTTGTATGGAGAGTTGCAAATTATTGAGGGTTTAAAATACAGGCTGAATGTACAGTTGGATATTCGCCAGGATAATTATGGTACTTACCGTGGCGCCAATACTGTTCTTACCGGAAGTTCCAGTACTCCCTTTCTTTCCAACACTGCTTCCACCAGCGATGGAGAAGCATGGAACTATAATATTTTTCACCAATTGACTTATGATAAAACTATAGCGCAGAAACACAGAATTAATGCGACTGCTGTTTACGAGGTGCAGGAGCAAGAATCAAGAAATTCAAATTTCAGTGGTACTGGTATTCCTGCAGACTATGTACAAAATACCAATCCTGCACAATTTGCCAGTGTCATTACCGGTTCTGGCAGCTATTCAAGATCAGGGCTAATATCATATATGGCAAGGGGAAATTATACATTTAATAATAAGTATAACCTCACAGCCACATTCCGCAGAGATGGCTCTTCAATACTATCTCCGGGAAATAAATATACTAATTACCCTGCCGTGGCAGGAAGTTGGAATGTAAATGATGAATCATTTCTTCAACGTGTTACCTGGCTTTCAAATCTGAAGTTAAGAATAGGATGGGGCAGATCTGCGCAGCAGGGGCTTGCTCCATATTCTACTTTAGGAAACTTAGCAACTAATAATTATAATTTCGGAAATACAACCACAACCGGGTATTATGTTAGTGTACTTCCAAATCCAAAATTAAAATGGGAAGAAACTACCGCTATCAATTTTGGTTTGGACTTTGGATTATTCAGAAATCGTATTACCGGTTCAATAGATGTTTACAATGCAGATACAAAAGATATTTTAGTAAGAAAATCATTACCGTTAAGTAATGGCGCTGACGCTATTTTTACAAATGCAGCCAGTACGGAAACAAAGGGAGTTGAAATTGTATTAAGCTCGGTTAATATTGATACAAGATCGGGTTTTAGATGGACAACCGATATTAATTGGAGCCTTAACAGAGAAAAAATTACTGCACTTGAAGAACCCGGAAAGTTACAGGATGTAGGAAATGGATGGTTTGTTGGCCAACCCCTCAATGTTATTTATGATTACAAAAAGATTGGAATATGGCAAACAAAAGATGCTGCCGAAATAACGCTATTTGGAGCTCCCCAAGCAGTCGGCCGCATTCGTGTGGAAGACCTTAATAAGGATAACAGGATTACGGCAGCCGACTTGCAGATAATTGGTAGTGCACAACCAAAATGGATCGCCGGCATGACTAACCGGTTTACTTATAAAAATTTTGATCTGTCCGTTGTAGCATTTGCAAGATGGGGAGGTACAGCAATTGCCACTTACTTGCAATCAAACAATGGCGGTGCCGGCGGTTATGCATTCTTTATGCAAGCAAGGGTGAATCAATGGAAAGTGGATTACTGGACACCAACAAATCCTACAAATAATTTTCCACATCCTGAAGGGCAGATCCTTAATGACAATTATTCTTCAACATTGGGTTATTATGATGCCAGTTTCATCAGAGTAAGGAGCATCAATTTTGGCTATACATTACCAACGAAACTTTTATCCAGAGCCAGCATCAGTTCGGCAAGGATATTTGTTACCGTCACCAATCCGTTTATTATTTATTCTTCAATGGTTAGAGATGGATATGCAATTGATCCGGAGGGAACAGGTACAGGAGGTGCATTAGGACCACAGGGTGGTGGCACCTCAGCTCCTGCGAGAACAATCACTATGAGCATAAATACACCTCCAACGCAGGAATTTATTTTTGGAATCAATTTGAAATTATAATACTTGTAAAAAATAGTAATATGAAAATTTTAAATAAAATAGCAGGATTCTTAATGATCTGTTCATTGCTGTTTTCATCAGGCTGTAGTAAAGTCCTTGATGAGCAAAACAGATCAAACATACTTCCGGATTATTTTAAAACTCCCGGCGGTATCGATGCTGCAATCATAGGAGCTTATTCCAATATCCGTAACTGGTATTGCCAGGAAGGGATGTGTTACAATACCATGATTGGTACTGATGAACATCTTTCGGGATTTGGAACAAGCGGAAACTTCCACACTTATACATTGCAGACTAATGATGGCGCAATTCAATCTATTTGGGATTGGTCATATCGTTCGATTAACAGCTGCAACGGAGTATTGGAAAATGTGGCAACTGTTGGTTTACCAGCAGCAGAACAAACAAGAATAACTGGTGAGGCAAAATTTCTTCGAGCATATTTTTATTTTATGCTTGTGCAAACTTTTGGCGACGTTACACTCAGTACGACTTTTGCGAGTAGCCCGACCACAGAAGCAAAACGAGACCCCATCGCCACTGTGTATGATCAGATAGTTAAAGATCTTACAGAAGCTATTACCGATTTGCCATTTAAAGCAAATCCAACTCCTGGTCGTGCAGCGAAAGGTGTAGCCAAACATTTGCTTGCAAAAGTTTACCTCACAAGAGGATGGTCTGCTGCAGCTAAGGCAACAGATTTTACCGATGCCTACAACCAGGCGCTTGACCTGATCACTAACAAAGCACTTTATGGAAATGGCAGCGGTACATTAGATCTTTGGGCAGATTTTGCTGATGTGTTCAAAGAAGGAAATGAATATGGAAGAGAGATTTTATGGGTTGTGGATAGAAATATGGATCCTAAAGGCGCAGAGACTTCCGGATTTGGTACTGGAAATCCCGGTGGGAAATTTAATGGCTCAGCCTTTTATCAAAGACCGAATTATCCAATATTCAATACCAATATTAACGCGGGCATCACCGGCGCACCTACGGTAAATGCTAATCCAGTTGACAGAGACATTCAGAATGGCCGTCCCTTTGGACGAGTTCGTCCTTCAACTTATACATTAAGTACTGCATTTGCGGAAAGGGTAAATGACTCACGTTATGAAAAAACTTTTCAAACTTTCTGGATTTTTAACCGTCCCGGGCCACTTACAAGTGGCGCACCTGTTACTATTACCGTAACAAGAGCTTCTAATCCTGCTGATCCGATGAATAGCCCTTTAACTACATACACCTGGGTGAAAAATGTTGATACTGCTATTAAGCTTTTTGGCACAAATGCAATAACTGAAGATATCAGAAGAGCTTCCAGGGCAGTTCAGGTATTGCCCAGCCAGTATGATGTGAATTTTTTCCCACCGATGAAAAAGCATGATGATGTAACAAGACTGCATACAAATGATGCATCTGACAGGCCATTTATTTTGATGCGTTTTGCAGAAACATATCTCATCGCAGCTGAAGCTGCCTTCAAAGCAGGTAATACAACAAATGCTGCGAACATGATCAATGTGCTACGTACCCGTGCAGCTTACAGAGCAACAAATACACCAGCACAAAACGCCGCAGCAGCATTGGCAAACCAGGTAACTCCTGGACAAATAACAATTGATTTCATTCTTGATGAACGTACAAGAGAATTGTTTGGCGAGTGGATGAGATGGTATGATCTTGTTCGTACAAAAACATTACAATCAAGATTGGCAACATATAATCCGATTACAAATTTTAATCCAGCAAGAGACTACCTGAGGCCGATTCCACAAAGCCAGATCAATCTTGTAACAACCGGGCCTAAATATCCACAGAATCCCGGCTATTAAAATTTGTCGCAGTTTTCTTTTCATTACACCGGGGATAAGTTCACTTTTTCCCGGTTTTTAAATTTTTAGTTTTTCTGTCTATGAAATTATTTGTCCAACACACATTCATCACTATACTCATTTCTAGTTGTATTGCTGAAAACGAATCAATACAACCAATGGGAGATAAGAATATTGTTTATGAGTGGGGGAAGATATCATTAGAAGCGACTGCTAATAATACCGATCTGTACAGACCCAGGCCAACAGTTACATCAAGAATGTTAGCATTGGTATGGACATCGGTATATGATGCATGGTCGAGATTTGATTCAACTGCATCATCAGTTTATTTACAAAATGTAGAAAGAGTTCCAAATGAGAAAAGAACATAGCGGCTGTGGTTTGGAAAAAATATCTTGGCTATTTTCAAGGCGACAACAGCCTTGCTAAATTTTAAAAGCGAATTCATGTTTCAAAAAACAAAAGCATATTCTTATTTCTTATGGCTGATCGCACCGTTTATTTTTGTATTAATTGCTTGTAATGATAAAAATTCAAATTCAATATTTGTAATTGATCCTGTATTTAAAAAAATAACTTCAGCACAAAGTGGAATTACATTTAACAATCTTGTTGATGAGAATTTTGAAAAAAATTTCTTCGACAAATTCGCTTATGTGTACAATGGCGGCGGTGTAGGAATCGGTGATTTTAATAATGATGGCCTGCAGGATGTCTATTTTACCGGGAATGATGTACCTAATAAATTATATATCAACCAGGGTGGATTTAAATTTAAAGATGTGACTGCTACTGCTGCTGTTGATGGCGGCAAAGGTTGGGATAACGGAGTCACTATTGTTGATATTAATAATGACGGATGGCAGGACATTTATGTTTGTAAAGGGGGATTTGGTGAAACAGAAGCAGAAAGAATAAATCTTCTTTACATTAATCAACATGATCTCACCTTTAAAGAGCAGGCAAAAGAATATGGACTTGATGAAAAAGGGTTTTCACTTCATGCTGCTTTCTTTGATATGGATAATGACAACGATCTCGATGTTTATATCACCAATCGCCCTGATTCATTTTTTCTTGGTTTGTCAAAGATGGTAGCAGGTAAAAGAAATCCACCCGATTTTGCCAGAGATAAATTATACCGGAATGATGATAACAAGTTTAAAGAAATTGGTAAGCAGGCAGGCATCACCAACAACTATGGATATGCCCTGGCAGTTGTAACTGCTGATCTGAATAATGATGGGTATAATGATATTTATGTATCGAATGATTATGCAGACAACGATTATATGTACATTAATCAGAAAGACGGAACCTTTCGTGATGAAATAAAAAAAGCAACCAATCATATATCACTTTTTTCAATGGGGGCAGATATTGCGGATATAAATAATGATGGCTTTGAAGATATAATGGTAACTGAAATGTTGCCTGAGAATTATAAGCGTTCCAAAGTGTCAATGCCACGAATGGATGTGCAGGGATTTTGGGCAATCGTTGACAGCGGTTTTCAAAAACAATACATGCACAATGCGCTGCATTTAAATCAGGGCAATGGTTTTTTTAGCGATATATCTCATTTAGCAGAGGTCTCAAAAACTGAATGGAGCTGGAGCACTCTTGTCTGTGATTTTAATAATGATGGAAACCGGGACATTTTTGTTGCCAATGGCTACCGCCGCGATGTGTTTGATGGCGATATTGATCAGAAACTGAGACAACATATGGAGGTAAGCGGTTATGCGAATACTGAGGAATATTTTTCAAAAGGATTCAAAGAGTTTATTGAATTGTATAAGCCGATTAAAGTAAGAAATTATTTATTTAAGAATAACGGGCAGTTAAAATTTGAAAATGTTTCCCGGCCATGGGGATTTGAGGACAGCACATTTTCAAACGGTGCAGCTGTTGCTGACTTTGATAATGACGGTGATCTTGATCTTGTTGTTAACAATCTTGATGAAGAAGCATCGCTTTATGAAAATAATACAAACAAAAAGAATAATTATCTCAAAATAAAATTAGCAGGTCCTGAAAAAAATCCTGACGGTATCGGTGCAAAGATATCTCTGTACTATGATGGAAAAATGCAACAAAGCTTTCAGCAAAAAACTGTCCGGGGTTATCTTTCTTCAAATGAAGCAGTAGTACATTTTGGGTTGGGAAAGGTCGCCGATGTTGATAGTATAATTATTATTTGGCCGGATGGAAAAGAAAATAAGTTGACTGGTATTACAGCGAATCAAGTAGTAAAAGCAAATTATAAGGATGCTGTTGTAAATAACATTAGTCGCATAGTTTATAATTCTTCATTTGCCGATGCGACAAATCAACTCTTGTCACAACCATTCTTGCATAAAGAAAATGTGTACGATGAATATACCGACCAGGTTTTATTGCCACATGAATTTTCACGCAGCGGCCCATTTATAGCCACTGGCGATGTAAATGGCGATGGTGAAGAAGATTTTTATGTTGGCGGTGCAAAAGACCAGGCCGGTGTTTTATATGTTCAGAAAAATGAAAAATTTACCAAAGAAAATATCGCAGCATTTGATGCAGATAAACAATATGAAGATATGGGGTGTGCTTTTTTCGATTCAGATAATGATGGTGATGCTGATTTGTATGTTGTAAGTGGAGGAAGTGAATTTGAAAACGGCTCACCACTTTACCAGGACAGGCTTTATATAAATGATGGGAAAGGAAATTTTTCAAAAAAAACCATTCCAAATACCATGAGTAGTGGCTCATGTGTGCTTGCTTTTGATCTTGATAACGATGGCGACCTTGATATTTTCCGGGGTGCAGAGGTAATGCCGCATCAATATCCAAAACCGGCGGAAAGTTATTTGTTGATAAATGATAAAGGAGTTTTTACCGATAAAACTAATGAACTGGCCTCTGAATTAAAATTTACCGGTATGGTAAAAACTGCAGTGGCATCTGATCTGAATGGAGATAAAAAACCTGAACTCATTATTGCAGGCGAATGGATGGCTATAAAAGTGTTTGAATATAGCGGCGGGAAGATGAAAGATGTTACAGCAAAATATGGTTTGGAAAATACAGAAGGATGGTGGAATAAAATAATAGCAGATGATATAGATGGCGATGGTGACATGGATTTGATCTGCGGTAATCTTGGAGAAAACTATAAATTTTCGGCAAGTAAAGAAAAGCCATTCGAGGTTTTTGCAAAAGATTTTGACAATAATGGCACCAATGATATTTTTCTTGCAAAGCATCTTAATGATATCCTGGTTCCTATTCGTGGCCGCGAATGTACCTCTCAACAATGCCCGATGATCGCAAAGAAGTTTTCTACATTCTTATCCTTTGCAGAAAGTGATCTGAAAGGAATTTTAGGAGAGGATATTGAAAGTGCCTATCACCGGCAGGCATATCTTTTTTCTTCTGTAATCTTTATAAATGATAAAGGAAAGTTTACAATCAAAAAATTACCTGTTGAGGCGCAACTGTCATCAGTCAATGGAATTTTAGTTAATGACTATGATAATGATGGCAAAAAAGATATGCTGATTGCCGGAAATAAATTCGATGTAGAAGTGGAAACAACCCCGGCAGACGCTTCGGTTGGTTTATTTATGAAAGGAGATGGTCAAGGAAACTTTATTTCCACAAAACCACCGGAGAGTGGATTTTATGTTCCTTATAATGTAAAAGATATTAAGACGATAAAAACAAAAGCCGGTATGATTGTACTTGTTAGTTCCAATAATGATCTGCTCAGAGCTTTTGAAATTAAAAGGAATAACCCGATAGCTGCCAATCTTAAAAATTAAAACAATAAAATATTTTATTTCCATATTACTCATTGGTCTTTTAGCTGCATGCAATAATGATGATGTTAAGAAAAACAGGCTTGCGTCAGCATCCAGTCCATACTTGCAGCAACATGCCGATAATCCTGTAGATTGGTACGAATGGGGTGATGAAGCAATTGCCAACGCAATTAAAGTAAACAAGCCGCTCCTTATTAGTATTGGATATGCTTCCTGTCATTGGTGTCATGAAATGGAAAAGGAATCATTCATGGATACGGCAGTGGCAAGATTAATGAATGAAAATTTTATTTGTATAAAAGTGGACAGGGAAGAAAGACCTGACATTGATAATATATATATGTCTGCATGCCGGTTGATCTCCGGCAGCGGTGGCTGGCCATTAAATGCATTTGCTTTACCTGATGGAAAACCATTTTTTGCAGGCACTTACTATAGTAAGAATAGCTGGAAGAATTTACTTATTGATATTTCAAAGGCCTACAAAGAGAAACATGATCTCGTAATAAAACAGGCTGATGCACTTACCCGGGGAATTGCTGATGAAACACTTTCATTTAACAAAACTGATGGCATGCCTCTATCGGTGAGTAATCAGGATTATCAAAAAATGTTTGACAGTATTTATTTGAAATTGGATACAGTTAATGGCGGATTAAAAGGAGCTCCAAAATTTCCAATGCCAGTTGTTACTGAGTTTTTGTTACAGTATCATTATCACACAGGAAATACCCAGGCAATCGATGCAGCTTCAACCACACTTACAAAAATGGCTTTGGGTGGGATATATGATCAGCTTGGAGGCGGATTTGCCCGGTATTCAACTGACGGTGAATGGCACATTCCTCATTTTGAAAAAATGCTTTATGATAATGCCCAACTCATAAGTTTATATGCCCATGCTTTTCAGGTCACGCAAAATGGTCTTTATAAAAAGGTCATCACAGAAACAATTTCTTTTATTGAAAAAGAATTGGCTTCGCCTTATGGTAGTTATTACAGCTCTGTGAATGCTGACACAGAAAATGCAGAAGGGGAATTTTATACTTGGACAGAAAATGATTTTAAAAGAATAGCCGGCGATGATATTTTACTGGCAGAGTATTTCAATGTAACGTCTGCAGGAAATTGGAAGAAGGGAAATAATATTTTAACAGCGACTTGTACACCAGAAGAGTTTGCAATTTCAAAGAGTCGGTTAGCCGATGAATTTATTTCCATATTAAATAAAGCAAAAGACAAGCTGTTAACTGAAAGAAACAGACGAATTAAACCAACAACTGATAAAAAGCTTTTAACCGCATGGAATGCAATAATGCTGAAAGGCTATACAGATGCCTATTCTGCTTTGGGTGAACAGGATTACTTAACAAAAGCACTTACTATTGCAGAGTATCTTGAAAAAAATATGCTTAACAGTAACGGAAGCCTGAAAAGAGTTTTTAAAGATAAAAAAATCACTGTCGATGGCTTTCTCGATGACTATGCCTGGACCGCTTATGCATTTATTAAACTCTACCAGGTGAGTTTCGATAAACACTGGCTCGGGCTGGCAAAGCAAATTACTGAATACGCTTTCAAGAATTTTTATGATAAAAATACCGATCTGTTTTATTACACTCCTGCAAATGAAACGAAGCTTATAGTAAAGAAAATAGAAACGGCTGATGATGTTATACCGTCCTCCAACACAATAATGGCTTGGGTTCTTTATACATTGGGTATCATTTATGATAAAAGCGATTATATTGATTTGTCCAGGACAATGTTGCTTGTTGTATCTGAAAAATGGAAGATGTTTCCTGCTTTTCATGCAGCCTGGTGCAGCCTTGCCGGGCTTTTTTCTTATGGCACTTACGAAGTAGTAGTAATGGGTAAAGATGCAGTTGCAAAAAACAAAAGCATTCAAAGAAAATATTTACCTGATTGCATTATGATTGGCGGCACAAATAAGGAAAATCTTCCTTTATTGGAGAACAAGCTGGTTGAAAATAGAACAATGATCTACGTATGTAAAAATAAAATTTGTAAAAAACCTGTCGAAGAAGTAGACGAAGCATTAACCCAGATCAGAAATAAATTATAAGTATCATAGAGAAACATAAAATGAGACTAGAAGTAGGATTTTACATACAGCAGAGCCGAAGGGCTAAGCATTAGTAAGGAGGGGTGATTCTTCATCCTTCCTTTATTTTAAAATTAAATTTCAAGACTCATTCCATATTGTGCATTTTAACTTATTAAATTAATAGACATCAGCCGATGGTTTAAAACCCGCGGTTGTGGAAATAAAAACCAAATGAATTGATGAATCAGTCATTGAATAAAATGGGACAGCTACTTGCAATGGTTTTATTGTTGCTTTCATGTTCTAATAAAAGTGACAACAACAATAGCGGACCTGTTTCTATTCCGCCTGTTACAGCTGAAATAACAGTTTTAGGAAATGACATCAAACAAACGATCCAGGGTTTTGGTTGTGCTACGGTTTTCAATCCGCCCAACACCACTCCTTTGACCAGCGACGAGTTTGACCGGCTATTTGGCGCTGCCAATGGCCAGGTAGGGTTGAATATTCTTAGAATAAGAGTGGCAACCGATGATGCATGGCGATTGGTCGAATTGAATTATGCAAAGGCAGCCATACAGCGGGGAGCAAGAGTGATTGCCACGCCATGGAGCCCGCCACCTGCCATGAAAACCAATAACAATCTTGTCGGCGGCTCATTAATTCCCGACAGCGGGGCAGCCTATGCAAAGTATTTGAATGATTTTGCAAACTATATGGCGGCTAACGGGGCTGCATTATATGCCATATCAGTTCAAAATGAACCGGACATCCAGGTAACCTATGAAAGTTGTAGTTGGACAGCCGATGAAATGCGGGTTTTTCTGAAGAATCACGGGCATCTTATAACCAATACAAATGTGATGGCCCCGGAATCATTTAATAATAATCAGAATTATGTCAATACCATTTTAGCAGATGATGCTGCGGCAGCCAACCTGGATATTGCAGGTGGCCACATCTATGGCAGCGGAATAGTGGAAAACCAACTGGCAAAGAATAAAGGCAAAGAAGTGTGGATGACAGAACACCTGGATACAGATACTTCCTACACTGCCAGCCTGAACACCACCGTTGAAATTCATGATTGCCTGGCTAAAGCAAATTTCAATGCTTATATCTGGTGGTATGGAAAACGGTTTTATGGACCCATCGGGCAGGATGGAATCGTAACAAAGCGGGGATACGTCATCTCGCATTTTGCCCGGTTTATCAAACCCGGGTCAATCCGCCTTGGAACTACAGAAAATAGTTTATCGGGTGTTTATGTTTCAGCTTATAAAAACGGGAATAAGAAAATCGTTGTAGCCATCAATATTCGCGGCACAGAGGTAAAGCAGAAAATTTCATTCCAGGATGCAACGATAAGTGAGGTTATACCTTATGCTACTGCTTCCGGTTCCAATGTACTGGAAGGTGCAAAAATAACGGCTGCCTATAACAGCTTTGTTCATTCCTTGCCCCCTTACAGTATAACCACTTTTGTTGAGCAATAACAGGCAGGAAAAGATTTAATAATCCTGTTAAACAGGACAGAGGTAAGGGCAAGCACAGAAAATAATTGAAAAAATAAAAATACTGACAGAATTTTTATAAACCCATTGAAAAACTTTTTCCGTTTTGCATAATATAAGCAAGCATCAGGAGGGATGATTCTTCATCCTTCCTTTGTTTTCATTTGGAAAAAAAAGTTTATTTTTATGCCCCTCAATTAAATTTAACAGTATGAACGTCGCTACACTCAAAAAAGAATTTTTCCGAAAAGTTCCCGCCATTAAATATGAAGGACAAGACACAGACAACCCCCTTGCCTTCCGCTGGTATGATGAAAATAAAGCAGTGGCCGGCAAAACCATGAAAGACTGGCTGCGGTTTGCCTGCGCCTACTGGCACAGCTTCTGCGGCAGCGGCGCCGACCCCTTTGGCGAACCTACGCACCTGTTTGCCTGGAATGAAAAAAGCGATCCGGTAGAGAGAGCAAAAGATAAAGCCGATGCGGCTTTTGAATTTATTACAAAACTTGGCATACCCTATTACTGCTTTCACGATGTAGATGCCGTGGATTACACCAATGATGTAATGGAAAACGAACGGAGGCTGCAGGCCATAACGGATTACCTGAAAGAAAAACAGGAAGAAACAGGGGTAAAACTGCTCTGGGGCACAGCCAATCTTTTTTCCAACAGAAGATATATGAACGGGGCCGCTACCAATCCCGATTTTCATGTACTCACTCATGCAGCGGCCCAGGTAAAGGCTGCGCTGGATGCCACTATTGCACTCGGTGGCGAAAATTATGTGTTCTGGGGCGGGAGAGAAGGTTATATGAGTTTGCTGAACACAGACATGAAACGGGAAAAAGAACACCTTGCAAAATTTTTACATGCGGCAAAAGACTATGCAAGAAGAAACGGATTTAAAGGAACATTCTTCATTGAGCCCAAGCCTTGTGAGCCGAGCAAGCACCAGTATGATTATGATGTGGAAACCGTCATCGGTTTTCTGCGCCAGTACGATTTGCTGAATGATTTCAAACTGAACGTAGAAGTGAATCATGCCACGCTGGCGGGGCATTCTTTTACTCACGAACTGCAATGTGCCGCCGATGCCGGCCTGCTGGGCAGCATGGATGCCAATCGTGGCGATTACCAGAACGGCTGGGACACCGACCAGTTTCCCAATAACATTAATGAGCTGGTGGAAGCCATGCTGGTGATAACAGAAGCAGGTGGCTTTAAGGGAGGCGGTATCAACTTCGATGCTAAGGTGCGCCGCAACTCCACTAATGTCGAAGACCTCTTTCATGCCCATATCGGCGGCATGGATGCTTTTGCAAGAGCATTGATTGTTGCCGACAATATTTTAAATAAATCTGATTACCGGAAGTTCAGAAAAGAAAGATATGCTACATTCGACAGCGGCAAAGGAAAAGAATTTGAAGAAGGAAAGTTGTCACTGGAAGACCTGAGAACTTACGCCATTGAAAACGGCGAACCGGTCATGCGCAGCGGCCGGCAGGAGTGGCTGGAGAATATTATCAACAGGTATATTTGATTATATCGTGAGTCGTGATATGTTTGCCTTCAAAAGCCCTGGCGAAGAAGGTTGAAAGGTGAAACTTCCGGGCTTTTGTTTTACGTCTGGCTTTTGAGTTTCACTAAAAATAAAATCAACGCTTATGAATTTTATTACAGGCTGGGACTGGCTTGTAGTCGTCCTGTATTTTGCCGTTATTGCCGGCATCTCCTGGTGGGCATTAAAAAAGAAAAAAGATTCGGCGGAAGATTATTTTCTTGCCGGGCGTCACCTCGGCTGGTTCATTATCGGCGCTTCCATCTTTGCTTCCAATATTGGTTCGGAACATCTTGTAGGCCTGGCCGGCTCCGGCGCTACCGATGGTGTGGCGCTGGCACATTATGAATTGCATGCCTGGTGTCTTTTGGTGCTGGCCTGGGTGATGGTGCCTTTCTATATGCGTTCTAAAGTATTTACCATGCCTGAATTTCTTGAAAAAAGATTTTCACCAAAGGCACGCACCATTCTTTCGGTTATTTCACTCATCGCTTATATCCTTACCAAAATTGCTGTCGGCATTTTTGCCGGTGGAATTGTTTTCAGCGTATTGCTGCCCGATGTGAATTTTTGGGGATTAAACAGTTTCTGGATAGGTTCCATTCTTGTTATAGTGCTTACCGGCATCTATACTATCATCGGTGGGCTGAGGGCGGTGGCTTACACCGAAGCCATTCAAACTATCGTTTTGATTTTGGGTTCCTTCCTCGTTACTTATTATGGATTAAAAGCGCTGGGCGGCTGGAGTGAACTGAAAGAAATTACCGGCAGCGAGATGTTCAATCTCTGGAAACCCATCGTACCCGCCGGTACCGAAGGCACCTGGGCGCCGGTGAAAGAAGCCGGGCGTGCCGCCTGGTATTTTAATGATAATTATCCCTGGGTGGGCATGCTTTTTTGTGCGCCCATCATCGGGCTTTGGTACTGGTGCACCGACCAGTATATAGTGCAGCGAACTCTGGGTGCTCCTTCGGTAAAGGAAGCAAGACGCGGTTCCATTTTTGCCGCTTTTTTAAAATTATTGCCTGTATTCATTTTTATTATTCCCGGCATTATATGTTTTGCGCTGGCAAAAAGCGGCCAGGTAACCGCATTACAAACTGCTTTGATCGATGCACAGGGAAATGTGATAAGAGATAATGCACAGCAGGCATTTCCTCTATTGGTGATAAATGTGTTGCCGGTTGGTGTAAGAGGTATCGTGGTGGCCGGTTTGCTGGCAGCGCTTATGAGTTCACTGGCGGGAGTGTTCAACGCCTCATCCACTTTGTTCACTATGGATTTTTATTCCCGCTTCCGGCCCAATGCTTCGCAACACAAGCTGGTGTGGATTGGCAGAGTGGCTACTGGTGTGATGGTGCTGATAGGACTTGCATGGATACCGGTAATTCAGGGCGGAAAAGGATTGTACGATTACCTGCAGGGTGTTCAGGCTTACCTGGCGCCGCCCATCTTTGTTGTTTTCTTCTTCGGCATTTTTATGAAACGGATGAATGCTGCCGGATGTATTGCCACACTAATAACCGGCATAGCAATGGGCCTGTTCCGCCTCATTGTTGACACGCCGGTAAAACTGATTGGCGGCTTTTCTTACAGTGAAGGTTCTTTTTTGTGGATTGTAAACAATATCTTTTTCCAGTATTATAGTCTGCTGATAACAATTGTCTGTATTATTGTTTTCATCATGGTGAGCTATGCAGGTAAAAAGCCTGATTATGCAAAAATCAGTGGCCTCACCTTTTCTACTTTATCTGATGAAGACAGGAAAATCAACAAAGCAAGCTGGGGCGCCAAAGAAGTATTGCTGTCTGCACTCGTGCTGGCTTTGATACTGGCAGCGTATTTGTATTTCAGGGGATAGTTTGATTTCGGAAGTCTGATGCCGGAAATTCGAACTGAATGAATAATCAATAATCTTAAGAATTACTATGCTGATGCACCAAACCATGCGCTGGTACGGGCCTGATGACCCGGTGAGTTTATCGGATATCCGACAGGCCGGTTGCGCAGGAGTGGTTACGGCGCTTCATTATATTCCCGTAGGCGAAGTGTGGCCGGTGGATGAAATCATTAAAAGAAAAGAACAGGTGGAAGCCGCCGGCATGACATGGACGGTGATTGAAAGCCTGCCGGTGAGTGAAGATATCAAAAAGCAAACCGGCCATTACAAACAGCACATTGAAAACTATAAGCAGAGCCTGCGCCATGTGGCCCAATGCGGGCTGAAAGTGGTCACCTATAATTTCATGCCCATCCTCGACTGGATGCGGACGGATATTTCTTACACCATGCCCGACGGCAGCAAGGCCTTGCGTTTTGAACGGGCTGCATTTATCGCCTTTGATTTATTTCTGCTGAAAAGGCCGGGTGCGGAAAAAGATTATTCGAAAGAAGAAATAAAGAAAGCGGAAGAGCGACTGCAAACAATGACGTCGGAAGAAATTGAAACCCTTTTCCGCAATACATTGCTTGGTTTGCCCGGCAGTAAAGAGCAATTTACCGTGGAGCAAATTCTGGAAGCTCTTAAAACGTACAGTCATATTGATGCGGTTAAACTCAAGCAGCATCTTTTTTATTTTCTGCAGCAGGTAGTGCCGGTGGCAGAAAAAAATGGTTTGCAAATGGCCATTCATCCCGACGATCCGCCGTATCCTGTTTTAGGATTGCCCCGGATTGTAAGCACGGAGCAGGATGCCGCCGATTTGCTGGATGCTGCGCCTTCACCAGCAAATGGTTTATGTTTTTGTACAGGTTCATACGGCGTAAGACCCGATAACAATTTGCCAAAAATGGTCAGGCGTTTTGGCGATCATATTCACTTTCTTCATTTGCGCAATACAAAGCGTGATGCCGAAGGAAATTTTTTTGAAGCCGACCATCTCGACGGCGACACCGACATGTATGCTGTCATCAAAGAAGTATTACTGATAATGCAGCGCAGAAAAGTTTCCATTCCCATGCGGCCTGATCACGGCCACCAGATGCTGGATGACCTGAAAAAGAAAACCTATCCTGGTTATTCAGCCATCGGCCGGTTAAGGGGCCTGGCTGAAATAAGAGGGATGGAACTGGGTATTGCAAAATGTCTTTCACTTAGCTGAAGCACGCAAAAATTTTATTTTGATAAAACCGGAAGGAAATGGTTTTTTTAACCATACAGAAAAACAAGCAGGTGGCAGGATGCTGCATGACAGTTATCCTGTACCGGCCCATAACTTTACGGAAGATTTCCTAACTTATCTGTTTAAAATTTCTGCGATGAAAAAAATTGTACTTGCCGTTATATGCCAGCTTGTATTTGAAATTTCCCTCAATGCCCAGGTGAAAGTTGATAACTTGCTTTGCGAAAATCTCGAAAACCCAGTTGGCATTGATGTGCAGCAGCCGCGGTTCAGCTGGCAACTTGTAAGCGACCGCCGGAATGTGTTGCAAACATCGTATGAAATAAATATCCGCTCCGGGAAAACTACTGTGTGGAAAAGCGGGAAGATAATGAGCGACCAATCGGTACAGGTGCCTTATGGAGGCGCCGCATTGCAATCAGGCAAAAAATATACATGGCAGGTACGTGTGTGGGACAATGACGGCAAAGCATCGCCATGGAGTGAACCGGCATTTTTTCAAACTGCATTTTTTGATAAATCAGCCTGGAAAGCAAAATGGATTGAAGCAGGCTTTACCGAAGACTCCATCAACCGGCCGGCACAGTATTTCAGAAAAAATTTTTCCGTCAGTAAAAAGATTGTTTCCGCCACAGCGTACATCACCGCTCACGGCATGTACGAAGCACAGATAAATGGCCAACGGGTGGGTGATTATTACCTCACCCCCGGCTGGACCAGCTACAACAAGCGGCTGCAGTACCAGGTGTATGATGTTACCGGGCTGCTAAGCAGCGGCAATAATGCGATAGGAGTAATGGCTGGCAACGGATGGTACCGCGGCTTTCTTGCCTGGAGCGGCAATAAAAATGTGTATGGAAAAAAACTCGCCATATTGTTTCAGCTCGATATTACCTACTCAGATGGGACTACCGCTTCCATTGTATCGGATGAGACATGGAAATCATCCACAGGCGCTATCCGCTATGCAGAAATTTATCACGGCGAAACCATTGATGCAAGGGAAGAAAAAACCGGCTGGTCAACAGCCGGCTACAATGATGCCGGGTGGAGCGATGTGAAAACCGCCGGCCATGCTTTTGATAATTTACTGGCCACATACAATGAACCCGTAAAAAAACAGGAGCGTTTCAAACCGGTGAAAGTTATTACAACTCCCAGAGGAGAAAAGGTGATTGACTTCGGGCAGAATCTTGTGGGCTGGGTACTGGTAAAAGCGAAAGGCAATGCAGGCGATACTGTTAAAATTTATCATGCCGAAGTGCTGGACAAAGAGGGAAATTTTTATACCGATAACCTCCGTGTGGCCAAAGCAACAGCTACTTATATTTTATCCGGTAAAAGCGATGAAACATTTGAACCGCATTTTACTTTTTATGGCTTCCGCTACATCATGATAGAAGGAGTGGATGAAATCATCCCGGAAAATTTTACGGCAGTGGCTCTGTATTCGGATATGAAGCCGACCGGCACGTTTACATCTTCTCATGCATTGCTCAATCAATTACAGCAGAATATTCAGTGGGGGCAGCGTGGAAATTTTCTCGATGTGCCCACCGATTGCCCGCAGCGGGATGAGCGCCTCGGCTGGACCGGCGATGCACAGGCCTTTTCAAGAACAGCAGCTTTCAATTTTGGCGTCAATAATTTTTTTGCCAAATGGCTGCGTGATGTGGAAGCCGATCAGCAACCCAATGGCAGTGTGCCTTTTGTCATTCCAAATGTGCTTGGCCCGATGGCAGGCGGCGCTACCGGCTGGGCCGACGCTGCTACTATTATTCCCTGGAATATGTACCTGGCTTATGGCGATAAAAAAATTTTGGAAAACCAGTACAACAGCATGCAGGCATGGGTGGGCTATATGGAGAAGGCCAGCAAGAATTATTTGTGGAATACCGGCTTTCATTTTGGCGATTGGTTGTTTTATGATCCGGATGACGACCGCGACGGTCGCTCTGCAGTGACTGATAAATACATGATTGCCCAATGTTTTTTTGCCAACTCCGTTCAAATCATGATTCATGCGGCAAATATTCTTGGCAAAAAAGATGATGCTGACAGGTACACCGAACTATTAAAAAATATCAAAGAGGCTTTTGTAAAAGAATACCTGACGCCCAATGGCCGCCTGGTGTCAGGCACACAAACGGCTTATGTGCTTGCATTGAATTTTGACATGCTGCCTGAAAACCTGCGTGAGCAGGCCGTGGAAAAACTGGTGCAGAATATCAGGAGCTACAATAATCATCTTACCACCGGTTTTCTCGGCACGCCGTATTTATGTCATGTGCTCAGCCGCTTTGGAAAAACGGATATCGCTTACCAGTTATTAATGCAGGAAACATACCCCTCGTGGTTGTACCCGGTAAAGATGGGCGCCACTACCATCTGGGAACGTTGGGATGGTATAAAACCCGACAGCAGCTTCCAGACACCTACGATGAATTCATTCAATCATTATGCTTATGGCGCCATCGGCGACTGGATGTACCGGGTGATGGCAGGGCTGGATACGTATGAGGATGCCCCGGGTTATAAGCATATCAGGATAAAACCACATATTGGCGGCGGGCTCACACATGCTGCCGCCACTCTTCAAACTTATTATGGCAAAATTATCAGTGGCTGGAAGCTGGAAGGAGATAAAATCTTAATAGACGTGGAAATTCCTGCCAATACAACAGCAACCGTGTATGTGCCTGCTGCAGGAGCAGAAAAGATTAAAGAAAGCGGGATGCCGGTTTCTTCATCAAAAGACATACAGCTTGCCGCAGCAGAAAACGGGAATGTGATTTTAAAACTTGGTTCAGGCAAATACAAGTTTGAAGTTTCAAAATAAAACCTTATAGGGTTACTGTACGAAAGCAGTAAAATACCTGTTGAGTAAAAAAAACACACCGGAGCGTTTTATCATGAAGAAAAGTATAATGAACCTGGCAATTTTAATATTCTGCCCGGGATATGTCTTTTCACAAACCATCAATCCTTCCTTGCTCAGCAGGCATTGGTCAGCTTACTGGATTACTGCGCCCGATGCGCCGGCAAAAGGTTACGGGGTATATTATTTCAGAAAAAAAATTTCTTTGGCAGAAAAACCGGCTTCCTTTATTGTGCATGTTTCGGCCGACAACCGCTATGCTTTGCTGGTAAATGAAAAGCTGGTTTCGCTGGGCCCGGCCAGGAGCGATTTGAATTACTGGAATTTTGAAACGGTGAATATAGCCCCTCATTTTATACAGGGAGAAAATATTGTAGCGGCTGTGGTATGGAATGAAGGCGAATACCGGCCCGAAGGACAGATTTCAAACCGCACAGGTTTTTTATTGCAGGGCAATACAGCCAACGAAGAAATCATCAATACAAATCAAAGCTGGAAGGTTTTTAAGAATCCGGCCTATTCGCCACTCACCGGCATCGGATACAATACTTACTATGTGGCCGGCCCCGGCGAGCTGGTTGACATGAAATTGATGCCGCAGGGCTGGATGAAAAAAGAATTTGACGACAGTGCCTGGCCCCATGCAACGAGAATCGGTTGGCGCGGCGCCACACCCAAAGGCACAGTGGACATTGCCGACTGGATGCTCGTGCCATCACCGCTGCCGCAAATGGAACTGACGCTGCAGCGCTTTTCATCAGTGAGAAAATCAGAAGGCTTCACGGTTCCGGCCGGGTTTCCTGTTGCAAAAATGCCGCTGACCATTCCGCCACATTCAAATGTTTCTTTTCTTCTTGACAAGTCTTTTCTTACCAATGCCTATCCCGAAATAATTTTCAGTAAAGGAAAAGATGCAGGCATTTCTCTTACTTATGCCGAGGCCTTGTTTAATGAAAAACCCGATGGCCCCGGTAAAACATTTAAAAAAGGCAACCGCGATGAAGTGGAAGGAAAAAGCATGGCTGGAAGAAAGGATAGTGTTATTTCAAGCGGTAAAGACATGCAACATTTCAGCTCATTGAACTTTAGAACCTTTCGCTATGTGCAGGTAAAGGTGGCTACCAAAGATGAGCCGCTGGTCATAGAAGATATATATAGCCTGTTAACCGGTTATCCTTTTCAGCTGAACGCATCCTTTGATGCAAATGACAAATTGCTGGATAAGATTTTTGAAACCGGCTGGCGCACCGCCCGGCTATGTGCATGGGAAACCTACATGGATTGTCCTTACTATGAACAACTGCAATACATCGGCGACACCCGTATTCAGGCGCTGGTTTCATATTACAACAGCGGCGATGACCGGCTTGTGCGGAATGCCATCAATCAAATGGACCGCTCCCGCATGGCCGAAGGAATCACACTCAGCCGGCATCCTTCTTTCTCGCCGCAGCAGATTCCCACTTTCTCACTATGGTATATCGGCATGGTGCACGACTACTGGATGTACCGCGGCGACAGCGTTTTTATAAAAGATAAACTGCAGGGCATTCGTGATGTGCTGTGGTTTTTCAGCAAATACCAGCAGCAGGACGGTTCTTTGAGAAATGTTCCTTACTGGATATTTACTGATTGGGTGGAAGGAAAAAGCGGCTGGCCCGGCGGCGTTGGGCCAATCGGAAAAGACGGAAGTACATCACCGTTGGACTTTCAATTGTTGCTGGCATTACAAACGGCTGCAAAAATTGAATCGGAATCAGGCCTGCCGGCAATGGCCACTTTATACAGGCAAAAAGCAAATCAATTACAGCAAACAATACAACGCAATTACTGGGATGCAACGAAAAAGTTATATGCCGATACAAAGGATAAAGACAAATTTTCGCAGCATGCAAACACCTTAGCCATTCTTACCAACACAATGAAAGGACCCGCAGCTACTGAGCTTGCAAAAAGAATTCTTTCTGACAAATCATTATCTCCTGCTTCCATTTACTTCAGGTATTATGTGCACCTGGCGCTGATAAAAGCAGGCCTGGGAAATGACTACCTGAATTGGCTGGACAAATGGAAAGAGAATATTGACATGGGACTGACCACCTGGGCTGAAATTTCGGAAATTGACAATGCCCGTTCCGATTGTCATGCATGGGGCAGCAGCCCGAACATTGAATTTTTCAGAACAGTGCTCGGCATTGATAGCGATGCGCCAGGTTTCAAAAAAGTGAAAATTGAACCGCATATCGGTGAACTGAAAAATGTGAAAGGAAAAATGCCGCACCCGGAAGGATTTATTTCCTGCGCTTATGTGTTCGAAAATGGTAAATGGAAAATTGAAATTGAATTGCCCGAACAAATTTCCGGCCGCTTTATCTGGAAGGGGAAATCCTATCCGCTGAAGGCGGGCAGAAATAATCTAACTTCATTATAGCAGCTCAATACAACGATTATGCAGGTCATCTTTGGCATCATTTATCATTTCATCGGCGGCTTCGCTTCCGGCAGTTTCTATGTCCCCTTTAAAAAAGTAAAAGGATGGGCCTGGGAAAGCTACTGGATTATCGGTGGACTTTTCTCCTGGCTCATTGTTCCTCCACTGGCTGCATGGCTTACTATTCCGGGTTTCCGGGAAATCATTTCACAAACTTCCTCCTCCACTTTCTGGTGGACTTATTTCTGGGGTATTCTTTGGGGCATCGGCGGTTTGATGTACGGGTTGGGGATGCGTTATCTCGGCTTGTCACTGGGCAATTCGGTACTGCTGGGTTTTACCGCTGCTTTTGGTTCGCTGCTTCCTTCCATCTATTATAATTATGTGCCCACCGAAGGCAAAACCACATTTAACCAATTGATCACAACACCCGGTGGTTTGATTGTATTAACCGGAATAATACTTTGCCTCATCGGCATTGGCATCTGCGGACGGGCAGGTCATATGAAAGAAAAAGAACTTCCCGAAGAACAAAAGAAAGCAAGTATCAAAGAGTTCAGCCTGGTGAAAGGATTAATAGTATGCACCGTGTCCGGTATCCTGAGCGCCTGTTTCAATTATGGTATCGAGGCGGGTACACCCATGGCCGAAGTGGCCAATGCACAATGGCTGGCTGCGCATCCCGGCGCCGGTTCCGAATTTCTTTTTCAGAACAACGTGGTGTATGTCGTGTTGCTTTGGGGTGGGCTCACAACAAATTTTACCTGGTGCATGATTCTCAACTTCCGCAATAAGTCATTTTCTGATTATACAAACAAAAAAACGCCATTGGCAGGAAATTATTTATTTGCAGCCATGGCAGGTACCGTATGGTTCCTGCAATTTTTCTTTTACGGCATGGGCGAAAGCAGGCTGGGCAACGGTCCCGCTTCCTGGATTCTGCACATGGCATTCATTATACTTGTATCCAATATGTGGGGTGTAATGCTGAAAGAATGGAAAGCTGTCAGCAAGAAAACTTTGGATACTTTCAAACTGGGGTTATTGTCCATTATCGCTTCCATAGTGCTGGTAGGATTGGGCAACCTGGAAGAAATAACCACCAAAACTCTTTTGTTTTCACTTTTTGGTTACTTAGCGGTCGCAGTGGTTATTTTCCTTGAATTGGGAAAACGGCAACAGGT
>CAZDUO010000005.1:0-32342 GCA_964508655.1 uncultured Chitinophaga sp. | reverse complement strand
GTTACTTAGCGGTCGCAGTGGTTATTTTCCTTGAATTGGGAAAACGGCAACAGGTAATTGCTCCGAAAGCAACCGGAATTCAAAACACAACATAATTCAATCAGAGGCCGGGTGCCAATAAACTTAAAATACAAATGCGAAACGGTAATGGATATGAAAATTAAAGACAAGCCTCAAAACCCCCCTTTAGGGGGTGGGGGCTTTAAACACGTCAGTTATTTGTGGGATGATGCCATAGCCGCCTCTATGGCTGGTGATGAAGTGGCGCTGTTGGTGTATCGTTCCAATTTATTAGGTGCCGATTTGCGACTCACCAATTATGGCGGCGGCAATACAAGCTGCAAAGCCATGGCCAAAGATCCGCTGACCGGAAAAGAGATGGAAGTAATGTGGGTAAAAGGAAGCGGCGGTGATTTAGGTACCATGAAAAGAAGCGGCCTGGCTGCATTGTATGTGGAGAGGCTCAGAAGTTTGAAAAATATTTACTGCGGCATTCAGCATGAAGATGAAATGGCAGGACTTTTTAATCATTGTATTTTTGTCCCGATAGATATCGGGATGGCATCGAAAGCTCCCTCAATTGATACGCCGCTGCATGGTTTTCTTCCCTTCAAACACATTGACCATCTTCATCCCGACGCTGCCATAGCTATTGCAGCTGCAAAAGATGGAAAAAGAATTACACAGGAACTGTTCAACGGCACCGTTGGCTGGGTTGATTGGCAACGTCCCGGTTTTGATTTAGGATTAAAGTTGAAACGATGCGTTGATGAAAACCCCGCTATCCGCGGCATCATGCTCGGCTCGCATGGTTTATTTACCTGGGGTGATACAGCGTATGAAAGTTATGTAAACACATTGGAAGTAATCGAACGTTGTGCACAGTTTCTTGAAGACAATTACGGGAAAAAGCGACCTGTATTTGGCGGACAAAAAATTCAGGCTTTGCGGAAAGAAGAAAGATTGCAAAAAGCAGCGTTGATTGCACCCGTATTAAGAGGCTTTTGCTCTAATTGTGATATTGCACGTAATCCCCCTTTAGGGGGCAAGGGGGCTATTGGCCACTTCACAGATGATGAAAGGGTGTTGGAGTTCATCAACTCAAACGACTTATGCAAACTGGCGCCGATGGGTACCAGTTGCCCCGACCATTTTTTGCGTACAAAAATTTCCCCACTGGTATTAAACCTAACCCCGGAGGATGATGTAAGCATCACAACAGCAATAAAAGAAAAACTGCAGCCGCTGTTTGAAGCGTACCGGAAAATGTATGCAGACTATTTCAATACCTGCAAACACCCCGATAGCCCTGCCATGCGTGACCCGAATCCCGTGGTGATTTTATATCCCGGCGTGGGTATGTTCACCTTTGCAAAAGACAAGCAGACTGCAAGAGTAGCGGCTGAGTTTTATATCAATGCCATCAATGTAATGCGTGGTGCCGAAGCAGTGAGTGAATACACATCTTTACCGCGGCAGGAAGCCTTTAACATTGAATACTGGCTGCTGGAAGAAGCCAAGCTGCAGCGCATGCCTGAGCCAAAGCCATTGAGCGGAAGAATTGCATTTGTTACCGGCAGCGCCGGTGGAATTGGAAAAGCCATCGCAAAAAAATTTGCTGAAGAGGGTGCTTGCGTTGTTTTAAATGATATAAACCGGGAAAGACTGGATAGCACTGTGCAGGAATTTGAAAAAACATTTGGTAAAGACATCGTTGCTTCTGCCTTGCTTGATGTTTCCAATGAGGCATCCATTGAAAAGGCTTTTGCTGAAACGGCCCTTTCGTTTGGCGGAGTTGATATTGTCATCAACAATGCGGGCATCAGTATTTCAAAACCTATAGCCGAACATAGCATTGAAGACTGGGACAAGCTCTATGATATCCTGGTAAAAGGCCAGTTTCTGGTTTCTAAGAAAGGAGTGGAGTTGATGCGCAAGCAGGGTTTCGGCGGCGATATTGTCAATGTGGTTTCAAAAAATTCAATCGTGGCCGGACCCAACAATGCGGGCTATGGCAGCGCCAAAGCAGCGCAGGCACATCTTACCCGCCTGCTGGCTGCAGAGCTGGGTGCCGATAAAATACGGGTGAACACGGTAAATCCCGACGCTGTAATCTCAGACAGTAATATCTGGAGCGGCGGCTGGGCCGAAGGGAGAGCAAAAGCTTATGGCATTACAGTTGAGGAATTACCGGCTTATTATGCAAATCGTACATTGCTGAATGAAACCATTTTGCCCGAAGATATCGCCAACGCCTGTTTTGCTTTTGTTGGCGGACTGCTGAATAAATCAACGGGCAATACATTGAATGTGGATGGCGGAGTGGCGGCCGCATTCCTCCGATGATATTTTTTTAAATGAATATATGCGTATTGAAAGAAACAGTATTGAAAAACATAATCAGTCATTGCTTGCAGAACACAAAAGAAAATTTGATTTTGCTGCGGCAGGTATTAACCATATCGAATCCGTAATTCAAAAACTGGTTGACTTCAATGTGGCTATACCTTCATGGGCATTGGGCACAGGCGGCACAAGATTCGGCCGTTTTTCCGGCGGCGGCGAACCGGGCAGCCTGGAAGAAAAAATAGAAGACGTGGGTTTGCTGCATGCTCTCAACCGTTCCAGCGGCGCCATTTCATTGCATATTCCCTGGGATATTCCTGAAAATTATCCGGCTATTAAAGCACTGGCGGCACAGTTGGATTTAAAATTTGACGCTGTCAACTCCAATACCTTCCAGGACCAGCCGGCACAGCGGTACAGTTACAAATTCGGTTCATTGCAGCATGTTGACAGAGCGGTACGCAGGCAGGCAATTGAACATAATATTGAAGTAATTAAGCAGGGTGTTGAATTAGGATCAAATGCATTGACCGTCTGGCTGAGCGATGGCAGTTGTTTTCCCGGGCAATTGAATTTCACAAAAGCATTTCAGCATACACTGGAAAGTTTGCAGGAGATTTATGCAGCGCTTCCTGCCAGCTGGAAAATTTTTGTGGAATACAAGGCTTACGAACCCAACTTTTATTCCATGACGGTCGGCGACTGGGGACAATCATATTTATATGTTAGCAAGCTGGGCCCGAAAGCATATACCCTGGTTGACCTCGGCCATCATTTGCCCAATGCTAATATCGAACAGATTGTTGCCTTATTATTAATGGAAGGGAAACTTGGAGGTTTTCATTTCAACGACAGCAAGTACGGCGATGATGATTTAACCGCGGGCAGCATCAAACCCTACCAGTTATTTTTAATCTTTAATGAACTGGTGGCAGGCATGGATGCAAGGGGGATGAACCATGCAACAGATTTGGGCTGGATGATTGATGCCAGCCACAATGTAAAAGACCCCCTGGAAGATTTGCTGCAATCCATAGATGCAATAATGATCGCTTACGCCCAGGCATTGCTGGTGGACAGAGGTAAACTGAACGATGCACAGCAAAACAATGACGTGGTAGCGGCGCAGGAGATTCTGCAAAGCGCTTTCCGCACCGATGTAAGATCTGTTGTTGCTGAAGCAAGACTAAAAAATGGCGGCGCTTTGAATCCCTTGCAATTGTTCAGAGATTTGAAAGTAAGAGACCAGTTAATTAAGGAAAGGGGAAGTAAAACAGTGGCCACAGGCTTATGAGTTCAAAAATTCCCGTGGTAATGATTTTTGATGTTGGCAAAACCAACAAAAAACTGTTGCTCTTTGATGAACAGTATAAAATCGTGTACGAGGAAAGCACACAATTGAAAGAAACGGAAGAGGAAGACGGTTTTCCCTGCGAAGATGTTTTTGCACTCACGGATTGGGTCAAAAACAGTTTCTCCCGGCTGCAAAATGATGAAAGATTTGAAATCAAAGCGGTTAATTTTTCCGCTTATGGCGCCAGCTTTGTTTACCTCGATGAAAGGCTGAATGTTATTCCTCCTTTATATAATTATCTCAAATCTTTTTCATCTTCACTTCAGAAAAAGTTTTACCATGATTACGGCGGAGAAAGTAATTTTTCCAAAATCACCGCATCACCGGTCTTGGGAAATCTCAATTCCGGCATGCAGCTGTACAGGCTGAAATATGAAAGGCCGGAAAAGTTTATGCAAATAAAATATGCTTTGCATTTGCCCCAATACCTGAGTTTTGTTTTGTGCTCATCAGTGCATTCAGAAATTACAGGCATCGGCTGTCATACCAATCTGTGGGATTTTCATCGCAATGCGTATCACGAATGGGTAAAGAAGGAGGGCCTGGCAGAAAAATTCCCGCCACTGCTTTCAGGAAAAGCCATTGCAGGGTATGCCGGTACTATTCCGGTTGCCAGCGGGCTGCACGACAGCTCGGCTGCACTCATTCCCTATCTTACTTCTTTTACTGAACCCTTTATTTTATTGTCAACGGGCACCTGGTGTATCAGTCTGAATCCTTTCAACCATACCCTGCTTACGGATGATGAGCTGCACCAGGATTGTCTTTGCTATTTGTCTTACGAAGGCAAACCTGTAAAAGCCTCAAGACTTTTTGCCGGCCATGAACATGAGCGGCAGGTAAAATGGCTGGCAGAACATTTTAAAAAGCCGGTTGATTACTACACTTCGGTGGCGCTTGATACTGCTTTGCTGAAAAAACAGAAACCCGGTGAAATTCCATTTAAAAATACCGGCGACAGATTTTCTATATCAGTTTTTGAAGAAAGAAAGCTTTCCGGTTTTAAGAATTATGAAGAAGCATATCATCAATTGGTAACTGACATTGTTTCGCTGCAGGTAAGGAGCACCAGGCTTGTGCTGAAAGGAGCGGCTGTAAAACGGATTTTTGTGGACGGAGGCTTTAGCAGGAATCAGATTTATATGCACCTGTTGGCCAAATCATTTTCTGAAATGGACGTGTATGCTGCCTCAGTACCGCAGGCTTCAGCGTTGGGAGCAGCTTTGGTTTTTCATCAGCATTGGAACCCGCACCCTTTACCGCAACGAATCGTTGATAGCAGTGCTGTATTCTTATAAATCCCCCGGATTCCTTACCTGGTTTTTAGTCGTATGGCTGACAAAAACGACTATAATTCATCATCTATTTTGTAATTTACAGCTCCGGTAAGTTAGTTTTATGCCCAAAACAATTTCTGCTGATATAGAAAAGGATATTCTTCTTTCTCATTTTACGCTGGAAAATCTCCACGAAGCTGTCTTCTGGGTTCGTTCCGACGGACGGATTTTTAATGTAAACGAACGTGCCTGCGATATGACCGGCCGCAGCAAAGAAGAACTCACCCGCATGAAAGTTCCCGAACTGAATGCATCGCCGCTGGTACAGGATTTCTCCGTCTTCTGGAACCGGCTGAAAAAAGAAGGCAAAATTGTGTTTGAAGCGCAGCACCGTCATAAGGAGGGTCATTTATATGATGTGGAAATAACTGCCAGCTACATTGAGCATGAAGGGGAAGAATTTGCCTGCGGTATTGCACGTGACATCCGCAAACGAAAACTGGAAGAAGAACTGCTGCGCACCGTTTCCGAAGCCACATCGGGTCTCACAGGAAAGGACTTCCTGGTGGAGCTGACAAAAAAAATCAGCACCATGATGAACATGGACTATTGCTTTATCGCCGTGTGTGCCGATAAAGAAAAAACAAGATTGCGGACAATAGCATTTGTAAAAGGACAGAAGGTTCTTGATAATATTGAATACAATACCAATGACTCTGCCTGCCGTATGATGATGGGCGGCGATACGTATTTTATGCCTTCGGGAGCACAGGCTTGTTTTCCTGCTGCTAAAGGAATTGAGGCCTATGCAGGAGCGCCAATTACCAGTACGGTTACAGGCGAAATACTCGGTCATATTGCCGTAACCAACGAAACACCGGTTGGTGAAGACAAAAACCAGACGGCCATCCTGAAAATTTTTGCGGCACGCATTGCTGCCGAGCTGGAGCGTATGAAGGCAGAAGATGAACTGCATCAACGGCTGAATGAAATTGAACTGTTTGCTGTAACACTGCGCCATCTGCATGAGCAGGTTTTTTGGTTGGATAAAGAAGGAAAATTTATCCGTACCAACGAAGCGGTTAATAATGAAACAGGCTATAGCAGCGAAGAGCTTAAGCACATGACTGTTTTTGACATCAACCCCGGCCTTTCAAAAAAAGAATGGAGACAAAAATGGGAGGAGGCAAAACAAAACGGGCACCAGGTGCTGGAAACTGAACACCAGAAAAAAGACGGCACGGTGTATCCCGTGCAGGTCATCAATAATTTTTTTGAGCATGGGGGCGTGGAATACTTCTGCAGCACGGTACGTGATATCAGGAAACTGAAAATGGAACAGGACCTGTTGCTTACCGTATCAGAAGCCACATCGGGATTAATTGGTAAAGACTTTCTGAATGAACTGGCCCGTCACATTACCCTTACCCTGAATATGCGCTTTGCCCTGATAACTGAATGCGCCGATGAGGAAAAGAAAAGACTACGTACACTTTGTTATATTGATGGGGAAAAAGTGCTGGACAACATTGAGTACGAAACAGCCGGTCTGCCCTGCGAAATCATCATGGAAGGAAAAGATTTCTACATGCCCAGCGGTGTGCAGCAGCATTTCCCCAAAGAAAAAGGAATTGAAGCTGCGGTAGGAGTTCCCATTTACAGTGCAAAGAGCGGTGAAATAATCGGGCATATACTTGCAGTGGATCCTCACCCGATGGGCAGTGAGGTCAAATCAAACCAGCTGGCCATTCTGAAAATTTTCGCAGCCAGAGCAGGTTCTGAAATTGAAAGATTAAAAACTGAGCAGAAATTGAAAGAGACTCTGGAAAGCGCCAATTACCAGCTGCAATTGCAATTGAAGGAAAGTGAAGAACGGTTCCGCGACCTGTTTGAAGAAGCTCCTATTGCTTATGTGCATGAAGGACTCGATTCAAAATTTATCAGGGCCAACCGTGCGGCATTGAGAAGTCTTGGTATAAAACCGGAAGATGTTCCCGATACTTTTGGTTTTTCTTTTATACCCGATACGCCGGAAGCACAACGAAGAGTGAAGGAAGCATTTGAATCCATCGGGCGGGGCACCAATACCAGCGGTGTGGTGCTTGAATTGCGTCGCAGGGACACCGGTCAACCACTCTGGATTCAGTGGTGGTCGAAGCCGGATGTGAGCGGCAAGTTTACTAGAACCATGTTCATTGATATTACCGAGCAGGTAATGCTGGAGCAGGAAAAAGCAAAACTGCAGGCGCAGAACCAGTACCTGCAGGAAGAAATAAAACTTACTTACAACTTTGAAGAGATAATAAGTAAAAGCGCTATTTTTCAACGTGTGCTGCGGCAAATTGAACAGGTGGCCGTGACAGATGCCACGGTGCTCATCATGGGTGAATCCGGTACCGGGAAAGAATTAATCGCAAGAGCTATTCATAATATCAGCAACCGCAGCAAACGTCCGCTGGTGAAAGTGAACTGCGCCACCCTGCCTGCCAGTCTTATCGAAAGCGAATTGTTCGGACATGAGAAAGGCGCATTTACAGGCGCTATGGAAAAAAAGATAGGCCGGTTTGAGCTGGCCGACGGCGGCACTATTTTCCTTGATGAAATTGGCGAGTTGCCCATAGAACTGCAGGCCAAACTGCTGCGGGTGCTGCAGGAAGGAGAATTTGAGCGGCTCGGAAATCCGAAAACAATAAAAGTGAATACACGGGTGATTGCTGCCACCAACCGCAACCTGCAGCAGGCTATTGAGAAGAAAGAATTCCGTGAAGATTTATTTTACAGGCTGAATGTTTTTCCCGTGTATTGCCCGCCACTGCGTGAACGCAAAGAAGACATATCACTGCTGGTAAAACATTTTTGCCAGAAATATGAAGGAAAAATCGGAAGAAAAATCACCGGTATTCCTGAAAAAGTGATGGATGCCCTGATGGCCTACGACTGGCCGGGCAATATCCGCGAACTGGAAAACATTATCGAGCGGGCCATGATCCTGAGCCATGACGGAACACTTTCATACGGCGACTGGATTCCCAGCAATAAGACAGGCGAAATAAAAATTTCTTCCTATTCGAAACTTGAGGATGTGGAGCGGGAACACATTATAGAAGTGCTGAAACAAACCGGCTGGAAGGTAAGCGGTGACAAAGGTGCTGCAAAAATTCTTGGCCTGAATGCTACTACGCTTGAAGCCCGCATGAAAAAGCTGGGGATAAAAAGAGAAAAATAAATTCAGCTGTTGTTATTTTCTATTTTACATCGCTACCGGCAATTAATCTTTTATGTTCCTTATGCTGACGGAACATTTCAATACCCATTGCGGAACTCATAAATGGACGTGTTTCCGGGTGGTGATTCAGTTTGCTGATGCGGTAAAGGATTTTCCAGTGGCGGATGATTTCTTTCCATGCAAAAAAAAGAGAGTGGGAGGGATCGTACATGTGTGTGGGCTCGCTGCCGGCGCCGTTTAGTTCAATAATGGAAAAATTTTTTCCCTGCTTTAATTCTTCCCATGTATTATAACGTATGTCGAGCCGGCCGAAGTAAAATCCGTTAACCTGTTTACATATCGTATCTATCAGGGTTGTCAGTTCATCATCTGCCCGGTGGCTTATGTCGGTAAATTTCGAGCCGCGGAAATGGCTGCCGTAAGGTACCAGCACAAACTCATCGCCTTCTTTTAAAACGGTGGTTATTTTCTCCTGGTAGGTTTCTTTCAGAATCTTCAACTGCAAAATGGCTCTTTTATTTTTTTTAATCAGTTCCTCTATGGTTGATTGGCCGTCGCCCGTTACAGAAAGAAATTCTTTTTTTACAATACCCGAAATATGGCCTTTGGCTTCGCCGGGATAGCGATAATAAAAAATACCAATCTCATTTGGCCAGGTCACACATTCCTGTATAAGAAAATCTATTTTGGAAACAGCGGCGTAAGCTGCCAGCTCTTTTTCAGTTTCCAGTTTTTTCACCATCAGTGCCTTCATGCCGATATCGGGCTTGCCGATGAGCGGATAGCGCAAATCCATTTGCCCTGTTGATTCAGCTATATCATATATAGGCGTACCGGCTTTGAAAAAAACCGTGCGGGGATAAAATCCTTCCGGCAGCAGGTCATAAATTTCTTTTTTCGATTCCATCAGGAAGCCGCCGTTTTTAATGCTGGGGTTAGCCGTATTGAAAAAGAAAAAAGACCGGGCTTTCAGGCAAAGCCAGAGCCAGTAAAAGTAAATGGGTGAATACACCACGTGAAAGGGCCAGTATTCCCAGCTAAACAACCTGATGAAAAAAGGGTGATGAAATATTTTCTTCATTCAATGGTATGCGATGAGTGCAGCAATTCAATTTTTATTTCGGAGCTCCTGCCGTTTTTAATGTCAATGTATTTCATAAAGCCCCGGTCGCGGGTGAGCAGGATGCCGGTAATGCTTACGGTGGAGTAAATACCGTCGCGGGTCATCAACAAATCGTTGTGCCGGTCGCCATCGCCGGTGAAACGGTGAAAATTGAGAATGTCCAGGTGGGTAGGCCGGGTATAGCTGCTTAAAAATGTTTCAAACCACTGCTCTCTTTTTTTTATCACAAACCCGTCGTAAAGCGTGGCAGAAGACCAGACAAAGGGTTTGGCAGCATCCAGCTGCCGGTGAAACTTTTCATTACCATCCCAGCGGAATTCATACAGGTTTTGGTTTTCGAGCAGCACAATAGTAAATGGCTCTACATCCCGGAGGTCGGTTTTTGAAAACGTCAAAGAAGGTTTTTCAGTTGCAATGATATCAAGCAATATAATTCCCCGGCTTACCCTGTAGGGCGGGTCGGGCAGGTGACGGATAAATGCGCCATTCAGCAAAACTGCTGCATCACCGTTTTCTTTCATCACAATCCAGGTGCCGCCGGCATTGCCATCTTTGGGGTAAATCAGTTTGTACCCGTTATAAACCGATAAGGCAGGTGCGGAAGCATTTTTCCTGCTCAGCTTTTCATCCCGGTTGGAAGTGATGAAAATTTTATCGCCGGCCGGTATATAGCTTACTGTGCACATTGCTGGCGGTATTTCATGGTAGAATAAGCTACGCCGAACTCTTCAGGCAGCTCAATGGATGCCACCTCATTTACACCCACCCGTATCAGCGCCATGTGGTGGATGGTATGTTCCAGGTTATAGGCCAGTTCGCGGTAATAGTTGGAGGGAATAGTAACCGGCTCCGTCGAATCGCAGTAATCCTCAGCTTCCAGCACAATTTCTTTATTCGGTTTTTCCAGGTTGCTGTAAATATCTTTCAGCAGGCCGCTCGCCAGTTCACGGTTGGTTTCAATCAGGTAATCCCTTTTTCTTTTTTCATAATTCACCACACCGGGTTCATAGCCGCTTTCAAGACATTGAAACAACTCAATGATGTGCCGCACATGCTGGCCAATGGTGGCATTGAACAGTGTTTTGCTTGGTTGCATATATTCGGCATCGCTCAGCCGGGTAAGGGTGTCGCTCAATTGTACAAAAACATGCTGGAGGGGTTGTTTTAAAAGCATAGTGTCCTGGTTGTTTATTTTAATTCAGCACTGCCGAATAAATGATTATACCGCTGGCAATGAATCAAGGCATACTTATAGTATGTAAAATCCACGTTACCTGTCAATGGGTACAGCTGATTACCGCTTACTGACCTTAAGCGGCCCAAATCAATATAATTCACCGGTTGAACTTCTCTCGAAAGATACACATGCAGGTCCGGTCCGTTTGTACTGCTGAAATTTTCAAGGGCAAGGATGAACTGGCCATTTTGCAAATAAATTCTTGCCGTGCCGCTCACGGCGCCGTAAGGGCCGTTTACAAATGTACCGCTATACTTGCTTACGGCAAACATGGTATCCACCGCTTCATCCCCTGCCGTGGTGGGAGTGTTTTCTTTTACACAGGCGGCTAATACTATTACCGGTACCAATAAAATTAAACTTAATTTCTTCATGAGATTTTATTAATGAGTTATTTTTTTTAACAAACTTATTCCTGCATTGCGGTAAATGAACATAAGCGCTGCAGATGAAAAAAAGACAAGCAGGGCATAAATAAACAACTGGCCACCGTCGTTTTTTACTACTATTCCCAGTTTAAAAAGATGAGAGCCGATAGCACCCGCCATTAATCCCGCCGCCAGCAAAGCACCCGGAAAAGTAGTTTTCGGAAAAAGGATAAGCAGGGATGCAATCAACTCCAGCACACCGGTGCCGATTCGGCCCCAGGGCTCCATGCCAAGTTGTGAGAAGATATAAACCGATTCATCGGCGCCGGAAAATTTAAAATATAGCGTTTGCAGCATGATGACTGCGGCAATAATTCGCAAAACCCAGGGCCCGATGGTTGAAAAAGTGATTGGCATAATCATTAATAAACGTAAATCAATTAATGAAAGATTTTCTGCCAGTTGGCATCCGCTTTCGTTTTCAGGGTAGGTTCGTCTTTATTCCAGCTCTTCAGGGTATTGTTGAAGGCCCTGTTGTAAAACAGGTACAGTTTGCCGTTTACAATTTTAAAGGTCTCCGGGTCAATGCTCACCTTATCGCCGTCTTTGCCCATGGCATAGGCACACCAGCCGCCATACTGAGGTTCATAAGCCGCCGGGTTCTTTTTAAATTCTTCTTTATTTTCAGCAGTAGAGAAAAAATAAATAATACCCTGGTGCAAAACACTTAATTCTTTTTTGCCTTCAATGGCCTTATTGCTTTTGAAATAAGCTACTGGGTCGTAGCCGTCAATAGCAACAGAACTTCTGCTTGTATTAAAATGTTTTTTTCTTACGGCTTCTGCATTTTGGGCAAATGTGGCAGCAGAAATAATCAATGAAGCAAATGCCAGCAACAATTTTATTTTCATCGTATTTGCTTTTTGCCGGCAAAACTATGCTGGCGGTTGTATCGTCTTTGTCTTATTAAAGACAGACGCAGAATAATTTACGCAAAAAAATGTTAATGGATTTCGCGGCCAGACTTATATTTTTAAAATATTTTCCAATGAAGTAAACTAATTGACAAACGGCAGCTATGCCTGCTTCTATTTTTACCTGCAAAAAACCATGAAGCAAATCACTCTTTCTGTCGCTACTTTATTTTTATTAACTGCAGGCATTCAGGCACAACTATCCCCGGTGTATGTTAAAGACGGAGCCGCCATTGACGGTTATGATGCAGTAGCCTATTTTACCGAAGGCAAACCCGTGAAGGGTGACAGTACATTTAAAGTAACTTACGAAGGTGCAAACTGGTATTTTGCCAGTAAAGAAAACGCTGATAAGTTCAAAGCTGCGCCTGAAAAATATGCTCCGCAATATGGCGGCTACTGTGCCTTTGGTTGTTCAAGGGGTTATAAGGCAAAGACCAGCCCCGATGCATGGACGATTACTGACGGAAAACTTTATCTTAATTATAATACCGATGTAAGAGAAACATGGAATAAAGACCGCCAGGGTTATATTCAAAAGGCCGATGCCAACTGGCCGAAGGTTAAGGACACTAAATATCCCTGAGCGAACCGGGGCTGATATTTTTCAATTTATTAATCAGTTATTGCAATCCCCAGGAGGGGATTTTTTTTTAATAATACTGCAGCAGATTTTTCATTTTGGGTTTTGCCACCCGGGTGGAATTCCCAATTTTTTGCAGGCATCCCAAAATATTGGGAAAAAGAAACAAGAGATACGAATGCATACGTAGCGGCAATGAAATTCTGCATCGCTTTACAGTCAAGGGTTTTGGAGGAAAATACAACAGTAAAAAAAAACTTTGGCATAGCGGTTGGCTTACATACTGAGTAAAACAAAAAAATTATGACGATTTCGAAGAATGAGTTTAAAAAAGTAGTGATTGGCAGCAGGGGGTTAACACTGGTACAGTTCAAAACAGAGTGGAGCGGCGCCTGCCAGATTATTTCACCGGTATTCGAGGAACTGGCTATGTCCTACAAAGGATCAGTTGGTTTTTATTCGGTAGATGTGGAAAAGGAGGCGGGTTTGGAAAAGGAATATGGTGTGATGGAAATACCCACAATACTTTTTTTCCGCAACGGGCGGGTGATAGATCACGTGGTGGGCCTGGTGCCGAAAAATGTGGTGATAAGTAAAATCGAAAATGCGCTTTCAAATCATTTAAACTAAAATTTTTTTACTACTAAAACTTACAGCTATGTCAGAGGACCTGAAGTACATCTACCTGAGGAGTCATCCCTTATTGTCTACGCTTTCGGAGCAAAAGATGAAAGAGGTTGCAGCGGTTGCCAAGCTTCGTACAGTGTACCGCGGCGAAGTTATCAGTTATGGAGAAGTTGGATTTACCCGCATTCATTTCCTGGTGAAAGGAAAAATCAAAATTACTGAGCTGGGCGGCGGTACGGAGAATGAGCTGGTAAAGGATATTCTTACCGAGCCCGACATTTTTGGTGATCTGGGCCTGGAAGGCCGGCTCTATAAAGACGAATGTGCCGAAGCGCTTACTGCCAATACGGTTATTTGCTCTTTCCAGGTCAGCGATTTTAAACGGGTACTGGAAGAAAACCCGGCGGTGGCACTGAACTTTGCAAAAAAAGTAAACAGCAAGCTGCAGCGGATGGAAACACGCCATGCCGACCTGGTGTTTCTCGACACCAAAGACAGGCTTATCCGCTTTATTAAAAACTGGGCCCGTACAGATGGCAACCGGATGGGCGATAAAATCGTTCTTAACAATTACCTGACACATAGTGATATTGCCGGCTTTATTGCCACATCACGCCAGAGTGTAAATATGCTGCTGAATGAACTGAAAAGCGCCGGCATGCTTTGCTACAACCGCAAACAAATTGAACTGAATAATCCGGTCATCTGGAATTGAAGAGATGAAAATCCGGTTCATTGTAAAACCAGCGACAATCAATAACCCCGCGGCAGAATAGTTTTGCTGTTGTTTCATATAGCAGTTGCCTGCCCTGTGCAGGCAAGGTTTTGGTAAAGGAAAAACGGCCCTGTGAAATGCAGCGGCCGTTTTTAAAATACCGGGTTTGAGAAAATTGAAAATAAAACCATGCCAGCAGTAAGTCTTAGTTTCAGAGTGCATATTCCGTACCGGCTTATAAGGCCGGTTGATCGGAACAGCGGGTTCAGCGGTCAATATTTTGACAGCGCTGCTACCAGGCTTGCCGTTGATAAACTTGCTGATGAAAGTTACCGGCCGGCAAATAAAATTCTGCTTGCCCTCATCAAGGCTCATGCCGGCAAATTCAAAGTGGCGTTTTCCATCAGCGGTACGGCTGTTGAATTATTGCAGGAACACCGGCCCGATGTAATTGAATCTTTTAAGCAGCTGGTAAAAACGGGCTGTGTGGAATTTTTTGCAGAAACGTATTACAACTCCTTAAGCTGGCTCCATTCAAAAAAAGAATTTTTGCGGCAGGTAAAAAAACATCATGCGCTGATGCAGGAATTGTTTGGCGTGGAGCCGGTGGTTTTCCGCAATACAGAACTTATTTATAATAATGAACTGGCAAAAGTAATTGCCGGAATAGGATACAGGGGTATGCTGTGCGAAGGACTGGAAAAAATACTGCAGGGTCGTAATGCCTGCCATGTATATGCAGCGCCGGGCAATGGTGATTTCGGTCTCCTGCTGCGCCATGTTCGCCTCAGCGATGATATCGCTTTCCGGTTTGACGACCCCACCTGGAATGAACAGCCCCTGACGGCAGAAAAATTTGCCGGCTGGCTGTATGCACTGGAAGGGGATGCCTGCAACGTCAGCTTGTTTTTTGATTACGAAACCTTCGGCATTTATAAGAAAAAAGACAGCGGCATTTTTGATTTCCTGGAGCACCTGCCCACAGCCGTATTGAAAAAAAGCGAATGGAAATTCCTGGCACCTTCCGAAACACTGGATACCTGTTATCCAAAAGATGTATATGATGTTCCCAAAACTATTTCGTGGGAAGATAAAAGCAAGGAATGCTGCGTGTGGTGTGAGAATATGATGCAGAATAATACGCTGCGAAAAATTTACAGCATTGAACAGCTGGTGATGCGCAGCGGCAGCCGTGCCGACAAAGACACCTGGGGGCGGCTGCAAAGCGCTGATCATTTTTATTACATGTGCAACGATGGCCGGGCAGTGAATGATGCATACCGGATGCTGAATCCTTTCTGCAGCGCCGAAGAAGCGTTTGCAGATTATGAAAGCGTGGTGATGGATTTTGAAGTAAGGCTGATTCAGAAAGAGCTGACTGAAATTAAAAACCGGGAGGGTTTTGCCAATGTGCCCAATCTTTATTCATCCATATTTTAAATCAAACCAATAAAAATTTTTTATGGAAAAAAGAAAACTCGAAGGCCAGGTGGCTATAGTAACAGGCGCCAGCAGCGGTATCGGTGCAGGCTGTGCAAGAGAGATGGCCAAAGCCGGGGCTACTGTGGTGGTAAATTATCCTGTGCCCGATGCTAAAGCTATGGCCGAGGCAGTGGTGAATGACATCAAAAGTAATGGCAGCATGGCTATTGCCTACAAATGTGATGTGAGCAAAGAAGATGAAGTGAAGCAGATGTTTGCCGATGTGATAAAGCAGTTTGGCACAGTGGATATATTAATCAACAATGCAGGCTTGCAAAAAGATGCGCCGTTTACAGAAATGACCCTGGCGCAGTGGAATTTTGTAATAAGTGTAAACCTGACCGGCCAGTTTCTTTGTGCCAGGGAAGCCATCAGGGAATTTTTGAGAAGAGGCCTGAACGGCAAATCGAAAAGTGCAGGTAAAATTATTTGCATGAGCAGTGTGCATGAAGTAATTCCCTGGGCCGGGCATGCCAACTATGCTGCCAGCAAAGGCGGCGTAATGCTGATGATGAAAACCATTGCACAGGAATTTGCACCAAAAAAAATCCGTATCAATTCCATTGCACCCGGCGCCATTGCCACACCCATCAATCATGATGCGTGGGATACGGCCGAGCATTTACAGCAGTTATTAAAATTAATCCCTCAAAAAAGGGTGGGGCAGGTGGAAGATATCGGCAAAGCCGCTGTGTGGCTCGCAAGTGATGATGCCGATTATGTGAATGGAACTACTTTGTTTGTGGATGGCGGGATGACCTTGTACCCGGGGTTTGAAGATAATGGATAGAGAGACCTCCCCAACCCCTCCAAAGGAGGGGCCTTAGAGCCCTATGGCAAAAAAGTTCTTTATAAATATTCAATACTCAATATTCCCCCGAAGTTTCTGGGCTCAATGTTTATTTAAGAATAGTTTGAATATTGAAGGGTCTTCTCAGCCCCGCAGGGGCTGAATATGGGTAGCCCCGGGTGAACCCCGGGGCATGATGAATAAGCAAGTTTTTTTGGCGCCCCGTAGGAGCGCAATATGAATAGTTCCGGGTTTTAACCCGGAGATAATAGGATGATGTTTTTTGGAACCCCGCAGGGGTTCAATAATTGATGAATAGAATTCGGAACGATGAAGTGTGCGACGCAACAGGCGATGCCATGAAAAACTAAAGTTGGTAACATAATTTTTCTTTCCTAAAAACCGGAGTACACAAAAATAAAAGCGATGAATGCCGAACAAAAACGATTAACAGATTCCCGCTGGAAAAAATGGGGCCCCTACCTCAGCGAACGCCAGTGGGGAACCGTGCGGGAAGACTACAGTGAATATGGCAATGCCTGGGATTATTTTCCGCACGACCATGCCCGGAGCAAAGTGTACCGCTGGGGCGAGGATGGTATTGCCGGCATCAGTGATGAGATGCAGCGGATTTGTTTTGCTGTTACCGTATGGAACGGTAAGGATCCGATACTGAAAGAAAGAATGTTTGGCCTCACTGGCAGCGAAGGCAATCATGGTGAAGATGTGAAAGAGTTATATTATTACCTGGATAATACGCCGACGCATTCGTACATGAAACATTTGTACAAATACCCGCAGGCGGAATATCCCTATGCTGATTTGGTGAACACCAACCGCAGCCGCAGCCGTTTTGAAAAAGAATATGAACTGCTGGATACCGGTATTTTTAATGACAACAAATACTTTGATGTATTTACCGAGTATGCAAAAAATGATGCGGAAGATTTACTGATTCGGGTTACCATACACAACCGGGGAAATGAAGAGGCTTATGTGGCTGTACTGCCAACCTTGTGGTTTCGCAACCTGTGGAGCTTTGGATTGATGCAGGAAAAACCGCTGATGTACCTGAAAAAGGTTCCAAACGGCTATGGCGAAGTGAAAGCAATCCATTATGAGCTGGGTGAATTCCATTTTTATTTCGACCGCCCGGTGCGGACCCTGTTTACCGAAAATGAAACCAACACCGAAAGACTCTATGGCATACCCAATGCCACGCCGTTTGTGAAAGACGCATTTAATACGGCAGTCATCCATAATGATTTTGATTTTATCTCAACCAAAAATGAGGGAACCAAATTCGCCCCGTTCTATGAATTCAATATTCCTGCGCAATCGTCTGTAACTATCAAACTCCGGTTGAGTAAAAAAGAAATTACAGAAGACCCCTTTACCGCAAATTTTGACGGCTTGTTTGAGCAGCGGATAAAAGAAACAGATGAATTTTATAATGCTATCACCGAAGCAAAAGACAAAGACCTGCGCAATATTCAGCGCCAGGCCTTTGCCGGTATGCTGTGGAGCAAACAGTATTTTAATATTGATATTCCCCAATGGCTGAATGGCGATAAGGGACAACCTGCGCCGCCGGAACAACGTAAGAGAGGTCGCAACCATCAATGGCATACATTAAATAATGAAGATATTATTTCCATGCCCGACAAATGGGAGTATCCCTGGTATGCAGCATGGGACCTGGCTTTCCATTGCGTGCCGCTGAGTATGATTGACCCGCAATTTGCCAAGCAGCAACTCATTTTGTTTTTGCGGGAGTGGTATATGCATCCCAATGGTCAGCTGCCTGCATACGAGTGGGCCTTTGGCGATGTGAACCCGCCCGTGCATGCATGGAGCTGCCTGCAGGTTTACAAAATAGATAAGGCAAAAACCGGCAAAGGCGATATTGAATTTCTGGAAAGAGTGTTTCAGAAGCTGCTCATCAACTTTACCTGGTGGGTAAACCGCAAAGACAGCAAGGGCAATAATGTGTTTGAAGGCGGTTTTCTCGGGCTTGACAATATTGGTGTGTTCGACCGGAGCAATACTATTCCCGGCGGTGGCCGCCTGGAGCAGGCCGATGGTACCAGCTGGATGGCGATGTATTGCCTGAATATGCTGGAGATGGCGCTGGAAATTGCGCAGCACAATCCCGCTTACGAAGATGTGACAACAAAATTCTTTGAGCATTTTGTTTACATCGCCGAGTCGCTCAATCGCATTGGCGAAAACTGGACCGGCAGCTGGGATGATGAAGAAGGATTTTTCTACGATGTGCTGGCCATGCCCGACGGAAGATTTATTCCTTTGAAAGTTCGCAGCCTGGTAGGGCTTTCCACTTTATTTGCCGTGCTGGTGCTGAAAAAAGATTTGCTGGAGAAAGTACCGGAGTTTCATCGCCGCCTTAAATGGTTTCAGCGTTATCGGGAAGATAATGGCCAGTACCTCGTAATTGAAGAGCTGAAGGAGCATGATGATATTCTGCTTTCCCTGGTGCCCAAAGCCAGACTCGAACGGCTGATGAAAGCCCTGCTGGATGAAAATGAATTTTTATCTCCCGGGGGTGTACGCAGCATTTCAAAAATTCATAAAGATGGTTACAATGTGAATATTGACGGGCAGAATTTCGGCCTGGATTACCAGCCGGCAGAAGGTACCAGTGGCCTCTTCGGCGGCAACAGCAACTGGCGTGGCCCTGTATGGATGCCGATGAATTACCTGCTGGTGCAGGCGCTGGACACCTTGGGTGAATACCATCACGACAATTGCATGGTGGAACTGCCCACCGGCTCCGGCAATTTTGTTTGCCTGAAAGAAGTAAGCAATGATTTGGCCACCCGGCTGGCACATATTTTCCGGAAGGATGCAACCGGCAAGCGTCCTGTTCATGCTGATTATTCAATGTACAGTCATGATAAACACTTTAATGATTTGATTTTATTCTATGAATATTTTCATGGAGATACAGCAAGGGGAGTGGGTGCCTCGCATCAAACGGGGTGGACTGGCGTAGTGGCGGAACTGATAAACCGGGTGAGCAGTTTTGAAAAGATGAGTAAGAAAATGATGGCGCCGGCTGAAACATAACTATTGGGCTTCCGTTGCGTCGCACTCTTGTACGTCCTGTAATTCTATTCAGCATAAGACCTCACGCAAAGACGCCAGGGTTCAAGAAACAAGCCGCAAAATAGCCTTTGCTTCTTTGCGTCCCGAAAGCTTTCGGGATTGCGCTTTTGCGTGAAATAAAAAGTACATCATGTTAAAAAAAGATAAATCCCAATTACAGAATTTCAAAGAAGCTACAGAACTTGAATACCTGGAAACAAACGGTCTTGGCGGCTGGAGCGGTTCCTCCATTACCGGGGCGCATACAAGACGCTATCATGGTTTGTTGGTGGCGGCCATCCATCCGCCAACGGACAGGATGGTGATGCTTTCAAAACTCGATGAAACAATCATAACCGGAGAAAGCAGATTTGAATTAAGCTGTAATGTTTATAATGGTAATGTGCTTCATCCCGATGGCAACAGGCATTTAGAAAGGTTTGCCAAAGATTTTTTTCCTGAATGGACTTATAATGCCGGTGGCATTCAGTTAAAGAAAACCATTTGTATGATTCATGGCGAAAATACAGTGGTTATGAAATACGAAGTACTGAGGGCTGATTCATCATTTACTTTAGAGTTATTGCCATTGATGGCTGCAAGGGGTTATCATGAACTGGGTCACGCCTCGCCCCGTATGCATTGGGATGCCGATTTTAACAATGGGATTTTCCATAATCAACCTGATGGAGTAAATCATGTTTATATCTCTGTTCCCGGTTCGACATACCGGCATACACCCAGATGGTTCAATAATTTTAAATACGGTGTAGAGCAATACCGGGGACTGGATTTTACCGAAGACTTATTCAATCACGGAACATTCTCTGTGCCGTTAAAAGAAGGCGATGAACTCAACATCATCATCTCAACTGAAAATCCGGGAGACAGAAATCCAAAGGATTTATTTAAAAAAGAATTAAAGAGAAGGAAAGCTTTACTCAAAGACCAGCCAGGAGATGAAACATTGCAACAACTAATTCTTGCAGCCGACCAGTTTATTGTTAAAAGAAATGAAGACCTTAAAACGGTGATAGCTGGTTATCATTGGTTCACCGACTGGGGCAGAGATACAATGATTTCTCTGCCCGGACTCACACTCAGCACCGGCCGCTTTGAGGATGCAAAGAAAATTCTTTCCGCCTTCGCACAAAGCGTAAGCATGGGCATGCTGCCCAACCGTTTCCAGGAAAAAGAACCGCCTGAGTACAACAATGTAGATGGCACACTCTGGTATTTTATTGCCGTATATAAATATTTACAGGCGAGCGGAGATAAAAAATTTGTACTGAACGAAATTCTTCCCGTGCTGAAAGAAATTATTGACTGGCATTTCAGGGGCACACGATACAATATTCATGTGGATGAAGATGGTTTATTGTATGCAGGTGAAACCGGACAGCAATTAACGTGGATGGATGCAAGAATCGGCACCTGGGTAGTGACACCACGCATGGGCAAGCCGGTGGAGATACAGGCACTCTGGTACAATGTGCTGAAGATTTTTGCACATCTGCTGCGCCTGAATAAACAAAGGAAGGATGCAGATGTGGTGGAAGTAAGCGCAGCAAAAGCCCGGGTGAGTTTTGAAAAACTTTTCTGGTTTGCCGAAGGCAATTATCTGTACGACGTAATTGACGAATACGGAAAACCGGATGTAACCCTGCGACCCAACCAGCTGTTTGCCATCAGCTTGCCTTTTGCACTTGTTGAAGGCGAGAAAGCAAAACTTGTTTTGAAAATTATAGAAGAAAAACTTTATACACCCGTTGGTCTGCGCAGTTTGCCGGCGGAAGATGTTCATTATGTTCATCACTATGGCGGCGACCAGTGGCACCGGGATTCATCCTATCATGAAGGCACCGTGTGGAGCTGGCTGCTGGGCGCTTATGTGGATGCGTTGATGAAGTCGGATGGCGACCCCGAACGTTCGGGGCGGAAGCCGGATGCACTTAAAGTAATTGAGAATTTCCGTTATCACCTTGGCGAAGCATGTATCGGCCAGGTATCGGAAATATTTGATGCCGATGCGCCGCATCATCCGCGGGGCTGCGTGGCGCAGGCATGGGGCGTGGCGGAAGTGCTGCGGGTGATGAAGGAGTATGAACTTGTTGAACGCAGGTATCAAACAATAAAAGCGAAAAGGGTGGAAGAAGTGGAATAGCGGCAGCATGAAAAAACTTTTTATATTACTGTTTATTGGATTTTTTACCAGCAGAAAAATCAATTCACAAAACCTGAATTTTCCCGGCCTGGCGCCTTCCGTTTCTTTTACGGCACATCAAAAAAACTTTGATTTGAATTTTCTGGCAGCTTCCAAAACAAAGCAAGGTCATCATACGGTGAAAAATGTGGAGTATGAACCCCGGTTTCTTGAAATCTATTCGCAGGCTCTTGTTTCCCTTAAATGGAACAGGCGTTGGATAATAGCAGCCGGTTATGGTTTTCAGCGTAACAACCCTTTTCGGGATGACTGGCGCAATGAACACCGGCTGGTGCAGCAGGCCATGTATTCTGTGCCGGGTAATAAAATACGATTCAATAACCGCCTGCGGTTTGAAGAGAGGTGGTTCAGCTATCCGGATGCGCCCGGTAATTTTTCCACAAGAGCCCGGTACCAGGCAGGCATGGTAAGGCAATTCAATAAAAAGCTTTACTGGCAACTGAACAATGAAATCTATGCCATCACGTCCGGCCGCCGTCACAGTTTTATTTCTGAAAACTGGCTGTACACCGGTGTGGGTATTCCCGTTAAAGGCTTTGGACATATTGAAACAGGTGTCGGTTATAACACGGTAGTAAGAAACAGTATGAAAGAACGACTGAACCTGGTTTTGCTTCAGGTAAACTGGAGTTTTGTACTTCCTTCAAAAATGAAAACGGAGATGCACCCGGTGATGCATGGGAGAAATTTTTAATCAATAATTTCATCCTGAACCTGCCTTGATTAGCCTCAGCAGGGAAATTTGTCCATCTCATTGCAACCAATATCCATTGTTAACGGCAGCCCGGAATTTCATCTTTGTATTGTCAATAATGACTAAAACAAAAAAAATTTAAAAAATGAAAAAATTCACAGTTCCGGGAAGAGAAAATGTTTCAGCAAATAACCAGGCAAATTTCGATGCCCTTCAAAAAGTATTGGGTATGGTCCCTAACCTTTATGCAACGATAGCCTATTCTGAAAACGGTTTGTCCAGGTACCTTGCCTATCAAAGCGCAAAAACATCTTTGAGCAACAAAGAAAAAGAAGCAGTAAACCTTGTGGTCAGCCAGGTGAATGGGTGCATCTATTGTCAAAGTGCACATACCGTGCTTGGCAAAATGAATGGATTTTCCGAAGAAGAAACACTGAACATCCGTTCTGGCAACAGTAGCAACTCCAAACTGAATGCACTGGTTGTTTTGGCAAAAGACATAACAGAAAACAAAGGAAGGGTGTCCCCGGCTAATCTTGATTCCTTTTATGCTGCCGGTTACAATGATGGCAATCTTGTAGACGTGATTTTGCAGGTGAGTGATAAAATTGCAATGAATTACCTGCACAATCTAACGGGTATACCTGTTGATTTTCCGGTTGCAGCGCCCCTGGAAAATGTAAATGCCTGATACCGTAAATGGGGAATGAGCCACGCCTGTTGCTCATTCCTCTATAAAATTTTATGGAAATGAAATATCCGCTTCCGCCATTCACAATGGAGACAGCGTTACAAAAGGTACAATTAGCTGAAGATGCCTGGAACACGAGAGATCCGGAGAAAGTTTGCCTCGCCTATACAATCGGCACAGAATGGAGAAACAGAACTGAGTTCATCAACGGACGAGATGAGGTAAAGAAATTCCTGGTGAGAAAATGGGAAAAAGAGCTTGATTACAAATTAAAGAAGGAACTTTGGGGATTTCGTGAAAACAGGATGGCTGTCCGGTTTGAATATGAATGGCATGATCATGCCGGGCAATGGTTCCGAAGCTATGGAAATGAAATGTGGGAGTTTGATGAAAATGGATTGATGCGGAAACGGTTTGCCAGTATCAATGATATGCCCATTGAAGAAAAGGATCGTAAATTCAAATGATATATTTGCATGACAGCTGCTTCTGCTTTAACCCTGGTGAATCCGCAAAACGGCCATCTTGCTTTTAGAATATTTTCCTTTGATAACAATGATCACTTTGATCACCTTCAGCGTCTTAATTATTATTCAATCATCGGCATCATAAAAGGCAGTGGTAAATTGAAAGCAGATTTTTCGGAGTATGATCTTTCTTCGAACAGTTTGCTTTTCTTTTCACCTTACCAGCCGTTTATGATCGGTGCGGTGGACGAAATACGGGGTATCGCCATGAATTTTCATCCGGATTTTTATTGTATCCACAGGCATCAGAAAGAAGTTGCCTGCAACGGAGTTCTTTTTAATAATATTTACCAGCCCCCGATGATCCATGTTACTGAAGAGGAGATGCAGGGCTTTTTAACATGGATCGGCCAACTAAAAAAAGAAATGCAAAATCCTGAGTTGGCACAATATGAATTGCTGGTTTCAATGCTTAAAATATTTCTCATCAATGCATCACGGTTAAAAACAAACCGGCACCCGGCATTACAGCAGGAACTGAAGGGCAGTAAAGAACCGTTTATTTTACAAAAGCTGAAGGATGCAATTGAACATCATTACAGGACAATGCATTCGCCCAGTGATTATTCTGCCATGTTGAATATTTCTCCAAAGGCGCTGGCAAAGATTACAAAAACACATTTTAATAAAACAATTACCGATCTAATTGCCGAGCGGATCATTATTGAAGCCAAGCGGGAATTGTATCTGACATCAAAGGCAATAAAAGAAATTGCCTACGACCTGGGTTTTCAGGATGAATATTATTTCAGCCGCTTCTTTAAAACGAATGCGGATGTCTCACCCCAATTGTTCAGGGACACCGTTGGTTTTGCAAGAGCAGATACATAATGCAAAAGGACCGGCTGATGTAAAAAGTTGCAAGGATTTAAATCTTATTTATCCAATTAATAGCTTGTCTTTATCTCATGGAGATTAGCACAAGGCCGTATCTGCCGGGCGCCGGCTGTTATTTCTTTTTCTTCTTCGAAATCTTTTCGTCAGTATATGCAGCCTCAAATATGTAAGCCTTCAGCAGTTCAATATCTATTTCCTTCACGGAGTGAAAAGTTTTGTAGTACACCTGCTTGCGGTTTCCTTTTTCCAGCCAGTTTATTTCATCCTGCATCAGGTAGCCTTTATTAAAGCCAAACTGTACGCCGCTGAGTTTTACATTTCCCCACTGAACAGAAGATGGCCAGATATAACAGATATTGGAATGACGTTTATAGAACGGTACATTGTAAGAAATTTTCTCTTCGATATCGGGTATGCAGTGGAAAATAATCTTTCGGAGCAGTTCAACAATTTTTAATTCATCTTCCGGGAGAAAAACTAGAAACTCTTCAATGCCGCCGAAGTCAACCTCCTGCATTTTCTTTTTTACCCCTGATTTTACTTTCCTGCCCATTTATTTACTCCGAAAGTCTGCAAGTTACTTCAAGCCTGTTGTTATCGGGATCCAGTGTTTCAAATTCATAATACCCATCGCCGGTTTTTCTTGGTCCGCTTAAGATCGGAAAACCGGCTTCCATTAATTGCGTTGCTTTTTTGTCCACCTCTTCGGTTGTGCTTATTCCAAATGCAAGGTGAATGATGCCCTTATGTTGTTTTATTACCCGGTCGTTTGCATTATCCGGAATGCCTGGCATTGCCATAAGCTCCAACCGGGCACCGGAAGCAAAGCTGAGAAAGTAGCTATGAAACTTTTTTGAATCATTTATATATTTTGAATTGGATTTGCCATCAAAATATTTTGTATAATATTCATTCAGGTTCTCTAGGTTATCCGTCCATATTGCAACATGCTCCAAAGTCATTTTAAAATATTTTCAGTAAAAATAAGCTGTTGGAGGAATTTTTACTTTAATCGCAGGTTAAATCCAACCTCAGCATAGAATGGAATCATGGGTGCGGTGCTGAAATCCTGTTGAATGAGCTTACCAAAATTTATATAAACATCCTTGTTTTTCCCTGACCAGCCGCCCTGCAGACCATAATAAAAATTACCACCGGTGGAAGGTTCGTACCAGCCATCCCGGACGCCGGGAAAATTAGCCTTATATAAATCCGAATGCCTGAAATGCGTGACAATTGCTTTATCAAACCCGATTTCCGCAGCAGCAAACCAATGATGTTTGTAGTAACCTGCAGAGGAGGAAAGATCCGAACCGAAATTCAGCAAACGGGCATAGTCGTTATGAAATCTTCTGAAAACGGCCTTCAGTTTTGATGCCACCTGGAAATTACCCGATTGCCACCAGCGTATTTGTGTACCTGTTTTTATTTTAAAATCATCCGCCAGGTTGCCGCCGGAAGAAAAAGAGTATTCGGCATTTAATAGGGTTGGTCTCTTTGATTTTATTTTATACGCATATCCGGTAGCATAATTCAGTGCATAGTCAGCTGCAATATTAATATTCACTATATGCTTTTGTTCATTGATGCGGTTCCAGTTGATTGCCTGGCCAAAGCCAATATTGCTGCTCAATAAAAACAGTAACGCCGGGATGAATTGATTTTTTTTCATGTCAGAGAGAATTTAAATACGTTAATGCTACCGGGAAAAAATGGGTCCATCCCGCAGGGAAACTGATAAAATCATGCCCGGCTCCATCAATTCTTTCGAGCTGCACATTGGGAAATGCGGCTGAAACTCGTTGTGCATGTGCCTGGCTGTAGGCTTTGTTGCTTTCACTATAGGCAAATAATACTTTGGTGGCAAATTGATTCAGGTTAGTTGTCCAATCAGGTTCTTCTCTCTCCCCGATGTCAAAAAGGGCTTTATTCACCACTGCTCCTGCCCTCCAGAACGGAAGAACAGCGCCATTGCCTGTAGGATTATCTTTCGCTGCATCGGTTGCACCCAATAAACCCAGTTTGTAATCAAGCACGGCATGTTCATTTTCTTTGCCGGTAATAAACTGATCAGGATACAATGCATCATTCAGCGCTTCGCTGGTGAAACGAAAATTTCTTGCACGGTTTACATAATCCTTTATATCCTGCCATTTAAAACCTCCGGGTTCACCTAAAACAACACCGCGAATGGCTGAAGGATACTGGTTGATATAAGCAGTTGCAAGAATTGCTCCCCATGAATGTCCAAGCAAAAATATTTTTTGAGAGGGTGAAGTACGGTAATGTGCAATCACAGCCTGCAGGTCATCAATCATTAGCTGAATGGAATATTCTTTCTTATCATGCCGCTTTGATAACCCGGAACCCCGCTGATCATAAAAAACGACATAGTATCCCTGGTTGGCAAACTCTTTGCAATTGAGGAGATAGCGATAATCACTACCGGGCCCGCCATGCAATATCACCAGCATTTTATCAGCTGGGTTGCCAAATGTTTCTGCATGGAACATGGAACCATTAATACTAATGGCAGGTAAACTACCATTCTTTTCAACAGTAAGCGGAACAAGGTTGCCCTCCCCGCTTATCAGCCGGCCTTTGGTGCATGAAACAAAAACAGACATTAAGAACACCGCCACTACAAACGGAAATACTCTTTTCATACTATTAATTTCACTGGCAAAGCTCCGTCAGAATAAAATGCCAGGCAGTCGGCAGTATGACAAGCGGTGTTAGAGAATTTAAAAACTATGCAAACACTATCCAGTAAACCCACATTACGAAGCTGAGGGCAAGTGCCAGCCAGGGGTTCAGAAATGCAACTGCGAATATCAGTGTGTTGCAGATAAGCCCGATATTTTCATTTCTTGTTGTGAGGCGGATTTGTTTTTCCGTCACATCATGCACCAGGGTTTCCCGTTTTCGGCTGGCGGCATACCACAGCAAACGAAAGGCAAGACTGATTAGCACAAAATAACCTGTGTAAAAGATGACAGCTGTTTTAAACCCGCCACTGAGTAAGAATTCTCCCAGTGTTTTGGTAGGAAAGGGAACCAGCGCCACCAGCATCAGCAGGATGCCGTTGGTGATCATAATGGCATTGTCCGATTTCAGAAACAGCTTGAACAGGCTGTGATGCCCTATCCATGCCAGCAGGATATTGATAAAACTGATAACGTAAGCGAGATACAACGGCCATTTTTCCAATAAAGCATGAGTGAGTGTGGCATTGGTAACATCGCCGTGCACTTCTACACCTATTTCTATTGACAGCAATGTGATGGCAATACAAAACACCCCGTCGCTGAAGGTCTCAATGCGGAGCGTTTCCTTTTGCAGTTGTATTTCAGATTGGTTCTTCATTGTTTAATGCACAGTTTACTCTCACTGATGTCACGGATTGGCACAGATTTTTTTTGCATTCCGATTAAAGAAGCAGATCTGGTCTGTGAGAATCCCCGCCTGGCTGGACGGGCAGGTGTGTAATCTGTGAGCAATCTATTTTTTAACCAGCTTGTCAATCTCCGCCTGTAGCTTCTCCTTAATATCATCCGCATAGCCGATGAACACCTGCCTTACGATACCTTCCTTGTCAATCACCAGGTGAGTTGGAAAATTCTCAACTCCCAGCGCCGTGATATACTCCAGCGAGGAAGGAATAATATGGTAATCGAAACTGTATTTCTTTAAAAACTTTTTTATCTGAGTATCGGTTTCCGGAGCAGGGGCAATAAACACGACCGGGTTGTCTTTGTTTTCATTTACCAGCTTATTCAGGTGCGGCATTTCCAGTATACAGGGCTTGCATGCCGTAAACCAGAAGTTCAGAACAATTACTTTGCCTTTGAGTTTATCGGAGTCCCATGTGTTATTGTCAAGGGCAGTAAGCCTGAATGCTTTGATGGGTTTTCCTGTCAGTTCTTTTTTGAAGTTCTCAAATCGCTGTTCAAAGTTTGCCTGGCCCAGGCACAGATATGAAAATGAAAAACCGGTAATCAATAAAAAAAAGAGAATGAATCTGTATTTCATTTTTTGAAATTAATTAAAAACTGAACTGGTACTCCAGTGTCGCTACAAATTTTCTTGTCAGTCCGTCGGGTCTTTGTTCACGAACAACAAAGGGCGCACCCAGCGATAATTCAAACCCGCTTCCGTTTTTCAAGCGGTAATCAAAAAAGACATTACCGTTTAAAGTAAGCCCGTTTGAATTGAAAATAGCCCTGCGGTTTTTGCTTGCGTCTTCATACGTGTCATTACCGAGGTGATAAATACCCAATAAGCTCGGACGAATTGAAAACCGCTTATCCGTTTTAAAATTGTAAGATACTCTTCCCACCAGGTCGCCTTTGCGTTCAAACGCATTGGAAGGCCAGTACAGCGGTGCCAGTGGTTCATTAGGATAATCGCTTGCCAGGAATTTGTTTTCATTTCTTGCTTTCAGCGGTTGCTGCAGGGCCAGCGTGGCGCCGAAATTTTTACGGGTGTAGTTTAGGGCAAGCACCAGGTCTATGGTGCCGAGGCTGGTCTGGTAAGGCATTGGCAGGTGAATACCGTTTTCCACAAGATCGGCGCCGTCAAAGGGCAGCTTCACACCCACCACAAAAGATTTCTGCCATTTGTTTTTTATATCAAAAGCATGGTTGAAGGAAAGAAACACATCACCGGGACCGGTTGTGCTGGCCAGTTCACCGCTGATGGCGGCATAATTCAGTTTTGCAGTCACCGATGATCTGCCGGAAAGTGTTCTTGTGTATTCGGCATACAGGGTATAGTTATTGGTACTGCGTTCCCCAATGCCATAGCCAAAGCCGACGGATAAGTCGTTTTTCGACCCTTCTTTTGATTCATGGCCTTCCGCATTGTTTTTTATGGAATGAATAGTGCACACTCCTGCATCGCTGCAGCCCTGCGCATCCAGCTTTGTTGCAGTCAAAAAGCAAGCAACTAAAAGCAGGATTAACTGGAATATTTTTTTCATATCGCTGGTTTAATTATTATATACAGAAATTTTAAATGCTCAGATTTTATATAACCATTTCAATTACTCCCCTTTAGACCCTGGGGCAGGTATTCTTTTATCAGCATGGCATGCCCGTCCGGGTCGCGGATGAGGAATGATTTGGAATGCCGGTTATCCGGTTGATGATGAACCAATTCCTTTGAAATGAATTTTACACCGGCAGCTTTCAGCTTTGCGAACAGTTTTTCGGCGTCATCCACAATCAGTGTTGTTTGCCAGTGCCAGATATCATCCGCCCGGGAATCGGCAGGGTAGGGCCTGCCCGGGCCGGGAAGGATATATTGAAGAAATTCAATTCCGGGACCAGTTGCAGTACGATAGCCGGTAATGTGCAACAAGGCGCCTTCTACATTATTCAGGTGCTCCTGCTCAGTTCCTTTGTTCCAGCTGTCGCCTTTTCGCTCTATGCCAAGCAGATTCATATAAAAATGGTGACTCTGATCCGTACTGCTTACACCAATTGCTGTGTGGTCAATGCCGAGAAATATTTTACCATTACTGTTCTGCCATTTTTCAAGGCCTTTTCCTTTCGGGAAATAAATCAGTTCGAGATTATGATTATCGGGGTCATGAAAATAAAAAGCTTTAATGCCTTCAGCAGCCGGGATGGATTTGGGCAATGTTTGCGGAGCCGTGGACACATGCTCTACGTTAAATTTTTTCACGTGCCGGTACGCTTTTTCCATATCGCTCACCACGATGGCGACATGCTGAAAAAACAAATCATTGCTCTTTGCATCTTCCGGAATGCTGCGGCCGCCGGTGGTCAAGTAATCAGTGAGCTCAATAAATTCATCACCCAGCTGCAGCTTCACCACACGCATGTTCAGCCCGAACACGCCCTGCAGTTTTTCCCAGCTCATACCATTGTATTCGTCATCACTTACTTTTTTAAACCCCAGCACTTCGGTATAAAACTTCAGCGAACGGTCCATGTCTTTTACCGTGATGCCGATGGATTCCACTTTTGTTACCTGCGAAAATGCAATTACAGAAAGCAACAGTGCCGACAGTATCAGCCAGGAATAAAATGTAATTCTTCTCATAACATAAATTCTAATGGTTCCAGCAAAGTATTTTTTGAATTATTACTTTTTAATTTTGAATTTGGATAATGATTGTTCACCTTATTTTTCTGAATAAGCAAATAAAACCCGGCAGCAAGCAACATGCCGGTAAAAGGCATGAGGAAATAAATCCAGAAAGCGGTCCAGGTACCGGCCGGCAATGCACTGGCAAATGATCGGGCAGGGTTCATTCCGAACCCGGATACCGGACCAGCCACAATCACCCAGGTACACACCAGGCATCCGGCAAATATTCTGGTAAAATTTTTCAGCTTGTTGTGATTTGAAGTAAACAGCACCATACTCATGGTGATGAATGCAATCAGCAGTTCGGTAACCATTGCCCATCCTGTTCCGCTTTGGCCCGGTACAGTAACTGCTGAATTCACAGGCGGGTCAATCAGCATACTGCCCATCAGCCATTGCATAAGGTAAACCGCAGCGGTACCGCCAAGGAATTGTGCAAGCACAAAAAACAGTACATCATAACGGCACATTTTGCCCAGCAGCAAAAAGGTAAATGAAACTGCCGGGTTGATGTGCGAGCCGCTGGGCGCCGTCCAGGGTGAGTAAAATATGAATAAGGCCGTTGCTCCCATGGCTATACCCATTAAAACATTTTTCAGCATAAAGCCCGGTATGGCACTGTGCCATGAACTTTTTTCTGAAAACAGCATGGCGCTGAAAAAGCAGGCTGAAACCATAAAGATGGCAAGCCCCAGGGCCTCCTGCAGGTAATGCTTCCGGTTCTGCCGGAAAGCTGCTTTCATTTGCTTCATACCGCTGCTGCCGCTGAATACCTGTATGGGCATTACTCTCATGCTGCAAAGTGATGATGAATTGGTAAAAAAGCCTGTCAGGTGAGTGACGTTAGGCCGGAGTTTTAGAATGCTTAAGTTCTTTTTCGAGGAAATAATTCAAGGCCGTACGGATGGTAGCAATGGCTGCGAGTTTACCTATCTCGTTCCATGTTGGGGCCACGGCTGTGGTGAGGACATCGGCGCCTAATAATAATTCAAGCGAAACAGCCACGGCGCTTCCAAACTGAACTCTTGCTCCTATGGCTGATAAGCCGCTTTTTGTTTTTGTTACCGACTGAAAATATTCAATGATTAGGCGGATTAGCGCTGCTGCTATTACCGCTGCCGCTATTATTTCCAGGCCATGACTGATATAGACTGTTATCGTCTTTGCAATTTCTTCCATTAATATTTTCATTTCATCAGTAAACCAAATGATGCTAAAGCGCCAATTACGTTCAATGCACAATGCGTGTAAATACCGACCCGGAGATCTTTTGTTTTCCAAACCAGCCAGCTCATGGGTAATAAAGAAATGATCAGCGTTAAATAAATATAGGGTTGCCAGAAATGATAGAGTGAAAATAAAACTGCATTTAGTATAAATGCCCATTTACCCCATGCTGCCATACGGGGTAATAAATATCCGCGGAAATAACATTCCTCAACAAGGGGAGCTAAGATTCCGTTTAGCAATAAATTAAGAATTAAAGTGAGCAGGATTGTCTGCTTGCTGTATCCTGTAAAATCCTGCACGGTGTACCAATTGGGCAGCCAGTTGAAAAGTTTTTTTGTAATGATCTCATTCAATGGCTGTGTGGCCCCCCAGGTAAGAAATGCAAAAACAACAAGGCCGGAAACAAATAGTATCAATTTTCCGGCTGGCAATTTTTGGTTGAAGCCGTTTAACTCTTGAATAGAATTTTTATGCTCTGCTTTTGCTGCTTTGCGTAAATGCAAAAGCAAAAGCGGTATAGCGGCGATGGCTATTACAATCAATAAGCTGAATTGCGGCGGCAGAATATACTTTAATAACAGGGGAGCCAGCACAGCAAAACAGGCTGTAATGATAATACCCGGATATAGATGATAAAGGGCCGATCTTGTTCTACTTAGTTGTTGCATACGCTTATTGCACCTCTATCATTTCAATTTTATTAATCGTAGTCATTTTAAAAATATCGCTTATCAAATGATCTCCAACCCGTAGTGCATTCGCTGCAATCGTCAATGCAGGATTAAAGGCGCCACAACTGGGGAAGAAACTGGCAT
>CAZDUO010000004.1:70947-99939 GCA_964508655.1 uncultured Chitinophaga sp. | reverse complement strand
TTTAAAATAAGAAAAATTGATATCGGTTTGAAGTAGATAGATGTGGTTGTTCATCGGCGCCGGTTTGACAGGATAAGGATTAGCTGAAGTGAAATTAAAAAAAATTTCCCGCAATGCAAGTTGTGTTTTATTGTGTCCTGCCAAAAAAAAACGAGTTACCTGCTTCTTTGCTGCGGAATAGTACATTTGTTTAAAAGGAATTTATACCATCCACAGCCGACATATTGAAGAGCCCCATTGAATACCTGAAGGGAGTAGGGCCCCAGCGGGCCGAACTGCTTAAAAAAGAGCTCGGCATTTTTACTTTCAGTGATTTGCTTTATCATTTCCCGCACCGGCATGTTGATAAAACAAAAGTGAACCTGGTCAGCGACATCAATTCTGCCACTGAATACATACAGGTAGCCGGCACGCTGCTGAACATGGAAACGATAGGCGCAAAAAGGGGAAGACGGATGGTGGCAGGTCTGAAGGATAAATCAGGTTACCTTGAACTTGCCTGGTTCCAGGGTCTCAACTGGATTCAGAAAACACTGGAGCCGGGCAGGCAGTATCTTGTATTCGGACGTGTCACCTGGTTCCAGGGCCGTCCGCAAATGGTGCATCCCGAAATGGAACTGCTTACGGCAGATAAAACAGGAGGCAAATCCTTTCTTGAACCTATTTACTCCACCACTGAAAAGCTGCGGTCAAAAGCGCTGGGCGGAAGACAACTCGGCAAACTCACTGCTGTGCTGATGAAACTTATTTCGGAAAAAGATTTACCTGAAAACCTGCCCGATGATATTTTACAAAAGTTAAAGCTCACCGGCCGGTTCAAGGCATTTTCACAAATTCATTTTCCAGCAAACCTCCAGGAATACGATGAAGCGGTGAAGCGGCTGAAGTTTGAAGAGCTTTTTCTTGCCCAGCTCCGTATGGCAAGAGTGAAATCGCAGCGTCATCGCTTTTCGCACGGATTTACATTCAGCAGAGTGGGAGATTTCTTCAACAGCTTTTACACCCATCATCTTCCGTTTGAGCTGACTGCTGCGCAAAAGCGGGTGATAAAAGAAATAAGAAAAGACACAGCCACGGGCAGGCAGATGAACCGCCTGCTGCAGGGCGATGTGGGCAGCGGCAAAACCATCGTGGCATTACTCACCATGTTGATTGCGGCAGACAACGGCTATCAAAGCTGCCTGATGGCACCTACTGAAGTGCTGGCACAGCAACATTACCAAAGCATCACTTCAATGCTCCGGCAAATGCCGGTGGAAGTGGCGCTGCTTACCGGCTCCACCAAAACATCGGAGCGAAAAATTATTCAGCAAAAACTAAGTGATGGTTCATTGCACATTCTTATCGGTACACATGCTGTGATTGAGAAAGATGTGCAGTTCAGCAACCTCGGGCTGGCCATTGTGGATGAGCAGCACAAATTTGGTGTGGTGCAGCGGGCATTGCTTTGGGAAAAAAATGAAACACCCCCGCATATTCTGGTCATGACCGCCACCCCCATTCCCCGTACATTGGCCATGACAGCCTACGGCGATCTTGATTACAGTGTGATTGACGAACTGCCGCCAGGCCGCCAACCAGTAACTACTGTGCATCGTTATGAAAAAGACCGGCCCCGGGTGATGGAATTCCTGAAAACCGAAATCGCCAAAGGCCGGCAGGTGTACATTATTTTTCCTTTGATTGAAGAAAGTAATAAACTTGATTACGAAAACCTGATGAAAGGGTACGAAAATGTGAAAGCCTGGTTTGCCGAACCTAAATACTGGATAAGTATGGTGCATGGCCGACAAAAGACTGACCAGAAAAATATTAATATGCAGCGCTTCGTTAGTGGTGATACGCAGCTCATGGTTTCCACCACGGTGATTGAAGTAGGCGTGGATGTGCCCAATGCATCGGTGATGGTGATTGAAAGCGCAGAGAAGTTTGGACTTTCGCAGCTGCACCAGCTGCGTGGCAGGGTGGGGCGGGGCGCCGATAAGAGCTACTGCATACTGCTGACTGCACAGGATATAGGTAATGATGCAAGAGAAAGGATGAAAATAATGACTGCCACCGCCAACGGATTTATCATTGCAGAAAAAGACCTTGACATGCGTGGACCCGGTGATATTGAAGGCACAAGACAAAGCGGCGTATTAAACTTCAGGCTGGCAAGCATAGTCCAAGACAGGCCTTTGCTGGAGCTGGCCCGTAAGTTTGCTGATGATATAATAACAAAAGACCCTGAGCTTAATTCGGCAGAAAATTTGCGGCTGAAAAGCTACTTTCAAAGCCTGGAAGGAAAAACGGCCTGGAGCCGGATATCTTAACACAAGATTCAAAACCCGGTGTCACTCTTTTTAGTTAATTTGGAAAAAATATAACATTGATCCGGAATTGCTACATAACCCTTGGTTTACTCTTCATCACCACTGCACTAAACGCCCAGTCCGGCATTATTGAATTTATCGAAAACAAAGGCCAGTGGGACAGCCGTATTAAATTCAAAAGCGATGTGCCTGCAGGCCAGTTTTATATCGGGGAAAAAGGATTTACCGTGGTGCAGCATAACGAGCAGGACCTGGAGCAGCTTCATGAATACGCAAAGGGACATATGGATGCTGCAAAACGAAATTCACCTTTCATTCTCCGTTCACATGCTTATACAGTTGCTTTTGCCGGTGCTTCAGAACAAACTGAGGTAGTACCGGATAAATTGCAGACTCATTACAACAATTATTTTATTGGCGACGACCCTTCCAAATGGGCAGGTCACTGCAGGATTTTCCAGGGCATAACGCTGAAAAATATTTACCCCAATACCGATGTAAGATATTATACAGAAAACGGACGGATGAAATATGACATTGTAGTAAAGCCCGGCGGCAATCCTGCAAGAATAGTTATACGCTATACCGGGGCCGACAAACTGGAGGTGCGTAATAAAGAGCTGCTGATTAAAACTTCGGTGGGTGATGTGAAGGAACTGGAGCCTTACACGTACCAGTACGAAAACAATCAGCGCAAAACTGTTTCGTGCAAATATGTAGTTACCGGCAATGAAATAAGGTTTGATGTAAGAAATTATAACCCAAACGAAGTACTGGTAATAGACCCCACTTTAATTTTTGTTTCTTTCAGCGGAAGTACAGGAAGTAACTGGGGTTATACTGCAACCTATGGCCCGGATGGTAGTTTTTATGGTGGCGGTATTAATATCGAGCCAGGTTTTCCGGTCAGCCCCGGAGCTTTTCAAACTGTTTGGGGTGGCGGGTCCAGTTCACCACCATCTGATATGAGTATTATCAGGCTTAATGCCACAGGCACTGCAAGAGTTTTTGCAACCTATATTGGCGGTTCTGGTGATGATCAACCTCACAGCCTTATGGTTGACGGAGCCGGCAATGTGGTAATTGCTGGCCGTACTAATTCACCACTTACCGGCACGGGCTCATATCCTGTTACCGGCGGAGCGGCAGGATTAGTAGGGCCATGCGGCTCGTATGATATTGTTGTTACCAAGCTGAATGCTGCAGGCACAGCTTTGATTGGTTCTAAAAGAATCGGTGGCACCGGCGACGATGGAGTGAATATTAACCCAAACAGGAGTGGTATCAGTTCATTGCAGCAAAACTATGGTGACGACGGAAGAAGCGAAGTGATACTTGACGGAAGCGGTAATGCTTATGTGGCTTCTTGTACCCGGTCAAATAATTTTCCGGTAACGGCCGGAGTATTTCAACCCAATTTTGGCGGCGGCAGCCAGGATGGCGTAGTGTTGAAATTGAATGGAAATATTTCATCGGTTTTATTTGCCAGTTATCTTGGCGGCAATGCCGATGATGCAGCTTATGTGCTTTCCCTTGCACCAAACGGAAATATTTATGTAGCCGGCGGCACAGCCAGCACCGGCAATTTTCCCGGTAATACAGCAGGCACCATCGGTACTTCAAACAACGGAGGCATTGATGGATTTGTTTCTGTCATCAGTAATAATGGCGGCGGTATTATCCGCTCTACATTTCTTGGCACATCAGCTACCGACCAGGTTTTTGGTATTCAATTCGACCTGCAGGGCTTTCCTTATGTATGCGGGCAAACAAGGGGCGCATGGCCGGTTATTAATGCTGCTTTCAGCAATGCCAGCGCACCGCAGTTTATAGCTAAACTGCAACCTGACCTGTCCGCCTATGTTTATTCCACCACCTTTGGACGTTCGGCCACCACACCCAATATTTCAATCACGGCTTTTTTGGTTGATAACTGCGAGAATGTTTATGTATCAGGTTGGGGTGGCGACATTTTTCCGCCAAATAATCCTTATCAATCATCTTCTACATCCGGAATGCCAATAACGGCTGATGCAATTCAAAGCTCAACCGACGGGCACGATTTTTATTTTTTTGTATTAAAAAAGAATGCGACTTCACAACTATTCGGGAGTTATTTTGGACAAAACGGAGGCTTTACTGATCATGTGGACGGTGGCACCAGCCGCTTCGACAGGCAAGGCGTGATTTACCAGGCCGTTTGCGGCAATTGTGCCGGTGGCGCTGTTTTTCCCACTACACCGGGAGTTTGGGGGCCTAATAATAATGCCGCAGCAGTGCAAGGTTGCAATCTCGCTATGATAAAAATATCTTTCGATTTTGCCGGTGTGGATGCAGGTGTGCAATCAATGATAAATGGGGTGCCAAGAGATACGGCCGGCTGTGTGCCGCTTACAGTTGATTTCAGAGATACCATTGCCAATGCAGTTACATACTACTGGTATTTTGGCGATGGCACGTTGCCCAACCCGGTAATCACTACCACACCTAACATCACTCATATTTTTAATACCCCGGGTGTTTTCCAGGTAATGTTGATAGCCGAAGATTCTACTACCTGCAACATACGCGACACATCATACATCAATATTAAAGTAGGTGATTTGCAGGCTGTGCTTGATTTCAACCCTGTAAAACTGGCGCCCTGCGATTCACTGAAATACAGGTTTGATAATTTATCTGTGGCGCCACCCGTTCGTCCATTTACCAACCAATCTTTTGTCTGGGATTTTGGCGATGGTTCGCCTACGGTTACTGCCGGCACAGCATCCGTATTTCATTCCTATGCAGCGCCGGGCTCTTACACAGTAAAACTTATTCTTGTTGACACAGCATACTGCAATGCGCCGGATACGGTAATAAAAACCATCAGCATTGCACCGCTGGTGGTGGCACAGTTTACCACACCACCAACCGGCTGTGTGCCTTATACTGCGCAGTTCAACAATACTTCCATTGCCGGGCAAACCTTCCAGTGGAATTTTGGCGATGGCAATACAAGTACGGCCACCAACCCGGTGCATACTTATACAGTTGCCGGCACTTACACCATTACTTTAATCGCCACCGACCCCAATACCTGTAATATTTCCGACACCACATCGCTTACCATAAATGTTTTCAATAACCCGTTTTCCAATTTCAGCTTTACTCCCGATCCGCCGGTGGAAAACACACCAACAACTTTCAGCAACCTTGCTTCGCCGGATGCCGTGAACTTTAAATGGCTTTTTGGCGATGGCGATACGCTTGTTACCACATCCCGCCTGCCCGTGCAACACCAGTACAATGTTACCGGCACTTATACGGCTTGTTTGGTTGCCATCAATGCGGCCGGCTGCGCCGATACGCTTTGCCGCGATGTAAGGGCATTGATAGCGGCGCTGGTGGATGTACCCAATGCGTTTACCCCGCAGAGCGGCGATGTAAACAGTGTGGTGATGGTGAGGGGCTTCGGCATTACCAAAATGCGTTTTATCATCTGGAACCGCTGGGGACAAAAGGTGTTTGAAACCAGCGACAGAAACACAGGCTGGGACGGAAAATACAAAGGAGTGCTGCAGCCCATGGATGTGTATGCCTATACGCTGGACGTGGAATTTTTCGACGGTACTAAAACAACTAAAAAAGGTGACATAACTTTGATACGATAATTTGATAATTTGAAAATGTGTGAATGAAAAATAAGCGCAAAACATTATTTGGAATTTGTCATTTAGGATTCGTGTTTTTTTTCCTGGGCCATACACCTTGTGTCTTCAGTCAGGATCTTCATTTTTCCCAGTTCATGAATTCGCCGCTTACCACCAACCCGGCCAATACGGGTTTTATTCCCGGGGGCGATTACCGTGTGGGAATAAATTACCGCAACCAGTGGTCGAGCATCATGGCCATTCCGTACAAAACCATGAGTGCTTTTGGCGATGCACAGGTGATGCGCAACCGTTTTGAAACGGGCTGGATTGGCGCCGGTGGTGTTATTATTCGTGATGTGGCCGGCAGCGGCAATCTTACTTCCACAAAAATTTATGGCTCGCTGGCATATCACCAGCTTATTGATGCGGGCAGTCTTGTCAGCGCCGGTTTCAATGTGGGCTGGTCAAATAAACAGATTAACGTAACCAACCTGAAATTTCCCGACCAGTTCGACGGCAAATTTTTCGATAACAAATTGCCAACCTCGGTAGCGCTGGCCAACAACAACATCAATTACCTCGATATTCAGCTGGGATTAAACTATGCTTATTTTCCCAACGATAAAGTTTATTTGAATGCCGGTTATTCGGCGCATCATGTAAACAGGCCAAGGGAATCTTTCTTTAATGCAGCGCCGGGTATTGACAACCGCATAGCGGTACGGCATATCGGTTTTTTGAACGGCAGCATTTTGGTAAATAACCAATGGCTCATCAATCCCAATGTCTATTTTACCACGCAGGCAAAGGCAATGGAAATTGTCGGGGGACTGAATGCACATTATGATCTTTCGGGCGATGGTACCTACCAGCTCATCGCCGGCTTGTATTACCGTTACCAGGATGCTTTTGTGCCGATGATCGGGTTGCAATGGAATGACATCAGGGCCACATTCACTTATGATGCCACTACATCTACATTGAAAAACTATAATAACGGCCGCGGCGCTTTCGAATTTTCTCTCATCAAAGAAGGTATCTTCAATTCCTTCCAGGGTTCCAAGAGAGACTTCAAATGTCCTGACCTGAGAAATAAAGTTTACTAATCAATCTTCCTCACAAATGTTTATTGATAACCGGCTGCACTGGCAGGGTTTTATCATATTACTTATTTATGCGACTTTTGCACGCATAAATAAAAACGCATGCAGAGCGCAGTAAAACCAGGCCTTACATCAGAAATCATCAGCAGGTTTAAAGACATTGTGGGAAACGACTATGTTTACCTGGATGAAACAACAATTGAACATTATGCCCACGATGAAACGGAGAACCTGCATTACCTGCCCGATGTAGTGATAAAACCACGCACTGCGGAAGAAATCAGCGCCATCATGAAAATATGTAATGCGGAAAAAATTCCCGTGACGCCACGGGGCGCAGGCACAGGACTCAGCGGAGGTGCGCTGCCTCATCTTGGCGGTGTTTTGCTTGCTGTTGAAAGAATGAATTCATTACTTGAAATAGATGAACGTAACCTGCAGGTAACAACCGAGCCCGGTGTGATTACCGAAGTGCTGCAAATGGCGGTGAAGGAAAAGGGTTTGTTTTACCCGCCCGACCCGGCCAGCCGCGGCTCCTGTTTTATCGGTGGCAATATTGCTGAAAACAGCGGTGGCCCCAAAGCAGTAAAATATGGCGTGGTAAAAGATTATGTGCTCAACCTCGAAATGGTATTGCCCACCGGCGAAATCATCTGGACCGGCGCCAACGTTTTAAAAAACTCCACGGGTTATAATCTAACGCAGCTGGTGGTGGGCAGCGAAGGCACACTGGGCATTGTAACAAAAATTGTGTTGCGCCTGATTCCCCATCCCAGGTATGATTTACTGATGCTGGTGCCGTTTCGTAAACTGGAGCAGGCCGGTGAAGCCGTGAGTGAAATATTCAAAGCAGGCTTTGTACCCAGCGCTATGGAGCTTGTAGAAATTGATGCGCTGAAAATTGTCAGCGATTTTGTTGACATCAGCGCTGTGCCCATCACTGACGACCTGGAAGCTCACCTGCTGATAGAAGTGGACGGCAATGACAGGGATGTGCTGATGCATGAAATGGAAGCCATCAGCGAACTGCTGACGCATTATGATATTGGTGAAATTTATTTTGCCGATGATGCGCAGCAAAAAGCTGAACTATGGAAGCTGCGGCGCAGAGTAGCCGAAGCGGTGAAACTGGCGGGCTACACAATAGAAGAAGATACCGTGGTGCCGAGAGCTGAACTGCCTGCTCTTATTCGCGGTGTGAAAGAACTGGGCGCAAAACATAATTACAAAGCGGTGTGCTACGGTCATGCCGGCGATGGCAACCTGCACATCCGCATTATGAAAGAAGGTACGCCCAACAGCTATGGCGATGCAGAAATGACCCGCTGCCTGCGGGCCTTGTTTGAGCTGGTAAAAAAACTGGGCGGCACCATCAGCGGCGAGCACGGCATAGGGCTGATTCAAAAAGGCTTTATGGATATTGTGTTTGAACAAAAACAGCTGGAGCTGATGCGGCAGATTAAAAAGGCCTTTGATCCGAATAATATTCTTAATCCCGGAAAAATATTCTGATGCAAAGCCACCTGCCTGCCACACCAAAAGAAGCATTGCGTCAATTGCAATTATTGTTTTTTGGAATGGTAGCCGGCGTACTCTTATTTTCGGTGACATTGATTTTTTTAAAACAGACCGGGACCATGCCGCCGGTAGTAACGGATAAATCCGTGATGAATATCCTGCTTATTGCCATGCTGCTTGCTGCGGCAGCCTGTGTATATCTTGCAGTATTTTTTTACCGGAAAAAATTGAAAGCACTGCAGCAAGGTAACAGTGTGTTAATGGAAAAATTCAACACGTACCGACCTGCATTGGCGCAGTTTCTTGTATTGAATGAAGTGCCGGCGTGCCTGTCAATGATTTTTTATTTGCTCACCTGCGCTGTTCATTTCCTGGTTATCGCCGGCATTCTTTGGATAAATATGATATTGAAATATCCTGCAAAATCTAAAATTTTTAACGAATTGCAGTTAAACACTGCCGAACAAATGGAGTTAAATTAGCTGTTTAAATAAAAACCATATTATGAAAACAAAGCTCCTTGCATTCTTTCTTACCGTTCTGTTTATTCCGGCTTTTATACAGGCACAGGATGAGGAGGAAAAAAAGAAAGGCTTCAAAAAGGAAAATCTTTTTACCGGCGGCAGTATTTCACTTGCATATTACAACAATACTTTCCTGGCAGGTGCCAGCCCGGTGTTTGGCTACAGCCTTACCCGCTGGGCCGATGCCGGCCTGGTGTTCAACTATAATTACACTTCGTACCGCGATGTGAGTGTTTTCAACGACCGGCTTCGATATAAAAATTATGGAGGGGGCCTGTTTGTAAAACTTTACCCGGTCAGGTTTTTATTTGCACAGGCCCAGGCAGAACATTATTTTATAAATGGAAAATACATTCTTCCCAATAATGGCGGCAGCACCAAAGACAATCTTTCGGCCAATAGTGTACTGGTAGGCGGCGGCTATACCACCGGCCGTTTTCCCGGCAGCGGTTCGCCGTTTTATTACCTGGCTATTCTTTTTGATGTAGGCGGCGATGTCAATTCACCTTATACCGATGCCTTCGGTCGCACCATTCCCATCATTCGGGCAGGTCTGCAGATTCCACTGTTCCAGGGTGGTGGAAACAGGAACCGTTAAAGCTGCCTGATGCGGGTAAGCAAATGTGCAGGTTCCCCAAGCACTTCAATCCGGTCGGTTACTTTTTCATATAAAAAATCCTGTTCTTCCATGCGATAAAGATGCTGCAACAGGTGTTCGAAGTAATTGGCAGAATTCAGCAGGTAAATTTTTTTATCATGGATAGAAAGCTGGTTCCAGGTAATCATTTCAAACATTTCGTCCAGTGTGCCGAAGCCACCGGGCAGTATCAGCGCCGCATCGCACAGGTCGTACATTCTTTTTTTGCGGGTGTGCATGTCTTCCACCACCATCAGTTCGGTAATGCCTTCGTGCTGGCGTTCCCATTCCACCAGTTTACGCGGAATGACGCCAATCACTTTGCCCCCGTTTTCCATCACCGTATTGGCCAATACACCCATGATGCCCACATTGCCGCCGCCATAAATCAGTGTGATGTTATTTTTTGACAACATCTTGCCAAGTTCGGCAGCATGCTGCGTGAAAACAGGATTCTTTCCGGTCTTTGAGCCACAGAAAACGGCCAGAGAGCTTATCTTCATGTTTTATTTATTTTTCCGATGTGAAATTCGCCAGTAAAATCTGAAATCCGAAATCCCAAATCTAAAATCAACCCATGTCCCCTGTCGCTTTATTTTCTTTCGTCATTGGTTATTTTGTTTTGCTGCTTGTTGTAGCATGGCTCACCAGCCGCAATGCAAACAATGAATCCTTCTTCATCGGCAACCGCAGCAGCAACTGGATGCTGGTGGCCTTCGGCATGATAGGCACTTCGCTCAGCGGCGTCACATTTGTAAGTGTACCCGGTGCTGTAGGTAGCAGCAATTTTTATTATTTCCAGGTAGTACTGGGTTATATGCTGGGCTACCTTGTTATAGCTTTCATCCTGCTGCCGCTGTATTACCGCATGAACCTGACCAGCATTTATACATACCTCGAAAAAAGGTTTGGCATCAATGCACATAAGGCAGGCGCTTTCTTTTTTATTCTTTCCCGCACGGTTGGCGCCACAGCCAGGCTTTATCTTGTCATTAGCGTATTGCAGCTGTTTATTTTCAACAAGCTGGGAATTCCCTTTGTGGCTACCACGCTCGTCATCCTGCTACTGATTTTATTATATACGTTCGAAGGCGGTGTGAAAACCATCATTTATACCGACACGCTTCAAACCACAGGCATGCTCACCGGGCTTGTGATTTGCATTTTCGTCATCATCAAAACACTGGGCACCGACTTTGGCGGCGCTTTAACCATGATGTCGGATAAAGGCTACTTAAAAATCTTCAACTGGGATGTGCAGGCCGGTTCGTATGTATGGAAAAACTTATCAGGCGGCATGTTTATCGCCATTGCCATGACGGGCCTCGACCAGGAGATGATGCAGAAAAACATCAGCGTGAAAACCCTGAAGGATTCGCAGAAAAACATGATGACTTTTTCGGCCATCCTGATGCTGGTGAATTTTCTTTTTCTTGTGCTGGGCGGCGTACTGTATCTGTACGCCGGCAGGCAGGGCATCACCGTGCCGCCGGATGATTTGTTTCCCACCATTGCGCTCAGCGATGCATTCAGCGGCAGTATCGGCATCATTTTCATTATTGCACTCATCTCGGCGCTTTTTCCCAGCGTGGATGGCGCCATCACTTCGCTTACTTCCAGTTTCTGTATTGACATTCTCGGGTTGAAAAAAAGAGAGGGAACAGAAAAAGAGAAAAAGCGGACAAGGTTGAAAGTGCATTTCACTTTTGCTCTTGTGTTCTTCATCATGGTGCTGCTGTTTCAGTGGATGAACGATAAACTCATCATTGACTTCATCCTTAAGTTTGCCGGCGTTACTTACGGCCCGCTGCTTGGGTTATTTGCATTCGGAATATTAACGAAGCGACAGCTGAACGATAAATTGATATGGACGGTGTGCATCATGGCTCCGCTGATTGCTTTGTGTATTGACCTGCTCAGCAACCCCGCCTGGTACGAAGCCAAACTGCATATGAAGCTGGGGCTGGATAAAATATCAAAATTGTTTTTTGACGGGTATAAAATCGGCAATGAGCTGATACTTATTAACGGCATCATTACTTTCCTTGGGCTTTTAATTATTTCCGGCAAAAAAAACAGGAACTGATATATCCCGGGAATTTCAGCCAGCTTAAAGTTATCTTTGCAAAAAATCAACCATTTGGATTTAATCAACCCGCTTGTACAGGCTTATGCCGAAAAATATTCTTCTGCCGAAGATGCCTTGCTGGATGAGGTAGCAGAATACACCCGTACCCATCACCCGGAGCATCACATGCTGAGCGGGCATTTGCAGGGTAAGTTTCTTGAGATGGCCAGCATGATGATAAGGCCGCGACGTGTGCTTGAAATAGGAACCTTTACCGGCTACAGCGCCTTGTGTCTTGCCAAGGGATTGACCGAAGACGGCCTGTTGCACACTATTGAAATAAGTGAGCAGTATGCCCGTATTGCCCGTGGCTTTTTCGACCGTTCGCCTTATAAAGAAAAGCTCATCCTGCATACGGGAAATGCCCACGAAATAGTTTCTTCTCTGGATGAAATCTTTGATCTTGTATTTATTGATGCTGATAAGCCCGGTTATATTGAATATTTTAACCTGGTGATACCCAAAGTGCGGAAAAACGGCTTTATTTTCGCAGATAATATTTTTTTCCACGGCCAGGCGCTTGACCCCGAACCGGAAGGAAAAAATGCAAAAGCCATCAGCGCCTTCAATGAATTCATCAAAGCAAGGGCTGATGTGGAGAAAATGGTCCTTACCCTGCGGGACGGTCTGTATTTAATCAGGAAAAAATAAATTCACCCATGCAAAAACTGAAATTCCGATTACTGGTATTCATTTTTTTCACGTTTGTAAAATCTTTTGCCCAACAGGAAGCGGATATACTTGCCTATATTGATACGTACAAAGAACTTGCAATGGCTGAAATGCAGCGCACAGGCATTCCGGCGGCTATCAAACTGGCGCAGGGCATACACGAAACGAGTGCAGGTACCAGCGAACTGGTAAAAAAATCAAACAATCACTTTGGCCTGAAGTGCAAAACCGAATGGACCGGGATGACAGTGAAGCATACCGACGATGCGCCGAATGAATGTTTCCGTAAATATGCAAAGCCCGAAGACTCCTATCGTGATCAGTCAGACTATTTGAAAATCACTCCCCGTTATGCTTCCTTATTCAAGCTGGACCCAACTGATTACAAAGGCTGGGCATGGGGACTGAAAAAAGCCGGCTATGCCACCAACCCGAAATATTCGCAGGTGCTCGTCAGGCTGATTGAAGATTACAATCTGCAGGATTATACTTTGATTGCTTTGGGTAAAAAACAGCCCACAGAAAAATTGCTTGCTAAAAGTGAAACGCCTGATGTGATAAAAACCGGTGATATAATAATACCTGAAGTAACACCTGTAGTAATGCCTCAGGAGCAGGCGGTTGTTGTTTATGCCAGCAAAGACAAAAAGCAGGAAGAAATAAAACTGCAACAGGTAAAAGAAATAAAAGTTCAGCAGCCTGAAAAATCTGAACCCGTTCCCGGTTATCCTGAAGGTGAATTCAGGATAAATGAAACGAGAGTGATCTTCGCAAAAAAAGGAACATCATTTTTGAGCATAGCCGAAAAATACGGCCTGCCGTTGGCCCGTATCTTTGAATTTAATGATATGAAAGCACAGGAAACAGTAGAGGCAGACCAGTTGATTTACATCATGCGCAAGAGAAAAACGGGGCTGAACGAGCAGCATGTGGTAAAGCCGGGAGAAACACTGGCCGACATAGCACAAACCGAAGCGCTGCGCATCGAGAGTTTACTGGAATACAATTACCTTCAGCCGCACATGAAGCCGGCGGTTGGCTCCGTGCTGTACCTGCGTGCCAAAGCCCCGTCAATGCCTGCACTGGCTCCCGCAAAATAAATAATATACCTGCATGTCGCTGATACAGGTTCACGATAAAAAATTCGGTCCGTTTCTTTCTGCAGAGGAAATACAGTCAGGCATAAAAAAAATTGCCGATGCGATTAATAAAGATTATGCCGGACGGCGGCCGATGTTCATTGCTATATTGAACGGTTCATTCATGTTTGCCGCCGACCTGTTTAAATACCTCAGCATTGATGCAGAAATTTGTTTTATCAAGCTGGCATCATACAAAGGCACCACATCCAGCGGGCAGGTGATTACGGCTATTGGTCTTGATGTGGACATTATTGGCCGCGACATTATCATCATTGAAGACATTGTAGACACAGGAAAAACCCTTAATGAATTTTTACCAAAACTGATGCATCACCAACCTGCATCACTTAAAATTGCCGCTCTACTTCAAAAACCACAAGCCACAGTTTACCCCATTCCTATTGACTATCTTGGTTTTTCCATACCAGACAGGTTTGTTGTGGGTTACGGACTCGACTACGACGGGTTGGGAAGAAATTTTAAAGAAATTTACCAGTTGGTTCAGAATTAATAATAAAAACACAGGGTCTTTTTTGTATTTTGTAAAGTTGGAGAATATCCGGTTGAAAGCCATTGTGCATATTGTTTTCATGTTGCTGATTGCCTTGCCGTTTTCGGGCCAGCAATTTTATCTCCGTGGCGAAGTGAGGGATGAAACCGGGAATCTTTTATCCAAAGTAAATATTCACCAGCACAGTACCGGGGTATACTACTACAGCAGCAATAACGGTTATTTTGGTTTTCCTTCTTCAAAAGAATCCGACACTTTGTTTTTTAGCTTTCCCGGTTACCAGGACGAAAAAATTGCGGTGAAGGCAAATAAGTTTACGGTAGTGCAGTTGAAATTGCTGCCCTCCGTCAGCTCCAGTGTAAAGCGGGGAAAATTAGCATCGCTTACCAAAGATTTTTCAAGGGAAAGAGAAAAAAATTTTGTGGTGAGCAATGAAACGTACGCCAACCTGGTGGAGAATCATTTTATTGAAGCAAAAAAGTATCCCTCCACCAGTCTTGCACTCAATATTGACAGGGCATCGTACAGCAATGTGCGCCGGTTTATCAATCTTGACATGAACGTGCCGCCGGATGCGGTGCGCATTGAAGAGATGCTGAATTATTTCAATTTTGGTTACCAACCCCCGGACGACACTTCTGTTTTTAATATAAAAACCAGGCTGACCTCCTGCCCCTGGAACAAGGATAACCTGCTTTTTTTTGTAAACGTATTTTCCAAAAAAATCAATCTTGATTCTTTACCGCCCACCCATCTTATTTTTTTAATTGATATATCCGGCTCCATGGACATGCCCAACCGCCTGCCCATGCTGAAATCGGCCTTTCACATGCTGGCTATGAACCTGCGTGAAAAAGATACGGTGAGCATAGTGGTATATGGCGGTGCAGTAGGTGTCATGTTATTTCCCACCAGCGGAAATGAAAAAGAAAAAATTTGCAAAGCTATTGGTGAACTGCAGCCGGGCGGCTCCACACCCGGCGAGTCGGGTATCAAACTGGCCTACCAGATTGCCAAAAAACATGCAATCCGAAACGGCCATACAAGAATTATACTTGCCACGGATGGTGATTTTAATGTAGGTGTGCAAACCGAGCAGGAGCTGGATGAACTGATAAGCCGCCACCGCGAAGCGGGTATTTATCTTACCTGCCTGGGTGTGGGTATGGGGAATTATAAAGATTCAAAAATCCAGACGCTGGCCCGCAAAGGTAATGGCAATTTTGCCTATGCAGATACCTACCAGGAAGCAGAAAAAGTGCTGATGAAAGAATTTACCCAGACGCTGTACACTGTGGCAGATGATGTAAGCATGAATGTAAGCTTTGACCCCGCACTGGTGAAGCAGTACCGGTTGATAGGTTTTGATAACAAGCTGGGCGCACTTGCCGATTCATCAAGTGTGCTTGAAGGTGGTGAAATCGGTTCGGGCCAGTCTTTAATCGCAGGATTTGAAATTGAGCCAAACTTTGCAGCTGGTGAAAATGTGTATTCGGAAAAATTTGCCGGTATAAAGCTCTATTATAAAATGCCTGCCGATACGATGCAGCATGAAATGGAAAAGCAATTTGCTTATGATCCCGTTTACTTTAAAGAGGTGGAACCCATGTACAGGTTTGCAGCATCGGTCATCATGTTTGGCTCCCTGCTGAAATCATCACCGTATACAAAAGAAATCGGCTGGGGTGATGTGCTGTATCATGCCGGCGAAGCAGCCAATCCCACGGATGCCAGCCAAAGCCAGTTTGTGGAGCTGGTGTATAAGGCAAAAAATTTTTATACCCGCTCAAAGAAGAAAAAGAAAAATGTTTAGGAAAAGAGCTCCCTCATTTTATCCAGGAAACTTTTATCTGTTTTATCAGGTTGCGGTTTGAAATTGGGGGAATGACTCAGCTTTTCCAGCTGTGCTTTTTCTTCCGGGGTCAGGTGCTGGGGTGTCCACACATTTACATGAATCAGCTGATCACCTTTCTGGTAACTGTTCACGGCCGGAAACCCTTTTCCTTTCAGCCGGTAAATTTTTCCGCTTTGCGTGCCGGCTGGTATTTTTATTTTGGCCCGGCCGTCAATAGTGGGCACTTCTACCTGCGTGCCAAACACGGCATCGGTGAATGAAATATGCAGGTCGTAAGCCACATTCATGCCGTCACGCTGCAGTTCCTTATGTGGTTCTTCTTCCACCAGGATAATCAGGTCGCCGGGCATACCGCCCCGTTCTCCGGCATTACCCTTGCCGCTAAGGTTCAGCTGCATGCCTTCCTGCACGCCGGCAGGTATGTCAATAGAAACTGTTTCTTCACCATACACCCTTCCCTCTCCGCGGCACGAAGTACATTTAGCAGTGATGGTAGTGCCTTCGCCATTGCAGGCAGGGCAGGTAGTCACTGTTTGCATCTGGCCTATAAAAGTGTTGGTGACTCTTCGCACCTGGCCGGTGCCGCCGCAGGTGCTGCAGTTTTGAATGCCGCCCTTATCTTTTGCGCCTCTGCCCCCGCAGGTCTGGCAGGAAACGTATTTTTTTACTTTGATGTTTTTGGTTACACCCTTTGCTATCTCTTCGTAAGCAAGTTTGATTTTTATTCTCAGGTTGCTGCCACGTACACCGCGGCTTCTTGAAGTGCGGCTTCTGCCGCCGCCAAAGAAGCTGCCAAACAAATCATCGCCGAACACATCACCAAACTGGCTGAAGATGTCTTCCATGTTCATACCGCCGCCGCTGAAGCCGCGGCCATTGCCGCTCAAGCCGGCATGACCGTAGCGGTCATATTGGGCTTTTTTATCGGCATCACTCAGCACTTCGTAAGCTTCGGCTGCTTCTTTAAATTTTTCCTCAGCGCTTTTATCGCCCGGGTTGCGATCGGGATGATACTGCATAGCCACTTTCCGGTACGCTTTTTTTATTTCATCGGCCGAAGAGTTTTTGCCAACACCCAAAACCTCGTAGTAATCTTTTTTCATAATTTGCTGATTAGTCAATGGGCTGATTTGCTAATGAGCCGGCAGAACGTATTCCGGAATTGTTTGCGGGTTAGCCATTCGCACATTCGCAGATTAGCACATTTTTTCATTACCTCTATTTTCCTACCACCACCTTAGCGTACCGGATAATTTTATCATTCAGGTAATAGCCTTTCTGGATTTCATCCAGCACTTTACCTTTCAGTTCTTCCGAAGGTGCCGGTATTTCGGTAATGGCTTCGTGTATGTCCGGATTAAAATCCTTTTGAATTGTTTCCATTGCTTTCAATCCCTTGGCTGCTAAAAGATTTTTCAGTTTGTTGAATACCAGCAGCACGCCTTCTTTAACTTCACCGATGTCGCTGGAATTATTCATTTGCTTTTCCGCTCTGTCAAAATCGTCCAGTACATCCAGCAGGTCAATTATCACTTCCTTGCCGGCTGTTTGTATCAGTTCCATTCTTTCTTTCAGGTTGCGTTTTTTAAAGTTTTCAAACTCGGCCACTTTGCGCAGAAATTTATCCCTGGTTTCTTCCAGTTCAGTACGCAGCTTCTCTATTTCGGGTTCGGTGGTCACCGGCTCATTCAGGTGGGTGGTGCCACTTACGCTTTCATCGGTATTGAGGGCGGCTCCGTTGTTTTCCGGTTCCTGCATTTTTGCCTGTTCTTTGGGTTCCTTCATATCTTTTTGACGCATTTTTTTCAAAATTGATTGCAAAGGTAAGATTGTCAATAATACTGCCAAGGCCGTATGATAGACAAATTGACGCAGTTCCGGTATGTTCCTGCACCTGCCGCGGCCACTACCTTTGCGCCATGATAAAAGTTTTTTTAAGGAAAAATATCAGCCGGCGGGTGCAGGATGGACATCCGTGGATTTATGCCAATGAAGTGGAAAAAATAAAAATAGATCCTGGTAAAAAATCAATTGTTCCAGGTTCAGTGGTCACAGTTTTTACGCATGATAATAAATTTATCGGGCAGGGTTATTACAATGAACGTTCACAGATTATCGTTCGCCTGCTGACAAGAGAGAGGAATGAAATGATTGATGAGGAGTTTTTTTATAAAAAAATAAAGCAATGCTGGCAATACAGGCAAAAAACAGGATATGTTGAGAACTGCCGGCTTGTTTTTGGCGAAGCAGATGATTTGCCCCAGCTCATCATTGATAAGTTCAACGATTACTTCGTCATTCAGACGCTTGCTCTCGGCATGGATGTGTGGAAGCAGGCCATTGTAAAAGCCCTGAACAGAATTTTTCAACCAAAAGGAATTTATGAGCGAAATGATGTACCGGTAAGGGAAGTGGAAGGCATGCAGCAGCAGAAAGGATTTTTATCAGCGCCGTTTGATACCAATATCATCATAAATGAAAACGGGTTGAAGTTTCATGTGGATATTGAAAACGGGCAGAAGACAGGTTATTTTCTCGATCAGCAGGACAACCGCAGGGCCATACGCCACATTGCAAATGGTGCGGAGGTGCTGGGCGCATTTTGTTACACCGGTACGTTTGAAATTCATGCTGCCCAATATGGCGCCAAATCAGTTTTGGGGCTCGATATTTCTGAAGCAGCCGTGCAACAGGCCAAAAGAAATGCAGCGCTGAATGGGCTTGAAAGTATCTGCTGCTTTGAAGTAGCCAATGCTTTTGATGTGTTAAAGCAATGGAGTAAAGAGGGAAAGCAATTCGATATGGTGATACTTGATCCGCCGGCATTCACCAAAAGCAGGGACATGGTTCAGCGTGCTATTGCCGGCTATAAAGAAATCAACCTACGGGCAATGAAACTGCTGCGGCCGGGCAGGTTTCTGGTTACTTCTTCCTGCACAGCACTGGTCACTCCCGAAATGTTTTTACAGACTATCGATATGGCAGCTAAAGATGCTAAAAGAAAACTCAGGCAGGTAACGTTTCAGTCGCAATCGGCCGATCATCCCATCGTTCGCGGTTTAGAAAATACACAATACCTGAAATTTCTGATTGCAGAAGTGAGATAAAAAAAGCTCTTCAAGGGAAGAGCCTGTTGCATATGTTTAATGGGAATTATTTCGACACCTGGAATTTACCCGATTCAACCACTTTGCCAAGCTGATCTTTTAGCTGGTAAATATAAACGCCACGGGTGTAAGGTGATAAATCGAGAGTGAAACTTGCATTGATATTTTTGGCTTCATATACCTGCTTGCCAATAAAGTTTATAATCTGCAGCGTGTAACCATTTTCATATTTTCTCTGAAATTCAATCTTGATAAATGATACTGCCGGGTTGGGGTAAAGTTTCAATATACGCTGTGCATCATCCGGCTGTGGTTCACGGCTTGATTGGCCGTTGGACTGGATGGCTGTAAACAGAATAATGGATAGTATAGGTAAAATTCGTCTCAACGAAACAAATTTACTTTTAATTGCTCAAAATAGAAGCTTTTTTTTTACTGTGCAAAGTAAAAGCCGCAGTTTGCCAAAATTTCTCTAATTCAGTCGTTTAGGCTGCAAAATTCGTAAAATCCCTATCCCGGGTTCAAGCCAATCCGTCCAGTACTTCATTAAATTTTTTAAAATCGGGAAGCATGCCGGCATTTTCCAAAACTTCAGCATAGCGAACAATTCCCTTTTTATCAATAACAAATGCCGAACGTTTTGAAACACCTTTCATGTTATAGCTGAACATATCATACAAACTGCCATAAGCCGATGAAACTTCTTTGTTGAAATCGCTGAGCAGGGTAAAGTTCAGGTTCTGATCTTTTTTATACCTGGCAAGCGTATGCAGCGAGTCCACTGAAATACCCAGCACTGTTGCATGCACATGATTGTAAAAAGATATGTTGTCGCGTACGGCACAAAGCTCGGCTGTGCAGGTGCTGGTAAATGCCAGCGGAAAAAACAGCAGCAGTACATTGTCACCACGCAGCTCTGATAGTGTGACTTTATTTTTCTCACTGTCGTATAAAGTAAAATCCGGCGCTGTTTGCCCGGTTTCAATTTTCATTTTAATCCTGTTTGTGTGAATAAATCTAAAACCCTCATTTTACAGTTTCTGATTTGTTCATCAGAACAAGTATCTTTCCGGAAAGTTCTGAATTTATTTTTTACCTCCGGAGAATTTTCAAAATAAAATCTTCCGGTAAAAAACCAACAACTATGAGTAAAACACTTACTGAATTCATCGGTACATTTTTCCTTGTGATGGGTGCAGCTTTTGGCGGCGGACTTGGCGCAGCGCTTGCCCTGATGGTAATGATTTATGCCGGCGGGCATATTTCAGGTGCTCATTACAATCCTGCTGTATCGCTGGCCGTTTGGATAAGAGGTAAAATGAGTGCAGGCGATATGATAGGCTACTGGATGAGCCAGGTAGCCGGCGCACTGGCCGCCGCTCTTGTTGTCGCCAATATTTTTGCCAATGAAGGTACCGGTGAATGTGTCATTGCAGAAGGAGAAACAGTAAAAGCATTGATAGCAGAAATTATCGGAACATTTGCCCTTGCCTATGTAGTATTGAATGTGGCCACTGCAAAAAGTACGGCAGGCAACAGTTATTACGGGATAGCTATTGCAGGCACGGTGCTGGCCATGGCGACCGTGATCGGAAAATATTCCGGCGGAGCTTATAATCCTGCAGTGGCCCTGGGGTTGACTATGCAAAAAGCATTTTGCTGGGGGCAAATCTGGATTTACCTGGCTGCTACATTCAGCGGGGCGGCATTGGCAGCACTGGTATTTAAGATGAATAATCCTGACGATAAATAAGCAGGATTTTCAATATTTACATTCTGGAAAAAGGTTTTTAAAACCTTGGATTAAGATAGGGGTTGGAACGGTTGCCAAGTTTTTTCACCCAGTTTACCGCAATCTCAAAACCGCCGCGACCATGACTCGAAGGTTTCAGCTTTGAAATATTAGCATCGTAGCTGAAGGAAACCGAATAAGGATGATAATCGAGTTTAACCACCGGGATTAATGCATCATTCCACCTGATAAATGTACCCAGGTGCACAGCATAATCCGGCTCATCGGGGTAGGGGCCAAACTTAAATCCATACATCGCTCCTAAAACTGTTTCTTTAAAAGAGCCCTGCCTCGAATGATCGGCCTGCACAGTAACGTAAGAATAATCATTCACGCCAAGTTTCAGTCCGCCTGAAAAGACCCACCTGGGATTCAGCTCGATGTTTTTGTTTTTGTAAAATGAATTGGTGGGCCGGTTAAAATGATGATAGGCGGCGCCGATATAATAATTGCTGTTAGGGTTATCGTTGATGTAAGAATTAAAACTCAATCCCACACTTCCATCCAGGTAAGAGTAAGTAGGATCGGCCAGGTCTTCACCAATGCCCATTCCTTCATACTGGCTGTTGGTGGTCACTTTCGATAAGTCAATACTGTGCTGCACCCAGCCGCCCATAAAGCCAAGTGACAGGTAGCGGTTCTTTTCATTGCTGAGCGATTTATGGTAATTCAGCGCCGGTAAAATTTTTGTTTGGGTAAAAGAAACTGTACCGGCCCGGTCATAAAACAGTTGCATGCCCAGTGTTACAAAATCATCGCCCCGGCCCACCGGCATTTTATATTCGCCGTTCAGCGAAGCGGTGCGGTAGCCGGTGGTCACGCTGTTCCATTGGTCACGATAAACACCCTGTACACGGATGTCGCCGTCAAACAAACCGGCCAGCGAGGGGTTGCGCAGCAGGGGTGTTTCGTAAAATTGTGAAAAATGAAGATCCTGTGCCCCGAGGGAAACCACAAAAAACATCCCGATGGATAGGGACCAGATTCTAATCAGTATGGTAATTCTTTTTTTCATTTTATCTTATTAAGGCAATATTTCCCTGGTAGGTGAGCAACTCACCATTTTGACAATACACTTCCAGCTGATAGATGTAAACATCAGCATTTGCTTTTTTGCCTTTCCAGGTTCCATCCCATCCGCCCGCGGCATTGTTTACCGGGAAATCATATTTCTCAAATACAATTTCGCCCCAGCGATTGAAAATGCGCAGCACTTTGGTACGGTCAAGACCAGTGCCCCTCGGGTAAAACACATCATTGCTTCCATCGCCATTAGGCGAAAAGGTATTCGGAATAAACACATTTGCATTTTTGCAAAGCGCTTTTACCAATATGCTTCCTGTATTCCGGCAGTTATTGCTGTCGGTAAATGCTACAGTATAAGTCATGTTGAAATCAGGTGTCACATCCGGTCGCGGGCAACTGGTACAGTTCAGGAAAGTAGATGGTGTCCATGTATAGTTGGTCATATTACCGGAGTATGTGGCCGGAATAGTAATGGTAGTTCCTGCCGGTATGGTAATGTCAGGCGGCATGCTTACCGTTGGCAACGGGTGTATGCGGACAGTTTTTGTGGCTGTGTCTTTACAGCCGCTGCTATTGGTGGCAATAGCAGTTGCAGTTATATTGCCTGAACTGCTGTAGAGTTGTGCCGGAGGATTTTGCAATGTGGATGTGGCGCCGTTTCCGAAATCCCAGCTCCATGTAACAACGGAAGTATCGGGAATAATAAAGCTTCCGAAATACAGCAATGGGTTGGCCTGACAGGCTGCATTATCGCCATCAATTCTTACCTGCGGGCTGGCTACAATTTTTAAGGCACTGTCTATACGGATGGTATCTGTACAACCAAGCTGTGTTCTTACGGCAAGTGATACATTGTAATATCCCGGGCCGCTGTAAATATGAGATGGATTTTGTAATGTGGACATGCCACCGTCGCCAAAATCCCAGTTGTAATCAGTCACCGGGTCATTGAAAGTGGTTGAATCGATAAAGTTAATTACACCGGCATCACACAGCAATTGTTTGTCGAGCCCGAAATTGGCTGTGGCCCCAACTACCCGGATGGTATCAATACCGTTCAGCGGAATCAAACAGCCCGTAGGATCCTGCAGTATGACTTTGGGTGTATAGTTTCCAAACGTACTATAGGTATGAGAAATATTGGGTGTATTGGTTACTACTGACTGGCCATCGCCAAAGTCCCAGATATAGGTTGGAATAGCTGTAGCCACTGCATTGAAGTTAACCGTAAGCGGATTGCAACCGTTGAAGGGATTATAATTGATACGAGAACCGGCAGTATCATATAGCCGGATGGTTCTGTAAGTAGTGTCTTTGCATCCGCCGGGGCTTGTAATTATCAGCTCCACATTGTAAGTGCCGGGTGTTGTAAAATAATGCGCCGGGTTCTGAAGGGTAGAAGTAGTTCCGGGTTCAAAGGTCCACAACTGTGAGCTGTAGTAAGTTGAAGTATTGGTAAAATTCACTTCAAATGGAGCACAGGAACTTACTGAATCATCAACTGAAAAATTTGCATTGGGCAGATTTACCGTGATGTAGTTTGTTCGTACCAGGGAGTCGGTGCAGCCATAATAATCCGTTACAAATAGTTTTACAGTGTAAACACCGGGCGCGGCATATGATTTTGTGGGATAGCTTACCGTAGCTGAAGTTCCATCGCCAAAATCCCAGAGATAAGAAATATTTACACCGGTTGCGCTTACACCCCAGCTAAGTAACGAGCCCGGGCAGGTTTGTGTATCATAAGAAATAAAACTGACAGTAGGATCAGTAGAATGAACCAGGTCAGTTACCGATTTAGTATCGTAACATCCGGCCGCATCGGTTACTGTCAGGCTTACCGAAAACGTTCCTACCGTATTATACGTATGAGTAAAAGGCGGCGCAGTATATGTTTGTATGGTTCCATCGCCATAATTCCATTGCCAGCTTACAATCGGGTTGATGCCGTCGGTTGTGGTTGAATCATTGAATGTAGTGGTCAGCCCGTTGCATCCGCCGGTATTGGTGGCGCTGAAATTTGCCACCGGCCCGTTTGCACGGATAAAATTTGTTTTAGTCACCGTATCATAGCAGCTGTTCAGGTCTCTTGTTATCAGCATCACGGTATAATTGCCTGATGTGTTATAGATATGGCTGATGCCGGTGGACCCGGTGGTGATTTGCGTGCCATCGCCAAAATTCCAGGTATAATTGCTGATATTGGCTATGTTTATCCCGGTCGCAGTAAAATTTACCGTGTCTTTTCTGCAAAGTGTATTGATGTCACTGGTAAAATCAGGATTTTCATCAATAGCCCTGATGATTTGTGTGGACGAATGCGAACAGGAGCCGTTGGTTACTGTAAGCTTTACCGGGTACACTCCCAGGGCCGGGAAATTGTGCGGCGGCGGATTTTGTAATGTAGATGTAGTGCCATCGCCAAACTCCCAGAACCAGGATGCCGGCCCAATGGAAGCATCGGTAAAAGTGAACTGCGTTCTGTTGGCACAGTTGGGGGTGGAAACAAACTGCGAAACAGGCGGCAGCACAGTGATGTAAGCATTCTTTGTAACTGAATCAGGGCAGCCATTATTTCTTGCTATCAGTTTAATATTAAATGTGCCGGGGGCCGAAAACAAATGCGAAGGATTTTGAAGCGCTGAAGTGGAACCATCACCAAAATTCCAGAGCCATTCATCTGCCGGCGCCGACAGGTCAGTAAACTGAACGGGTGAAAAAGCACAGGCAATAAGCGGAGTGGCTGTAAAATCAACTGTAGGCAAGGTGCCCACTTTTACTCCCCCTATTAATGTGAGGGTATCTGAACAACCCAGGCTGGTTGTAATAATCAGTCTTACTGTGTAAGTTCCCAGTACAGTATAGGTATGCGACGGATTCTGCAAAGTAGATGTTGTGCCGTCGCCGAAGTCCCAGTTCCATGAAGTAACAGCATCCAGCGAAGTAACAGTGGGAACAGGGTTTATAGTATAGGGTATGCAACCCTGCGCCGGCAACCCTGTAATGGCGATGGATGCTCTCGATATCCTGATGAAATTTTGTTTAATAATCGTATCGGTGCATCCTGCGTTGTTGGTGGCAATCAGGGTGACTGTAAAATTTCCATAAACTGTGTACGTATGCACAGGGTTTTGTGCAGTGGAGGTAGCACCATCACCAAAATCCCAAAACCAGCTTACTGCACCTGATGATGTATTCTGGAAATTCACCGTCAATGGCGGCTGGCAATTAATGGTATCGGCCGAAGTGAAATCAGCCGTCGGCCTGCCGGCAATTACGATGGTTCTGACGGCCGTATCGGTACAATTACTATACGTGTTGGTTAAAGTAACTGTATACGTGCCGGTGGTGCTGTATGATTTCACGGGGTTGGCTGCTGTTGATGTGGTGCCATCGCCAAAATCCCAAAGCTGCGATTGTGCTGCCGGTGCCGAGGTATTGGTAAAACTTACCGATTCATTTATACAGGCAATGTCTGTTACATTAAACGACGTTACATTACTGCTGATTACAACAGCGTTGTTTCTTACTAGCGTGTCAGAACAACCCAGACTGCTGGTTACAGTGAGTATAACTGTAAAAGAACCCGTGCTGTTGTAAGTATGCGACGGATGCTGAAGTGTAGAATTTCCTCCGTCGCCAAAATTCCACTGGTAGGTTAAGGAACCAGGGCCGGTGGAGGTGTTTGTAAAATTGATAGTAGCCGGCGGACTGCAAAACGGGGGCGCTGTATTTGTAAAATCAGGAACTACACCCGGCGAAACCTGCACATACATTGACTTGCTAAATATCTTGAAACATCCTTTATCATTGGTTACCCGAAGTGTTACTGTAAAGTTTCCGCTGCTGGTATAAGTATGCGAAGGATTTTGTAAAGTAGAAATGGCGCCATCGCCAAAATTCCATTCCCACGCCGTGTTAGTATTGCCCGCACCTGCGGTTGACTGGTCGGTAAACTGAACAGTGTGCGGAAAACAACCTACCGTGTCATCAGCGGTGAAATTCACTATAGGGTTTGAATAAACAGTAATATAGTTTGTGCGGGTTAACGTATTCGACCCGCTGGCATTGGTAGTAGTAAGTCTTACTGTGTAAACACCGGGATTAAAATAGGTAGCCGTTGGGTTCTGTAGAGTAGAGGTAGTTCCGTTTCCAAAATCCCAAAGCCATGACGTAGGGTTATTGGAGGAAAGATCCTGGAAGTTTACCACAAGCGGCGAACAGCCGGCAGTGGGGCTGCCTGTAAAATTGGCCACAGGCGCCTGCGCAAAAGCGGCTAAGGATACTGCAAGGCACAGGATGGTGGTTGCAGCTACACGGTTTTTCAGGATATTAAGGGTTTTCACTCTCAATAGCAGTGTGTTAGAAAACAGGACACTATAACGGTATTTTTGTCTCAAAAAGTATCGGTTTAATCAGAAAAATGATTAATAATTTGTTGCTAAACGGCTCCAGGATATTAGGAAATGAGGTCAGGACTTTAAAAACCTCTTGGTGTCAGGCGGTAGTCAATAGACCCATATTAAATCTCATCGTTTAAAAAAAAACTGTGGTGCTGCAGTGTCAGGGCAGGATTTATTGTTTATCTAATCTTAGTGTTTTTACTTCGGTTCCGTTGGTTTGCGATGCTTCCACGTAGGTCCAGCTGTTTCGGGTAATATTCCACGTGCCATTGATAAGTGAAATAGGATTGGGCGCCCCGGGGAAGTTGGCCCATGTGGTCATATTGGTAGCGTTGCCATCCCAGTTGCCGGTACGTTCCGTTACACCGTTTTTAATGGCGTCCACTGTTCTGTTGCTGTAATACTGGAATTTATAACCGGAAAAGCTGGAAGTTATATCTGTTCCGTTTTGAGTAAAGCTTGTAATTACCCATTGGCCATCGGTCATAGCTTTGATGACGAGATCTTCCGCTATATTTTCAACAGCCTTCTTACAACCGCTGAAAAGAATAAGGACAGTGAATAAGGTAAAAAGTTTTTTCATAAGTGGGTTTAAAACGGAAAGGCAAGATAGTTATTGCCAGCGAACTGTGCAAGAGTAAAAGAGCCCGATTTGGCCGTACTATAAAAAAAAACCGCCAGTTTTCCCGGCGGTTTTTCAGCGTGTAGTTTTGGTTATTTCGGAAATCCTGCATTCGCTTTCACCTCGTTTATCTGCTGCGTGTGGCGGTTGGTATGTGCCGAAATCATCAGGCAAAGCTGGTAGCAATCGAGCCAGCCAAATGGCATCTGGGTAACATGATTACGCAGATCTTCGGTTGTAGCTTTAATGTATTTAATGTGATTTACCCTGTTGGATTTAAAATCGGTCATCGCCTCTTCCATCGATTTATAGGGTGTGTTTTTGGGTTCAAATTTTTCGTTTGTTTTTACTTTCATACTTCGGTCCTGAATCATGCTGATGATCTGTTCGTCGGTCATTTTTATTTCACTTCTTTTTTCGGGATTTGCGGTTGCATTCAAAGTTGATTCCAGCAAAGCCCAGAGATTTCTTTCAGAAATGGCAATGTGATACACACACTCCTGCACCGACCAGCTATCTGCTGATGGTTTAAAATTTAACTGTTTAGAAGTAAGCCCCTTCACTGCGTCCACTAAATCCACCCGGGTGTTTTTCATGTTGTCAGCAGCAAATTTTCTTTCCTTTTTGGTAAGCGAATTGTCGGTAGGGGTGCCGGCCAGGCCGGATAAAACAAGGAACAACAGAAGAAGATAACCGAACTTTTTTCTTCCGGGCATAGCAATCGTTTTTATAGTTATAGTAAGGGTCGGGGGTGAAGTTTCAATGGGAAAGGACGGAAAAGGTACAAAAGCCATTTTATTTAATGGCTGTTTTTTATCAACTTTTTTTATGGAGAATTCACAGGCAGGCTTTCCTAACTTTAGTTTATGAAAATTAAAGACGTACTAATTTACCTGGAGTCGCTGGCTCCGCTTTCATTGCAGGAAAGTTATGACAATGCCGGGCTTATTGCAGGTGATGAATACCGGGACTGTACCGGCATCCTGGTGTCGCTTGACGCTACGGCCGAAATAATTGATGAAGCAAAACGCAGGAACTGCAACCTGGTGGTATCGCATCACCCCATCATTTTTTCGGGTCTGAAAAGAATTTCTGAAAAAAACTATGTTGGCAGAGCCGTAGTAGCTGCAATAAAAAACGACATAGCTCTTTATGCCATTCATACTAATCTCGATAATATGTCTGCAGGAGTAAACGGAAGAATAGCGGGCCTGCTTGGATTGCAGCATGTTTCAGTGCTTGCTTCCAGGGAAAGGATGTTGAAAAAACTCTACACTTTCGTGCCGGTTGGCAGCACAGATAAAGTGAGGCAGGCCATTTTTGACGCCGGCGGCGGGCACATCGGTAATTATTCTGAATGCAGTTTTAATGCCGAGGGCTTTGGTACTTTTAAGGGAGATGAAACCACCGACCCTTATGCAGGTAAACCGGGTGAATTGCATCGGGAAAACGAGATGAAAGTGGAAGTGATATTTCCTGCCTGGCTCGAAAGGCGTATAATCAGCAACCTTGTTGCGGCTCATCCTTATGAAGAGGTGGCATATGATATTGTCAGCCTGGACAACTGGTCTTCGACCATAGGCTCAGGCCTTGTGGGTGATTTGGCTGAGCCAATTGATGAACTTTTGTTTTTGAAAAAAGTAAAAGAGACATTTAAGCTTGAAGTGATAAAACATACAGCAATTTTGAACCGCCCGGTAAAAAAAGTGGCAGTATGTGGCGGGGCTGGAAGTTTCCTGATTTCCAAAGCCTTGGCGGCCGGAGCTGATATATTTATAACTGCCGATATAAAATACCACGAGTTTTTTGATGCCAACGGAAGAATGCTTATTGCCGATATTGGCCACTATGAAAGCGAGCAATTCACCATCAACCTTTTGAAGGAATTTTTGGAGGAGAAATTCCCTACCTTTGCCGTCCTCAAAACTGAGGTAATTACAAACCCCGTGCAGTATTTTCTGTGAATGATGAATGCTGAGTAGCGAACAGGACGATGAACGGA
>CAZDUO010000004.1:43133-70847 GCA_964508655.1 uncultured Chitinophaga sp. | reverse complement strand
AGCGTCGCAACGGATGTTTCATAGCAGCATTGAAGCCGGGCTAACAATCAAAAAAAAACTTCAAACAATACAATGGCACAAGTAAAAGATTATTCAGTTCAGGAAAAACTCACTTCCCTGATAACCTTGCAGAAAATTGAATCGAAACTGGATGAATTGAAAGTACTGAAAGGCGAGCTGCCGATGGAAGTAGCCGACCTGGAGGATGAAATCCAGGGTCTGCATTCAAGGCAAACACGTATTGAGGAGGAAATCAACGGCATCACCGAATTCATCGAGCAAAAGAAGGAAACAATAAAAGAAGCGCAGTCGCTGGTGAAGAAATATGAGAAACAGAGTAACAACGTAAAAAACAACCGGGAGTTTGAGGCCATCAATAAAGAAATTGAGATGCAGCAGCTGGAAGTGAAGCTGGCAGAAAAACACATCAAGGATGCTACGGATGAAATTGCGGAGAAGGCCGTGTTGCTGGACAAAGCCAAAAAAGCCATCGCAGCAAAAGAAACAGTGCTGACAACAAAAAAAGAGGAGCTGGAAAAAATTATAGCTTCCACTGAAAAAGAAGAGAAACATATCAACAAGCTGGCAGCCGAAGCAAGAGATGCGGTGGACATCCGCCTGCTGCAGAGCTATAACAAAATACGCAACAGCTACCGCAATGGCCTTGCCGTGGTGCAGGTGGAGCGGGATGCCTGCGGCGGATGCTTTTATTCCATCCCTCCGCAAAAGCAGAGTGAAATACGCCAGCACAAAAAAATAATGGTTTGCGAAAACTGCGGCCGTGTACTGGTTGATTCGGAACTGCATGCTTCCGTTCAGATAGGGTAAAAATTTAAATATGGTGATAAACCCCGCCCCGATAAAAACCGGGCCGGGGTTTTTTAATTTAAATTGCAGCATGCTGATAAAACTTTCCATACAGAATTATGCCATCATTGATGCACTGGAAACTTCATTTCTTGCCGGCATGAACAGTGTGACCGGCGAAACCGGCGCCGGCAAATCCATCATCATGGGTGCGCTGGGGCTGATACTGGGTGAGCGGGCCGATACCTCGGTATTGGTGAACAAGGGAAAAAAATGCATAGTGGAAGGAATTTTTGGCACGGATAATAAAACGGAAATAAGAAAGTTTCTTGCTGGCAATAACCTTGATGCAGAAGAGGAACTGGTATTGCGCCGTGAAATTGCGGTAAACGGTAAATCGAGAGCTTTCATCAACGACACGCCTGTCAATCTTGACCAGCTGCGGCAACTCACTTCGCTGCTGGTTGACCTGCACCAGCAATTCGATTCATTACAGCTGGGTGAAAATGATTTTCAGCGGCAGGTGCTGGATGCGCTGGCCGGTCACCAGGATACAATAAACGAATACCGCACCGGTTATTTTCATTGGAGAAATCTGCAGAAAGAGCTGGATGAACTAAAGCAGCGAAAACAGCAGTTTGATAAAGAAACGGACTACAATCGCTTTCAGTTTCATGAACTGGATGAAGCTGCTTTCAGGGAAAATGAAATAGAGGAAACGGATGTTGAACTGAAGTTGCTGAACCATGCTGAAGCAATAAAGACGGCGCTGGCTTCTGTAGTGCAAGAGCTGATGGAAAGTGAAAAACCCGTGGTGCAGCAGCTGAAAATATTAATCAACCGGCTTTATGATTATTCTTCATTTCATCCGCAGCTGGCTGAATTGATTCAGCGCCTGCAATCGGCACAGGTGGAGTTGCATGACATTGCCGGCGATTTAAGCAGCATCAGCCATGAAGTGAATTATGATGCGGATAAAATTGAACGACTGAATGAGCGGCTGGCGCTTGGCTACAAACTGATGAAAAGGCATGGAGTGAAAAACACGTCAGAACTGCTGGTTGTAAAAAATCAGTTGGAGGAAAAGCTGCAGGCAGTTTTGAATATTGATGAAGAAATTCAAAAAAAGGAAAAAGCATTTGCAGAGAGCAGGCAGGCCCTGTTTAGGCTGGCAAATAATATTTCGGAAGCAAGAAAGAAACAGGTAAAACCGCTGGAAGAGAAGGTGAACAAACTGCTGGCCCAGGTAGGAATGCCGAATGCGATGATAAAAGTTAAAGTAGAGATTAAGGATGAATTAGGACCGTATGGTGCAGATGAAATAGAATTTTTATTTGATGCCAACCGAAGCAATCAATTTTTGGCGGTACGCAAAGTAGCCAGTGGTGGTGAACTGAGCCGGCTGATGCTTTGCATCAAATCGCTGGTGGCGCAAAAGCTGGATATGCCCACGCTGATTTTTGATGAAATAGATACCGGCATTTCAGGTGAGGCGGCCAAGCAGGTGGGCATCATCATGAAAAATCTTTCCGCCAGCCGGCAGGTGGTTTGCATTACGCACCAGCCTCAAATAGCAGGTAAAGCCGATGCACATTTTCTGGTGTATAAGGAAAATGTAAATGGCTCGGTAAAAACCAATATCCGCCTGCTTACCGGCGAAGAAAGAATAACGGCCATTGCCAAAATGCTAAGCGGTGAAAAAACGACGTCGGCCGCGCTGGAAAATGCAAGAGAGATGGTCAATAATTAGCAGTGTGCTGATGAGCCGGTAAACTGGTAAGCCAATAAGTAAATGCACAAATGAAAAGAATAGTCGTTCTTTCATTGATAGTTGCCTTTATGGTGACTGCATTTTTTCTGAACAGGTGGATGCAGCAGTTGCTGAAGCCCAAAAAATCATTGGGAAGATTGTTTCTCTATTTTTTAATTGTCCTGCTTTCTGTTTTTGTATTATCGTTCCTGATGGTGTTGCTCATTGCAAAGCTTTTCCCGGACGAGCTAATAAAATAACTTCTTACTTTTACCGCCAGTAAAAACATGAGCTATGGCTTATAATCTTTTAAAAGGAAAGAAAGGAATTATATTCGGAGCACTGGATGAAAAATCCATTGCCTGGAAAACGGCATTGAAATGCCACGAAGAAGGTGCACAGCTGGTGCTTACCAATGCCCCGGTGGCATTGCGCATGGGTGAAATAAATAAACTGGCCGAAGCAGTGAAAGCACCGGTAATCGGCGCCGATGTGACCAATATGGACGACCTGAAAAACCTGTTTGAAAAATCAATGGAGCACTTTGGCGGCAAAATTGATTTTGTGCTGCACTCCATCGGCATGAGCCTGAATGTGCGAAAAGGAAAACACTACACTGAGCTAAACTATGAATGGAATGCAAAGACGCTTGACATTTCGGCCATGAGCCTGCACCGGTTGCTGCGCACTGCCTGGGACCTGGATGCATTAAATGAATGGAGCAGCGTGGTGGCGCTAACTTATATCGCTGCGCAAAGAGTATTTCCCGATTATAATGAAATGGCCGATGCCAAAAGTTTACTTGAAAGTGTAACCCGCAGTTTTGGTTATCACTATGGCGTTAGAAAAAAAGTACGGGTGAATACCATTTCACAATCGCCGACAAGAACCACAGCCGGCAGCGGTGTCAAGGGCTTTGAAGGATTTATTACGTATGCTGAAAAAATGAGTCCGCTGGGCAATGCCAGTGCCGAAGACTGCGCCAACTACTGTGTGCTTATGTTCAGCGACCTGACCCGGATGGTGACGATGCAGAATCTTTTTCATGACGGAGGATTCAGTTTTACCGGGGTGACACAGGCAGTGATTGAGCAGATGGAACCCCCAGCCCCTTAAGGGGAGTAATGAGCTTCCCATTTGTAATTTCTGTTAATTGCTCATCAGAATTACAGAACGTACAAGTGTGCGACCCGCCGGCAACACCTGTGACGGATACGACCTGCTTTCGCCATAGCTTCAGCAAAGGCAAGCGGGCTGGCGAAACGGAAATTTAATAGTCCCGACGAAGCGAAGCTTGTCGGGACTGACGACTCTGACGAGTATCAGACTCCGTCAGAGATGCCGACCAAAGCGTCGGCATTGCAATAAAGCCAGGATACAAAAAACAAAAAACCTCCCTTCGGGGAGGCTATAAAGTTTTTTTAGGAATTGCTTCAGAATTCCTTTTACAGGGCTAATACTCGTCTTCATTAAACATGAAATCTTCCTGGCTCGGGTAATCGGGCCAGATGTCTTCGATACTTTCGTACACCTCGCCTCCTTCATCTTCCAGTTCCTGCAGGTTTTCCACCACTTCGATAGGCGCACCGCTGCGGATGCAGTAGTCAATAAGCTCATCTTTAGTAGCAGGCCAGGGTGCTTCTTCCAGGTATGATGCCAACTCTAAGGTCCAGAACATGCTCTAGGTTTTTTATTTTCCAGGAATCGGGTTTTATCGCTTTCAACGTTAAAACACCCCTTAAAATTTTTCGCAAATGTAGGTTTAATAACGAATTTTCCAAATCCATAGTTTACCGGCGGATTTCAAGACTTTCTTAAAATTCCTTCCTGGTTTTCAATGGTTATTTTGATGCTGGGTAAGGTTTACTGATATTTGATAACTGAAAACACAGAATGGCTGCATGCTTACGGGGAAAAATATTTATAAACGATACGGCTCGCTGGAAGTGCTCAGGGGTGTGCACCTGGAAGTAAACAAGGGTGAAGTAGTATCCATTGTGGGGCCCTCGGGCTGCGGAAAAAGTACACTGCTGCATATTCTTGGTTCGCTTGATAAAGCCGATATGGGTGAAGTGATGGTAAACAGTACACTCATCAGTTCACTATCGGGCAATAAGCTGGCTGCCTTCCGCAACAAACACATAGGATTTGTATTCCAGTTTCATCACCTTTTGCCGGAGTTTACTGCGTTTGAAAATGTGTGTATACCCGGATGGCTGGCAGGGAGGAGGAAGAATGAAGTGAAGGCGGAAGCTGAGACGTTGTTGGAGGTATTGAGTATTAAAAACCGGGCGGATAATAAACCCAACCAGCTTTCGGGCGGCGAACAGCAACGGGTGGCGGTAGCCCGTGCACTCATCAACCAGCCAGCTATTGTGTTTGCCGATGAGCCTACCGGCAACCTCGACAGCATCAATGCCCGGGAACTGCATCATTTGTTTTTTGAACTCCGGGAAAAATTCAACCAGACATTTTTAATAGTAACACATAACGAAGAACTGGCTCACCTGAGCGACCGGGTGCTGCATATGAAGGATGGATTGATTGTGTGAGGGCAAAATCAAAAATCAAAAGTCAAAACACAGAAGTAAGTAACGATTTTACTTTTTAATCACCTGGCTTAAAGTTCATCTTAAATTCTCGCTTGCCAGGGTATTTCCTGCACATTTAATTTGTACCCGGTAAACCGTGCCAGCACAAAAAGATAATCGCTCAGCCGGTTGAGGTATTTGATAATTAACTCCGGCACCTGCTTTTCTTTTTTCAGCATTCTCACGCAGCCCCTTTCGGCCCGCCGGCAAACACATCGGGCCACATGCAACGTGGAAACCGCTACATGCCCGCCGGGAAGAATGAACGATTTCATCGGCGGCAATTCTTCATTCATCCTGTCAATTTCTTTTTCCAGCAGCTCCACATCGGCTTCATGCAGGCCGGGAATTTTCATCCGGTGGCTGGCGGATTTGGTTTCTTTCTCCGGATCGCAGGCAAGGGCAGAGCCAATGGTAAACAGCCGGTCCTGAATTTCTGCCAATACATTATTGATGTTGTGTTGTTTTAAGTAATCAAGACAAAGACCAGCGAAAGAATTCAGCTCATCCACCGTACCATAAGCTTCAATCCGGAGGTCGGATTTAAAGACTTTGGTGCCGCCAATAAGTGATGTCTTTCCTTTATCACCCGTCTTAGTATAAATTTTCAGTGACATATTTCAGGCAATGATTGTTTGATGGCTAAATGGTTAAAAGGCCGGGATGCCGTTTTCAGGTTTACTGTGATAGCAAATGAACACTATATCAAAAGTAAGCAGTAAATACCGGAAGAAAATAATACCTACCTGTGGCCATAACTGAATACGCCGACCTGCTCATTCAGGGCATCGCTTTCAATCATGCCATCACGCAGGTGCACGATGCGGCGGGCATGGTTGGCAATATCAGCTTCATGGGTTACCAGTACAATGGTATTGCCGGCCTTATGGATTTTATCAAAAATCTCCATGATTTCATACGAGGTTTTTGTATCCAGGTTGCCGGTAGGTTCGTCGGCCAGGATGATGGAAGGATCGTTTACCAACGCCCTTGCAATTGCCACACGCTGGCACTGGCCGCCGCTCAGCTCATTGGGTTTGTGATGGCTGCGGTCGGTCAGGTTCACCAGCTCCATTACATGCTTTGCTTTTTCGGTGCGTTGTTTTTTACTCATGCCCGCATACACCAGCGGCAGCGCCACATTTTCCAGCGCTGTCAGCCGCGGCAGCAGGTTGAACTGCTGGAATACAAACCCGATTTCTTTATTCCTGATTTCTGCCAGCTTGTTGTCTTCCGTAGCGCTGATGTCGTGTCCGTTTAAAATGTAGGTGCCCGAAGTAGGCGTGTCCAGGCAGCCGATAATATTCATCAGGGTGCTTTTACCGGAACCCGAGGGTCCCATCAGGGCTACATATTCATTTTTGAAAATCTCCAGCGTAATGCCATTTAATACCTGCAATTCCATTTTGCCCATAAAATAGCTCTTGCAGATTTTTTCAAGATGTATGATTGCGTTCATGATGTCTGATGTCGGAAGTCGGATAACAGATGCCGGACGTTATCAATCATTCATCAGGCATCATACACCAGACTTCATTTTTTTATCACTTTCGGTACTATAAAAAATTTATCATCGTGTGCCGGTGCATTCTTCAGCGCTTCTTCACGGCTCACGGAACCCTTCACTTCATCATCCCGCAGTACATTAATATTAGCCGACAGGTGCAGCAGCGGTTCGGTGCCTTCCAGGTCAAGCTCATTGAGTTTGTCCACAAAACTGATCATGCGCTGCAGGTCGGTTTTAATTTCTTCTTTTTCCTGCGCATTAAATTCCAGGCGAGCCAGGTGAGCCAGTTTTTCTACCAACGCATCGTTCACTTCCATTCAACAAATATAGCTTATCGTGTTTGGTTTATGGTTTTTCGGCTTTACAGATTATCCTGTTATTTGATAAACGGCGACAACAACCGGGATGGCAAACCAAAAACTATAAACCCGGAACTCTCCCTATCTTCGCCGCCGCATGGAAAAGAGAAAAGAAATTGTAATGAGCGGTATTCGCCCCACGGGCTACCTGCATCTCGGCAATTATTTTGGTGCGGTAAAAAATTATATACGCATGCAGGAAGAATACGAATGTTTTTTTATGGTGGCCGACCTGCATTCACTTACCACGCATCCCGACACACGGGAACTGAAGCAGCATGTGCACCGGGTGCTAGCCGAAAACATCGCCTGCGGGCTTGAGCCCGATAAAGTGGCGCTTTATTGCCAGAGCCATGTGCCTGAAACCAGCGAGCTGTACCTGTACCTGAACATGCTTGCATATAAAGGCGAACTGGAAAAGACTTCCACGTTCAAGGAAAAAGCAAGACTGCAGCCTGATAACATCAATGCCGGTTTGCTGACTTATCCCGTTTTGCAAACTGCCGATATCATTCTGCACCGAGCTTCGCTGGTGCCGGTGGGCAAAGACCAGGAGCAGCACCTGGAAATGGCCCGGAATTTTGTAAACCGTTTCAATCATCGTTACGGAGATGTTTTTCCCGAACCACGGGCTTTCAACTTCGGCAGCGAACTGATAAAAGTGCCCGGCCTCGATGGCAAAGGCAAGATGAGCAAAAGCGAAAACCAGTATGCTACGCTTTACCTGGCAGATGACGACAAACTCATCATGGAAAAAATAAAAAAGGCGAAAATGGATGCCGGCCCCAAAGAACCCCATTCTGTCAAATCGCCTGAAGTGGAAAATATTTTTCTGCTGATGAAGCTGGTGAGCACTGAAGATACCGTGCAGAAGTTTGAAGAAGATTATAACAACTGCACCGTCCGCTACGGAGAACTGAAAAAACAACTTGGTGAAGACATGGTGAAATTTATTTCTCCCATTCGGGAAAAAGTAAACGCCATACTTGCCGATGAAAAATACCTGCAGCGGGTGATGGAGCAGGGGGCAGAAAAAGCCCGTAACAGCGCCGCAGCAACCATGCAACTTGTGAGGCAGGCAATGGGATTAAAATATTTTTGAATTCAGATTTTAGTTACTTTAGTCGTTGCGCAGCTATTTGTAATCAGCAATAGGAAAATCACTATAGGGACATGGCAAAATCTAAAACAAAACCCAGGCATATTGCGGTAGCCGGTAATATCGGCGCCGGCAAAACCACCCTTACCGAATTGCTGAGCAAGCACTACAAGTGGATTCCGAATTTTGAAGATGTGGACCATAATCCCTACCTCTACGATTTTTATGAAGATATGCCCCGCTGGAGCTTCAATCTCCAGATTTATTTTCTGAACAGCCGCCTTTCGCAGCTGGTGGATATTCAGAAAGGAACTGAAACTGTCATCCAGGACCGGACGATTTATGAAGATGCCCACATTTTTGCCCCCAACCTGCACGAGATGGGACTGATGAGCAAACGAGACTTTGACAACTACTTCAGTTTTTTCCAGACGCTGAAACAAATGGTAAAGCCGCCCGACCTGCTTATTTACCTGAAAGCATCGGTGCCCACGCTGGTAGGGCAGATTCAGAAGCGGGGCAGGGAATATGAAGAAAACATCCGGCTCGATTACCTGAAACGCCTCAATGAACATTACAACCGGTGGATTGATAATTACAAGGAAGGCCCGCTGCTGGTGGTGGATATTGATAAAAACAAATTCCCCGAAAACGAAGAACATCTTGGCGAAATCATACGCAAGATTGACAGCCAGATTTACGGATTGTTTTAACTTCACTTCATGCGGATAATTTTTTTGCTGGTATGCCTCGTTATGAGCGCAGCCTCCTTCGGGCAAACGCTGAAGGACTCACTTTTTAAAGGCAAGCTGAAAGCCGATTCCAACCTGGTAAAAAAGAGCATGAAGCCTGCGCAGAAAAGCGACAGCGCATCAGTCGGTGCAGTAAAAACCGATTCCTCGGACAAGGCGTTGGGAAATGCGGCAAATAAAAACCAGCTTGATTCCATTACCGGTCAAACCAGCATCGAAAAACCAGCGTTAAGATTTGAAGACAATAATAAGACCTGGAAAAAATTTATTGACCAGTACAGCGAGGTAATCAAATCGGAAGTGCTGCCTTCAAAAAAAATCAAGCGGGGCACGTATTCGGTCATGATTGAATACGAAATCGGCACCGATGGCATGGTGACCACGAAAAATGTAACCAGCACACCTGAAAACGATTACCTGGTAGAGCAGATAAAAGAAAAAATGATGGCCAACGCTCCGCAACTGGCGCCACTCATCCGCGAGGGGGTTGCCCGCAAATCTTCACGCAGGCAGGTAATCAATTTTACCAAAGAAAAAAACTGAGCTGCACCCGGCTTGCTATTTTTTATGGAAAATTAAAAGACCGGTATCTGTTTCTAAAAACTGGTTTATGAAAAAGATGTTCTTTTTCCTCTTCATTTCTCTGATTTATTCATTCAGCTCACGGGCACAGGACGAAGAAAATATTTTTGAGAAAGTAGAAATTGAAGGCGGCACTGACCCCGTGGCATGGATGGAGCATGTAAAGAAACACACTAAACTGCCGGATTCGCTTTTAAAAATCATACCTGCCGGCACCTACAGGGTATCAGTGCAGTTTGTAATTGATAAAAATGGCGATATCGGGCAGATAAAAGCATTAAACAATCCGGGTTACGGCTTGGCCCAAAGAGCTGAGAACATTTTTCGAAGCTACAAGGGAAAATGGCGTCCGGCGCTGCAGTGCGGCAGGTCTGTAAAGAGTTATCTTGACCTGCCTGTAGTTTTTATTATACCGGCTCATTTATAATAGGCCCATGATTTCAACTCTTCCAGCTCCCGGGCAATCTTCTTCAGCCATTCTTCCTGTTTTGTTTTATTGCGGCTGTAGTCGGTCTCATTGTCGTATTGCTGCTGAAATTTTTCTTTCTCCTCAATTATCCTGCTGTAAATGCCGTCGAGATCTTTCTGGAAAGAGTTTTTTTTGAATTGATATGCAGTGATGAACTTATGAAGCCGGCGGGCAAAAATTTCTGCAATATCAAAATGCCCCTGTTCATGCTGCAGTATCCAGTCGTTTTTAACCAGCCCCCACGATTTGTTTTTATCAAACCGGCATTCGATAGTGAACGTCACTTTGCCGTTTACCACATGGTATGAAAACCCGAGATGCGTGGCGGTAAGCGCTGCTGTACTGCCGCTTTTTACGGGCGGGGCTTTAAAATCATCCCAGGTAAGTTTGCGGGTTTCACTCCACTGAATCAGATGATCTTCTTCTTTTTGTGAAAACAGCAGCAAAGGCATGAGGAAAGCGATAGACAGGAGAAGTTTTTTCATGATATTACCATTAACCCCAATTTGATGAAAAAAATTTCGAAGTTGGTTCTTAAAGTAAAACTAATATTCCTGCCAGAAAAGATGATGTAAAAGAAAAACCCCTCAGCCCGAAAATCCGGGGCAAGGGGTGCCTGGCAAGCAACGCTGTGGTCACAGCTTAAATTTCCGGAGCTGCTGCCAATACTTCCTCAAATACTCCGGCGGCATATTTTTCAAAATTCTTTTTAAACAATCCGGCAAGATAAATTGCCTTTTCATCATAAGCTTTCTTATCGGTCCATGTATTGCGTGGGTTCAGAATTTCCGAAGGCACACCCGGGCAGCTTTGCGGTATAGCCACTCCGAACACTGTGTGATTTTCATAAATCGCATTGTTCAGCTTGCCTTCCAGCGCCGCGGTTATCATGGCCCGGGTGAAAGAAAGTTTCATCCGTTGGCCCGTTCCGTAAGGCCCGCCCGTCCAGCCTGTGTTGATAAGCCACACTTTTACCTGGTGTTTTTTCAGCCGCTCGCCAAGCATATGGGCATATTTGCCGGGGTGCAGCGGCAAAAACGGGGCACCAAAGCAGGCGCTGAATGTAGGTTTGGGTTCTGTTACCCCTGTTTCAGTGCCGGCCACTTTTGCAGTATAACCACTTATGAACTGATACATGGCCTGACCGGGTGTGAGTTGTGAAATGGGGGGCAGTACTCCAAACGCATCGCAGGTAAGAAAGAAAATATTTTTTGGTATGCCGCCAATAGATGGCTCCAGCGCATTGCTGATGTAATGAAGCGGGTAAGAAACCCTGGTATTTTCTGTATTGGAGAAGTCTTCGAAGTTGATTTTATTGGTTCCCGGGTAAAACTTTGTGTTTTCAACCAGTGCGCCGTGCCTGATGGCCCGGAAAATTTCCGGTTCTTTTTCCTCTGTCAGGTTGATGCATTTGGCATAGCAACCACCTTCGAAGTTGAAAATATTATCTTCTGTCCATGCATGCTCATCATCGCCAATCAGCATGCGGGCAGGATCGGCACTAAGCGTTGTTTTGCCGGTGCCGCTCAGGCCAAAAAAGATGGCCGTGTCACCTGCCTTGCCCATGTTGGCACTGCAGTGCATGCTCAGTACATTTTTTTCATGGGGTAAAATATAATTGAGAATGGTAAAAATGCCTTTCTTCATTTCTCCTGTATAGCCTGAACCGGCAATCAGTATCATTTTGTGCTTAAAAGAAATCAGCGAAACATTATGCTGCCGGGTGCCGCATTCTTTAGCATCAAGTTTTAAATCGGGGCAGGCAATCAAATGCCAATCGGGCCTGAAATTTTTAAGCTCAGCCTCAGTAGGGCGCAAAAACATATTGCAGGCAAAAAGATTACCCCAAGGCTTTTCAGTCACTACCCTTATGCCAAGCCTGTACCGTGGGTCAGCACAGGCAAAGCAATCCCGCACCCACACTTCAGGCAGATGCTCCAGGTAGTCCGTCATTTTTTTATAAATGAGGTGATAATATTTTTCTTCTAGCGGAATAGTAAACTCATTCCAGTACACCGTGCCGGCTGTGGTTTCATCTTTTACCGTAAACTTATCTTTTGGGCTACGGCCGGTAAACTCTCCTGTACTAATCACAAGGGCGCCCGTGTCGCTAAGTTGGCCTTCGCCCATACGGAGCGTATCCTGGATTAATTCTTCAGGACTTAGCTGGTAATGGATGTTTTCAGAAAATTTCAAAGCCGGTTTAAAAGGGTTTTCAGCAGGAGATACAATGGAAGTAACTGGCATAGCAAGCTGATGATTGAGTTGGCGGCAAAGGTAAGGCAGAATGGCTTATGCCAACAAACAGGTGTTAGGAGTACACATTTGTAAAAAAACCTGTTGAAGATGTTCGTTATTTAAAAGTCATTGATTAATAGTAGTATTGCAAACTTAAAGCCAGGTATAAATATTTTTTAGAGTCAGTTTTTCACTTTCAAAAAAGGACATGGAGCCGACAAAACGCAGAGCTTATAGTTAAAAAAATAATTTTTTCTAATGAAATACCTTCCTCTCAACCCGATGATTTTTATTCAGAACAGGCAGCGGTTTGTAAAAGAAATAGCGCCCAACTCCATTGCCATTTTCAACAGCAACGATGAGCTGCCCATGAATGCCGATGCCCTGTACAAGTTCAAACAGAACTCCGATATGTTCTGGCTCACGGGCATCACCCAGGAAGACAGCATGCTGATACTTTTTCCTGATAACCCGGAGAAAAAATTCCGGGAAGTGCTGGTGCTGGTGCGGCCTAATGAACTAAAGGAAAAATGGGACGGCAAAAGGCTGCGCAAGGAAGAAGCCATTACTATTTCCGGAATTGAAAATATTGTATGGCTCGACAGCCTGGAACCAATGCTGCAAAAATGGATTCACTGGAGCGACCATATTTATCTGAACACAAACGAACATGACCGCAAAGCCAACTGGGTACCTGTGCGGGATTATCGTTATGCGGAAGAAATGAAAAGAAAATATCCGCTGCACGGCTACAAACGAAGTGCACAAATATTAAAACGTCTCCGTGCTGTCAAAACTCCGCTGGAAGTGGAAGTGATGCAAAAAGCGATTGACATTACTGATAATACTTTTCGCCACCTGCTTCGATTCATTCAGCCGGGCGTGTGGGAATATGAAATTGAAGCCGAAATATTTCACTCCTTTCTGATGCAGCGGGCCACGGGTCCCGCTTATGGCAGCATCATCGCCAGCGGCGACAGGGCAAGAACACTTCATTATGTATCCAATAACCAGCAATGCCTGGCCGGCGAAATGATACTGATGGATTTTGGCGCCGAGTACGGCGGCTACAATGCTGACCTGACAAGGACGGTGCCTGTGAACGGGAAATTTTCCGCAAGGCAAAAAAAGATTTACAATACCTGCCTTGAACTGCACCGGCGCTGCAAAGAAATGCTGAAACCGGGCATTGCCATCCAGGATTATCATGAAAAAGCCGGCGATATAGCAACTGAGTTGTTTTTAAAAGCCGGCCTGCTGAAAAAATCAGAGGTAAAAAATGAAGACCCTGAAAACCGGGCTTACCGCAAATATCTTTATCACGGCATATCGCATCACCTCGGTGTGGATGTACACGACCTTGGCACGATGACCGAACCGATAAAACCGGGCATGGTCTTTACCGTGGAGCCGGGCATTTATATCGAAGAAGAAAAAATGGGCATCCGCATAGAAAACAATGTGTGGATTACCCGCAACGGGAACAAGGATCTGATGAAAAATATACCGGTAACGGTGGAAGAGATTGAAAGTTTTATGAAACTCCGCTGATAGGTCAGGCATAATTATTTTTGAGATAAAAAAATCAAATAGATGGCAAGCAACTCCCCCTTTAGGGGGCTGGGGGTCATTCCCAACCTCTTTACCTTACTGAATTTATTTTTTGGCTGCCTGGCTATAGTATTCGCAACGCAAGCAGGACTGGCGCCCATGTACGGCGGCAACGGCATGCCAATAACCGATGATAGCGGCAACCCGTTCATTAATATTCCTGAAAAAATATGGATGGCATCCATTTTCATCTTTGCTGCTTCCATTATTGATTTTCTCGACGGGTTTGTGGCCCGTCTTTTTAAAGCCGGCAGCGAGCTGGGCAAGCAGCTCGATTCACTGGCCGATGTGGTAAGTTTCGGCGTGGCACCTTCTATCATCGTTTACCAGTTTTTACGATTATGTTATGCGCAGCAGGAAGATGGGTTGGAAATAAGCACGGTTTTTCTTTTGCCTGCATTCATTCTTCCATGCGCCGGAGCTTACCGTCTTGCCCGGTTCAATATTGACCCGCAGCAGAGCGATGAATTCAAAGGGCTTCCCGTGCCTTCGGCAGGCATGGTCATTGCATCCTTTCCTTTGGTGTATTGGTTTGCCGATGAAGCATGGACCCTGAATCTTTTACTCAGCAAATGGTTCTGGTACATATTAATTATTGTACTGAGCTGGCTGATGGTAAGCCGGCTGCCGCTGATGAGTTTAAAATTCAAAGATTACAGTTTCAGGAACAATATTCCCAAATGGGTGCTGGCAGCTGTTGCAATTGTGTTTATCATGTTGCTGAAATGGCTGGCCATTCCGGCCATCATCGCTGCCTATATTCTTATATCTTTGGCGTTTAAAAACAGAAAAGCATGACTTATACAGTGCAGATTAAAGTAATGCCATTGAAAGAATTGCTTGATCCGCAGGGCAAAGCGGTAATGGGCGGATTGCAAAACCTCGGCCTCAGCGGTGTGGAAGATGTAAGGGTTGGAAAAAACATTACCCTGCAGGTAAATGCCGGCTCACCTGAACAGGCAAAACAACTGGCAGAAGAAGCCAGTAAAAAACTCCTGGCAAACCCGGTGATGGAGTACTATGAAATCAGTACCCCCAACCCCTAAAGGGGAGTTATGAGTCTTCTTTTATTTAAACTTTGCAAAGTTTTGAACACTTATCAGAAGGAGGACAATAACAATCTAAGTTCCCCCTTCAGGGGGACTGGGGGCATGGTTTACATCGTCCCTTCTCCCATCGGCAATCTGAAAGACATCACGCTTCGGGCATTGGATATTCTAAAGGAGGTTGACCTCATCCTTGCCGAAGATACCCGCACTACATCTCACCTGCTCCGCCATTATCAGATCAGTAAACCCGTTTCACCCTACCACCAGCACAACGAACACAAAGTGCTGCAGCATTTGATTCACCAATTGACAGCCGGAAAAAAAATGGCGCTCGTTACTGATGCCGGTACACCGGGTATTTCCGACCCGGCTTTTTTATTGGTAAGAGAATGCATAAAAAGCGGAATTAAAACTGAATGCCTGCCCGGCGCTACTGCCTTTGTACCGGCGCTGGTGAACAGCGGCATCCCCTGCAACCGGTTTGTGTTTGAAGGCTTTTTGCCGGTGAAAAAAGGAAGACAATCGCTGCTGAAGTTGCTCGCTATTGAAGAAAGGACGATGATCTTTTATGAATCGCCCCTGCGGCTGGTGAAAACACTTGAAAACTTTATTGAAATCTTCGGCGAAGAAAGACAGTGCTGCATAAGCCGTGAACTCAGCAAGCTGTTTGAAGAAAACAGGAGAGGCACTCTCCGTGATGTTTGCGAATATTTCAAACAAAAAGCTGTGAAAGGAGAGATAGTGATTATAGTTGCCGGCAAAAGCTGATGTATCACCCGGTATTTAATGCTCTTTAAATGGTTATTTATTTCAGTTAAAAATTATCTGGCTGAAAAACAATCAAACAATTTCACCAATAAACATTCAATGATACCACACACTCACTTCACTTAATTCTTTTCTTTTCAGCTCGGGCACCCAGCATTCACCGGCAGGATATCCGACCGGGATCAGCAAAAAAGGTTTTTCATTTTCCGGCCGCTGCAGCAATTTGCTGAGAAAATTCATAGGCGAAGGCGTATGCGTTAATGCTGCCAGCCCCGCATGATGAATGGCGGCCAGCAAAAAACCGCAGGCAATGCCGACGCTTTCATTTGCATAATATACATTGCTTTTACTGCCACCGGGTTTCAGTTCATAACTTTTTTTAAAAACAATAACCAGGTAAGGTGCTGTTTCCAGGAATTCTTTGTGCCAGTCGGTTTGCAGCGGCCGCAGGTCATTCAGCCATTCTTCTGGCATACGGCCATGATAGCTTTCGTATTCTTCTTTTTCAGCTTCGCTGCGGATTTGTTTTTTCAGCTCCGGGTCACTCACCACGCAAAAAGTCCACGGCTGCTTATGCGCCCCGCTGGGTGCGGTGGATGCTGTGCGGATGATGGTTTCAATCACTTCCTTCGGCACCGGCTTGTCTGAAAAATCCCGCACGGTTCTTCTTTTATCCATCATGCTGAAAAATTCTGCGCTCCGTTGCAGCATTTCACCCGTTTCATACGTCGTCTTGCTGTACGCAACAAACGGATAGCCATCAATCATTTTTGTTTTTGCCATACCATGTATTTGTCGAAATTTACGACTTCAAATAAAACCGGCATGATAAAAAAAATTTTTCATCTCGCTGTCCTTGTCCTGACAATTACTGAAACATTTTCGCAGCCCGACCGATGGCAGCAACGGGTTAAATACACCATGAATATAGACATGAATGTACAGACCAACCGGTTTACCGGCAAACAAAAGCTTGAATACTGGAACAATTCTCCCGACACCCTGACACGTGTTTTTTATCACCTGTACTTTAATGCCTTTCAGCCCAACAGCATGATGGATACCCGCAGCCGGGTTTTGGGACAAACTTTCATCGGCAACCGGCCCGACTGGGATCAGCGTGTGAGAGACAGAATATTGAACCTGCAACCCGATGAAACAGGGTATCACAATATCCTTTCTTTAAAAATGAACGGCCGGCCTCAAAAGTTTGTCATGCATGAAACTATTTTGGAAGTGAAGCTTGACAAACCTGTTCTGCCCAAAACAAAAGTTACGTTCGACATGGAGTTTCAATCGCAGGTGCCGCTGCAGATTCGGCGTAGCGGACGTGATAATCCGAACACAAAAGTCCGCTACACGATGACCCAATGGTACCCGAAATTATGCGAATACGATTACGAAGGCTGGCATCCCACGCCTTATGTTGCCCGGGAGTTTTATGGTGTATGGGGCGATTTTGATGTATCTATTTCCATTGATAAATCATACATAATCGGGGGCACTGGTTATTTGCAAAATACACTGCAGGTAGGCTATGGTTATGAAAAACCAGGTGTAAAGATTACAAGACCGGCCGGCGATAAACTCACCTGGCGCTTCATAGCACCCAATGTGCATGACTTTGCCTGGGCTGCCGACCCGGAATTTGTGCATAAAACAAGAGTGGTAAGAGACAGTCTTGTTTTGCATTTGCTTTACAAACCCGGCCGCACCGGGGCAAAGCAGTGGGAAGATATTCTTGATAATGCAGAAAAAGCGCTTCCGTTTATCGAGAAAAATTTTGGCGCTTATCCTTACCGGCAGTTTTCATTTATTCATGGCGGCGATGGCGGCATGGAATATCCTATGGCCACTATGCTTGCAAGTCCCGGCGCCTGGCTGCACGAATGGCTGCACAACTGGTTTTACGGTATGCTGGGTACCAACGAATCGGTGTATGCCTGGATGGACGAAGGCTTTACTGAATTTGCCACCGACCGCACCATGGCATTTCTTGAAAATAATGAAGGGTTTGCTCATACTGATAATTACAACGGTTATTATTCACTGGCAAAAAGCGGGAGAGAAGAGCCGCTGACTACCCATGCCGATCATTTCAACACGAATGCGGCTTATGGCGCAGGTTCATATTCCAAAGGCTGTGTTTTTCTTTCGCAGCTGGGCTATATTACCGGCGAAGAAACGCTGAAAAAAATATTGCTGGAATATTACAGGCTCTGGCGCTTCAAACATCCTGATGTAAAAGATTTCGTAAGGGTGGCAGAAAAAGTGAGTGACATGAAGCTGGACTGGTATCGTGAATATTGGATTAATACCACCAAAACGATTGATTACAGTATTGACAGCCTGTGGGAGGAGGGAGGCAAGACAAAAATCCGTCTTCGAAAGTTGGGGCATATGCCGATGCCGGTAGATTTTCAACTGACTTTTAAGGATGGCAGTAAAGAACTTCACTACATACCCATGTACCTCATGTTTGGCCAAAAGCCGGTTGAAGACAGTATAATGCCACGACTTGTTTACGAAGCATGGAAATGGACACACCCGACTTATATTATTGAAACAAGCCGTAAACTGGCTGATATTACCTTAGCTGAAATTGATCCCACGCTGCGCCTGGCCGACCTGGAACGGAAAAACAACCGGCTTGAGTTGAAATTTTAACGCTCCCTAAAACTGACAAACCCGGAATTGCTTCCGGGTTGTTAAGACATTTTTGATTGTTTATGTCTTCAGTCAGGTTTAAGATCAATGGTTGGAGTTAAGGTCCCCTGAAAAATCTGCCGTAAAATTAGAAGCACCCTTCATGCCACCCAATACCACTTTCGTGGTATTTTTTGTGGTGCCGCCTGATGCGGCAAAGGCTATCGCCCAAAATATTTGTTTACGGCTTCCACCCGGTTATTCACATGCAGCTTTTCGTAAATATGGTAAACATGTTTTCTTACCGTTTCGGGGCTTATATAAAGTACGGCGCCGATTTCCTTATACATTAATCCTCTTGAGAGTTCTTCCAGTATTTGTTTTTCGCGGAATGAGAGTTGTTCAATACTTCCTGTGGCGGATGCGGAGACCGGTTTGTTTCGAAATGCAAATACCACTTTGCGGGCAATCTGGCTGCTCATGGGAGCACCACCTTCGTGCAGTTCTTTGATGGCATCCAGCAGTTTGGCCGGCTCTGTTTTTTTCAGAATATAACCACTGGCGCCGGCACTCAGGGCTTCAAAAATTTTTTCATCCTCCTCGTACACAGTGCACATCATAAAATTTGTTGCAGGCATTGCCGGTTTCAACTCCCTCACGCAGTCAATGCCGCTTTCCCCTTCGCCGAGGTTGATGTCCATTAGTACTACATCGGGTTTTAAAATCGGCAGTTTAGCAAGCGCTTCTTCCGCATTGCACATGGTTCCAATGCACCGGAAGCCATCTGCCATAGAAACAATCTGCTCGAGGGTCTGCCTCAGCTCATTGTTATCATCCACAATGCATACGCTTATTTCTTTCATGGTTATTTCATTGATAACCCAAAATTAAGCGCCAGTTAAAACCCTGCAATACCACTTTGTGGTAGTTTTTTTTGTGGAAAAAAATTATCGGGACACAAAAAGCAGGTATTTCTCCCTAAAATACTCTTCCCTGAATAGTTCAGCCAGTTCGATAATATGGGGCCGGGTGCCGCTATCCTGTATTTCTTTGGCAAGGTGGCCGCCTTTGAGGCAGATGAGGCCGGGTTTGCGAGTCGTGAGTCGTGAGTCATGAGTCGATTGTTGGGCTGACTCTGCACTATTGACTATTGACTTATGAGCAAGCAATGGCCTGCTCCATTTCCACAAATCTTTCAGCGGCGCCACGGCGCGGGAAACGACAAAATCAAATTTCCGGTTTTTGATCTCTTCAGCCCGTGCCTGTTGTGTGCTGACGTTTTGCAATTCCAGCGCTTCAGCCACCGCATTCACCACTTTTATTTTTTTTGCAATGCTGTCAACGAGATGAAATTTTACCTGCGGAAAATAAATAGCCAGCGGAATGCCGGGAAACCCTCCGCCGGTACCCAGGTCAAGAATTTCAGCACCGGGTTCAAAATTAAAAACAGCGGCGATGGAAAGAGAATGCAGCACATGCTTTTCATAAAGGCCATCCATATCTTTTCTCGAAATCACATTAATCCGGCTGTTCCAGTCCCGGTACAAGGGTTCCAGCGCTGCCAGCTGCTCCAGTTGTTTTGGCGTGAAATCAGAAAAATATTTCAGGATGATGTTCATGACAGCAGACAGCATGGTTTGATTGCATGATGGTTAAATAGTCATAAAAAAATCTCATTAGCCATTTACCATATAACCATTTAACAACCGGACAATTTCTTTTAACTCCAGTTACGCCGCGGCTTATTCCACAGCGAGCGGGCAAAGATGATGTAATAAAAGAACATCCAGATATCGAGAAAAAGGAAATAAGGCCAGAGGTCTTTTTCATTCAGTTTTTTCATGGCCAAAAAATAAATGATACCCTGAACAAGAAACCTTATTCCAAATAGTATAAGTGAAAGTTTCCAGCTATAAAAAATTGCAGCCGTCAGAAGCAAAGGATAAAAAAGGAACTGGCTGGCGGTATAAAGCCCGAGTAAAAACTTGTGCGGGGCTTTGTAATATTTTGCCGTAGAGTAATGCCGGTATTTCTGGCTCACCCAGCTTTTCCATGTTTTGCGGGGCAGGGAAAGTGTGGCGGCGTCTTTATCAATCACCACCGCCACATTTTTAGAGGTGGCGGCTTTGTTTACAAACAGGTCATCATCGCCGCCGGGAATATGATTGATGGATGAGAATCCCTTGTGCCGGAAAAACAGTTCTTTTTTATAAGAAAGATTGCGGCCTACGCCCATGTAAGGTATGCCTGCCAGGGCAAATGACAGGTATTGCATGGCGGAATGAAAGGTTTCGAAGCGAACCAATTTATTCAGCAGCCCCGGCCGCTTGTGGTAGGCGCCATAACCAAGCACAATTTCAATACCGTCAGCATAGGCTTCCTGCATTTTTTTTATCCAGTGCTCGCTGGCCGGCACACAGTCGGCATCGGTGAGCAGCAGCACTTCGTGGTTGGCTTCTTTGATGCCGATGCTCAGGGGGTATTTTTTGCCGCTGATGAGTTTGGCTTCCTGCGTAAGCTCCACAATATGCAACCGGTCTTTGAAAGTTTTTTTCAGTTCCTGTAAAATGTATTTTGAATCGTCCACTGAATTATCGTTTACAACAATCACCTCGTAGGTGGATGAGTACTCCTGCACCAGCAGGCCGGGCAGGTGCCGGGCAAGGTTTTCGTCTTCATCCCTTGCACACACAATTACTGAAACAGGATGCTGCTGGCTGCGTATTTTTTTGCGGGGTTTGAAAAAAGCCACCCGGCTGAAGAACCACAGGTAATAAAAAAGCTGGATGGCAGCCACGGCAGCAAAAGCATAAAACGCAATTTCGAACCAGTTGAACTGCTGTAAAAATGAAAATCTCATAAGCGGCTTGCAAGGTTGCGAAAATAAAGCAGGTTCGGGGTTCGGGTTTTAAAATGATTGCACAGGTGTTGAAAAGAAAGTTTTAACCGGAGTTGTTTTGCCGGTTACCTGTTTATTTATTTATTCCCTGTTATTTTGCAGGTCAATACAAGTGAAGCACAATGCAACCGGTATGACGTCCATATTTTTCCAGGTTGAAAAAACCGATACACTTTCCAACGCAAGAGCAGGAAAATTCAGCACCGCTCATGGCGAGGTGCTTACTCCCGTTTTTATGCCCGTGGGCACCGCAGGAAGTGTGAAAGCCATTACACAAAAGCAGCTTGCCGAAGATGTAAATGCGCAAATCATTTTGGGAAATACGTATCACCTGTACCTGCGGCCGGGAATTGAAACCATTGAAAAAGCCGGCGGGCTTCACCGGTTTATCAACTGGCAAAAACCGATTCTTACCGACAGCGGCGGCTACCAGGTTTTTTCATTATCGGGAACAAGAAAGATTAAAGAAGAAGGCGTCACCTTTCAAAGCCATATTGACGGCAGCCGGCATCTGTTCACGCCGGAAAATGTAGTGGATATCCAGCGCAGCATCGGGGCAGATATAATCATGGCCTTTGATGAATGCCCGCCCGGTGGCAGCGATCATCACTATGCCAAAAAAAGCATGGAGCTTACACACCGCTGGCTCGACCGCTGTTTACATCAGTTCAGCCACACAAAAGAAAAATACGGCTATCATCAATATCTTTTTCCCATTGTGCAGGGCGGCACGCATAAAGACCTTCGCAAACACTCCTGCGAATACATTGCATCAAAGCAGGCAGCGGGCAATGCCATCGGTGGCCTGAGTGTGGGTGAGTCGCAGGAAGTGATGTATGAAATATGTGATTTTTGCTGCCATCACCTGCCAAAAGACAAACCCCGCTACCTGATGGGTGTAGGCACACCCTGGAATTTGCTGCAATGCATCAGCATGGGCGTGGATATGTTTGACTGCGTGATGCCCACCCGAAACGGACGCAATGCCATGCTCTTTACCACGCAAGGTGTGATAAACATTGACAATAAAAAATGGGAACATGATTTTTCACCCATTGACAGCGGGCTGGATGGTGAAGTGAGCAACCGGTACAGCAAATCGTACCTGCGGCATTTGATTAAATCAAAAGAAATACTGGGATTAACCATTGCCAGCCTGCACAACCTTGCTTTTTACATGTGGCTGATGGCAGAGGCAAGAAAAAAAATAACCGAAGCGAAATTTGAAAGCTGGAAAACTGAAATGATAACCCGCCTGCAGCAGCGCCTCTGAATGCTGTTATCTTTTTTCATTTTGCCAAATACCACAAAGCGGGTATTGCCTTGCCTGCTTTAATAGTTTACCTTCAAAGTTCCATCGCCGGCTCCTGTTAAAACCTGCCTTGTCACCGTGAAAACACGGGATAGCAAACCGTGATTTAAACCTTGCAATGAATTTTTTGCCGGCCAATATTTGCCCGGCCGAATAAAACTAAAAACTGCTGCTATGTTCAACAATGTGGTCCTTGATGTTGTTACCGGTTTAATTTTTGTTTTTCTCCTGTACAGTTTACTGGCCACCATCCTGCAGGAAATCATTGCCCGCTGGCTGAACCTGCGGGGCCGCATGCTGCAGAAAGCCTTAAGAAGAATGCTGGAAGATGACGCCGGCCAGGCCGAAACCCAGGGATTGTCCACGCTGAAAACCGAAACCCAAAACATGGTAACCTGGTTTTTTCATCCCTTTAAAGGCACTACTTTACTGGATCGGTTTTACAGGCATCCCACCATTAAATACCTCGGCGAGGATAAAATATTCAGCAAACCATCGTACCTGCATGCACACAATTTTTCCCAGACAATTATTCATTTGCTTCGGGGCGATGATTATGACGGGAGAACAAAAAGTGAATCGGAATTGATCTGGAATGAACTTCGGAAGATAAAAGAGGAAAATAAAAACAATCCACAACATACCCATGGGATCAATAATGAAACGTTGAAAAACCTGATGAATCTGTTTGCCGATGCAAGACAGGATGTCTACCTGTTTAAGCTGAAGCTTGAAGACTGGTTTGAAGAAACCATGGAAAGAGCCACCGGCTGGTATAAAAAACAGACACAAACCATCCTGATGCTTATCGGGCTGGCGATGGCCATTATTTTTAATGTGGATGCCATTGCCATTGCACGCATTCTGATGAAAGATAAAAAAGCGAGAGAGCAGCTGGTGCAGATGGCCATCAGTCACCAACAGACGTTTGGCGCCGCAATTGATTCGATGCAGAAAGTAAAAGTGACAAAAACTGAAATCCGCAATGGCGATACCACGGTTACTTCCTTTGACTCCACAATAAAATCGCCGGTGACCGATAAATTTCTTGAATCAACCTACAATGAATTGAGCAAAAGCGCCGCTGAGGCCATGGGCGTACTGGGCCTGCGGGGCATTCCCAAGCGAAGCGACACGGCTGGTTGCCGTCAGTCAGTTTCCAATTATGATACGCTGATAAAATATGCAAAGACCGAAGAGCAGAAAACGGAGTACCGGAAAAGACAAGGCGCTGAATTTAAAAAATGCCTGAAGGAAAAACGAATGAAGCCGCCCTACCAGAACAGCGTCAAGCTGAAATTGCTGGGTTGGCTGCTTACAGCGCTGGCCGTATCGCTGGGGGCGCCGTTCTGGTTCGACCTGCTCAATAAGTTTATCAAGCTGAGAGAAAGCGGACCCAGGCCGGTAAACACATCAGCGCTGGATAAGCCGGCGGGTGCTGCTGCAGCCGGTACGCCAATTAAAGGCGCCGATGGAAAAGAAATTACCGGGTAATAATTTTTAATGAAAGCGACACTCACAAAAAATTTATTCCGTCGTACGCAGCCGGGCAACGATACCCTGTCTGCAGGGCACCTCGATGCAGGTTCGGTGATTGATGTACTGGAAAAAGTGAAAGGCGAATCCCTTGACGGCATAAATGACTGGTACCGGGCAGCCGATGGATTTTTTTATTGGGCCGGGGGAGTGGAGCTGGAAACAAATGTTAACCTAACAACTGAAACAACAATAACAAAAAAAGACTGGGGATTTGTTGACTTTAAGATTGATGAACTATGGAAATTTTCCAGGGGGCAGGGAATAAAAGTAGCCATATTAGACTCGGGTTTAAATTATAATCTTGCTGATTTTAAAGATAAATCCGGTATCACATATTATAATGCGGTACTTGACTCAGATTTAAAGGAACATTGCCAGGATGATGTCTTCGGACACGGAACTGATTGCACAGCTATATTATGTGCAACCGGTGCCACACTTTTCGGAGTAGCGCCTGAATGCAGCCTGCTGGTAGTGAAAATAACCAATGAAGCGGGTGAACGGGACACAAAATCAATTTTAAAAGGATTAAGCAAAGCAATCGCATTTAATCCGGATGTAATCTCTTTAAGTTTCAGCCTGGCAAAAGATGAGAATTTTGATTCTATACATGATCTAATAAAAACAGCGTATGCCGGCGATATTACAATTCTTGCTGCTGCAGGTGACAGCGGCGGATTAGGATTCCCTGTTGATAATTTCCCGGCATCATTTCCGGAATGTTTATCCATTGGGGGCATTGACAGGAATAAAAAAAGAAGCAGGGCATCTTCCAAAAGCAATTTTCTTGATTTAATGGGACCGGGTGAAGCTTTATTTTCCGTTTCAAACCCCGCTAACAAAGTCAGCGGTACAAGTTTTTCCACTCCATTTGCTGCAGGTGTCATTGCCTTATTAAAGGCTATTGCGAAAAATCAAAATAAAGCGCTGCACAATATCGGGTTGTTTGATATTCTTAAAAGAAGCGCTGATATAAATACGGGTACAACCTATAATATACTTGATTATGGCTGGGGAATACTTGATCCGGTGGCAGCATTGAAATTGTTACTTGCCCAATAAAAATTAAAAAAAATGAAACGAAACCTTTTGCTCTGGATTTACCTGCTGATAACTTTTTCAGCCCAATCGCAGATTGCTTACTATGACGCCTTAGAACTGTCCGGGCACTATAACCCCGCAACACGGGTATTCAAAAGTGATCCTGCATCCCTGAATGCAGTCGGGATTATTATTAAAAAATATTGCACCAATCTGCCTGATACAACTAACTGGGCAGATGTAAAGGATGCAATTATAACCGATAACCCGGCTAACCCTAATTTTAATCCGCTGCTTGCTCCATATTTCAATGTTACGCCTGCATTAGGAGTGACGGCTTTTGCAGCAGGCAAATCAATTCTTTCATCCATCGGCGGCCTCGATGTCACCACCTTCGCCGACGGGCTGGCCAAATTCCTGGTGAAGAGAACAAAGGAAGAACTCTATGTTTCCTTTTTTGAAAACCTGGCTGACGAAAAAAAATTCCCCGAATTTAAAATCCTTTTTCCCAGGACACAGGAACTGGTTGAAAACTTCAAAGCATGGGAATACTCCAATATTATCAATACGCTGCGTGAATCGTTTGACAAGGATTTGAAGGAATTGCTTGTCAACATCCCGAAATTTAAAGACGTGGACCCGGCACAACATGAAGACAAAGCCAGGAAAAGACTTGAGGCAATCAAATCATTTTTTTCCGGCGACAGGGGTAAACTTGTGTTATCAGCCCTGGCGCTGGGCCAGGGTATTTTATCAGGGCAAAAACTGCCCGATATTATTCATAACCTGGCCGGGCCCGGATACCTCGGCGGCATTTTACAGGATGATGTATTGAAAAATTCTTTGCGGCTGCTCGATATTCTCAGCATGAGTTTCAGGAGCAATACGGCCGGCAGAAGCTATATTTCAAAAACTGAATTTGATTCACTCGCCGGCGACCCGGTGGCGCTGCGTATTTTTTGCGGGCTGGTTTACCAGCAGATAAAAAGCGAATTAATATTCATCAACGAAATCCGTGTGGCCGAACGCCTGGCGCAGAATATAATGGCTACCATTCATAACCTGGAAGCATACTATGAAGAACTGGTGGATGAAGCGGAAAAAATTGCAGCAGCATGGAAAGCACTGAAAGAAGCCAAAGCAAAAGGCGAGCTCGATTTTTCGGAATACGGCAATGCCATGTTTGAGTCGCTGAATAATTTTCTCGATCAGATTCAGCAGGTAGAATCGCTGGTGCCCGGGTTAAAATTATCGGGCAAAGTGATGAATACTTTCAATACCGCAAAGGAAGTGATGGAAATTGCTCATGATATTTCAGTTCGCAATTACAGCGGCGCTATCTCTGCCACGCTGCATTTTATCACAAAACATGCGGAGAACAGTGAAGACATGAAAAGCTTCACAGGCTTCCTGGTAAAATTTGGTTCTTTCGCCGCCAACGTGGTGCAGGCAAAAAGCTCCGATGAAGTGGAGAAGGCCATCGAATCGGTGGTGCTTCCTGTAGGAAGCGCTTCCATAAAAAAACATTCCGGTTTTAATATTGCCATCAATGCCTATGTGGGAGTATATGGCGGCAGGCAGCGGCAAAAAACAGACACGAAGTTTGTGGATGTGGGCGGTGTGTATGCTCCCGTAGGTGTTACTTTCAGCTTGGGGCTTGGCAATCCTGAAAAAAAAGAACCGGATAAATACAGGCCATCGTCGTTTTCCCTGTTTGCAACGGTGATTGATATCAGCCCGCTGGTGGCTTACCGCTTTTCCAATTTTAATGATACGCTGGCAAATGATATTAAAATCAGGCTCAACCAGATTTTCTCTCCGGGGTTGCATGCTGCGTTTGGTCTGCCGAAAATACCCCTTTCGTTTGGCGGCGGTTTCAACTGGTCGCCGCTATTATCGAAAGTGGAAAAAGAAAATATTACTGTGTTGAATAAAGACACAAGACCATTCCGCTGGCAACTGTTTTTGGCGGTGGATATTCCCCTCGTAAACTTTTATACCAAATCAAAATAAACTTTTATGAGTTACCAATTGCTCAAAGCCGATGTGCTGTTTTACCAGCGCCTGCTGAAGTCCGGCGGATTTTATACCGGCGCCCTGAATGGCACATGGAATCCGCAAACCGACGCTGCCGATGCTGCTTTTCTTGCAAAAAGTGAAGAAATAAAAACCACCCTTGGTGCATTCGATATGCGGAGCGAAGCCAAAATCATTACGCTGGCGCCAAAAGTGCAGGGATTGGCACGAAAGTTTTTAACCATTATGAAAAATAACAGTCTCGATGTGCGGATTATTTCCGGCACCCGCACCTATGCCGAGCAGGATGCGCTGTTTCGCAAAGGCCGGTTTGGCAGCACAGAAAAAATTGTGACCAATGCGAAAGGCGGGCAAAGCAATCATAATTTCGGGCTGGCATGGGATATCGGGCTGTTTGAAGGCGGCAAATACATTACCGATAATAAAAAATACAAACAGCTTGCTCCATTGGCATTAAGTGAACTGCCGGAGCTTGAATGGGGCGGCAGCTGGGTGAAGTTTCCCGACACACCGCACTACCAGTACAAAACGCTCATCAGTTCCGTTTCCGGCATCAGGGCTTTGTTTGAAAAAGGTGAACCTTATTTGTGAGATTCATTTTACGTTGTTTTTGGCACCTGCGTGCAGGCTGGTTTGAATTGAAGGTATTTCCCTGGTT
>CAZDUO010000004.1:0-43033 GCA_964508655.1 uncultured Chitinophaga sp. | reverse complement strand
GTTGGTGGACTATGCGCTTGCCCACGCCTCACAGCAACGAAGGGGTGCTTCGGAACTGAAGTAGGCAACCAACAAAGGCAAGTGTGTGTCATGAATCAAAGATGCGGATAGTTCTTTGATCCGATAGCTATCGGATGCTGAGTTAAAGATGGTAGCAGGCCTACCGCATACGCTATGCAAACAGAGTATGCAAAACATCGGATGCCGTAGTAGGAAAAAATCTATTGCACATAGCCCGCCAGGAATTCTTCTTCTCCCACTCTTCACATTTTCTTTCCCCAAATATTCGCTTACTTCGCAGCCGGATGAAGCGGATAGACTGGTACATACTGAAAAAAATTCTCGTCACTTTTTTCTTTTGCATGCTGCTGTTTACCCTTATTGCCATAGCGGTTGACGGCAGCGAGCATACGGAGAATTTTGTAAAGTCGGGATTGAGCACCCCGCAAATCATCCGGCAGTATTATGCGGGCTTTATTCCCTATATCTGGGGATTGCTTTTCCCGCTGTTTGTTTTCATCGCGGTTATTTATACCACCAGCCGCATGGCCATGCGTTCGGAAATTATTGCCATGCTGGCTGCCGGCACCAGCTTCAACCGTTTTCTGCGTCCGTATTTAATCGGCGGCATCCTGCTTGCAGCAATGCTTTACGTGGCAGGTCGTCATTTCATACCCCGCGGCAACGAGATACGCAGCAATTTTCATGTAAAATATTTCGACCGGCAGGACCTGGGCCGCAACATCTACCAGGACACTTATTACCGCCGCTCCGATTCCAATTCTTATGTGGGTATTAAATACTTTGATTCTACCACAAAATCAGCCGGCGGATTTTTTATGCACCGCACCCAGAACAACAAAGTGGTGTACAACCTGCGGGCCGAATCAATGAAATGGGATACGGCGAAAAAAAACTGGCTGCTCAGTAATGCAGTGGAAAGAAAAGTAGATTCGGTAAAAGAACAGGTAAACTATTATCCCACCTGCCATATCAACCTGAACCTGGAACCCGGCGACCTGCGCTACGATTATTACCTGAAAGATAAACTGACCACAGTGCAGTTAAAAGAGTACATCAGGGCCGAGGAACTCCGCGGCACCGAAGGGCTTAATACACTGAAAGTGGAAAGGTACCGGCGCAGCGCCACCCCTGTTTCGGTGATGCTGCTTACTCTCATCGGGGCCATCATTGCCGCCCGCAAAACAAGAGGAGGCAGCGGCCTGCATATTGCTTTCGGCTTAATCATCGCCTCGCTTTTTATACTCACCGACCGGTTCTCCACTACCTTTTCTGTAAAAGGAGATTTTCATCCCCTGGTTGCAGCCTGGTTGCCTAACCTGGTATTCGTTATTGTTGCCTGGTGGCTTTACCGCAGGGCGCCAAAATGAAAACGATTGCACAACTTTCATCCAATTATTTTGCCAGCCAGATGGGTAAATAATTAACTTTGATACATCTTACTCAGGCGTGCAAAAAAAATCCACTACATCATGGGAGAGATAAAGGATCTGTTCAAGGAAAAGGCTGACCAGGCCACAGCCGAAATAAAAGAAATACTGAAACAACACGGTAACAAAGTGATTGGTGAAGTATCGCTTAGCCAGGTGTACCAGGGTATGCGGGGCATCACCGGGCTGGTAACGGAAACTTCATTGCTCGATGCACATGAAGGCATCCGCTTCAGGGGTTTTTCTATTCCTGAATTAAGGGAAAAACTACCTAAAGCGCCGGATGGTTCGGAGCCATTACCTGAAGGATTATTTTACCTGATGCTGATCGGTGAGCTGCCGGCTGAGGAAGATGCACATCACATCACCAACCTGTGGCAGCGCCGCAGCCATGTGCCCAGCCATGTGTTTGATGTGATTGATGCTTTTCCTACTTATGCCCATCCCATGACGATGTTTGTGGCGGCCGTGATGGCCCTGCAAACCGAAGGTTATTTTGTAAAAGAATATGCAAAAGGCCTGGCAAAAAAAGATTACTGGAATCCCATTTACGACGACACCATGGACCTGATTGCCCGCCTGCCGCGGATTGCAGCCTATGTGTACAGGCGTAAATACAAAAACAATGAACATATTCAGCCCAACGGTTTGCTCGACTGGGCAAGCAACTTTGCCCACATGCTTGGTTACGAAGAGGAAGGTTTTCATGAGCTGATGCGGCTGTACATGACCATTCATGCCGATCATGAAGGCGGCAATGTGTCGGCGCATGCCACTCACCTTGTAGGCTCAGCGCTCAGCGATCCGTACCTGAGCTATGCCGCCGGTATGAACGGGCTTGCCGGTCCGCTGCATGGGCTGGCCAACCAGGAAGTGATAAAATGGATTTTTGAAATGCGGGAAGCATTGAATACCGAAATGCCAACCAAAGAACAAATTGCCGCGTACGTAAAGAAAACATTGAGCGAAGGCAAAGTAGTGCCGGGCTATGGCCATGCCGTGTTGAGAAAAACCGACCCGCGGTTTATTGCACAAATGGAATTTGGCAAAAAACACATGCCTGATGATCCGCTGGTGCAAACAGTGTGGAATATTTACGAAACGGTACCTCCGATTCTTCAATCGCTGGGTAAAATAAAAAACCCCTGGCCCAATGTGGATGCACACAGCGGTGCGCTGCTGGTGCATTATGGTATGGTGGAGTATGAGTATTACACAGTGCTCTTTGCTGTGAGCCGTGCCTTGGGTGTGCTGGCAAGCCTGTGCTGGTCAAGGGCACTGGGTTTCCCGATAGAAAGACCCAAGTCAGTAACCACAATGCAGGTAAAAAGCTGGCTCGAAGGCAAGGATCATATCTGGGGCGAGTGAAGCTTACTTGCGAGCGGAGCGATGCAAGCTCCTCAAACATACAGCACGGCTCAGCAAAGGGTAATTTTTTCCTGCAGCAGCTGCTTTTCGCTTTGCGAGCCGCTTAATTGAAATGCTTTTTCAAAATAACCCCTTGCATTTTCCTTTTCATTTTTTTCAGAATACTGGTCACTGCCCGGATTAATGAAATCAACGCCGGCATTATTCATTTTCATTCTTTAATTTTCCGTAGTAATATGACCCCGGGAAAAAAATATATCATTGAAATTGCCACTTCCGATTTTCTCACAACAAAATCAGCTGTGGAAGGCGGCGCCGACCGCATTGAGCTTTGTGCTAACCTGGCCGAAGGAGGAACCACACCATCGTATGCTCACATAAAAAAATGCAGGGAGGCTTTCAACACTCCTTTATTTCCCATCATCCGTTCGCGGGGCGGCGATTTTTTATATACGAAAGATGAGTATGAAATCATGTTGACGGATGTAAAAATGTGCAAACAACTTGGCTGTGACGGTGTGGTGATTGGCCTGCTGAATATGGATGGCACCATTGATATTGCAAGAACCGGAGAGCTGGTGGAAATGGCCTATCCGCTTGAAGTTACATTTCACCGGGCCTTCGACCGCTGCCGTGATCCTTTTGCAGCGCTGGAAGAGTTGATTGAAGCGGGCTGTCAGCGGATACTTACTTCGGGGCAGCAGCCAACAGTCGGCAGCCGGGAGTCAATAATAAATAGCAAGGCAGTTGAGCTGATCTGGCAGTTAAATGAAAAAGCAGACGACCGTATCATCATTATGCCCGGCAGCGGGGTGCGGAAAGAAAATATAAAAATGATTGCTGAAAAAACCGGCTGCACCGAGTTTCATTCATCGCTGCGCAGCAAAGGCAAAAGCCCGATGCAGTTTGTGCATCCGGCATTCGCCGGTTCTGAAGAGAGTTATATGAATAATGAAATAAACCCGGATGAAGTCAGGGTCCTGCGAAATGCATTGTTGTGAACATCTCATTATCTTCTTTTCTCTTTGTCTCTTCGTGCAACCAATTTCGATAAGAGATAAAAGAGAGAAAAAGAAAAGAAGTCAGATTGATAGTTTCTTCATATACGCTGCACAGGCCTCTGCTGCTTTTAAAGGGGTAGTTCCATCATAGCGCTCCTGCTCTACGATGTAATATTGCATCCCGTTTTTTCTTGCCGTCTTCAGAATTTTTGCATAATCAATGCTGCCCGTGCCGACATCGCAGCTGGCATCTTTATCAGTGGGCTTTGCATCTTTCTTACGGTCTTTTACATGGCACAACCGGAAGCGGTTGGGATATTTCTTCAGCCAGGTTTCAATATCATGGCCGCCGGTAACCACCCAGTACATATCCAGTTCAAAATCCACCAGCGCCGGGTCGGTGTTTTTCATCATCACATCCTGGCCCATTTCGCCATTGAAAGGCACAAAGGAGTAATCGTGGTTGTGGTAGGCAAACCGGATTCCGTTCTTTTTGCATATCTCGCCTTTCTGGTTAAACTCATCGGCGAATTTTTTAAATGCATCAATATCTTTCTGCGGACCCTTGTACGGGCAAATTAGATACTTCATTCCTATTTCCGCAGCTTCGGCAGCCTTCCTTTCAAAATCTTTGCTAATGTCGCAGTGACTTGATACGATTGTCATGCCCAGCTCATCGAGGTATGCTTTGAATTCTTTGTTGGTCATTCCCCAGAACATGCCTTTTGGGCCTTCAAAACTTTCCACCTGCTTATAGCCAAAGCCAGCCACCTGTTTCAACACGCCTTTCGGGTCTTTGGGAAAATCGGAACGGAGCGTATAGAGCTGCAAACCGAAAGCTTTCAGCTTTTTTGCTTCTTCAGATTCCGCAAGTAAGCCAAATGACGACTTTGATGCCAGACCTGCCAGTGCAAGCCCGCCGCTTATTTTCAAAAACTCTTTCCTTTTCATGATTGAAAATTTTATTTTTTATACAAACAGTTTATCTCCTTTTTTATACGGCACGGCGCCATCATAGTGCCCGGGCACAGCCTGGTAATTGAAACACTGCTCCAGCGCCGGCTTTGATGTGAAGAAGCCCAGCAAGGTAAGTTGCTTCATCAATGTAAAATAGTGACTGTGGTCATCCGGTTTTTTACTTTTATTGTACTCCCCGGCCTCCTTATCCAGCGCAGTCAGCAGCTCTTTGCGGTGCGCAGCATCGGCTTTCATAAAACCATGGCCGTGCATTTTTTTGCAGGTGTCGTCCAGCATCTTCATGCCTTCATGAAATATTCTCTGGTCATTCTCTTCATAGCAGTCATTCACCATTACGGTCATGAATTTTCCTACTTCGGCTTCTTTGGCGCCGGGTGTTGTGGTTTTTGGAATAATGGTTTCGGCTATTTCATCGAGGAATTTAAAATCCTTTTCGGTAAACATCATACCGGGGCCAGCATCTTTATTTTTACAGCCGGCAAGAAAAAATTCACCGCCGATAACCACACTGCCCGTGGCAAGGGCAACCATTTTCAGGAGTTCTCTTCTGTCCATATTTAACCCTCCAAACCTCCCTAAAGGGAGGCTTATTGCTTTTAGTTAAAATTGAAGTTTTGTACCCATTTTCTACTCCATCTTTCAATTTGACAATTCTAATTCTATTTTTTAGCCATGGTTTTCTTTAAATACTTCCGCCGAAAGTTCCCCTTTGGGTGGATTTAGGGGGTTAAAGATTTCCTTTTTTCAACTCACTCACTGCATAGTCCGCCGCTCTTGCAGTAAGCGCCATATACGTCACCGACGGGTTCTGGCAGGCCGATGATGTCATGCAGGCGCCGTCGGTGTTGAAAACATTTTTCACATCGTGCAGCTGGTTCCATTTGTTCAGTACCGATGTTTTCGGGTCATGCCCCATGCGGGCTGTTCCCATTTCATGAATGCAAAGCCCGGGGTATGCCTTTTCATCATTAAAAGTATAAATGTCTTTCAGGCCGGCCGACTCCAGCATTTCGGCAGCGCTGTTCATCATATCCTTGCGCATAGCCAGTTCGTTTTCTTTCCATTCACAATCCAGTTCCAGCTGTGGTAAACCCCACTTATCTTTTTCAGTTTTATTTAAGGTGACACGGTTATCAGGATGCGGCAACTGTTCGCCCCAGCTTCCGAGCCAGAAACTCCATTCACCCGGTTCGGTCATTTGTTCTTTCAGTTCGGCGCCGATACCTCCGGCATTCCAGTTGATGCCGCGGGAAGCGCCGCCCTGGTAACCAAACCCGCGGAGATAATCTTTATGTTCTGTTTTTTTATCAATGTTTCTGAACCGGGCTACATAAATACCGTTTGGCCTGCGGCCAAAAATTACTTTGTCTTTCAAACCGTCGTACCTGCCACCGGCGCCTACATGATAATGATGGTCCATCAGGTTGCGGCCCAACTGGTCGCTTGTATTGCCCATGCCATTTGGAAACACATCCGATTTCGAATTCAGCAGGATGGCAGTGGAGCCCAATGTGGATGCATTTAAAAAAATTATTCGTGCATAGTATTCGATTACTTCTTTGGTAAGCTCATCAATTATCCGCACGCCGCTGGCCCGGCGTTTTTCTTTGTCATACATTATTTCCATCACAATGGAATGCGGACGCAGCGTCAGGTTGCCGGTGCTTGCAGCTACGGGTAGTGTGGCAGAGTTGCTGCTGAAGTATCCGCCGAAGGGACAACCCCTGTCGCAGAGATTACGGTAGCGGCAGGGGCCGCGGCCATTCCATCCTTTGGTAAGGTTGGCTACTCGGCCGATAATCATTCTTCTGCCATCGGAAAATTTTTCCCTTATGCTTTGCGACACATGCTGCTCCAGTGCATTCATCATCATCGGCGGCAGAAAATCGCCATCGGGCAATTGCGGCAATCCTTCCCTGCTGCCGCTGATGCCGACAAACTGTTCAACATAGGTGTACCACGGCCCAATGTCTTTGTACCGGATGGGCCAGTCCACGCCATGACCGTCTTTTGCATTGGCTTCAAAATCCAGATCGCTCCAGCGGTAACATTGCCGGCCCCACATGAGGCTGCGGCCGCCGACATGATAGCCGCGAATCCAATCATAAGGTTTCTTCTGTACGTAGGGATGCTCTTTATCGTTTACAAAAAAATGGCTGTTGCTTTCATTGCAAAACCCGCGGATCTGTATGTGCTGCTCCTGCTTCATCTGTTTGGTGATGCGGTTGCGGTGAAGCAGTTCCCACGGGGCAAGATTGGCAGTGGAATAATCCTTTATATGCTCTACCTGCCGGCCTCGTTCCAGCACAATTGTTTTCAATCCTTTTTTGCACAGCTCCATGGCTGCCCATCCGCCGCTGATTCCTGAACCAACTACTATGGCATCATATGTATTTTCTGCTCCCATAAAAAAATAATTATTAATTAATCATTAATAATTGATTCAGAGAATTCCTTTTTTAAACTCTTCTGCTGCATAGTTTGCCGCTCTTGCTGTCAGGGCCATAAAAGTTAATGACGGATTCTGCGTACCGGTGGAGGTCATGCAGGCGCCGTCGGTGACAAATACATTGGGGCAATTATGAAACTGGTTCCATTTGTTCAGCAGCGAAGTTTTAGGGTCGCTGCCCATGCGTACGCCGCCCATTTCATGAATATCAAGCCCCGGAGCCTGTTTGCTGTCGCGGGGATGGATGTTTTTGCAACCTGCTTTTTCCAGCATCTCAGCGCCCTGCTCCAGGAAATCTTTTAAAATCATTTCATCGTTTTCGTCGTAGTCAACTGATGTGACGAGTTGCGGAATACCCCAGGCATCTTTTTTATCTGCACTCAATCGTACATGATTTGATTCTTTCGGAATTGTTTCGCCCTGCATCATCATAAACACTCCCCACCCGCCGGCTTCCATCTGCGATTGTTTCAGCTCTTCACCGATACCTGCATAGCCGGTGCCACGGCCACGGTTGGCGGAGAAAGCAATAAGGTAGCCCCGTTTGAAAGGCATTTCCTGCTTGCGCACATTGCGGAACGATGGCATAAATATCATGGTAGGCCTGCGACCGTACGTGACATAATCCGTAAATCCGTCAATAGTGGCTGTGATAGAGCCACGGTAATTATGAAAACAAATGTATTTGCCCAGCAGCCTGTTATCATTGCCGAGCCCATTGGAGAAGCGCTGCGATTTTGAATTCAGCAGAATCAGATTGGTATTAATACAGGCTGCATTTACAAAAATTATTCTTGCCGTATATTCAGTTGTTTCTTTTGTATTTGCATCCATAACTTTTACGCCGGTTGCTTTTTTCTTTTCATCATCATAAATGATGGAATGAACCACAGCATGTGTTTTCAAAGTGAGGTTGCCGGTTTTTTGCGCCCACGGAATAGTGGATGCATTGCTGCTGAAATAACCGCCAAAGGGACAGCCCCGTTCGCACAAGCTTCTGGCCTGGCATTGCCCGCGGCCCTGCTGAATATGAATATCGGCCGGCTGGGTAAGATGCGCACAGCGGCCAATCACTGCCGGCCGGTCGGGATAAAAATTTTTGAATTGCTCCACCAGGTATTTCTCCACCACATTCATTTCCCAGGGCGGCAGAAATTCACCGTCGGGCAAATTCTCCAAGCCATCCTTATTGCCGCTGATGCCGGCAAATTTTTCCACATGGCTGTACCACGGCGCCAGGTCATCGTAAGTAATGGGCCAGGGAGTAGCAAAACCATCACGGGCCGGCGCTTCAAATTCAAAGAGGCTCCAGCGCTGTACCTGTCTTGCCCACAGCAAGGATTTGCCGCCCACCTGGTAAGCCCGTATCCAGTCAAATGGTTTTTCCTGGATGTAGGGATGCTCTTTGTCTTTTACAAAAAAATGTTCGGTGGCTTCGCCAAAAGCATAACAACGGGCCACGATGGGATTTTCTTTTAACACAGAAACAGGCATCCGGCCGCGGTGAGCAAACTGCCAGGGATGCATGGTAGCAGTGGGATAGTCTTTCAGGTGAACTACATCCCGGCCACGTTCGAGCAGCAAAACTTTCAGTCCTTTTTCACAAAGTTCTTTTGCTGCCCATCCGCCGGAGATACCGGAGCCAATTACGATTGCATCAAATTGATTATTCATTTTTCTTCTAATCAATAATCAAAAATTTTTAATTATTGATTATTAGTTCAGCCCGGTCAACACCTTATCGCCCTTCTTATACGGCACATCACCCATATATTTTCCCGGTACGGGCTGGTAATTGGTAGCGCCTTCTCTTCCCGCTTTAGAAGTGAAGTAACCCGTAATGGTGAGCTGCTTGAAATACTGAAAATAATGATTGGGGTCTTCCCGCTTTTTGTTTTTCTGGTATTCGGCCCTTTCCTTATCTATAGCCGTCAGCACTTCTTTACGGTGTTCAGGCGATGCTTTCATAAAACCATGCCCATGCATTTTTTTGCAGGCTTCATCAATTTTAGTCATGCCGTCTTTAAAGGCATCCTGGTCTTTTTGTTCATAACAGTCGTTTACCATTACGGTCATAAATTTACCCACGCCGGCTTCTTTGGCGCCGGGTGTACTGGTTTTTGGGAAAATGGTTTCTGCCACTTCATCAAGAAAAGCAATTTCCTCTTCCGTGAATTTTTTTCCTTTACCTGCTTCAGGATTTTTACAACCGGCCAGGAAAAAATCGCCGCCGATGACCACACCGCCTGTGGCGGCAGCTACCATTTTTAAAAGTTCGCGTCTGTTCATATAAAAAGTTTTATGTCTTATTCAATTAATCAATAATTAATAATCATTAATCAGAAATTCCCCCTTACACGTTCAACTTCTTCAACTCCGACACAGCAAAATCAACTGCCCTTGCCGTCATAGCCATATAAGTAAGCGAGGGATTCACGCAGGATGCGCTTGTCATACAGGCGCCGTCGGTAACGAACACATTCATGCAGTCCCACACCTGGTTGTTACCGTTAAGTACGCTGGTTTTCGGGTCGCGGCCCATGCGTGCCGTACCCATTTCATGAATACCCATGCCCGGCGCATTGTCGCCGTCGTATTCACGAACGTTTTTCACACCGGCAGCTTCCAGCATTGCTTTCATTTCTCCTTTCATATCCACCCGCATTTTTTTCTCATTTTCCTTAAACTCTACATCAAAATCCAGCACAGGCAATCCCCATTTATCTTTCACCTTTTTATTCAGGGTTATTTTATTTTCATGATAAGGAAGTGTTTCGCCAAAGGCCGTGGCGCCTATCCGCCAGTTTCCCGGTTCGCTTAAAGCATCCTTCAGGTCGGCGCCGATAGTTAGTTCGGCCACATCGCGGCTCCAGCCCGTACGACTGGCACTGCCCTGGTAACCGAAGCCTCTCAGGTAATCCCGTTTTTTGCTATCGCCGGGAATATTGACAAACCGCGGGATGTAAAAACCTGTGGGCCGGTGACCGAAATAATACCGGTCTTCAAATCCTTCTACTTCACCGCTGGCACCGCAGCGGAAATGGTGATCAATTACATTATGTCCCAACTCGCCGCTGCTGCTGCCCAGTCCTTCGGGCCAGATATCGGTGGCGGAGTTCATCAGTATCCACGTTGAGTTCAATGCTGATGCGCAGAGGAAAATAACTTTTGCAAAAAATTCATAAGTCTTGTTGGTTTCTGCATCCAGCACCTTTACACCTTTGGCTTGCTTTGTGTCTTTATCGTAAATGATTTCCATCACGATGGAGAAAGGCCGCAGTGTAAGATTGCCGGTTTTCATTGCAGCAGGCAATGTGGAAGACTGTGTGCTGAAATAAGCGCCAAGCGGACAGCCGTTCCAGCACATGTCGCGGTAAATGCATAGATTTCTTTCGGGGCTATCAGGCAATGGCGCTGTAACATGCGCCGTACGGCCGATGATAAGCGTACGCTGATTGTTGTAATGTTTTTTGATTCTTTCAGCCACCACTTTTTCCACCACATTCAGTTCCATGGCCGGCAGAAAATGACTGTCGGGCAGTTGCGGCAGATTTTCATAAGAGCCCTGTATGCCGGCAAATTTTTCTACATGGGTGTACCACGGTTCAATGTCTTTGTAGCGAATGGGCCAGTCAATGGCAATGCCGTCTTTTGCATTGGCTTCAAAGTCAAATTCACTCCAGCGGTAGCTCTGCCGGCCCCACATGAGGCTACGGCCGCCTACATGATAACCGCGAAACCAGTCGAAGCGTTTTGTTTCCGTGTAAGGACATTCCGAGTCTTTCACCCAGAAATGCAGGTTGCGTTCGTTAAGCGGGTAATCCCGTTTCAGCACAGGATAGTCCTTAATCATTTCCTGTGTACGCTGGCCGCGATGTGCATATTCCCATATCGGTTTGTTGCTTTGTTCGTAATCTTTTATATGCTCAATGTTGCGGCCCCGTTCCAGCATGATTGTTTTGAGGCCTTTTTCACAAAGCTCTTTGGCGGCCCAGCCTCCGCTGATGCCGGAGCCCACCACAATTGCATCGTACGTGTTGTTGTCTGCCATGGTTGTGTTTATTGTTTATTGTTTATCGTTTCAATTTTTTTTCAACGCCTGTTTAACCGGGTGATGATTTTTATATTCCCGGCTTTAAGTACTGCTATTAAGCTTCCGTTGCGACGCTCCGTTCATCGTCAGGTAATTCTATGGAGCTGATTCACCCACCGTCATTCCTCCATTGGCCACTCACCCTTTTACACATCACATCTTCGCACTGCATCTTTCAGCGCTGCTACTTTTTCTTCATTTGTTTTTCCGGTTGGGATGAACTCCTGCGCCACATACCCGGCGAAACCGGTTTTCACAATCGCTTCCATGATGGCCGGGTAATACAGCTCCTGGCTTTCATTTATTTCGTGCCGGCCCGGCACGCCGGCCGTGTGATAATGACCAAAGTATTCATGATTGTTTTGAATGGTGCGGATAATATCGCCTTCGCTAATCTGCATGTGATAGATATCATACAGAATTTTGAAGTTGGGCGAGCCAATGCGTTTGCACAATTCCACTGCCCAACGGCTGTTGTCGGCCATGTAATCGGGGTGATTGACTTTACTGTTAAAAACTTCAATCTGTACAATCACGCCGTGTTTTTCTGCCAGCCCAATGATTTGCTTAATGCCTTCCGTCATGTTCTTCAGGCCGGTTTCATCATCCATGCCGCGGCGGTTGCCGCTGAAGCAGATAAGATTTTTAAACCCGGCCCCCGCCACCAGTGGAATGGCTTCTGAATAATCTTTGATAAGCCAGGCATGGTTGGCCTTGTCAATCCACCCGTCGGTAAGGCTTACTTTGCCGGCGGTATAGCACATGGAGCAATGAAGTCCGTGGTTTTTCAGCGTGGGCCAGTCTTTTGGTGCAAGGAGGTCAATAGCGCCTAGCCCCATTTTTTTTACTTCGATGCACAATTCTTCAAGCGGAAGGAAATTATAAGTCCACTGGCACACGGAGTGGTTGATGTTGCCTTTCAGGAGTAGAGCTTCCCGTGTTTTTTTTTCAACAGTAAACGAACCCAGCAGCGGAGCGGCAGCCACTGCCACAGAACCGGCTGCCATTTTTTTCAGCGCCTCTCTCCGGTTTGATTTTTTCATAGCAAGCAATCGGGTTTTAAAGGTACAAACTATGCCCAGTTCAGGTTGTGACAGGGCTTTTTCTTTTTTCATTAAAAAATAAAATAAACAATACCAGTACGGATGCGGCAATGCCTGCCGGTACCAGCCAGACGGATTTCCAGGCTACGATTTTATCAGCCGTATAAAAATCTTTTACATAACCGCTCAGTAAAGTGCCGATCCACATACCAACTCCATAAGTTGCCATGGTTATAAGACCTTGTGCAGAACTTTGAATTTTTATATCCGCTTTGCTATCGGTATAGATTTGCCCGGTTACAAAAAAGAAATCAAAGCAAACACCATGCAGGATGATGCCTGCAAAAAGCATCCACAGGCCGGCGTCGGCATCGCCATAACTGAAAAATACAAAGCGAACGGCCCATGCTATCATGCCGATGGCAATCATCCATTTAACGCCCAGCCGGGTGAAGAAAAACGGGATGAGTAAAATAAAGACAGCTTCAGAAAATTGACCCAGCGTCATGCTGCTTGTCACATTTTTCATCCCTGCTTCGGTGAGGAACAAGTTGGTGAAGCTGTAATAAAATGAAAGCGGAATGCAGATAAGTATGGATGCGATAAAAAATACAGTAAAGGCTTTGCTTTTGAACAGCACCATTGCATCGGCGCCCAGCACCTGTGCAAAAGTTGTTTTCGTGCCTTTGGCTTTGGGCGGTGTTTCGGGCAGGGTAAAACTCAGTAATCCAAGCAAAGCAGATGCTGCGGCTGCAATAATAAATGTTGTTGCCAGTTGTTCGGTAGAAAGATTGAACACTTTATCAATCATCCAGCCAACAACTATCCATCCGATTGTTCCTAGGAAGCGGACAGAAGGGAATTCTTTGCCCGGATCTTTCATCTGCCGGAAAGCAACTGAGTTGGCCAAGGCCAGCGTAGGCGCATACAGCAGCGAGTACAACAATAGAATCCAGTAAAAGAAACCGGCGTTATCAATTTTTGTCAGGTAAAATAAAAGACCTGCCCCGATAAGATGCAACACACCCAATACTCTTTGCGCCGGGAAAAATTTATCGGCCACCATGCCTACAAAAAACGGTGAGATGATGGTGGCGATTGCCATGGCGCTGTATGCCGCACCCACCTGGAACCCGGTGGCACCTAAAACCTTATCCAGGTAAGTGCCCATGGTAACATACCATGCACCCCAGATAAAAAACTGGAGAAACATCATGAGTGAAAGCTGGAAGCGGGTGAGGAGTTTCATACTTGCAGGTTCCGGTGTTTAAGCATGGGCAGCTTTCTGCTTTTTATAAACATTTCGGCGGACAATATAAATTAGTGTGAACACAACTATGAGGATGGCGGGCATAATGGCTACTTTCAGCAGTGTATCGGAACCGGCCGCATGATTGGCTGCCGCTTCATCCAGCCCCTGGCTTATTGCTTCGGTCTTGTTCTTATCAAACCATTTTCCCATCAGCGGAATTACCAGTGAAGTGGAAAACATACCGGCGCCTCCCATCAGTGATAATCCCAGCGCACCGCTTTTGGGAATATACTCCGAAACAAAACCCAGCATGGTAGGCCAAAAGAAACAAATGCCGATGGCAAAAATAACGGCAGCGCCAATAGTGGCAGCCCCGGTGGTTTGACTGAGCAGCAACAAACCGATGCCAGCAAAGAGAGCCGAGAAAATCAGCATTCCGTTTGGATTCAGGCGATGTACCACCGGACCTGCAAAGGAACGGCCCAGTGCCATGATACCGTTAATCATGACAAGAATCAGAATGGCTGAAACACCGGCATTGCTGAGCAATGCATTTATCCATTGATTAGTGCCCAGCTCGGTGGCAGCCGTCATAAACATGCAAAGTATCATGATGATGTAAAGCGGGTTCAGGCAACTTAAAAACATTTCTTTTGTGCTTACCCCTTTTTCCACTCTTTCTGTTTTTGGAAATTCAAGCCGCCAGAACATGACACCATAAATAAGCGCAGGAAGAAAAAGAATGGAAACCATGATGCGCCAGTCTACATTCATTCGTTCCAGCAACAAGTAAGAAATAAGACCCCCGATCACGATGCCGCCCGGAAACCATACATGAAAGGAATTCAGCTTGGTCGTCTTATCATCCGGATAAAGGGAAACAACCAGGGGATTGCAGGCCGCTTCCACCATTCCGTTGCCCACACCGATGCACACGGTGCCGATAAAAAGCATGGTGGCATCTTTGGCTATTAAATAAATAATGACGCCGGCGATATGACCGATGAAGGCAAGACCCACCAGTTTTTTCATTCCAATTACATCACAAAGCGGTCCGCCGAAAATCATGGCCAGTGTAAAACCCCAGAAAGCAGGACTGAAAATCCAGCCAACCTGTTCTTTGGTCAGCGTGAATTCATCTCCCCAGATTCCTTCCAAAGCTGCCCGGTATGCAAATGTCATGGCAGTAACTACAAGTGCAATTCTGCTGGCAAGAAACAGTTGTTTTTTGTTGATAGCAGACATAGTGTTGGTTTTGATAAAAAATTTTGGATGGGCTAAATGTACTATTTTTAAAAACACATTTACCTTCACCGCTCATTAATTTAATTTTTATCAACCCCAAACAACTGTTTGAAAAATGGAAAACAGAAAACTCCGGATGGCCATGATCGGCGGCGGCAAGGATGCGTTCATCGGCGCCATTCACCGCTTTGCATTTAATATGGATGCACAAATAGAAATAGTAGCCGGCACACTCAGTATAAATCCTGAAGTAGCGGTTGATTCCGGGCGGAGCTTGTTTCTGGATGAAAACCGCATTTACACCGATTATAAAGTGATGCTGGAAAAAGAAGCGGCCATGCCCAAAGACAAACGGATTGATTTTGTCAGTATCGTTACGCCCAACTTTGTTCATTTCGACCCGGCCATGATGGCGCTGGATAAAGGATTCAATGTGGCGATCGAAAAGCCCATTACATTTTCTCTTGACCAGGCAAAGCAGTTAAAAGAAAAAGTGCAGCAAACCGGGTTGACACTTTTGCTTACGCATACGTACACCGGTTTCCCGATGGTAAAGCAGGCAAAGCAAATGATCAAAAGCGGGATGCTGGGTAAAGTAAGAAAAGTATACGCAGAATATCCGCAGGGCTGGCTCAGCACACTGAAAGAAAGTGAAGGCAATGCACAGGCATCGTGGCGTACTGATCCCAAACGCAGCGGTATTGCCGGCGCCATGGGTGATATCGGAACGCATGCTTTCAACCTGGCTGAGTACGTCACCGGGTTAAAGACTACGCATATCTGCGCAGCCCTGAATATTGTTGTAGAAGGCCGCATGCTGGATGACGATGGCGCCGTGTTTTTAAAGTATGATAACGGCGCTACCGGCGTGCTGATGGCTACACAAATAGCCGCAGGCGATGAAAATAATATCAAAATAAGAGTGTATGGCGAAAAAGGAAGTGTGCACTGGCAACAGGAAGATTGCAATTCACTTATTGTAAAATGGCTTGACAAGCCGGCCGAAATTTACCGTGCGGGTACAGGCTATGTGAGTTCTTTTGCAAAGCATAATTCACGAACTCCCGCCGGTCACCCCGAAGGATACCTCGAAGCATTTGCCAATCTCTACCGCAATTTTGCTTTAACCATCCGTGCAAAGATGAACGGGGAAAAACCGCAGGATGAGTGGCTCGATTTCCCCGGGCCGGATGAAGGCATCCGGGGCATGGCGTTTATTGAAAATGTAGTGGCTTCGGGAAAATCAAATGAAAAGTGGTTGGAGTTTAAAGTTTGATATCACGCAAAGACGCTAAGTTTTATGCAAAGGCGCAAACGATAAAATTTTGGACTATGACTGAGAATGAGCTTTCAAAAGTAGTGGTTGATATTTGTTTTAAAATACATTCCAAGTATGGACCAGGACTCTTTGAAAGTGTATATGAAGGAATATTTGATTTTGAATGGAGAAAAACAGGAATCACATTTGTCAGGCAACAAGGAATTAAGGTAATGCACGAAGGTATTGATATGGGAATTGGATTTATCCCTGATTTTATTATTGACAATAAATTGATTTTAGAATTCAAATCAGTTGAAACTTTAATAGAAGTCCACTATAAACAATTATTGACTTATCTCAGGTTAACTAATATTAAGTTGGGTTTGCTTATAAACTTTAATGTCCCATTAATTAAAAACGGAATTCACAGGCTAGTAAATAATTTATAAATCTTAGCGCCTTTGCAAAATCTTTGCAGTCTTGGCGTGAAATAAAAAAATATGAAAACCATTAAAGGCCCCGCCATTTTTCTTGCACAGTTCATGGGCGACAAACCGCCTTTTAATGACGTGCAATCCATTTGCCGCTGGGCAAAAAGTCTTGGCTTCGCCGGCGTGCAGGTTCCTACATGGGATCCGCGGTGCATTGACTTGCAAAAAGCAGCGGAAAGTAAATCCTATGCGGATGAACTGAAAGGAATGATAAACGAATGCGGAGTTGAAATCACTGAACTCTCCACGCACCTGCAGGGTCAACTTGTGGCCGTTCATCCGGCTTATGATGATTTGTTTGATGCATTTGCTCCCGATAGTGTTAAAAAAAATCCCGGGGCAAGAACGGAATGGGCCGTGCAGCAACTGAAGTGGGCAGCCAAAGCTTCACAGAATTTAGGATTGAATGCTCATGCCACATTCAGCGGCGCATTGTTGTGGCCAACCATATATCCATGGCCTCAGCGGCCGGCCGGTTTGGTGGAAACCGGGTTTAAAGAACTGGCCCGGCGCTGGCTTCCCATCCTGAATTATTTTGATGAGTGTGGTGTGGATGTTTGTTACGAAATACATCCCGGCGAGGATCTGCATGACGGTATTACCTACGAAATGTTTTTGGAAAAAGTAAATAATCACAGCCGGGCATGCCTGCTGTACGATCCTTCGCATTTTGTATTGCAATGCCTCAACTACCTTGATTATATTGACAACTATCATGAACGCATCCGCATGTTTCATGTAAAGGATGCTGAATTCAATGCCACAGGCAGGCAGGGAGTGTACAGCGGTTACCAGAACTGGATTGACCGTGCCGGCCGTTTCCGCTCGCTGGGCGACGGGCAGGTGGATTTTAAATCCATCTTCAGCAAGCTGGCTGCATATAATTATGGCGGCTGGGCCGTGCTGGAGTGGGAGTGCTGCATCAAGCATCCGGAAGACGGCGCCAGGGAAGGCGCTGAGTTTATAAAAAAACATATCATCCGTGTTACAGAAAAAGCCTTTGACGATTTTGCCGGCCAGGCAACGGATGAAAAATTTAACCGCAAGGTTTTAGGAATTGAATAATAAATACCTTTACACACCAAAAAAAAATCTGATATGAAAAAAATTTTTGTAATGCTGGGCATGCTGGGCCTGCTGGCAGCCTGCGGCGGCGGTGGCGAAAAGAAATCGGATGAAACCACAAAGGAAGAACCAGCAAAAGAAGAAACCGCTGCATCATCAGGCGAGTTGAGCGATAACCCCGATTACCAGAAAGGGCTTGCGATTGTTTCAAAGAGTGACTGTTTAACCTGTCATAAGATTGAAGAAAAAAATATCGGGCCGGCCTGGCGTGATGTAGCCAATAAATATGCCGGCCAGGACACAGCCATCGCATACCTTGCTCATAAAATTATTGCGGGCGGCAGCGGTGTGTGGGGAGAAGTGCCAATGGCTCCTCATCCGACTTTCACACAGGAAGATGCTGAAGCGGTGGCGAAATATGTTTTATTACTCAAAAAATAACCTTGAATGAAACAATACCTGGCTCCGGCATTATCCTTGTTGGTTATTTCCTGTTCGGATAATGCGGGGAAAAATGAAGAAAATAAACAACCAGTGACAGTATCAGCAACCCACAATATACTTACCGATGAAGAAAAGAATGACGGCTGGCAACTGCTGTTTGAAGGCACATCAACAAAAGGCTGGCACAAGTATGGAGAGCCGGCAGCAGGCGCTGCCTGGAAAGTAACGGAAGGGGAACTTCACCTGGATGCATCAGAAAAACAGGACTGGCAGATAAAAGGCGGCGGCGATATTGTGACGGATGAAGAGTTTGAAAACTTTCACCTGAAACTGGAATGGAAAATTGATACCTGCGGCAACAGCGGTATCATTTTTTTGATACACGAAGATTCCGCCAAATATAAATGGGCGTGGCACACCGGTCTTGAAATGCAGATACTCGATAATGCCTGTCACAGCGATGCGAAAATTACAAAACACCGTGCCGGCGACCTGTACGATTTGATTTCATGCTCCAAAGAAACCGTAAAGCCGGCGCTGGAATGGAACGCAGTGGAAATAAAACATGTGAACGGCAAGCTGGATTTCTGGCTGAACGGGGAGCCGGTGGTTTCCACCACCATCGGCGATGACAACTGGAAAAACATGCTGAAAAACTCCAAGTGGAAAGACTATCCTGATTTCAGTATTTATAAAAAAGGAAAAATTGCTTTGCAGGATCACGGCAACCATGTGTGGTTCCGCAATATCAAAATAAAAAAGCTATAAGGATTGACTGCTTCAATATGCCCGATGTGATTGACAGCGGGCTTTTTTTTAACAGCATTTTGAAATCCGGGGTAATGTGATTAGCTTTTACCTGTAATTATTTTTTACAGCCGGGGAAATTCTCCGCATAAAACCAACTGTTATGAATTTTGAAATCCTGTCACACCTCAACTGGCTGGCCATACTGGTGGCTGCTTTAGCTTATTTTGTACTGGGCGCCCTGTGGTATTCTAAGGCACTTTTCGGATCCGCATGGGCCACGCTTGTAAAACTGGATACCAGCAATCCCGACCTGAAAAAAGGTATGGGCAAAATGATGGCTGCCACCTTTGTTCTTATTTTCATTGTATGCCTTGGTCTTTCACTGCTGATTGTAAAGTTTGATTTTGTGGGGCTGTTTTCGGGAGTAAAGATGGGCCTGGTAACGGGGCTGTGCTTTGCCAGCACGGCTGTCAGCATTAATTATGTGTATGAAAGCAAACCCGGCGGACTTTATTTTATCAACAACGGTTATCATGTCATCGGCCATGTGCTGGCAGCGATTATTCTTGTAATGTGGAGGTGAGGAATAATTGTCTAATGGTTAAATTGATTTACGTATAAAAAGTTTTGGAAAAACGACAATTTAAACAATGCAGCCATTTATCCATTCAACCACTCTCTTTAATCAACCTTTGTAATTTTCAATGTATTGGTTGGTAAATGCAGATCAACCGGTGTGCTGCCTGTGCTTACCACCACTTCACCGGTTTTGATGAAGCCACGGTCTTTCAGAATATCTATCTGGTCGAAGATGATGTCATCAAGGCTTTCTTCTTCGTCATAAAAAAATGCCTGCACTCCCCAGCTAAGGCTGAGCTGGTTTACAAGCGATTTTTCTTTGGTAAAAATAAACAGCGGCGATTTGGGGCGGTAGCTGCTCAGCATAAAACCGGTATAGCCGCTTTGCGTCATGCCAATCAGCGCCTGGGCATCCACATCTTTAGCCAGCTTACAGGCATTATAACAAATGGCATCGCTTAAAAAAGAAGGGGAGTGGGATTGGGGTACCAGTTCATCTTCGAGGTTGTAGCGGTAGTCGGTTTTTTCCACTTCTTCGATTATTTTTTTCATGGTTTCCACCACCAGCGTGGGGTGTGCACCGGTGGCGGTTTCGCCGCTCAGCATTACGGCATCAGCGCCTTCGAGCACGGCATTGGCCACATCGGTTATTTCGCTGCGGTTGGGTTTGGTTCTTTCAATCATGCTCTCCATCATCTGCGTGGCCACTATTACCGGCCTGGCGCGGTGGATGCATTTGCGGATAATCTGTTTTTGAGTGAGCGGCACTTTCTCCACCGGCAGTTCTACGCCCAGGTCGCCACGGGCAATCATGATGCCGTCTGATTCCACTATGATGTCGCGGATATTATCAATTGCTTCCGGCTTTTCAATTTTGGCAATTATCTTGGTTTTGCTTTTCTTTTCTTCCAGCTTGTTGCGCAAAATGATGATGTCCTTCACATTTCGCACAAAGGAAAGTGCCACCCAATCCAGTTTTTGTTCAATGATAAAATCCAGGTCGGCCAGGTCTTTTTCCGTTAGAGCGGGCAACGTGATTTTTGTATCGGGCAGGTTGATTCCTTTTTTGGATGAAAGCAGACCACCCAGCGTCACCTTAACTTTTACATCGTTGTTTTTTTCAATACTCATCACTTTTACTTCCAGCTTGCCATCGTCAACCAGGATGGTATTCCCCACTTTCACATCCTTGTGCAGGTTGGGATATGAGACATAAATCTTCTCTTTGTTGCCGACAAGTTTTTCATTGGTAAAAGTGAGTAAGTCATCTTCCTTCACTTCGATGGAGCCGTTTTCAATTTCACCCACACGCAGTTTCGGGCCCTGCAGGTCGCCGATGATGGCTATATTATAGGGTTCGTTATCATTTATACCCCGGATGTATTCAATGATCTTCAGTTTATCCTCGTGTGTGCCGTGCGAAAAATTCAACCGGAAAACATTTACACCGGCTCTTACCAGTTCCAGCAGCTTATCATACGTATTGCAGGCAGGGCCTACCGTGGCAACAATTTTAGTGCGGTGATGTGTGTGCTCGATGCCGGCTTCTTTGTTCTGTTGTTTGTAAAAATATTTTTCAATGTTTTTAGTCATAAGCACAGTCCGCAAGAACGGCGGGTTTTGGACACCCCCCTGAAGGAGGTGCAGAATTAATAATGCGATTAGAAAACCGAAAGTTGAAGTGTGCGACGCAACAACTGCTAAATAGAATTACAGAAGCTGGTAACACCAACATTCCACTTATAATTTTTAAGAGCTTTCAAATAAAATCATGAAAAACCAACCCGGTACTCCCGTAAGGGGAACAGGGGTTTAACTTGCCAGTATCTTCACAATCTTCAGCCACTCTTCGCTGATTTTTCCTTTGCTTTTTACGGCGTTTTCAAGGGGTATATAGTGCATCTTGTTGTTCTGAATGCCGACAAATACATTGAACCTGCCTTCGATGAGGCATTCCACTGCATGAAAACCCATGCGGCTTGCAATCAGGCGATCGAGGCAGGAAGGCGCCCCGCCCCGCTGGATATGCCCGAGAATGCAAACCCGTATTTCGGCTTTCGGCAGATTTTCTTTCAGCACTTTTTCCACTTCTACTGCACCGCCAAACTCATCGCCTTCGGCCACCACGATGAGGTTTACCAGTTTTTTTCTTCTTTCTTTTTCCTGCAGCGATTCCACAATATCATCAATATCGGTTTTCCGCTCAGGAATCAGGATGTTTTCTGCCCCGGTGGCAATGCCGCTGTGCAGGGCGATGTAACCCGCATCACGCCCCATCACTTCGATGATGAAGATGCGGTCGTGGGCATCCATGGTATCCCGTACTTTATCTATTGCTTCCACGGCGGTGTTCACTGCCGTGTCGAACCCGATGGTGAAGTCGGTGCCTAAAATATCTTTATCAATAGTGCCGGCAAGCCCGATGCAGGGAATGTCAAACTCTTTGCTGAACTGCACAGCGCCGCGGAATGAACCATCGCCGCCAATAATCACCAACCCGTCAATTCCTCTTTTTTTCAGGTTTTCGTAAGCTTTTTTTCTTCCTTCGTAATCATAAAATTCTTTGCATCGTGCCGTTTTCAATATGGTGCCTCCACGCTGAATGATGTTGGCCACCGAACGAGTATCCATCTCATGAATATCATCGTCAATCATACCCTGGTAGCCCCGCATGATTCCATATACCGGTAAATCGTGATACAAACTTGTTCTTACCACAGCCCGGATGGCCGCATTCATGCCAGGTGAATCGCCGCCGGAAGTCAGTACACCAATCCTCGAAACTTTTTTTTCCATAATACTTATAATGAACCAGTTAAAACAAACATCCGTTTGAATTTTTGTTTTATTCTGGCCGCCAAAAATAATGTTTTGTTTCCGATTGTGTTTTTTTCACATTCGGTCAATCATCATGGCAGGTTACCTTTTGTAAGAGAAAAAAATTTTTGCAGTCTTATTCGTTTAATTTTATTTACCCAAAACAATTGTCATGAAAAAAATATTGCTACTGCTGCTCGGCAGCATTCCTCTTTTTGTATCAGCGCAGCTGAATTATCCTGCAACGAAACAAGTAGATACCGTAACCAATTATCATGGTATGCTGGTTGCCGACCCTTACCGCTGGCTGGAAGATGATAATAGTGATGAAACAAAACAATGGGTGACAGAACAGAATAAAGTAACCTTTGGTTACCTGGAACAAATACCCTACCGGGCCCAATGGCTGAAGCGACTGGAAGAGATTAATGATTATCCCCGGTACAGTTCGCCGTCGAGAAAAAATGAGTATTTCTATTTTTCAAAAAATGACGGCCTGCAAAACCAGAGTGTCATTTACCGCCAGAAAGGCCTCGATGGTAAACCCGAACTGGTTATTGATCCCAACAAATTTTCAGATGACGGCACCACGGGTCTTGGCACATTTTCACTTTCGAAAAACGGAAAGTATGCTGTGGTAGGCAAAACCCAGGGCGGCAGCGACTGGCGTACTTTTTTTGTAATGGATATGACCACGCTGAAATATCTTACCGATTCGCTGGCGTGGGTAAAAGTATCCGGTGTGGCCTGGAAGGGTGACGGGTTTTATTACAGCCGCTATCCTGCCCCGGAAAAAGGAAAAGAACTTTCCACCAAAAATGAAAATCACCGGGTATATTATCATAAAGTGGGTACATCGCAGCGTGAAGATGTGCTGGTGTATGATGATACGCAAAACCCGCAGCGCTTTCATGGCGTATTCACCAGCGAAGATGAGCGCTATGTGTTTCTGAACATCACCGACCGGGGAAAAGGAAAGGATGGAAATGCCCTGTGGTATTTCGACAGCCGCAGTGATGATAAAAAATTTAAACCCATTATTAAGGAAGTTGGCGAGTATGATTATGGTTTTATAGAAGAAGTGAACGGCAAATTTTTACTGATAACAAACGACGGGGCGCTGAACCAGCGCATCGTTTCAGTGGACCCGCAACAACCTGAACCAGCAAATTGGAAAACAGTTATTGAGGAAAAACCGGAAAATGTTTCTTCCGTTACTTCGTCTGGTGGAAAATTGTTTATCACTTACCTGAAAGATGTGACCAGCCGTGTGTATGTGTATGATTTTGATGGCAAGCAGGAAAGGGAAGTAGCACTGCCGGCCTTAGGCTCTGCCGGGGGATTTGGCGGCGACAGGGATGACAAGTTTGTTTTTTACACATTTACTTCCATCACATTTCCTCCAACCATTTATCGTTATGACATTGCAACAGGGAAAAGCTCTGTTTTCAGAAAGCCTGAAATAAAATTCAGCCCGGAGGACTATTCAACCGAGCAGGTGTTTTATACAAGCAAAGACGGAACAAAAATTCCGATGTTTATTGTGTATAAAAAAGGCACACAGAAGAACGGAAAGAATCCAACTATTTTGTATGGCTATGGCGGATTTAATATCAGCAGCAATCCATCTTTTTCGCCCAGCCGCATTGCATGGCTTGAGCAGGGTGGCATTTACTGCATAGCCAACCTGCGTGGCGGCAGCGAGTATGGTGAAAAATGGCATGAAGCAGGAATGCGGTTTAAAAAACAAAATGTGTTTGATGATTTTATTGCTGCCGGTGAATTTTTAATCAGGGAAAAATACACTTCAAAAGATTTTCTTGCTTTGCAGGGTGGCAGCAATGGCGGCCTGCTGGTAGGCGCCATCATCAACCAGCGGCCCGACCTTTGCAGGGTGGCCATTCCACAGGTAGGGGTGATGGACATGCTCCGGTTTCATAAGTTCACTATCGGGTGGAACTGGATAGCTGAATATGGCAGCAGCGATAAACCGGATGAATTCAAAAATCTTTATGCTTATTCACCGCTTCATAATATTAAAGAAGGATTGAACTACCCGTCCACGCTAGTCACTACTGCCGATCATGACGACCGGGTGGTGCCGGCTCATTCATTTAAGTACGCTGCCACACTGCAGGAGAAATATAAAGGCGCCAACCCGGTACTCATCCGCATTGATGTAAAATCGGGCCATGGCGCCAGTAACCTGAAAAAAGGATTGGAAACCACGGCCGACATTTATTCTTTTATTTTTTACAATATGAAACTGGCGCCGAAGTTTGAAGGATTGAAAACCGGAGAGCAGAAAAAGCCGTTCTGAATTTTATTTGAAAGGAACTTTGTAATTAATTACCGCCATTACAGGCGGTAATTTTATTTTTGCAGGGCATGGCTAAAAAAATCATCATTGCAATTGACGGCTGGAGCAGCTGCGGCAAAAGCACATTGGCAAAACGGATGGCAAAAGAGCTGGGTTACCTGTACGTGGACAGCGGCGCCATGTACCGGGCCATCACGCTGTATTTTTTACGCAATCATATTGACTGGACAGATAAAGCTGAAGTGAAAAAAGCGCTGAAAGAAATTTTTCTTGAATTTATTGTGAATGAAAACACCGGTCAGGGCGAAATGCACCTGAATGATGAAAACGTGGAGTATGTTATCCGCGACCTGGTGGTGGCAGAAAAAGTAAGTGAAGTGGCAGCCATAAAAGAAGTGCGGCATTTTGCCGTAGAGCAGCAGCAACAGATGGGGAAAAAGAAAGGCATCATAATGGATGGCCGCGACATCGGCACGGTGGTATTTCCAAACGCCGAGCTGAAAATATTTCTGACAGCGGACAGCGCCGTAAGGGTGGAGCGGCGGTTTAAAGAATTAATTGTGAAAAACCCCAACGTGACCATTGATGAAGTAAAAGCCAACCTGGAAATGCGGGATTATATTGACAGCAACCGGAAGGAAAGTCCCCTGCGCCAGGCCGACGATGCCATACTGCTCGATAATACCAACCTGGATGAAATCCAGACACTGCATAAGGCGCTTCAGCTGGTGAAGCGCAGCGTACCTGCCTGATACCGCCCGCTGCTTTACTTTTTACGATGATGAAGATCATCGTTTGCACTTCCGGGCATCATGCATTATTCTTCACCTGATTTATAACTTGCAGCAGCATGAAACGATTTATGCTTTCAGTTCTTTCCTTTGCCGTTGTCTTTTTTTACAGATGCAAGGTCAGCCGAATCGCCTTTCGGTTATACCGGTCTTTTTATAGTAGTTTTCCAGCAGGCTGAAACCGGGAGGATATGTGCTGAAAATTGAAAACAGCCGGGATGGGGAAATTACGAGCAGGAAAATAATTGTGAACTGAGAGAACGGATGAACCTGGCAACAAAAGGGCTGGGCAACCTGCCCTTTGTTTTAATGTTATTGAGCATCAGTAACTAATTTGCTGAAAGCAGGCATTTTTTTTAAAAGAAATATTACCCTGCTATTTGCTTTTCTGAAAACTATTTTTACTTTAGCGTATTGATTGCAAACGATCAATTCCTCAATTTCCCACTCTCCTGTGTAAAAAAGCCGTTGGTTAAAAATCCAAATTTAATGTTGAACTCTGTAGTGTAGCTGAAATGTCTATTGCTGAGGCAATGATATTTTGGCAATACTGTTTTCCAAATCCTTCAGAAATTCTGAACTGTACCCCTATTAAAGCTGCTTTAGCTAAGTCCTTCCTATTACGAATGCCATAGATCCAGGCTCCTGCTGAATCACCGCAAACAGCGGATGATAAAAATCATCATATACCGCTTCCGGAAAGGAAACGGCCAGAATTTGTAACAGTTAAAACTTTTTTTAACCGTCCCGCAACAGGCGGGACAAAAAACCTTGAAGCATGAAAAAGATTTTACTTTCACTGATGTTGGTTGTTGCCTTTGCAGTAGTGAAGGCGCAAAATGTCACTTTGAATGAAGTGTACGGTAACCCCGGCGGAGCCAACAGCGAGTTCATTGAAATCTATAACAGTGCCGGCTCCGGATCCTTGGACTGTTATACCATTATGGTTTATTATCAGAACGAAGGAGGTTCTGCACAAGGCTGGTATGTTCTTGACCTGCCGAATACGCCGGCTATCAATTCAGCACCCGGCTACTATGTACTGGCTTCGGCATCTACATTCAGTGTGCAGGGTACGGCTGGTGCCATGGCCGATGTAAACTGGAATGATATCAATTTCAGAAATGGCTCTACAAACGGCTATTTGAAAAAATTTGGGTGGAATGGTTCAGGTTATACTGACTTGAATCTTCCTAATTCTACAGTAATTACAAACCTGCTGGACGGGACCCTTAATGGCAGCCAGTTTTATTTTACGCTGCTTTTCAGAAACGGTGTTTTAATCAATGGATTTTATGGTGGTGCTAATAACGGAACATTGTCAAATTTTGCAGTTTCTTTAGGTTCTTTAACAGTTCCCCTGGCAGGCTGTGGCGCTCCGGGTAATCAGTTCACAGTTAATTTTAATACACTGAAAGCGGTTGAATTTTTCAACCCCAGTGGCGGCAGCGATAACGGATATGCCAGGACAAGTGATGGTAAATGCGGCGCCTGGGTAAAAACTGCACCCCAGACAAACCATACCCCCGGTGTTACTAATGGTTCTGCTTCCGGCCTGGCCGGATCGCTTACAACCACTCAACTGGTAAGATGCGGTGAGTTTGCCGGCGATGTAAACCCCCGGGTTGTATTTAATATTACTGGTTTTACCGGCGATGTTACCATAGCTGATGATTTCCCGGTAGATGTTATTTTATATTATGATGTCAATGGCAATCAGCAAATTGACGGCGGCGATGTGCAGGATGCTGATGTAAAGAGTGTAACCGGAGCCGAAATCGGTTCGGCCGACTCTATTTATCTTGATGCCGGTTTCTACCTTTATCCCTTCATCCTGGTGTATCAAACACAACGCGGATGTTTTGATAAGGTTGTGGCACTCGATAATCCCTGCTCCGCATTGCCTGTTACCCTAAAATCGTTTACAGCAAGCCGCAACCGCAGCCATGTAACTTTGAAATGGGAAACAGCCACTGAGATTAATAATTCTGACTTTGAACTGCAACGTAAAATAGGCTATGGCAACTGGGTTACTGTTGCTACCATACCTACTAAAGCTGTTAACGGATTCAGCAATTCTCCGCTTTCATACGAATATGCAGACTTTAATAATACAAATGGTGTTTCGCAATACCGCTTAAAGCAGAATGACGTTGATGGCAAATACTCCTATAGCCAGATTCGTACCGTTCGCGGTGAAGGTCAGAAAGGCAAAACTATCATCTATCCCAACCCCAGCAGCGACGGTAAAGTAAACATCGTGTTTGAAGATATAAACGGCATCCGCGATGTGTCGCTGATGGATATGAGCGGCCGGGTGATTAAGCAATGGAAGGGCGTAACCAACAATAATATTACGGTAGATAACCTGAATGTCGGCTTCTATACAGTGCGTATAGTAAATACCGAAACCGGTGAGCAGGTAGTGGAAAAGATAGTTGTAAACAAGCGTTAAAGCTCAAGGTTTTAACCAACAGCGGGGCGGCCAGCAATGTGTCGCCCCTTTTTATAATACCGGATTGCCGGCAGTGAAAAAAAATTTTTGGTCAATACCATTTTTTTGTAATTTCAATTTTGATACTTCCATTCTCCCACTCTCCGTTGGAAAACTACCCGGTAATTTTATTCAAATCATTCCTGATTAGTAACTCACTTCTCCGTAGCCTGTGATGGGTAACTCCAAACCTGTCAAGAACGCTTTCCTGAAAAGCCAGGCAGTGGAATTGTACATTATAATTGGCCTGAAGCATCCGAAGGCAGGATTTATTTATATCTGAATCCCTGTAAATAATTCATTCATTAATTAAAACCTTGTAGTATGAGAAAGATCTTACTTTCAGTTTTCAGCCTGCTGACGCTGATGGTTTGCAAGAAAACCACAGCACAGTGCGACCTGCAGTTTGCCAACCTGGTAATTACACCAGCGGCCGATCCGGTGGTGCTTGGAGCTTCCAAGTGTGAATACAAATTCAATGCATCATTCGACATTATCACTAATTCCGGATTTAAATACCTTTTCTTTCATTCCTGGCTGGCGCCCGATTATCCAAGCCCGGCCATTTTCGATTGCGGTAATTCCAATGCCCAGAACCCCGGTACCAGCGCCCAACTGGGAACTGCCGTGGATGCCGTAGGTAAATCATTTCTTGATATCGGTTTTATTAACCTGAACACAGTTACTTTTCCGGCTAATACTCCCGTGAATGTAACTGCAAAATTTGCCACATCTTACCCCCACGATGGCACAGTCGTTTTAACCAAACCTTCCAACTCCCCGGGACTTGATGCTGTAGTCACACGGAAAGGCACAACAGATACTTTACACTTTGAAGTTGCCAATATCAAGATTATTGTAAACATTTCCTGCGGCGCCCCCATTGTGGTGAAAACGGATATCTGGGGTTCCAACTCCAATGCGCCTGATCCCAAAGCACAATGTTATATCTGCGGATTGACACAGTCATTCAACGATCCGGCCATTGCCCTGCAGAAAATCTGCATCAATTCGCCCTTCAAGTTTGCAATAGGACTTACCACCGGAAGCGCTACAGACATCCATGTTTTGTACAGAATTTATGCCGATGACCTGGATGGAATTAAAGAGCCTGGAGGCGACGATGCCCTGGTGCACACTTCGGATACAATAGTACTTAATTCATCAACGCCTTACAGTTCCGGGCCTATTAATCTGCCGCATCCTTATTGCTGTCTGGATCCGTGGGCACAATATGGAATTTTTGCAGAAGTTACCGGCCGGGAATTTTCAAACGTCCTGGGCACACCGGTTATTGAAGAAGTATGCGCCACCCTGCCCATCAAACTGCGTTCCTTTACTGCCACCCGCTACCGCGATAAAGTGACCCTGAAATGGGAAACTGAAATTGAAGAGAATAACAGGGGATTTGATGTGCAACGCAAAGTGGGCAATGGCATGTGGCAATCGCTCGGCTTTGTGGATTCAAAAGCATTTAATGGCAGCAGTTCTATACCGTTGAGTTATGAGTTTGGCGATATTAATAACACGAAAGGCATCTCCCAGTACAGGTTAAAGCAAATTGATTTCGACGGTACGTATTCTTTCAGCCTGATCCGTTCGGTACGGGGTGATGGCCAGAAGACCAAAACCATTATTTACCCCAACCCCAGCGCTGATGGAAAAGTGAATGTAGTGTTTGAAGATGTGAATGCCATCCGCGATGTATCATTGATGGATATGCATGGTCGTGTCATCAGGCAGTGGAAAGCTGTAAGCAACAACACTATTCAGATTGACAACCTGGCTCCGGGCTTCTACACGGTGCGCATTGTAAATATCGAAACCCGTGAGCAGGCAGTCGAAAAATTCGTCGTGAAAAATCGTTAAAGCTTCAAGGTTTTAACCAACGGCGGGGGCGGCTTTCGTGCCGCCCCTTTTTTTTGCCCTTTTCATGTTTCTGATTCTGTTGTTACAACCTGCCTGTTTTCCCCGGCCTCATTTACCTGGTAGGCGACAGCACCGATGATGAACTGCTGAAGAAAGCAGGTATTGATAAAGCCATTGCCCTGATAACTGCTTTGCCGATGGATGCCGATAATGTTTTTATCGTTCTTTCGGCAAGGGCATTGAATCCTGGAATCAGGATCATCAGCCGGGCATCAGATGACAGTTCTTACCCGAAACTCCGGAAGGCCGGAGCCGATAATATCATTATGCCGGATAAAATCGGCGGCTCACACATGGCCACGCTGGTTTCAAAACCCGATGTGATCGAGTTTATGGATTTTCTTTCCAGCGAAGACGGCGAATCGGTAAACATGGAATCGGTACCTTTTGAAGCACTTCCGGCCGGTTTGAAAAACAGATCGCTGAAGGAAGTGATGGACTGGAACAAGACCGGTGTAAGTTGTTTGGGAATTAAAAGCCGCGATGGAAAATTTCTTATCAATCCATCCGACGATACTTTGATAACTGAAGGATGCAAAGTAATAGTATTCGGCACCCGTGCCCAGATAGAACAGATGAAAGAAAACCTGAAGTCCTGATTATTTACTGTTAATACTTACCAGTTCGATGTCGAAAATGAGCACGGAGCCGCCGGGAATATCGCGGTAATCGCCGGGGCCATAACCCAGCTGGTATGGCACATACAATTTCCATTTTGAACCCACCGGCATCATCAGCAGCGCCTCGGTCCAGCCTTTGATAACCTGGTTTATCGAAAATGAAACGGGCTTACCTGCTCTTGCCGAGTTATCAAATTCCTTTCCGTCAATATAAGTGCCGCGGTAATTGCAATTCACCACGTCGCCATTTTGCGGCACGGGTCCTTCGCCCTGCGTGATAATTTCATACTGCAACCCGCTGGCGGTAGTTTTCACTTCAGGTCTTTTTTTATTTTCTGCAAGAAATTTTTCACCGGCTTCAATATTGGCTTTCGATTTTATCATTTGTAATTTATACTGGTAATCCATCACAGCTTTATTCGCCTGGTTGTCGTTGAGCAGTCGGGGCTTGCCGGTTTGCAGATCGTTAACCGCCCTGGCCACCACTGCACTGTTCAGGTTGGTTACATCCACACTTTTAAAAAAGCTGATCAGAAAAATGCCGGCCACATAGCTTGCCGAGTCACGCAGGTTTTTCAGCACTATGCCGGCAGCAGCAGGTTTTGCCGGCAATTTTGTTTTTGACTTCAGCATTTGCTGGTAAGCCAGTATCACTTTATCGGCATCGCCATCGCTTACCAGTTGTTTTTTACCTGCCTGCAAATCATCCACAGCTCGTTTAATAATTGCAGTGTTGAAACCGCTGATGCCTTGCGGCAGGTAACGGTTCACAATAAAAATGCCGGCTGTGTAGCTGGCCGAATCACGCAGGTTGTTCAATACGGGTTTGGGAGCAGCAGGTTTTACCGGCAGTTTTTTTACTTGTGAAAAAACAGGCGCACAGAGGATAGAGGTACAAATAATTCCGGCTATTTTTCTCATGAAATTTTTATTGAGGGAAGCAAAGATAACCTAAACGACAGAGCTGTATTTTTCTTTCATGCTGCCGGCAGCAGCGCCGTTCAGCATCAGAATTTTTGACGGGAATCTTTCTTTGTAACCGATGAGCAGGTTGCGGATATAATTGTTTTCGCGGAACACGGTTAAAAATTCTTTCACTTCTTCCGGGTTGTTTATTTCATAGCCGGCAGGCAGGTAACCCATGCCGGCAAACCGCCCTTTGTGAACAAGAATGCAGGATTGCTCATCCTGCTGAAGCCCTTTTTCCACGATGGCAAATGAATCCTGTTCGCTCAGCCGGGTAATGGCCTGTTTTACTCTTTTATTATACGCTGATTTTTTTTCCTCTTTTATGCAGGCGCCTTTGCAGTTGTTGATTTCTACTTCTGTACAGGGCCCGCTTCCTTTCTGAAGAAAACAAAGTTTGGGGCAAAGATTAAATTCTGCAACCGCCTTTTTAAGCCACGCATGACCATCGGCCAGGTAACGGAAAGTGTAAACCGGCTTCAGGTACTTTTTGTTTTTTTCAATCACCAGCCGCAGGTAGCCGTTCTGGTCTTCGTAGGCATAAATGCCAAATACATCTTCCCAATGTTTTTGCGCATAATTGAACTGCGGCCAGTAGCGTTTTATTTCGGCCGATTCAAGAATGCTGGCCATCAGCTCCGTGGCGCAGCTGCGGAAACTGATAGAGTGAATATGCCGGATAAAATTTTGTTTCTGCCTGCCGGCGCTGTTGTTGCTGAAATGACTGTTTACCCGGCTGCGGATGTTGTTGGCTTTGCCTACATAAATTATTTTTCCTTTTTCATTATGGAAATAATAAACACCCGGTGTGGCAGGCAGCAGTTCAAAATGTTTTTTAGGCACATTGGGCGGCAGCGATTGCTCTTTTGAATTCCGCAGCAGGCTTTGACTGATAAAATTTTCCCTGTCATTTTCCAGCAGCAGTTTAAAAATCCGGGTGGTGGCATCCGCATCGCCGCCGGCACGGTGATGACGGCTGATATCAATTTCAAGCGAACGGCACAGGTTGGCAAGGCCGTACGAGGGAAATCCGGGAAAAATTTTCCGGCTCAGCCGGATGGTGCAGAGTTTTTTTGAAGTCAGTTCAAACCCGGCCCTGAGCAAATGACTTTTCAAAAAACTGTAATCGAAGTTAACATTGTGAGCAACAAAAATATTTTCACTTAGCAGGCTGAATACCTGCTCCGCCACTTCTTCAAACTGCGGTGCCCCGGCCACCATTTTATCGGTGATGCCGGTGAATGACTGTATATACCGTGGTATCGGCTGGCAGGGGTTGATAAGCGATTCAAATTTTTCAATTACTTTTTCCCCGTCAAAAACATGAATGGCAATTTCAGTAATGCCGTTGGCTGAAGCGTAGCTGCCGGTGGTTTCTATGTCAACAATGGCGTACATGCAGTCGGGTAGTTAGAATGGTTGAATGGCTGAATGGTTAAATGGTTAAATGGTTAAATGGTTAAATGGTTTGAAACGGGTTGACTAAGTTCGTAAATTATTTTTTATGGATGAAGCAAAATTCCGGATGTTCCGCAACAGGCTGATGAAAGTTTACCGGCATCTTGGCAGGCAGGCAAATCGGTTAAATGTTTCCTGCTACCGGCTGTATGATCATGATCTTCCTGAATTCCCTTTTTGCATTGATGTGTATGAAAACAACATTCATGTGTCTGAATACAAACGCAGGCATGGCATGAGCGATATTGAGCATGACGGGTGGATACAGGGTTGCCTGCTGCTGCTCTGCGAAGTGCTGGAAATAAAAGCTGAAAATATTTATTTGAAACTGCGCCGAAGAAAGGCGGGGCACCGGGGTCAATATCAGAAGTTTGAGAACAGGAAATCTGAATTTATTGTTCAGGAAAACGGGTTGATATTTATTGTGAATCTTAGTGACTATCTCGATACAGGTCTTTTCTTTGACCACCGCATCACACGGGAAATGGTGCGTAGCGAATCGGCCGGGAAAAAGCTGCTGAACCTTTTTGCCTACACAGGTTCCTTTTCGGTATATGCTGCTGAAGGTGGCGCTTTGGAAGTAACTACTGTTGATCTTTCCAAAACTTATCTTTCGTGGGCGGAAAAAAACATGCGGCTCAACGGCTTTAGTGATGCTTCGAAATACAAGTATGTTCAGGCCGACGTAATTCAGGTTTTAAAAACAACTCCCGATTCCGGTTTTGATCTTATTATTCTTGACCCGCCCACGTTCAGCAACAGCAAGCGAATGACAGATACTCTGGATGTGCAGCGTGACCATGTACAACTGATTCATGCTTGTTTAAGAATATTAAAGCCGGGTGGCGTTCTTTATTTCAGCACCAATTACCAAAAATTTATCCTGGAAAAGGAGAAAATCAAATGCAGTTCTTTACAGGATATTACACGCCAAACCACTCCATTTGATTTTGCGGGGCGGCTTCAGCGCTTCTGCTGGCGCATGGAAAAATAAAAGCCGTCAGTCACCTGGCGGCTTTTATTTAAAAGAAAGAGATAGGCTATTAATAAAGGTAATTAAGCGCTGTTTTATCATTGTTATTAAACGGCCGGTTCACCCCATTGCCAATGCAGGCCAGCATCCAGGATGCAGCATCCGGCCCGGTGGGTGTGCCCGGAATATGCACGGCGCCTACACCGGTTGTTTCTTGTCCCTCATTTCCGCCGGTACCGCAGCTAAAACTACGGTTCATATAATCTGTATGGCGGAAACCGATACAATGACCCCACTCGTGTGCAAATACTGTAGTAAGTGTGGTATTATCCCAGTTCCTGTATTGCCTGTTGAACTTAACCTGGGGGTAAGGATTACCATTTTCATCAGGAAATCCTGCTGAAGCAATATAAGACCCTCCGTTAACAACACTTACGTTAATATTTCCACTACTGGCTACTCTTGTCATAGTGATTCCAAGATTTTCAGCATTGTAACGGGCTATGGCATTGTTTACTGCATCAGAAATATTCTGGTTGTAATTGCCACTGAGGCTGATGGTAATATTGCGGGGAATGCCTGAGACGGTATTAAAGGTGCGGTACTGCTCAACTTCAGCAATCCTGAGTGCCGGCGAGCTGGGTCGTTCAGTTAAATTTTGCGGAGTAAGAATGATGTCGCCTTCCACCAGGTAGCCCTCTTCAATTTTCTGCACATTGGCAGTGCTGAATCCAAGGTTTTTAATTTGAGCCAGCACCTCCTGCGAAATTTCTTCTTCAGAAACTTTTGCATCTTTCTGGCACGATGTAATGGTAAAGGCTGCAATCATTATCAAAGCAGCGGTTTTCAAAGTGTGTTTCATGTGGTGTAAAATTTTGGTAAATGTTTTTAGTGAATAATACAGTCCTTGTATATTTTAAGGGGAACAAGTTAGATATTTTTTTACGTTACTAACAAATGTTTTCGTCACAATTTTTTATAGAAGAGCAGCGGTTTCGTAAAAACCCCTTTGTTTTTTCCATGCCTGAATAAAAACCAATAAATCAATACATTTAAGCCATGAAAACTGCAAACCCGGCCGGCATATCCAGCTTTATTTTAAAACCGCTCTTTTTCCTGGCTGGTGTATTGATTACACTTTTCAGCCCGGCCCAGGTAACCGGTTCATTGCATAAGTTTTCTCCGGTTCTGTTAAAAGAAATCAATAACGGCAGGATAACCGGCCGGTCTGAATTCAGGCTGATGATCAACACGGATAATGTTCCAACAGAAATTTTGCAACCGGCTTATAAGGCTAAAAAAATTTATGAATCAGGAACTTTTTTCATCTTCAGCATTACAGCTACAGTGGATGAACTGAAGTCAGTATTTCTGCCTGCAGCCGGAGTGTTGTTTATCGAAAACGGATGGCGGGTGCCAAAAGAAGAATTACTCCTTGACCGGTTAGATCTTTCTGCCAATAAAATAACTCTCATTCACAGAAAATATCCTTCGCTGAACGGTGAGGGGGTTGTTGTGTCGGTAAAGGAAAACAAACCCGATACCACCGATATTGATTTTTCGGGGAGATTTATTTCTACCAGTCTTTCTTCATCCGCTGTCAGCTCACATGCTTCCATTATGGCTACTATGATTGCCGGCGGGGGCAACAGCTGGCACCTGAGTAAAGGTGCGGCGTGGGGCAGCAGCATCAGTTCTTCCAGTTTTGTAAACCTGTTGCCGGATGCTAATACCGCTTACCAGCAATACAATATTTCTGTGCAAAATCATTCTTACGGCGTGGGAGTGGAAAGTTATTACGGCGCTGATGCGGCTGCTTATGATGCCAGCGCCATCAGCAACGCTTCACTGCTGCATGTTTTTTCATCAGGCAATGCCGGAAACAATTCTCCATCAACCGGCACGTATGCGGGGCTTGCAGGTTTTGCCAATCTTACCGGCAGTTTTAAAATGGCAAAAAATATAATTACAGCCGGCGCTGCCGATTCATTTACTGTTGTAGAAGCGCTGAGTTCAAAAGGACCGGCGCATGATGGAAGAGTAAAACCGGAACTGGTAGCATTTGGCGAAGATGGTACATCCGGCGCTGCGGCATTGGTTTCAGGTACCTCGTTATTGCTTCAGCATATATTTAAACAAATGAATGCTGTACTGCCACCGAATGCGCTTATAAAATCCATTCTGCTCAACAGCGCCGATGATGCAGGCAATGCCGAAGTGGATTATGCTTACGGATTCGGCAGCCTGAATGCTGCTAATGCAATAAAGACAGTGCAGGCAAACCGGTTTTTCAGCGGCAGTGTTTCAAACGGAGGCAACCAGTCTTTCACTATTTCTGTGCCGGCAGGTATAACTAAACTGAAGGCTACATTGGTATGGAACGATCCGCCGGCAGTACCCAATGCGGTCAAAGCTTTAATCAATGATTTGGATTTTGAACTCATAGAAATTTCTTCGGGGCAAATTTGGCAACCCTGGGTGCTTAGTCATTTTCCTCATCCTGATTCTCTGCTTCAGCCGGCAAAAAGAAAAAGAGACAGCCTGAATAATATGGAACAGGTAACGCTGGCCAATCCTGCTCCTGGTAATTATCAGTTTCGGGTGACCGGTTTTAATGTTGCTACCGGCCCACAGAATTTTTTTATCGCCTGGCAACTTGATTCTGCTGATGTTTTCGAATGGCAGTTTCCTACGGCAAGCGATTTTATTTTCCCTTCTGTTTCCAACACTATCCGGTGGAATTCAACTTTTGCGGCTGCAAACGGCATGCTTGAGTTCAGCACCGATAACGGAAATAACTGGCAACTGATTCACAATGCAGTCAGCCTGGCAACGGGATATTACAAATGGATTGTCCCTTCATTTACGACAACAGCTTTATTGAGAATGACAATCGGGGCCAACCAGTTTGTCAGCGATACATTTACCATTGCAAACAGAACCCCGACCGCAGCCGGTTTCAATTGCCCCGACTCATTTCTTTTTTACTGGAGCAAATTGCCGGGAGTTGCCAACTACCGGGTGTATAAATTGAGCACTAAATACCTTGAACCCATCGCAACAACTGCAGACAGTTTTATATTGCTTGCTAAAAGCGCTAATCCCTCATTGCATTATGCAGTGGCACCGCTTATCGGCAACCGGGAAGGGGTAAGGAGTTATACTTTCAATTACACTACGCAGGGCGTGGAATGTTATCTCCGCTCTTTCCTGGCTTCGCTCAATGGCGCTTCTGCAAGGCTTGACCTGCTGCTGGGAACACTTTACAATGTAAACAGGATAGTGCTGGAAAAATTTGACGGCAGTAATTTTGTCCAGGCACAGCAAATTTCCAATCCCTCATCCCTGCAAAATTCACTGAACGATGGCCCGCTGAAAAAAGGGGCAAACATTTACCGGATAAAGCTGGAACTGGCCGGCGGCCGCATGATTTATTCTTCTGCCGAAACGGTTTATTATTTCGCCGGCGATGAGTTTATTGTTTATCCCAATCCTGCTTTGCAATATCAGCCCATCACTGTGCTTTCCGATAACCAGCTTGAACCTGCCATCCTGCAGGTTATTAATATGGCCGGGCAAAAGATTTTTGAAATGCCGCTGGATGATATCAGCAATCAAATGCCTTCAGGCAAGCTGGGCAAAGGGTTCTATTTGTTCAGGATAGTGAGAAAAGACAGCAAGGATGTGGTGCTGAAAGTAGTAATCAGGTAAATATTGAAATTTATTTTTCAGCTACTATACTTAGTTTTTCCTTCTTTACCCAGCCCGGGTATTGCTCCAGGGCTTTTTCCAGGCAATCCATAGCAGCGTTGATGGCATCGAGGTTCAGCACATAAGCCAGCCGCACTTCATTTTTACCCAATCCTTCGGTACTGTAAAATCCTGTGGCCGGCGCCAGCATCACTGTTTGATTGTTGTAAGAAAAACTTTCCAGCAGCCACTGGCAGAATTTATCGCAGTCATCAATGGGTAATTTAGCCATTGCATAAAAAGCACCGCCGGGTTTTGGGCAAAACACTCCGGGCATCTGGTTCAGTCTTTTCACCAGCAGATCTCTGCGTTCCAAATACTCTGCTTTTGGTTCATCAAAATAGCTGTCGGGCAAATCCACAGCGGCTTCACCCATTATTTGGGCAAGCCCCGGTGGCGACAGCCGGGCCTGTGCAAACTTCATGGCCGCATCATACACCGCTTTGTTTTTAGTAACAAAAGCCCCCAGCCTTGCTCCACAGGCACTATATCTTTTTGAAATAGTATCCATCAGCACCACATGTTCTTCCAGCCCCTGCAGGTGCATGGCGCTTATGTACTCACCATCGTAACAAAATTCACGGTAAGCCTCATCGCTGAATAAATACAGGTGATGGCGCAGGCAAATTTCTTTCAACGCTTCCATTTCCCGGCGGCTGTACAAATAACCCGTCGGGTTATTGGGGCTGCAAATGATGATGGCTTTTGTTTTTGGCGAAATCGCTTTTTCAAATTCTTCAATCGGCGGCAGGGCAAAGCCGGTTTCAATACGGGATGTAACAGGCACCACTTTCACACCAGCCGCACAGGCAAAGCCGTTGTAGTTGGCATAAAACGGTTCGGGAATGATTACTTCATCGCCGGGGTTCAGGCAGCAGAAGAAGCCAAACATAATGGCTTCGCTGCCGCCGGTAGTGATGATGATTTGCTCATGCGTGACATCAATACCCGCTTTTTTATAATACCGCACCAGCTTGCGGCGGTAGCTTTCATTGCCGGCGCTATGGCTGTACTCCAGCACTTTTATTTCGGCCTTCCGCACAGCATCCAGTATAGCCGGCGGGGTTTCAATATCAGGCTGACCGATGTTGAGATGATAAACCTTTATCCCTTTCCTTTTTGCTGCTTCGGCAAACGGAACCAGTTTGCGTATGGGTGAAGCGGGCATTTGTTTGCCCCGGTTTGAAATATTCAACATGCGTCAAAGGTAGCTATCTCCCCCGAAGTGAAAGACCGGCAATAAAAAATCCCTGCTGTAAACAGGGACTTGAGTTAAATTGTTTTTATAAATATCTACCTGCTGCCGGTGGCAATAACCTCGCCGGTAATCTTTAGAGTTTTCTGGTCATTTATACCGGCCAGCTTTATATACACATCTTTAGTGAAATGCCCCGCTGAGGCTGCATTGTACTGAACTTTTATCTGGGCAGTTTTGCCCGGGGCAATAGGCTCTTTGGGATATTCAGGAACAGTGCACCCGCAACTGGCGCTGGCCGATTCTATCACCAGCGGCTTTTCCGAATTGTTCTTGATTTCAAAATAATAAACAGCCGGTACGCCCTGTTTTATTTTTCCGAAATCATATAGTTCAGTGTTGAATTTGGCAACATCATCCACTTTGGTTTGGCCGATAACTGCAGCGCTGATGAAGAGGGCTGCAGCAAGGAAGAATAAATTTTTCATCTCTTGTTTAATTTTTTTGTTTTAACAATTGAACAGAGGCATTTGACGGCGCCGAACCTTCAGGCACTTTCCAAACCGTTCCTGTTATTTTCACTTGCTTCGACTGGTTCTGGTTATAGTAGATAGTAATATATTTTTCAAACCTGCCTTCAGCTGCAGCATTGTAGCCTACTTTTATTTTTGCCGTACCGCCGGCCGGAATGGGCTCTTTGCTCCATTCGGGTGTTGTGCATCCGCAGCTGGTTTGCACATTGGAAATAACCATAGGAAACACACCGGTATTGGTCACTTCGAAATAATGATAAACGGGTTTGCCCTGGGGTATCTGTCCAAAATCAAAACCTGATTCTTTCATGGAGAGAACTTCCTGTGTGGTGGCTGCTGTTGTTTGTGCCTTTATGGCAAAGGCAAACAGCATGATGAACGCCAGGGTAAAGATTTGTTTCATAATAAAATTTTCAGACCTCAAATTTAGGGCTTCGAAACCAAAAACCATAAGACTTTGGCGGCTAAATTCTCTATTTTTTAACACCCGTTTGTACCGATGGTGATTCTTCTATCTTTGTTCAATGGAAAATTCCTATCACGCAGCCAGTGTTGCCGATAAGCTTTCTTTCGAAAGTTTTCGCAATGAGGTTTTAAACGACTATTTCATTGCCTGCCTGAGCCGTGAAGCCAGCCTCCTGGGTCGTAAGGAAGTTCTTACGGGCAAAGCCAAATTTGGCATTTTTGGCGATGGCAAAGAAGTGGCACAAGTGGCTATGGCTAAATTTTTCCGACCCGGGGATTTCCGCAGCGGTTATTACCGCGACCAGACTTTTCATTTTGCAATAGGTCATGCCACAGTAGAACAATTTTTTGCCCAACTATATGCCGACCCCGATGTGAATAATGACCCCAACAGCGCCGGTCGCCAGATGGTTTCACATTTTTGCACGCCGCTTACTGATGAGCAAGGAAACTGGCTTGACCTCGCCAATCGTAAAAACATCATAGCCGACCTGGCACCTACAGCAGGCCAAATGCCCCGTTCATTGGGTGTGGCGCTAGCTTCCAGGTTGTTTCGTTATTCAAAAGAACTCAAGCAGTTTCCACAGCTTTCAAATAACGGCAGCGAAGTTTGCTTTGTCACCATCGGCGATGCTGCCACATCTGAAGGCCAGTTTTGGGAAACAGTAAATGCGGCCGGAGTATTGCAGGTGCCCATGGTCATTTTTATCTGGGATGACGGCTATGGCATTTCTGTTCCCAAAAAACTGCAAACGACAAAAGCTTCCATTTCGGAAGCGCTAAGCGGTTTTCAGAAAAAAGACAATACGAACGGGATGAATATTTATCGTGTAAAAGGATGGGACTATGCCGGCATGTGCGAGGCGTTTGAAGAAGGCATCCGCCTTGCAAGGGAAACATTTACACCTGCGCTTTTTCATGTAGAGGAAGTAACACAGCCGCAGGGCCACTCCACATCCGGCAGCCATGAACGCTACAAAAGCCCGGAGCGGCTGGAGTGGGAAAGAGAATGGGATGGCATTAAAAAAATGAAAGAATGGATTGGGGCATCTGCGCTGGCTACTGATGAAGAACTGAACCGCCTTGAAGCCAAAGCAAAAAACCAGGCCAAAGAAGAAAAAAACAGTGCATGGGAAAAATACCAGGGCCCTATAAAACAGCAGGTAGCAAGAGTGACCGAACTGGTGAACTCAATGGCCATTGCAATACCGGAAAAAGCAGATGCCTTGCTGAAGCTTTCGTCTTCTTTGGCTGCCAACCGTGAGCCGCTGCGCCGTGATGTGATGAAAACCCTGAATGATGTGCTGGATGTGGCAGGTAATCATGATGCCGCCTACTGGACCCGCGACTATTACAATGATCTGCTGAAAGAAAGCAAGGCCTTATTCAATTCACATCTTTTTAATGAAGGGCCGAAAAGTACGCTGAGTGTAAAAGAAGTGAAAGCCCAATATGCGCCTGATGCTCCGCTGGTGAATGGTTTTGAAGTGCTGAACAAATACTTCGATGCTTTTTTTGCCAGTAATCCGCTGGCAGTGGCTTTTGGCGAAGATCTCGGTTATATCGGCGATGTAAACCAGGGTTTCAGCGGCCTGCAGGCAAAGTACGGTGAGCATAGAATTTTTGATACCGGCATCCGGGAACTCAGCATCATGGGGCAGGGCATCGGGCTTGCCATGCGTGGCTTGCGGCCCATTGCCGAAATTCAGTACCTCGATTATTTGCTGTTTGGCCTGGAGCCGCTGAGCGATGATGCCGCTACATTGCATTTCAGATCGGCCGGCAAGCAAAGCTGCCCGCTGATTGTAAGAACCCGGGGTCACCGGCTCGAAGGTATCTGGCATAGCGGCTCGCCCATGGGCATGGTGATTAACTCGCTGCGGGGCATGTGGATTTGTGTGCCGAGAAACATGACGCAGGCAGTGGGTTTTTACAATACCCTGATGCAGGGCAACGACCCGGCAATGATCATTGAATGCCTGAACGGCTACCGTCTGAAAGAAAAACTTCCTTCCAACCTGCTTGAGTTCACTGTGCCACTTGGTGTGCCGGAAGTGATTAAAGAAGGAACGGATGTGACAATTGTTTCTTATGGCTCGGTGCTGCGCATTATACAGGAAGCGGTCCAGGCGCTGGAGCAGCTGGGCATCAGTTGCGAAATTGTGGATGTGCAGACTTTGCTGCCTTTCGATATCCATCACCGCATACTTGAATCGCTGAAAAAAACCAACCGCATCGTGTTTGTGGATGAAGATGTGCCCGGCGGCGCTGCCGCTTTCATGTTTAATAAAGTAATGGAAGAACAGAGCGGTTATCGCTGGCTGGATGTGGCGCCCCGCACCATCACCGGCAAAGAGCACCGTCCCTCTTACGGCAGTGATGGCGATTACTTCAGCAAACCCAATGCGGAGGAGATCAAATCGGTGATAATAGAAATGATGAAGGAATAAATCTATCAACACTGATGAAAAATGAAATTAACTATTTACCAGGTTGACGCTTTTACCAATAAACTTTTTCATGGCAATCCTGCCGCAGTTATTTCTCTGGAAAAATGGCTGGATGATGAACTGATGCAGAAAATTGCACAAGAAAATAATCTGAGTGAAACGGCATTTTTTATACCCTCCTCCAAACCGGGGATTGATTACGATTTGCGCTGGTTTACGCCGGCTGTGGAAATCAATCTGTGCGGTCATGCCACGCTGGCAACCGCATGGGTTATTTTTAATAAACTGGATTTCGGAAAAACACAGGTAAATTTTTATTGCGAAAGCGGGAAGCTGTCAGTGGAAAAAAGAGCCGATGTGCTGGTGATGGATTTCCCATCGTGGAAACCGGAGCGCTGCAATGAATATCCTGAAGCGGTGGTTGAAGCATTAGGCGTAGAGGAAGTAGTGGGTGTGTATAAAAACCGTGATTACCTGGTGGAGCTTCGTGATGAGGAGGCTGTAAAAAAATGCTCACCTGATTTTACCAGGTTGCTGCAAACGGGAGAAAAAGTAATCATCACGGCCCCCGGAACCGGCGGTATTGATTTTGTGTCCCGTTTTTTTGCACCGGTTGCCGGCATTAATGAAGACCCGGTAACAGGCTCTGCCCATTCGCAACTCATTCCATTCTGGGCCGAAAAGCTGAAGAAGATGAAAATGTTTGCCCGCCAGCTTTCACCCCGCGGCGGCGAGCTGGAATGCAAGCTCTGGGGTGATAGAGTAACCATGGCCGGGCAGTGTGTGTTTTATATGAAAGGGG
>CAZDUO010000003.1:0-102331 GCA_964508655.1 uncultured Chitinophaga sp. | reverse complement strand
CTTTTTCTCCTGTGTGGGGTAAAGAGTGATGAATGCCCGTTCATTTTCGGAAGATCATGCATCATTGCCACATCATACAAATGTGATTTAACCACCGGTACAGGTTTCTTAATCAGTTTTTCAATTTCTTTTAAAAATATTTTTTCACTCCAGTCGCAAAAGGAAATAGCCACACCGCTGGCGCCGGCCCGGCCGGTTCGTCCGATTCTGTGTACATAGGTTTCCGGTACATTGGGTAGTTCAAAATTCACTACATGGGTCAGGTCGTCAATGTCAATGCCGCGGGCTGCAATATCTGTAGCCACCAGCACTCTTGTTTTCCTTTTTTTGAAATTGGACAGTGCGGTTTGCCTGGCACCCTGCGTTTTGTTTCCATGAATTGCTTCGGTGCGTATGCCGGCATTGTTCAGTATGCGTGCCAGTTTATCTGCGGCGTGCTTCATTTGAGTAAATACCAGCACCGTTTCAATTGACGTATCCTGCAGCAGGTGAATCAGCAGGGATTGTTTATTGTGTTTTTCAGTATAATAAACGGATTGATGAATCAGGTCAACTGTTGATGCCGGTGGGGTTACTTCCACCTTCACGGGATTGGTAAGAAGCATAGAGGCGAGTTGTTTTATTTCGCCGGGCATGGTGGCCGAGAAAAAAAGCGTTTGTCTTTTTGCCGGCAGCCGGTTAATAATGCGTTTAACATCCTGCACAAATCCCATGTCAAGCATTCTGTCTGCTTCATCGAGTACAAAGTAGCGGATATCTTGCAATGAAATATGTCGCTGTTGCATCAGGTCGAGCAGGCGTCCCGGTGTGGCCACCAACATATCAATGCCGCGACGGACAGCCTGTACCTGGCTATGCTGTGGCACCCCACCAAAGATTACATGATGACGCAAGGGAAGAAACCTGCCATAAGCACGGATACTTTCACCTATCTGGATTGCCAGTTCCCTTGTTGGCGTCAGAATCAATGCTTTTATTTTATGAGCCGGTTGTTCTGCCTCTTGCTTTTGCGTATGCAGGAGCTGGAGTATAGGAATCACAAAGGCAGCCGTTTTGCCAGTGCCTGTTTGTGCGCAACCGAGTAAATCTTTTTTTTGTAAAATCACAGGAATTGATTTTTCCTGGATGGGGGTGGGATGTGTGTATCCCTCTTTGCCAAGAGCCTGCAACACAGGCTCTATGAGCTGTAAATTGTTAAAAGACACGAAAAATTATTTAAGTGATAAAATATGGTAAGGCTATCAAGAAAATCATGATACTTTACCTGCCTTACGTTAAAGCTATCGCTGCTTTTTGGAGGAGAAATTACACTACACCAGGCGGGAAAGCACTAACATTAAGAACCGCAAAGCTAAGTTTAAAAAGCCAGATCATCTAATTTAAGGGATTTATTCCCGGAAATATTTATTCAGTCCGAATCTGCTCGTTCTGAATCAACTGATCAACTTTACATTTACAGCCATGGGCCCACGCTGACCCATTTCTACTTCAAAACTTACTATATCGTTTTCTTTTATGCTTTCTGCAAGATTATTCACATGCACAAAGAGGCTTTCCTGCGACACGTGGTCTTTGATAAAACCAAACCCTTTTGCGGTGTTAAAAAAAGTAACTTTTCCTTTCCGGGTTAGTTCAGCCTGTGTGGGCTGAACATATTCGGGAACGCCAATCTGTATATCTTCCAGTTTTACTTCTGTTTTTTTCCGGGGATCGGGCGGTGTGGAAGTAAGATTGCCGTTTTCGTCCAGGTATGCAATCATATCATTAAAAGAAGCTTTTTTTGTATTTTCTTTTCGTTCCTTCATTCTTTCAGCCTTGTCTCTTTTTTCTTTCTGTTTCTTTTTTTCCCTTTCTTTCTTATTCCATGATTCGCCCATGCTTTTTGTTTTAATTGAATAATACCCCCGCTGATAAAGAAGTTTAAAGAAAATGAAGTATGGATAAACTGCCTGTAATGATGCGGAGGCCGGTAAAGGTACAGCTTTAATGCCAGAATTGAGTTATAATTACGGGGTCTTGCAATAGCATGAACCGGTTCCGTTTTTTGAAAAGCGTTTGTCCTTTCTTTTTTGAAATGTTGTTACCGGATATTTTGAAGCCACTTAAAACCCGAAACCAGTTATCAGTGCGCAACATACCGCTCCGTGTTTTCTTGATGATGAACGCCTGTTCATTAATGACGTATTTTACCACATCGCCAATGAAAACTACCAACAACCGGGTTTATTTGCGGATTAAATGATTAATTTTATTTTCATTGCATGGAAAACCTAAACACAGAACAGCTGCTGATTATTATCTGCAGTCTTGTCGTTTTATCCTACCTGTTTTCCATACTTAGCCGGTTCATTCGTATTCCATCGGTTTTGCTCTTGCTGTTTGCGGGCATCGGCCTGCGTTACCTGGCAGATGTATCGGGAATTTCACTTGAATTGCCGGCCAATATAATTGAAGCCCTCGGTGTGGTAGGGCTAATCATGATTGTGCTGGAAGCCGGTCTCGATTTAAAAATGGGTCGTGACAAACTTAAGCTTATCAACAATTCTTTTTTTTCCGCCCTGATAATATTTGTGCTTTCAGCTGCACTTGTTACCGGTATTCTTTATTTGTGGCTGAACGAGCCGCTGGAAAAATGCCTGGTGTATGCCATCCCGCTTTCCATTATGAGCAGTTCCATCATCATCCCCAGCATTCACCCGCTGACAGATGCCAAAAAGGAATTTCTTATTTACGAAGCTTCCTTTTCCGATATCCTCGGTATTGTGGGGTTTAATTATTTTGTAGCATCGGAAGTGATGACATGGAAATCGCTGGGAATTTTTGGTGGCAATATCATTTTATCCGTTCTGCTTTCATTGTTGTTGTCTTTTTTGCTTTTCCTGATCCTGGCACGCACCCGGCTGAACATAAAATTTTTCCTGATTTTTTCACTGCTTATTCTTATTTATGCCGTTGGCAAGCTGCTGCATCTGCCCTCGCTCATCATCATTCTTGTTTTCGGACTGATGATAAACAACTGGGAAAAAATTCCAGTGCAGAAGCTGATGCGGCATTTCCCGAATGAACAGGTAGAGCCCCTGCGCCACCTGCTGCATTCCATTACGGCGGAATCTTCATTCCTTATCCGCACATTTTTCTTTCTGCTGTTCGGATTTTCCATCCGGCTCAATTTTCTCGGCCAAAACGAGGTGTTGATGGTGGGCAGCCTGATTGTGCTGGCCCTATTTCTTGTACGATTTTTCTACCTGCGTTTTTTTCTGCACACCAATGTGTTTCCGGAAGTCTTTTTCATTCCCCGCGGTCTTATTACCATTGTGCTGTTTTATAAAATCCCGGAGAACCTGAAGCTTTCGGGATTTGACGAAGGCATTCTTTTTTTCCTGATACTTTCTACCAGCATTATTATGGCGCTGGGAATGATTTTTTATAAAAAGAAACCCGAAGAGGTGGTGGAAGAAGCGCAGTTTTCTGAACGGAGTGATATTTTATAATACGGTACCGGGGAATAACCGGCATACCTGATTATGTCCGGGCTTCCGATAATTATTGTGTAATATACCGCTCCAGGTTTTTAATAATGAATTCTTGCTCGTCAATGATGTATTTTACCACATCGCCGATGGATACCACACCCACCACTTTGTCGTTTTCCACTATCGGCAAATGACGGATGAACCGGGTGCTCATCAGGGTCATGGCTTCTTCCAGCGAAGTATCGGGAGAAATGGTAACCAGGTTTTGAGTCATTACTTCACTAATCCTTGTGTCTTTGGACAATCTTCCCTGCAGAATCACTTTTCGGGCATAGTCCCGCTCGGTAAAAATGCCAAGCAGATTTTCACCCTCCATCACCAGCATGGCACTGATGTTTTTGTCCAGCATTATTTCAAGTGCATTATAAACAATGGTATCAGCAGTGACGGAGATGATTTTTCCACCTCCCTTGGCCTGCTTTATCTGCATGATGTGTCTGATATGTCCCATATGGCAATGAGTTTTTTAAAAATCAAAAGCAATTGTTTGAAAAGGATATAGCCTCTATAAAAATACAATTCTTAATTAATTTCCAGCATGACTTAAAAAAATAGCGCTTTACCGGGGAAATGAATGGCCTGTGCAGGATTTGAAAAGCATTTTCTGCACTGAAATTTGTAAATTTGGATTTATCAGGTAACCAACATGGGCCGCACCATCAAAATAAAGAAAGGCCTTGATATAAAGCTTGCCGGTTCAGCCAGGAGGGAAATCATAACTTTACCTCTGCCGGAAATGGTTTCCCTAAAGCCCACTGATTTTATTGGTGTGACACCTAAAATCCTTGTACAACCGGGTGATGAAGTGCTGGCTGGCAGCTCTTTATTTTTTGATAAGAATAATGAAAATGTAAAATTTTGCTCGCCTGTTAGCGGCGAAGTGGTGCAAATTGTACGGGGTGAAAAAAGACAAATTCGTGAAATCAGGATTCTTGCCGACCGGGAAATTCGTTACGTTACTTTTACTCCCATCAATCCCAACCGGGCCGACCGTGAACTTGTACTGCACACTCTTTTAAACAGCGGGGCATGGCCCCTGATCCGGCAGCGGCCTTTCGGCATCATTCCCAATCCCGGCATTTCACCCAAATCCATTTTCATTTCAGCATTTGACAGCAACCCGCTGGCGCCTGATATCAACTTTGTGATGCAACATTCCGGTGAAGAATTTCAAACCGGGCTTGATGCGCTTAAAAAACTGACAGATGGGAAAATATATTTAAATATAAAAGCCGGCGAACCACCCGCCCCCGTTTTTGCCAATGCAAAAGGAGTGGAGTTGAACAGTTTTTCTGGTCCTCACCCCGCCGGAAATATAAGTGTGCAGATTCATCATCTTGACCCGCTGAATAAAGGTGAAGTAGTGTGGTGCATTCATCCGCAGGATGTGCTCATAATCGGCCGGTTGTTTGCAAAAGGAATATTTGATGCTTCCAGGATTGTTGCGCTGACCGGCGGGCAGGTTATTCACCCGCGGTATTATCAAACCATCATTGGCGCTTCAGTAAAACATATACTGGAAGACGCCGGGTTAAAAGAAGGCGCCTGCAGAATCATCAGTGGTAATGTGCTGACGGGAAAACAAATAACAGCCGAAGACAGTATGGATTTTTATGACACACAAATTACCGTGATACCGGAAGGCAACCGGCCCGAATTTATAGGATGGCTGAAGCCCGGGCTGAATAAATTCAGTGTTTCAAGAACATTTATTTCGTGGTTGCAGCCGAAAAAAATTTATCACCTCGATACCAATATGCATGGCGAAGAAAGACCATTTGTAATGAGCGGCCAGTACGAGCAGGTGCTGCCCATGGATATTTATCCCGTACACCTGCTGAAATCCATACTGGCTGAAGACATAGAACTGATGGAAAACCTCGGCATATATGAAGTGGTGGAAGAAGACCTTGCCCTTTGTGAATTTGTATGTACTTCAAAGATTGAATCGCAGCAGATACTGCGAAAAGGACTTGACCTCGTAAGAAAAGAATTGTCGTAACCATACCTGCCCTGTGAAAAGTTGATTGCTACGGACCAACACTCTATGATTGGCGGCACGAAGGTTTTTCCAAAGTGAAATCATGGATGTTGAACTGCAGGGTGAGTAACTCGGGGACAGCAGTATGCCCGCTGAACAATAAAATACCGGCAGATGAAACCGCTCAGAAAAACATTGGAAAAAATCAAACCCCACTTTGAAAAAGGCGGGCGGCTGGAAAAGTATTATCCTGTATTTAATGCATTTGAAACTTTTTTGTTTGTGCCTGCCGACACTACCCCTGCCCAGGGCAGTGTGCACATACGGGATGCCATGGATTTGAAACGAACCATGATTATTGTGGTCATTTCGCTTTTCCCCTGCCTGCTTTTTGGTATGTGGAATGCGGGGTATCAGCACCACCTGGCTTTGGGAATTTCGGACAGCCTGCTTTGGCAAAACTTTTTTTTCGGGTTAAAAAAAGTTCTGCCGATAATTATCGTCACCTACGTCACCGGCCTGGGTATTGAATTTCTATTTGCCATCATCAGGAAACATAAAATAAATGAGGGATTTCTTGTCACCGGCAGCCTGATACCGCTGGTGATGCCGGTTGATATACCCTTGTGGATGGTGGCCGTGGGTACAGCATTTGCCGTCATCATCGGCAAAGAAATATTTGGCGGCACAGGTATGAATATTCTTAACCCGGCGCTTACGGCAAGAGCATTTTTATTTTTTGCCTACCCGACAAAAATGTCGGGTGATGAAGTATGGATAAATACCAGCCTGGAAAAAGGGCAACAACTGGTAGACGGCTTTAGCGGCGCTACGCCACTTGGTGATGCTGCGGCAGGATTTGCTGATAAAATTCCCGGCTTCTGGGACTCCTTCTTTGGTTTCATTCCCGGCTCCATTGGCGAAACATCCACCCTGGCTTGTTTGATGGGGGCTGCTGTTTTATTATACACCGGGGTGGGAAGCTGGCGCATCATAATTTCAGTTTTTGCCGGCGGGCTGCTGATGGGTTTTATTTTTAATTTAATAGGCGCCAATACGCTGATGCAGATAAACCCGCTGCATCACCTGGTGCTGGGCGGGTTTGCCTTTGGCGCTGTCTTTATGGCTACCGACCCGGTGACGGCAACGCAAACCAATACCGGAAAATTTATTTATGGCTTTTTAATCGGCTTGTTTGCCATCCTGATTCGCATTTTTAATCCCGCTTACCCTGAAGGAATGATGATGGCGATATTACTGATGAATGTGATGGCCCCGCTTATTGATCATTACGTGATACAGGCTAATATTAAAAGAAGAATGAGAAGGATAAAAAATTAAAAAGTATGAATGTAAACACAAACCGGTTCATCTTTATTTTTTCCACCGCCATGGTGATAGTGGTAGCCGTACTGTTATCAATGGCATCCATTGGCCTGGGGCCTTACCAGGCACGCAATGTAAGGTTGGAAAAAATGCAGAATATACTTGGCAGCGTGGGAGTGCTAAGCGACCCGGCACATGCTGAAGCGACTTATAGCAAATACATCACTCACCAGATAGTTTTAAATTATAAAGGTGAGGCAGTGGACAGCGGCAGTGCTGCCTTCAATATTGATTTGAAAAAGGAAATGGATAAGGCAAGATTCGGCCGGGCCGGTGAACAATTATTTCCCCTTTTTGTGTGCAATAAGGATGGCAAATCGCTTTACATCATTCCGGTTCGCGGCAAGGGCCTGTGGGGACCAATATGGGGTTACATTGCACTGAACGAAGATATGAGTACCGTGTACGGTATAAGTTTTGGACATAAAAGCGAAACCCCGGGTCTCGGCGCTGAAATTGAAAAGAAAAAATTCCAGGAACAGTTTACGGGTAAAAAAATTATGGACGAAAATGGAAGTTTTGTTTCCATTAAAGTGGTGAAAGGGGGAGCGGAGCCGGGTAACCCGCATGAAGTGGATGCCGTGTCGGGGGCCACAGTAACCAGTACCGGTGTCACCGAAATGCTTCAGCGGGCATTGAAGAGTTATATCCCTTATTTCAAATCATTGCAGGGAAAAAAATGATTATAATAATTATGATGCCAAATAAAAAATTGTATGAGCACAGAAACCATTAAAGCGCCGCCGAAAATAAAAAAGGTGGGAGAGCCATTGTTTTCACCCAAAAACAGGAAGCTCATTACCGACCCCCTCAATGACAACAATCCCATCACTGTGCAGGTGCTGGGTATTTGTTCAGCGCTGGCAGTTACGGTAAAAGTGGAACCCTCCATTGTAATGGCTTTATCCGTTATTGCCGTATGCGCATTTTCCAACCTGGTGATATCCCTGATGCGTAATATCATTCCCAACCGCATCCGTATCATAGTACAATTGACTGTGGTAGCCGGTTTGGTGATACTGGTTGACCAGGTGCTGAAAGCATTTGTGTATGATGTGAGCAAGCAGCTTTCCGTATTTGTCGGCTTGATTATTACCAACTGTATTGTGATGGGCCGGCTGGAGGCTTTTGCCATGGGCAATAAACCATGGCCTGCGTTTCTTGATGGTATCGGCAATGGCATGGGATATGGTGCTATCCTCATCCTTGTTTCCGTCGCCAGGGAATTTTTTGGCAATGGCACCATTATGGACTACCGCATAATTCCTGAATCATTTTACGGCGCCGGTTATTCAAACAACGGGCTGGCCATTCTGCCGCCCATGGCTTTAATTTTCGTGGGCATCATCATCTGGATACAGCGCAGTAAAAACAGGAAGCTGATTGAAACAAACTGAAAAACTGATTTATGGAATACGTAAATACTTTTATAAAAGCAGCGTTTGTCGAGAACATGATTTTTGCCTATTTCCTCGGCATGTGTTCTTACCTCGCTATTTCAAAAACGGTGAAGAGTGCGGTAGGTCTTGGCATTGCTGTCATTTTTGTATTGGGAGTAAGCGTACCGGTATGTTACCTGCTGGAAAATTTTGTATTGAAAGCCGGGGCGCTGAGCTGGTTATCGCCGCGGTTTGCCAATGTGGATTTGAGTTTTCTCAGCTTCATTATGTTTATTGCCGTCATTGCTGCCATAGTGCAAATAGTGGAAATGGTTGTTGAAAAATTTGCGCCGGCCTTGTACAATACGCTGGGTATTTTTCTTCCGCTCATTGCGGTCAACTGCTCCATACTTGGCGGGGCGCTGTTTATGCAGGAGAGAGAATATGCAAACCTCGGGATGGCAACTGCATTTGGACTGGGTTCTGGCGCAGGCTGGTTTATTGCCATTGTTGCGTTGTCGGCCATCCGTGAAAAAATCCGGTACTCCAATATACCGGCCCCGTTACGTGGGCTGGGGATCGCATTTATTTTAACCGGGCTGATGGGTATGGCCTTTATGAGTTTTATGGGAATAAATTTTTAAGCTGTTAACTATGTATTTACTGTTTTTTGATTTTACAGTACTGATTGTCGGGTTGGTGGTATTTCTTGCTTTCAACCTGCTTGTGGTGGCCCTGCTTTTATATGCAAAAGCAAAACTGACGCCAGCAGGAATGGTAAAAATTTCAATCAACGGGAAAGAAGTAATAGAAACGGAGGCAGGCTCATCACTGCTTACTACGCTGGGCAACAAAAAACTTTTTCTTCCCTCAGCCTGCGGTGGCGGCGGCACCTGCGCCATGTGCAAATGCAGGGTGCTGAGCGGCGGCGGCGAAATTTTAACAACAGAAAAACCTTATTTCACCCGCAGGCAGCAGCAGGAAAAATGGCGCCTCGGCTGCCAGGTAAAGGTGAAGCAGGATATGGAAATCATCATTCCCGAAGAAGTATTCGGTATAAAAAAGTGGGAATGCGAAGTGCTATCGAATGAGAATGTGGCTACCTACATCAAGGAGTTTGTGGTAAAACTTCCCGATGGCGAGTTTCTCGATTTTATTCCCGGCAGTTATATCCAGCTGGATGTGCCGCCGTGTGAGCTTGATTTTAAGAATGACCTCTACAATATTGACGGCCGGTTTAAAGATGATTATGACAAATACAGCATCTGGAATTTGAAAATGAAAACGGCCGAGCCGGTTTTCCGGGCATATTCCATGGCCAATCACCCCGCCGAGGGAAATATCATTATGCTGAATGTGCGGCTGGCCACTCCTCCCTTCGACAGAAACAACGGCGGGTTTATGAATGTGAACCCGGGTGTTTGTTCATCTTTCATGTTTTCAAGAAAACCCGGCGACAAGGTTTTTGTGTCCGGACCATTTGGTGAATTTCATATTAAGTACACGGACAAAGAAATGATTTATATCGGTGGCGGAGCGGGTATGGCGCCGCTACGTTCGCACCTGTTTCACCTGTTTCATACGCTCAGGGAAAGTAAAAGAAAAATCAGTTTCTGGTACGGCGGCCGTTCACTGCGTGAAATTTTTTATACTGATGATTTCCGCAACATTGAAAAGGATTTTCCCAATTTTCAATACAATATCGCATTATCCGAGCCGCTGCCGGAAGATAACTGGACAGGGTATACCGGGTTTATTCACCAGGTGCTGTACGATAATTACCTTGGCACACATCCTGAACCGGAGGAAGTGGAGTACTACCTCTGCGGCCCGCCTATGATGAATGCTGCTGTTTTTAAAATGCTGGACCAGCTTGGCGTACCGCCGGAAAATATTGCCTTTGATGATTTTGGCGAATAAAAATATCCTTTTCCTTTTTACAGCTGTTATTTTCAGCCTGATGAAGTTATTTTCAAAGCCTGTAAAGTTGTTTTTGCTTGCAGCCACTTTATTCACGGCCTGTAAACAAAAGGCAAATTTTTTGATGAAGATCACCGGATCTGCACAAGGCACTACTTACAGCATCGCCTGGGTTTCGGCAGACAGAATAAATTACCAGCCACCGGTAGATTCCATTTTCAGAAAAATTGATTCATCACTTTCCACCTACCTGCCTGTTTCCATCATTTCACGTATTAATCAAAATGACAGCTCTGTTACTTTGGATGAACATTTTATGACTGTGTTTAAAAAGGCTGAAGAGGTTTCAGAAAATACCGGTGGTGAGTTTGATGTTACCGTGGCGCCGCTTGTAAATGTATGGGGTTTTGGTTTTGAAAAAAAAGATAAACCGGACAGCGCCGTAATTAAAAAACTGCTTCAGATAACCGGCTATAAAATGGTGAAGCTGGCAGGAAATAAACTGGTAAAAGAGAAAAACGAAATCATGCTCGACTTTAATGCCATTGCTCAAGGCTACACGGTGGATGTGCTGGCCGCTTTTCTGGAGCATAAAGGCATTCAGGATTATTTTGTAGAGCTGGGCGGCGAAGTGAAAACAAAAGGGAGAAAAAGTGACAAGCAGCCGTGGCGGGTAGGCATTGATAAGCCAAAGGAAAATGAAACGGAAGAAAGAGAACTGCAGGTGATACTTGAACTGGAAAACAAATCACTCGCTACCTCGGGCAACTACCGGAAATTTTATGTGGAAGAAGGCCGGAAATATTCTCATATCATTGACCCGTTCACGGGTTACCCGGCAAAAAATAGTTTACTAAGTGCAAGTGTTATTGCCGATGACTGTATGACGGCCGATGCGTATGCCACCGCCTTTATGGTGATGGGGCTGGAAAAAGCAAAACAGTTTCTTGAACAGCACAAAGAACTGAATCTCGATGTTTATTTTGTGTATGATGAAAACGGTGCGCTGAAAACTTATGCATCTGGAAATATAAAGAAGTGGATAAAAGAGATGGCCTAAGCCTTGCATTTCTCCTCCGGCCGGGCACCGCAGATACCGCATACGCCGCCATCCTTTTGCAGCAGTGGATTGTTGCTGCTGCAGGTGCCGGCAAACTGCCCGTCTTTTTTCACCAGCAGTTTGATGCCGATGCCCGCCACGGCCAGCGCCACAAGAATGATGGAAAGAATTATGACGGTCATAGTTAAAGTTACGGAAACAAATGGCATCATTGAAGTTTTACACTTTTTTTCATCGTAGCAGGCGGCCTGAACGTGTCAGAATTTTTTTTTAAAAGCAGATAAATGGCCCTATTTTTTTTGGACAACTGCTAAAAGGAAAACTTAACTACTTCCTGAATTTGATATGCTTTTGCAAAAATTTGTTGATAAAGGCCGAATCTTTGGCCTAAGGGTAAGGTAATGCACATGGAGAATATCTATGTATTTGTCAACTCTTAACTTTATTATTTAAAAAAGTGAGAAGTTTTTTGCTGAGCCGGGTCATGCTGTGTACTTACTCGTATTTCCCGGACAAAAAAATCCGGTATGGGTTACTAAATCATCTTTCCCCTGATTATCTCCATCAATGCAGCTTTGTAGTTTTCGCCTATCAGAATTTCTGCGGATACGTTTTTTATACGCACCAGGTTTCCCTCGATGCCGCTAATGCGGGAAACGGGAATGATAAATGATTTGTGTACGCGGATAAATTGTTTTTGAGGCAGCCGTTCTTCCAGTTCTTTCATAGTTGTGTACACCAGTGTTTTCTGCCCGCCCCGGTGAATGACCACATAGTTTTTCATGCTTTCAATAAAATCAATTTCTGCGAGATTTATCTTGAGCAGTTTGCCCTTTGATTCGGTTTTTACAAAAATGTAATCGTCATCAGCGGCTGTTACAGCAGGCTGATTGCTTCGTTCAATCTGCTCTGCCGCTTTTTGCACGGCAGCCAGAAACCTCGGCAGGCGGATGGGCTTCAGCAAATAATCCACTACATAAAGTTCATACCCCTCCAGTGCAAATTCGCTGTAGGCGGTGGTCAGTATCACTTTGCTTTTGCCATGAATGGCTTTGATAAAATCTATGCCCGATAGCTCCGGCATCTGGATGTCAAGAAAAACAAGATCAACTTTTTGCTGACCCAGCAATTGCAAGGCTTCTATTGGATTGCTAAAGCTGCCCGCCAACTGCAGGTGCGGCGTTTGTTTTATATAATGCTCCAGGATGTCAATAGCATGCTGTTCATCATCCACAATGATGCAGGTAATCATAATTTTTCTATTGTTAATTCCACAGTATAAAAATCGGGTTCATCATTCACAAGGTACCTGTAGTTTTCCCCATAAGCGAGATTCAGCCTTTGCCGGATATTGTCCAGCCCGATGCCGGTTGATAATTGTTTAGGCCCCGCTTTCTTTTTGTTCCGGCAATAAAAATAAAGCCGGTCGCCCTGCACATTTGCCTTAATATCTATCGGGTAGTCAGGGTTTTTCAAATCGCCATGTTTAAATGCGTTTTCCACAAGAGTGATTAATACAAAGGGTATAATCATTTTCCCTTCCGTATTTCCGCTCACTTCAAAATTCACTTTCAGCTGCTGGCTGTAACGTAGCTGGCTTATTTTGATCACGTTGTTCACATGTTCAATTTCATCCTTCAGTGGCGCTTTGCCTTCTTTCTGGTTTCCCTGGCTCAGGGCATAACGCATAATATCACTGAGGGTGAGAATACCTTCAGACAGTTCAGCGGAATAGGGTAGTGATTTGGCATATAAAAAATTCAGGGTGTTATGCAGGAAATGCGGGTTGATCTGCGCCTTTAAAAAATTAAAATTTGCCTGCGAAATCTGTGCTTCCAGCTGCAGTTTCTGTTCCTGCAGTATTCTTCTTTGCTTTACTGCTTCACGCATATTGGTGACATAAGCAAACAGGAAACTCAGCATGAGCATGGGGATATCGCCGGGCAATAAAGAAAAAAACAATTGAAAGACTGAGCCATCATTATTGTGCAATGCCCGGGGAATAAAAACCCAGAGAAAAAGATGATACGCAAAGGAAGCCAGGATGATAACAGCGGAATATCTGAGAAAAGCGGTGAACTTTTTATTATTGACAATAAGCAGGTAATAATAATTCAGCGCAAAATAAAAAAACAGCACGATGTGAATAAACATGAACAAGGCACTGAGACCGCTGCTGTGTGAATCAGTGCCAGTAGTATCATCCGTAAAGCCTTCTTGCGGCGGGCTGGCGTTACTTACTTTTTCAATCCCGCTGCTGATGCCATACAGGATCATGGCCACAACGCCAATAATCACTATACCCACCATTACATGCCAGAGTTTGTATCGTGCTTTAAACTGCATTTCCCGCTGTGAATATAGGCAAGATGTTCTGATTGACTGTATCTGCTATGTTGTTATCGCCGCAGACTTTTTTGCTTTTATGCCTTTAATCATTAACCATAAAATGAAGGGAACTTCACCGGCAAAATAAGTCGGGTAAACAAGTTTATTCACAGCTTCAATTGAACCAGGAAATAAAATGAATGTAAAACTGCTTATCATATACCCCAGCCCATTAATCAGAAGCAGTATGCCGAATATGCGGGGAATAAAGGCTGACCGGTAAACCAGCCAGCCCATGGGCATCAGCCAAAGCCCCCAGTGAAAAGTAATAAGCTGACCAATGTTGGTCCCGATGCGCAGAAGCAGGGCGGCCATTTCATTCGATTGTTCTGCAGCAAATGACTTCAGCAAATCGCCTTTGAAAATATACAGGGCAGTAACCTGCAGTGCTTCGCCGATAAAAGAAACCGGGATGGCTACGGCGGCAAACCAGGCCATAAATTTTGCCTGCATTTCATTTACCTGTTTTAACAGGCGGCAAAGAAAAAGTATCACCACTACAAATAAAATATTGGTGATGATATCGGCAGCAAGACTGGTGCGGAATAAAAATTCATTGGCCAGCATATTTTTTGCAGTAGCGTCAATATCCCCCGATACAAATATTTTTTGCCCCACGTACATATAGCTGTAGATGGCCACAAGCGCAAAAAGGAAGTACAGCAGGCCGGTAAGCCTTGCTGTTTTTTTCAGTGAAACCAGATTTACTTCCATGGTAGTTGGGTTTTATTTTTTAGCAGGATTTTGCAAATGTCAGTAAGTATTCTGGTTTTTCTTTTTTGGCAATGACATCACGGAGGCATCATCAGCGCCATCCGTTTTCACCTTCTCAATTACTTTCGCGGCCACATTTTTACCCAGCTCAAGCGCCACTTCATTATCGCTGCGGAAATGAATGCCCGCCTGGAATCTTGACTCGGCACATTCCTTTGCTTTTTGCCGGTACAGTTCTTTTTCTTCAGGGAAAAAATAACATAACAACTCAGCCATTACAGAAGACAAAGCTGCATGGCCGGACGGATAACCGGGAAAAGGAGGGGTTATGAATATTGCGGGGCGGAAAGTGGTATCGTACTGATTGGGCCGTATACCCCAGTAGGCATATTTGGCATCCCAGCAGGCAACAAACCCATCGTACATTGCCACGTTTATGATTGCCTGTATGCGTGCAGCACGGGGAGGATTGAGATGGAGGTTATGCTCAAATATTTTTATCGGGAGCTGGTCAGAGAAGTAAGAGTGGTTTGCCCAGTAAAAAGCATTGGACAATGAGCGGAAATTCTGTTTGTAGTTTTTCAGCTCTGCCATTTCTTTTGCAAAATCGGGCGGAGGAGCTGGACGGAATTCACTACTGCTGCTGAGAACAACAGTTTTGTTTTTGCCTGCCATCGGCAGCATGGCATATTTTCCCTGCCAGTAGTTCGGACCTTCGGGTACTTTCCCATCCCACGCATCCGTGTTTATAAAATCTTTAGTGTATTCAATTTCTTTTTCGGCAAGCTGTTTTCCTAATTCAAATCCTGCACGGGTGTCACTGGGAAATGCAACTCCTGCTGCCACACGGGAAGCCATCAGCTGCTGAGCCATATGATTGACTGAATCGGTCATGGCCGGATAAAACGTTGAGAAAATAGCTACAGCCACACCTGCTGCAACAGAATATTCACAGGGGTAAGCCGGGCTTTCCGGTTTGGGTATAAAAATTTTTATTCGCTTGTCTGCTGCAAAAGGCCGGGGACGATTGTATGCATACTTTGTATGCCATGCAGCAATGGTAGCGTCGTACGTTGCGGTGCCAAGCAGCAGGTTGGCCAATGCACCATAGCGGCCGGTATCAACCGTCCATAGTTTATTCATCATCATCTGCCAGCGGTAGCCGGGTGCGCCGGCATTCCAATATAAAATTTGCCGCAGTGTAAGTGCATCCATTTGTTTTTGCTTTGAAATCACTTCAGCTATTTCATTTTTATAAGCCGGTGGCGCCGGCAGGCGGTAATCTTTACCGGAAGAGATAAACCATGTTTTCCAGTTGCCGGCAGATGGTTCTGTTTGTGCATGAAGCTGTGCAGTTATAAACAGCGCTGCAACAAAGAAGGATAAAATCATTTTCATAAAAAATATTTTGGTTTTAGGGCGTAAACCTATGTGGCTTCACCGCGGCGGAGAAAAACGTTATACAAAAAGGAAGATTGGGAGGACGAAACCGGGGATTGAATCAGGAATGAAGCGTTAACCGATGCTCTACTTCGGCCGCTATGTAAGGAATGGCACTTTCGGGAAAAGGCGATACGCTGCTTGCATTTATTTCGCACAGCGAATATTTTTCGGCTGCATTGTCTGTATTTACTTTGTTGATAAAAAAATCGGCATCCCAAATGACGGGAAGCATACCGGTTTCAATGCCGGTGATTTGCTGCAACTGGGGCACCCAGCGGTTTTCCATTATTTCCCGCAGGTCGCGGAAAAGACCGCACTCTTCGCTGTAATAGAATCGCCGGCCGGGTTTTTTATAAACGCCGTTTATTTTGGGATAAAGGGCATTTATTTCCTGGTAGCCGAAGCCGGCCACTTTTGCACCGCACAGGTAACAGCGAACCATGCCGTTGATGATGCTGACATTCCATGCCTGGTCAATCAGCATGCCGTTGTTTTGAAAATAAATTTCAAACGCCTTAAAAAATTCTACGGTGCTCATCAGTTCTTCTTTATCACCGGCGGTAGCATGGGTTACCGCTATCCTGTTTTTATTGAAATCAGCGGTATCAATTTTAAACACACCGTTGCCGCCGTTGCCGCGGTACTGTTTCAGAATGCGAATGCCTGTGGCTTCGCCGGCCTGCAGAAAGCATTCTTTAAAATCTTCAAAAGACGCATAAAGCTTTACATCCCCGCCAAACTCGGTTTTTCTTACATCATACAATATTTTTTTGGTTCCCATTTTTAAAATGACATCAGGATGAGCCGATACAAAGCAGCCTTGTGCTGAGAGTTTGGTCAGCATGGCGTCAAGCAGTTTCCGGTCATGCCCCTGTTCCACCGGGTTTACCCAAACAAGAATGGCGTTGTATTTCGCCAGGCCGGTTTCCAGTCTGCCTGCAACGGAATCGTGGTAAAGAACAGAATCAACAGCAAAACCTTGCTCAACGAGATGGGCGGCGAGCATTTTATATTTTTCTTCCGTAAATGCATTGCGTGTTGAGCCGGGCTCCCCGTAAATCAATATGGCAAGGGAATGTTTTTTCATAACCTGCCGGAAGGGTGAATTTGGTAAACTAAATTATGAATTAACCTCTGAAAAAAAGTCTCCCGGGACCGCATCATCCCTCTACAAAGTGCCAGCAGACACCTGCGATGTCAATAATGTTTACTTCTTTACCGTAGGGTTGTTGTGTGATTTCACCGATGCGGATGCCGAAAGCCTGGGGTAACTGTTTATCGAGGACTTGCTGACGGAATTCTGTAACGTTGGATACAGAAACAGTGAGCATAAAATTTTCAGCAAAGTCCTTATTGTTGAAATTTTGCAGAATGAAACGGCAACTATCTTTTTCGAAGCCGGTATAATCGCCGGCATCCCAGCTGATATTAAAACCCAATTGCTGAAAAAACTGTTTGGCCTTTTCAAAGTCGCTTCCTGATGGTACAAATGGCTGAAGGGAGAGGAATTGCATGGGGATGTTTTGGTAAAGATAGGGATTGAAACTAACTGATGCCGTGTTGCGGTTCTTCACGCCTCAATTTATTTTGTTTGATGATGTTGTGTGGTGATTACGACAAGTACCAGGGCAAGGGGACAAGTTCAGTGATTGCTGAATAGGATTACCGGATGTACAAGTGAGTGACACAACAGGTGCTGATAGTAGTAATGCAGCCGGCTACCAAATAATCTCTTTCACAATTCATATCTGCACAAACAATATCTTAGCGCAATAAACCAGAGTGGCATGCAGCAGCTCATCGAATGTGTTCCCAACTTCAGCGAAGGAAATGATTTGAATATTATCAAACAGATAACCGGCCAGATTGAAACTGTGGAAGGTGTCCGGTTATTAAATGTTGATCCTGGAAAAGCGACGAACCGTACCGTGGTAACATTTGTGGGCAGTCCGCAGGCGGTGGTAGAGGCAGCATTCAGGGCCATCAAAAAAGCCGGAGAGCTGATTGATATGGGCAGGCATAAAGGCGAGCACCCCCGCATGGGAGCCACCGATGTGTGCCCGCTGATTCCGGTGAGCGGTATTACGATGGAAGAAACGGCCAGGTATGCACAACAACTGGCAAAGAGAGTGGGAGAGGAATTGAAGATTCCTGTGTATTTATATGAAGCGGCGCAACCGGATAAGAGCCGCAGCAACCTGAGTGTGATTCGTGCCGGTGAGTATGAAGGTTTTTTTGAAAAAATAAAACAGCCGGAATGGAAACCTGATTTTGGGCCGGCGGAAATGGATGCAAAGCGTGGCGCTACGGTAATTGGCGCAAGGGATTTCCTGGTGGCATATAATGTGAATCTCAATACCACTTCTACCCGTCGTGCCAATGCAATTGCATTTGATGTGCGGGAGGGGGGAAGAAAGATTAAGGTTAAGGTTAAGGATGAGAAAGGTATAGAGAAAGAGGTGGAGCAGGTGCAGCCCGGCAGTTTGAAATGTGTGAAAGCGATTGGCTGGTATATTGAAGAATATGGATTTTGCCAGATAAGCATTAATCTTACTAATATAAACGTGACGCCGGTGCATGTGGCCTTTGATGAAGTGTGTAAAAAGGCTGAGGGCAGAGGGATTAGGGTAACAGGCAGTGAACTCGTTGGACTGATTCCATTGAATGCAATGCTGGATGCGGGGAAGTATTTTCTGAAAAAGCAGAAACGTACGGCGGGAGTGTCGGAAAAAGAACTTTTGCGGATAGCAGTGAAGTCAATGGGCCTGGATGAGCTTTATCCTTTTAAACCTGAAGAAAAAATTATTGAGTATATGTTAAAAGAAAAAAACGACAGCCGGCTTATAAGCATGCCGCTGAACGATTTTGCTGATGAAACAGCAAGTGAAAGTCCGGCGCCGGGGGGTGGGTCCATTGCTGCTTATGTGGGTGTATTGGGTATATCGCTGGGCACGATGGTGGCAAATATTTCTTCGCATAAAAATGGCTGGGATGAAAGATGGGAAGCGTTTAGTGATTTTGCGGAGAAGGGGCAGCAATATAAAGATGAGTTACTGCAATTAGTGGATGCAGATACAAAAGCATTTAACCGGGTGATGACTGCAAGGAGTTTGCCGAAGGGAACGGATGAAGAAAAAGCGGCACGCAGCAAAGCCATCAGCGAGGCTACACGTTTTGCAATTGAAGTGCCTTTCCGTGTAATGCAGGTGGCGTACGACAGCATGGAAGTGATAAAAGCGATGGCGGAAATCGGAAATCCGAATAGCGTTTCGGATGCGGGAGTAGCGGCACTCTGTGCCCGCAGCGCCGTAATGGGGGCCTTTATGAATGTGCGGATTAATGCATCGGGATGTGATGATGCAGTGTTTGTAGAAGAAGTGTTGAAGAGCGGGAGGGAGATTGAGAGAAAGGCGATGGAAATGGAAGCCGGGATTCTTAAAAACGTTAATAGTAAAATTGGTATATAGTTCACCGCAGGGAACGGGAGAAAAAGAGATTTCGCAGAGAGTCTCTGCGCAAACTTAGCGTCCTCCCGTTCTCTGCGGTAAAAACAAACAGCATGCAACATTTAAAAATTTATAACAAACAGGATATTCTCTCACTTACCAAAATCCGCCGGTTTGAAACCAAACTGGGTGAAAGAATAAATGTGGTGCAGGATGCCGGTGATATTGCAAAGTCATTAGCCGCTACAACTGCTAAGTATGTGTTATTCGGCATACCGGAAGATCTGGGCGCAAAAGGAAATTATGGAGTGGGCGGCACGGATACGATATGGATACCTTTTCTGCAATCTTTTCTGAATATACAGAGCAATGATTTTTTTGACGGCGGAGAGGTGCTGCTGTTAGGGCATTTTGATTTTGGCGATATCCAGTACCTGATAGATACTACGGCAAAAAATCCTGATGAAAAGATAGAAGCATACCGCCATGCTGTGAATACCATTGATGAGGAAGTGGAGCAGTTGGTAAAACTGGTAACGGAAGCAAAGAAGACCCCCATAGCCATTGGCGGGGGACACAATAATTCATACCCCCTGATAAAAGGCGCCGCCAAAGGCTGGCATAGGGCCGGGGTGATTCCGATGGCGCAAATCAACTGCATCAACCTGGATGCACATGCTGACTATCGCCCGATGGAAGGCCGGCACAGCGGCAATGCTTTCCGCTATGCGGAGGAAGACGGTTACCTGCAGAAGTACTGCATTATTGGGCTGCATGAAAATTATTTGCCGCAAAATGTGTGGATGGATATGGTGAACAACCCCTTTATTGACTGCATCACGTTTGAAGACATTTTTGTGCATGAGAAAAGAACTTTTATGCAGGCGGTGGTGCATGCAGCAGATTTTACAGAAGATACCCTTTGCGGCATTGATGTGGACATTGACTGCATTGAACACACGCTGAGCAGCGCCATGACGCCGGTAGGAATTTTCCCCAATCATGCACGACAGTATATCAATTTTACCTCGGCTCACTGCAAGCCGGCCTATCTGCACATATGCGAAGGCGCCACCAGGCTATCAGATGGAAGAACCGATGCCACCAGCGGCAAGCTGGTGAGTTACCTTGTGAGTGATTTTGTGAAGGGGATTTCCTCAACTCCCGTCCGGCATTCGGGCAGGCCTGAAAAGGAGTTTTGAAAATTCACAGTAACCCCAGCGTATATTTATTTACTGCAGAGATGAGTTGGTTTTTTATATCATTCCAGGTTTTATTATCAAGAACATCCGGGTCAAGCTCGGTGTCTGCATTTTCAAAATCGGTAAGGCTATGAATAATGAAGCCAATATCAACCTGCGTAAATTTCTTTTTAAATATGTGCAGCATTTCATCGAGAGAATATTTTTCAAGAAGAACGGCAATATCCCAATAGTCCTTTTTTGCATTCCTGTTACTGACCGCCTGCAGCTTCATAGGAATAATGTCTTCAAAACTAAGAAACCTGATGCCGTCTATTAATTCAAATTGATTTGTCCATGGGAAAGGATATAGCACAAAATCTGTCCTTATATCATTAATGATAAAAATCATTGTCTGGTTCTTTTCAAACAGCTTTTCCGAAGCTGGAAATTGCTTTGTGATAAATTGAAATAATAACTGGGTTTCATATTCGGTATTTGTAAAAAAATCCAGGTCAACAGAAACGCGGTGGCCCAAACGTAAAGCAATGCTGGTTCCGCCTCCGATGGCAAAGGAATTCAATTGACCTAATGCCGAGATTTTTTTCAATATTTCCAGGGCAGCGGGTGGGACTGCATTTTGTTGTAACATCTAAAGTCAGTTTTTTGAAGATGCAGGATAGTGCAGAGGAAACAAATAACAGGGGGACGAAGATAAACGGAATTGACTATCTCTTTTCTGATTCTGTCCAGGCCATAAAATTTCATAATCGCAATCTGGTCGTTCCATGTGCCATAATTAAACACCTTTTGCATTACATGAAGGGCATATTTTTCATAATCTATCTCGGAAAAGCGAACATCCCAGAAAGCTGTTTTAGAAACTTGCGGCTTTTGCATATTCAAAGCTACTCAGAAATTCTTCAGCATTCAATACACCGCAGACGTAATTTTAACATCGGTTTTACTGAATGCTTTAACGAATCTTGTCATCACCTTTGCCGCTTCGGCAGTCATCTTTTGCTGCACCAGCGCCTTATACAGGCCATACAGCGCCCAGCCGTTTTCATTGTTATACTGTAAATCTTTTTTGAAAACTTTTTCGGCATTGGCCGACTCGCCTTTGAGCAGGTAAGCATTACCAAGGTAATGTTTTGGATTGAGCAACCAGTCGCGGGGCTCGTTATATACCATGTTTGATTCGATGGAATCGGCCAGCAGGTAATGCCGGATGGCACCATCGTAAAGTTTTTTATGTTGATGAATAGCGCCAAGTAATAAATGCTCAGCCACTTTGGCTCCCTCCATAGCGGCGGAAAAAGGTGTAAAAGGAATCTGCAGCGAGCTATCCTTCATCAGTTCACGCATCAAATCAAGTTCCCGGCCGGCCTGTTCCCGGTTTTGGTTTACTGAAAAAGCATAAGACCTTCCGAAATGATAAAGAATATTTGCATACCGCAGCGCCGAAGCGGGCTGTTCCATCTTCAATACTTCATCCCACCTGCCAAAACGCAGGTAAACGAACAGCGGCGTCATGTGAATGTATTGCAGATAATTTCCCATCGGCGGCGGAATAGAGAGATAATCACCGGGTACACTGTTCCTGGTTTCCATAGCCGCAGCCGCGGCAATTTTGTAATTGCCCAGCATCATGGCATTGTTGGTTTTCATGTGCAGGTTGTGAATCAGGTAAAGAAAATCGGCGCCGGCAACCGGAGCATAGAGCAGAATGGATTTCTGATAACTGCTGACTGCATTCCTGTTTACATCAACGCCCTTTTGATACAAACCTGTGCGCAGGTAAATATGCGAGGGCATGTGTACCACATGCGAAAGACCGGGGTTGGTTTTGCCAAGACGCTCTGCACTCGGCAGCGCTTTGGCTGCATAAGGCGACGGCTCCATTACATGAATATAGTAGTGGTTGCCTCCGGGATGATCGGGATATCTGGTCAGCAGTTTTTCCAGCACTTCACGAATAAGCGGTGTCCATGGTTTGGCAGTACCGTTTACATACCATAAATCCCAGGGATGCTCCAGCATCATGGCATCGGCATAGAGTGCCTGTGCATCGGGATGCGAAGGAAATTTTTCATAAACCCTTTTCATCCTGTCGGTGTACAACTGATTTAATGATGCCCTGGTGGCATCGGCAGAGTCAGCGGTGTACCGCACCGACATGGCATCAATCAGTTCTTTCTCCAATGAGGATGCATTTGATGCAAATTCTTTTGCCTTATTCACTGCCGCCAGGGCTTCGGGTGATGCACGGTACCCGTAATCGTTGATATTGGGACCATAGCCTAATGCCTGCGCCCAGTACAGCATGGCACAGCCCGGGTCAAACTTTGCTGCTTTTATGAATGAAGCCATGGCTTCGATGATGTGAAAGCTGTAATACATGTTGATGCCCTGGTTGAAATAAAACCGGGCGCTGTCATTATTTGTTGAAATTTCCCATTTATGTGTGCCTGCGCCGGGCATAGGAGGGATGTCGGTTTCCTCCAGCCAATCCTTCAGCTCATTCCAGTCGGGGCTGCAGCGGACGATGTTTTTCTTTTTGTACTCAGTTATATCAAATGCCGCAACCGGTTTTATTTTTTCAGTAAAACGAAATGCAAGTAATACCCCGGTGCATAAGAATGCTGCAGAAAAAACAATACGGTACTTCATACAAAGCGTATTTTGAATAAGTAAGTTACAAAGTTCAGCCCTGCTTTGCTTCCAGGTTTATTATTTGTTCAAAAACCTGTTCGTATTGAATATTCAGCCCGTCCAGTTGGGCAGTAATATCGTTGTAAGCTAATTCAGTTTGCAGGAATTTTTGCTTGTCGGAATAGGTTGCCGGGTCGGCCAGCGTCGCTTCAAGGTCCTGCTTTTGTTTTTCAAGCAAAGAAATCTTTTCTTCCAGCTGCTGAAAAAGTTTTTGCTGCTTCTGAAGTTCCTTCTTTTGCTGCCTGTTGATGGGCGTTGAGGTCTGAAGTCTGAGGTCTGAAGTCTGATTTGTGATTTTTATTTCATTCTTTTTTTCTTGTGCAGTCTCCTTTTTTACTATTGACTTCTGACTCTCCTTCGCTGATTTATCCGCCGGCGATTTAACGATGGCGGAAGCTTCGGTGGGCAAGCTTGTGACTCCAGGCTCCCGGCTGCTCATCATTCTTGCTTTCCATTCCACATACTCCTCATATCCTCCTGCAAACTCCTTTATCTGGTAGTCAACAATCTCCCAAATCTTATTGGCTGTTTTAGAAATAAAATACCGGTCGTGGCTGACGAGAATGTAAGTACCCTCGTACCGGTTCAGCGCTTCTATCATCAGCTCCACGGAATGAATGTCGAGATGGTTGGTCGGTTCATCCAGTAATAAAAAATTGGCGCGGCTGATGATGGTTTTTGCCAGCGCCACTCTGGCTTTTTCGCCGCCGCTGAGCACCCTGATTTTTTTATCCACATCATCGCCGCTGAACAAAAAACACCCAAGCAGGGTACGAAGTTCCAGTTCTGTTTTCTGGCTGCCGCAAAGCATCATCTCCTGCAAAATGGTATTCTCCACATTCAAAGCTTCCAGTTGATGCTGTGCATAGAAACTCTGCTCCACATTGTGCCCGCCCACTTTTTCTCCTTCAAAAGGTTCGGTACCGGCAAGAATGCGGAGCACGGTAGATTTTCCTTTTCCATTGGCACCGATGAGTGCAATTTTATCGCCGCGGAGAATTTCCGCTTCAGTATTTTTTATGATTTTTATATCCCCAAAGGACTTGTTCGCATGTTTGATTTTTGCAATGGTTTTTCCCGGCCGTTTATCAATCCTGAAATTAAGTTTGATGTTGGGTCTTTCCAGTGTGGCTTCTTCAATCCGCTCCAGCTTTTCCAGTTTTTTTATCAGGCTTTGCGCCATGGTAGCTTTGCTGGCCTTTGCACGAAAACGTTCAATCAGCCGTTCATTCTGCCGGATAAAGTCCTGTTGGTTTTCGTATGCTTTCTGCTGCAGATCGAGCCGGAGCTGTTTTTCTTTTTCATAAAAATCATAATTGCCGCTGTAGAAATGGAGTTCCTGCTGGTACAGCTCCACAATTTTTTTCACCATCCGGTTCAGGAAATATTTGTCGTGGCTGACGATGACAACAGCGCCGGGATAGTTTTGAAGGTATCTTTCCAGCCATTCGATGGAAGGCAAGTCGAGGTGGTTGGTTGGCTCATCCAGTAAAAGCAAATCGGGTTGCTGCAAAATCATTTTGGCCAGCAGCACCCGCATGCGCCATCCGCCGCTGAATTCTTTGTAAGGTCGTTTCAAATCGGCATTGGCAAAACCGAGCCCCTGTAAGATTTCTTCTGTTTTATGATGGATGTTGTAACCGCCGAGCGTTTCCAGCTCATGTAGTTTATCCGTGTAATCATGAAGCAGCTTCTCGCTATGGTCATTCTCCAATTGCTGCCCCAGGTCTTCAATCTCTTTTTCCAGTTGCCGTATTTTTTCAAATGCCCCAAGTGCCACATCCAGAATAGAGTCGTTGGTATCAAAGCTCAGCAGGTCCTGGTGCAGGTAGCCGATACTTGTATTCCTGCTTTTTTCTACAATGCCTGAAGCGGGAGTATATTCTCCGGTAAGTAATTTCAGAATCGTTGACTTGCCTGTGCCATTATAACCAATCAAGCCAATTCTTTCTCCCGGCTGTATATGCCAGGTGGCGTTCCGGATAAGTGTCCGGGCACCGAATTCGAAAGTGACGTTGGTAAGGCCTGCGAGCATAGAGCGTCAATGGTGAATGGTCAATGGTGAATGATGGTGATACGTCATTTTGTGGCCTTCGATTCAATTAAACCTGTCAATAATTTGAAACATCTGATCATGGATTCGCCCAGTTTTTCTAATTGTATCCCACCTAAGTATTCAAGATCACAGGCAATATCCAGGGCGGCATCAATTTCTATTAATGACCCTCTTGCAATTTCATAAAAACGCTTTCTTTCAGTTTCAGATTTCCTTGATGCCCCCTCTGCAATGTTCAGATGGACTGAAAGAGTAGCCCTCCTGATCTGGGTTATCAAACCAAATCTTTCTTCGGCAGGAAGACTTTTGGTCAATATGTAACATTCGTGTACAAACTTTCGGGATATTCCGTATATATCCAATTTCTGGTGATTTAATTTCAAAAACATATAGTTTACTTTTTGGTTACTGGTATAAAGAAGCAGAGCCATAACCAGGAAAAGCTCTTATTCACCATTCACCATTGACCATTCACGTCTTCTTTGGCCCACAAAAATAATTGATTACTTCATTAGGCCGTCCCTGTTTACCTTTGGCAAAATTTTTACCTGATGAAAAAATCTGCTCTTGCCCTGTTAGGTATCCTGGTAGCCCTGGCCGTTGTTTTCGGATGGAAATATGTTTTCAAGAAAAAAACCAGTGATGATGGCCCTAAACCGGCAGCGATGACGGTAAGCAGGCACAGCGACGCCTTCAACCAGTCGGTAAATAAAATGCTTGAGGCTTACTACCGGCTGTCCGAAGCGTTTGTAAACTGGGATACTGCCGCCGTAAATAAAAGCGCTGATGAATTGAGAATACTTGTTGATAGCCTGAAGCTGGATGAAATGAAGAAAGACTCCGCTATCTATCCCACAGTTGAAAGCTATTGGAAAACTGTAAAAACAGAACTTGCCGGGCTTCGTGCCGATGAAGAAATTTATGAGAAAAGAGAATCACTGAATTTTCTTTCGCAGCAGCTGTTCGATTTGCTTCGCACCATTAAATACGATGCGGCCAAAGTGTATTACCAGGAATGCCCCATGGCGCTGAACAATTATGAATCGTCAGCTTTCTGGCTGAGTACCAGCGGGCAGGATGATGATCGCCGCAATCCATATCTCGGTCTGTACGATCCCAAATACGGCAAGGCCATGCTGATCTGCGGCGCTACACGGGATTCTATTCACGTTGCTGAACAACCAGGCAGGAACTGATTAAATCGTAACGGGAAAAAATGCGCAGCACAGCAGCTATAATTGTATTAACCCTTGCTCATCTTTCTTTATTTGCACAAAACAAAATAACACTGAATGGCTATGTGCGGGACAGTCTTTCAGGCGAACTGGTTATCGGCGCCAGCATCAGCATCAACGGGCAGGGAAAGGGAGTAGCGAGCAACAGCTATGGATTTTATTCCATCACCATCGAACCCGGAGCATATAAAATCACCGTCAGTCATATTTCGTACATGTCCAAAAGCATTGAACTGCAACTGCAGGCTGATAAGGCTTTCAATTTTGAACTAGCACCGAAACATGCGGCCATTTCTGAAGTGGTGGTTTACACGAACCGGCGGCGTGATGCCAACGTGAAAAATGCCGAAATGGGAAAGATTGATCTTTCCACAAGCCGTATAAAAAACATTCCTGCTTTTTTGGGTGAAATTGATATCCTGAAAGCCATCCAGTTGCTGCCCGGAGTAAGAAATGCCGGCGAAGGCAATGCAGGTTTTTACGTTCGCGGGGGCGGGCCCGACCAGAACCTCATTATGCTGGATGATGCGGTGGTGTACAACACCGGCCATCTGTTTGGTTTTTTTTCCATTTTTAATTCTGATGCTATTAAAAACACATCGCTGATAAAAGGAGGTATGCCGGCACAGTACGGCGGCCGGCTCTCTTCTGTGCTCGATGTGGCGATGAAGGATGGAAATATGAATCATTTCCAGGCGGAGGGAGGCATCGGGCTGATTGCTTCCCGGTTTTCGCTGCAGGGACCGATAATAAAAGATAAAGCTTCCTTTATTATTTCTGCCCGCCGAACGTATGTGGATGCGCTGGCAAAACCGTTTATAAAAAAAAGCAGCGACTTCTATGGCTCGGGTTATTTCTTTTATGATCTGAATGCCAAAGTAAATTACAGGTTTTCAGAAAAAGACAGGCTTTACCTCAGCGGCTATTTCGGCCGCGATGTGTTTGATTTCAACAATGCCAGGCGGTCTTTCCGCTCCAATATTCCCTGGGGAAACAGTACTGCTACGCTGCGCTGGAATCATGTGTTCAGCAAAAAGCTTTTTGCCAACATGACCGGCGTTTACAATAATTACAAATTCAGGTTTGATGCAGCGCAGCACAATTTCCAGTTAAGTCTTGCCTCCGGCATCCGCGATGCCAACCTGAAAATGGATTTTGATTATTACCCCGTGCCGCAACACAAACTGAAGTTTGGCGGGTTGTACACGTATCACAAGTTTATACCCAACATTCTTTCGGGCCGGCAGGATTCCGTCATTTTTCAGCCCAATAATGAAAGTGTAAAGTATGCAAGTGAATTTGCGCTTTATATACAGGATGACTGGGAGATGAGTGATAAACTAAAAATTAACTACGGTATCCGCTGGAGCGGATTTACACAAATCGGACCTTACAAAAAATATGTTCGGGATGACGACGGCAATAAAATTGACAGCACCGTGTACAAAAATTTTGAGCCGGTAAAAACCTATGGTGGCTTTGAACCCCGCATCACTATCCGCTATGCCATCAATAATGAAACGTCAGTAAAGGCAGCAGTGAACCGCAACCTGCAGTACATTCACCTGGTGAGCAATGCCGGCAGCACACTGCCCACCGATTTGTGGGTACCGAGCACTTACCGTGTTAAACCGCAGCTGAGCTGGCAGTATGCAGCAGGATTTTTTAAAAACTTTGACAACAACAGGTATGAGACATCGCTTGAGGTTTATTATAAAAAAATGAAGAACCAGATTGAGTATAAAGAAGGCTATACCCCATCATTGGAAGACCCGGAGGTGGAATTCGCCTTTGGCGATGGCTGGAGCTATGGCGCTGAAATTTTTATCAATAAAACAAGAGGAAAACTGAATGGCTGGATTGGCTACACGCTGTCATGGACATGGAGAAAATTCACAGAGCTGAACGGCGGTGAAAAATTCCCTGCCCGTTACGATCGCCGGCACGACATGAGCGTAGTGGCAAATTATGAGCCTGGCGGCAAATGGAAGTTTGGTGCCGTGTTTGTTTATGGTACCGGCAATGCCACAACACTGCCCGAGCGGTTTTACATTATCGAAGGGGTGCTTACACAGGAGTACAGCCGTGTGAACCAGTACCGCCTCTCGGCTTATCATCGTCTCGACCTGGCAGCCACATACACTCCCGTGCCAAAGAAAAAGAAAAAAATGACAAGCAGTTGGGTGTTCAGCTTTTACAATGTGTACAGCCGTCTTAATCCCTATTTTATTTACTTCGATCAGACCGGCAGTCCTTACGACGGCACATTGAAAGTAGAGGCAAGACAGGTATCCCTTTTCCCGATACTGCCGGCGGTTACGTGGAATTTCAGGTTTTAAACTTGCAGTGAAGAAAACTTCACAAATAATCGTATGGTATGAACTTGAATTTTATTATGAAGCTTCGGGAAGCTCAATATGGACCGGAAAATTCTGCTCAAAATATGATGGGGACATTTTCTAAGCGATATACGTTTGAAAAACTATCTGCTGGCTAATAATCTTAAATTTGCTTTCAAATTCTGAAATCTCAAATCCAAAATCGTAATTTGAATGATTCTTCCCATAGTAGCGTATGGTCACCCGGTGCTGCGCAAAATGTGCAGGGATGTAGATAAAGATTATCCCGGCCTGCAGCAACTAATTGAAGATATGTGGGAAACCATGTATGCCAGCAATGGGGTAGGCCTTGCGGCCCCGCAGGTAAATCGTGACATCCGGCTTTTTGTGATGGATTCGGAGCAGGTGTTCCGGCAACTGAAAGAAGACAAAGAACAGCACAACTACCCCGATGCGCCGGGTATCCGCCAGGTTTTTATCAATGCACATATCAGGGAACTCGATGGGTTTGAATGGACATACAACGAAGGCTGCCTGAGCATTCCAAAAATACGTGAAGACATCAGGCGCCAGTCGGTGGTAACAGTGGAATACAGGGATGAAAATTTCCAGCAATGCATGCGCACTTTCCAGGGACTGACGGCAAGAATCATCCTGCACGAATACGATCATATCGAGGGAAAACTTTTTATTGACCACATCAGCCCGCTGAAAAGAAAACTGCTGAAAGGGAAACTGAACGACATCAGCAAAGGGAAAGTAAAAGTGGATTACAAAATGCTGTTCCCGGCTTAATTGCTTTATGATACTGCCTTTCTATGAAAAGGATCATTCTTTTTGTATTTTTGTGTACCACAAAATTCCTTTATGCCCAAAACGAAGATTCACTCGATAATGTGCGCCTGGCACAGATGATACAGCTTTCTGAAGTGGTGGTAAGAAACAAGCTGGATATAAACAGTTTTATTGAACGGGTAAAAAATGACAGCAGCTTTTACAAGGCCTTTCGCAACCTGCGGGTGCTAAGCTACACTTCGCTGAACGACATCCGCATGCTGGATAAAAAAGGGAAAGTAAAAGCTTCGCTGCAGAGCAAAACCCGGCAACATACATCCGGAGGCTGCCGCAGCATGGAAGTACTGGAAGAAAAAAGCAACGGTGATTTTTATGAAAAAGACAGCGCTTATCACTATTACACCGCCGAACTGTATGCTTCGCTTTTTTTTACCAAAGGAAAAATATGCGGCGAAACCAACATAGTGAAAGGATATGAACGGGCTGTGAAATCAAAAAGAGGAATTGAAAAACACAAAGAACAGCTGAAGATGCTCTTCTTCGACCCCGGCAAAAAAATTCCGGGCATCCCCCTCATGGGCGACAAAACGGCCATCTTCGACCGTGATAATGCCGGGAAATATTCTTATGCCATTGATTATGTTGACTACAACGGTCAGAGCTGCTATCTTTTTACCATTAAAGCAAAAGAACGCAGCGGCGTGGTGATAGATACTATGTCCACCTGGTTCAGCAGCAAAACCATGGAAATAGTGGCCCGCAATTATGATTTGAGCTACAAAGCCGCGGTGTATGATTTTGATGTGCACATGGAAGTTCAGATGACCCGGATTGACAATCTTATTGTTCCTTCCACACTTCGCTACACCGGCACCTGGGATGTGGCCTTCAAAAAAAGAGAAAGGGGATTGTTTACTGCTACCCTGTTTGATTTTTCACATTGAGATTGTTTGCCTGCTGCATGGTTAAATTGTTTTTGGAAACAGTATTCGGCAATACGAAAACGTAACTCCCCGGCTATTCAACTAGTAAACCATTTAGCCATCGAACCATCATCCTAATCACTGCTTCTGGTTGAAACATACCTTCTCCACTTCTCAATCAGCAGCTTCATATCCGCTGGTAAATCGGTATCAAAAAACATTTCATTCTTTGTGCGGGGATGCAGAAAGCCCAGCGTTTTTGCATGCAGGGCATGCCGCGGGCAAATGGCAAAACAGTTTTCTACAAACTGGCGGTATTTGGCAAACACGGTACCTTTTACAATTTTATCACCGCCGTAAAATTCATCGTTAAAAACCGGGTAGCCCATGTACTTCATGTGCACTCTTATCTGGTGAGTGCGGCCTGTTTCCAGCACACATTCAAGCAGCGTCACATAATTAAACCGCTCCATCACTTTGTAATGTGTGATGGCTTCTTTGCCGTGCTCACCACCAGGATAGGCTTCAAAAAGTTTGCGGCGCCGGAGGTTGCGGCCAATATGTGCCGTGATGGTTCCCTTGTCATTTTTTACATCACCCCATACCAGGGCCACATATTTTCGTTTCACTGTATGATCGTAAAATTGTCTGGCAAGCTGGCTCATGGCCCGGCTGTTTTTTGCCATCAGCAGCAGGCCGCTGGTATTTTTATCAATGCGGTGCACCAGCCCATACCTCGGCAGTTTTTCTTCATTGAGCGAAGGGTCTTTTTGCAGCATATACCAGGCCGCGCCGTTTAGCAGCGTACCGGAATAATTGCCGCTGCCGGGATGCACCACCATTCCCGGCGGCTTATTAATCACTATCACATCGTCGTCTTCATACACAATATTCAACGGAATTTTTTCCGGCACCACTTCAGTTTCTTCAGGGCTCATGTCGCTGTACACTACAATCTCATCCAGCGCCTTTACTTTATAATTCTGCTTCACGGTGTTTTTATTCACCATCACAAACCCCGCATTGATAGCCTGTTGGATTTTGTTTCTTGTAGCGCCTTCAATCCGGCTCATCAGGAATTTATCAATGCGCAGCGGTTCCTGGCCCTTGTCAATTTTTATCACAAAGCGTTCATACAGATCATCGCTGCCGTTCTGTTGTTCGGGTTTATCGTTGTTTTCGTTCATGGTTTTTTTTGCAATCCCGATAAAACTGGGCGAAGCAAACTCATGGGTTTGTATTAAAAAATTATTATGTCACAGGCCTTTAGATCCTGATTAATCTGTTGTTGCGATGTCCGACCCCGCCAGGATGAATCTTTCAGGCAGGCCTGCCGGTACGGACGGGCTCCGCTCTACAGTTGTAACCCCGGTTTTGCCCGGTTGAAGATGCAAAACTAAATTTGCAATTCAAAATGGCGAAACAACAGGTCATATTCCGCGACTTGGGCAGAATGGAATATAAAGCTGCATGGGACTACCAGGAGCGATTGCTGCAGGAGAATGCTGAAAAGAAGACTGAAGCCAGAAGTCTGAAGTCAGAAGTTTTTAATAAGGAGTCATTGGTCGGTAGCCCGGAGCCGGTAATTACTGATGCCCAACTCACGACTCACGACTCACGACTCACAACTACACACTATCTTCTTTTCGTCGAACATCCTCCTGTTTACACCTTGGGCAAAAGCGGCAATATTGAAAATGTGCTGCTGGATGAAAGAGAATTGGAAGAAAGCGGCATTCAGTTTTTCCGCACCAACCGCGGCGGCGATATTACTTTTCATGGCGATCAGCAGATTGTAGGCTACCCTATACTTGACCTGGAAAAGTTTTATACTGACATCGGAAAATATCTGCGCAACCTGGAGGAAGTGATCATTCTGACACTTGCCGGTTACGGCCTGAAAGGCGCCCGGTCGTCCGGCGAAACCGGTGTATGGCTTGACCCCGATGTGCCGGGGCGTGAAAGAAAAATTTGCGCCATGGGTGTACGCACCAGCCGCTGGATAACCATGCACGGCTTTGCATTTAATGTAAACACCGACCTTTCTTACTTCAATAATATCATTCCCTGTGGCATACAGAACAAACAAGTCACTTCACTGCAAAAAGAACTTGGAAGAAAAGTTGATTTCGATGAAGCCAAGGAAAGGGTGAAAAAAAATTTTGAAAGGGTATTTGATGTGGAATTGGTTCAGCCTTAGTACTGAGTACTCACTACTTAGAAATCCTTTGGAATAAAAAACCGGTTCTTCTCTACCAGCCTGCCGTCTTCATACAGCTCTGACCTGAACCAGCCGCTGTGATAAAAGTTTGATTTGTCGAGCATAAGCGAAGCTTCTTTGATGTCTTTTATTTCAAAAAGAAAACTATCGTCATCTTCATAAAACCGTATAGTGTATTTTTTCTTGTTAAAATCATTCAGTATGATTTTTACCACGCCATCCCTGTTGGCTGAAATGCGGTATTGCGGCATCACAACATCAGGGGTGTTTTTTACCTTGATGATGGCTTCTATTTTCCTGTTCACCGATTCGGACAGCAGGTCGAGCCGGCTGTTTTTATATTTTTTTAAAATAAATATTTCTTCGGCTGTCAGTACGCTGTCGGGCAGGTTTTGGCTTATAATTTTTTCCACTACTTTCATATAATTGCTGTCGGGCAATGTCTTCTTTGACGTGTCGGCCAGCAGAGCGGTGCGGATGCTGTCGTTCAGCGGCCGTTTTGACCTGGTAAAAATAAAATTGCTGCCATCCACAAGGATGTACAACCTGTAAAACATCCGGTCATTCGGTGCTTTGGCATCCATGTATCCATTCTGCGGGTTATTGGGATCAGGTACTGTCACCAGGGTTTTAAAATTGGAAAGACTATCGGCAGAGCGCTGAATGCTGATTTGTTTCAGCAATTTGAATTTGTTATTCCAACTGACGACAACGCGGTTGTTTCCTTTATATACTACGGAGAAATCAGGCAGGGAATCCTGTTTTTGCGCCAGCACAGGCAAACTGATCAGCAGAGCCAGGATGATTTTTAGCATGGATATTAAACGAATTAACTTCCGGATTCTTTTCCTCAACAAGGCAAAGATAGCATGCAGAATGCAAACGCTAAAAGATTAACGTTCCTTTTGGCAGGGAAGCATTGCCCTGCAACCCACCGCTGTGAATAATGAGTAAACGGCTGCCCGGCAAAAAAAAATTTTTGGCGGCCAGGTCATTTACTGCAAGCAGCAGTTTGCCCGTATAAACAAAATCTGTGGGGATGGAGGTTTGCCTGTAAAACTCGTTCATAAAATCAATGAGGGTGCCATTGTATTTTGCATATCCGCCGAAATGGTAACCGGGAATTTGAACCGGTTTTTTATTTTGTTGTGACTGGGCATACCCTGTCTCTACTAAGGATGAATCATTTTTTTCACCGGGGGATAACGTGTCTCTTGTCTCAGCAACCGATGAATCGTTTTCATTTGTGAGTTTCAATACAGGGATCCCGATAATTTGTTGATGATTTATTGCTGCCGAAACCAATCCCCTCATCATGGTGCCTGTGCCTGCTGCACACATAATATGTGAATAAGCTGCTGGATTTACCAGTTGTAAAATTTCCGCAGCCCCTTTTTCACCATCGGGGCCGGCACCTCCTTCAGGAATGAAATAATAACCAGGGAATTCTTTTTCTATTGTTTCCCTGAATTCCGCTTTGTCTTTTTGTTTATAGTCAGCCCGGGAAATAAATTTCAATTGCATGCCATAGCTCACTGCTTGCTGCAGAGTAGAGGAGAGTTGCGCCGGTTTTTCGCCCCTGATGATACCAGCGCTTTTTATTTTTTGCAAAAAGCAGGCGCAGGCAGTGGCCACAATATGGTTTGACCAGGCGCCGCCGAAAGTGAGAAGGCCATGATAATTTCCTGCAAAAAAATTTTCGAGATGATATTTCAGCTTGAACCATTTGTTGCCGGAAATAACTGGATGAATTTTGTCGAGCCTCAGCATATCAGCTGTTATCCGGCTTTTTTCAAAAGCGGGCAGTGAAAGTTCATCCACAGTGATTTTAGAAATATCCGGCAGCATCAGCAAACAGAAAGCTGTTTAGCAGCGAATTTATTTATTTTCGCAGCGCTTAAAAATTTTATGATGAAACCGGCGCTGGTGATTTTAGCGGCAGGCATGGCATCCCGTTACGGCAGTATGAAACAGGTGGAAGGCTTCGGGCCATCCGGAGAAACCATCATGGACTACTCCATTTACGACGCCATCCGCACAGGCTTTGGCAAGGTGGTGTTTATCATCCGCAGGGAGTTTGAAAAAAATTTCAGGGAAGCCATAGGCAGTACAATTGAGCAAAGGATAAAGACGGAATATGCTTTCCAGGAACTCAGTGATTATGCGGAGGGCTTTACTATCCCTGCTGACAGAAGCAAACCCTGGGGCACAGCGCATGCGGTGCTGTGTGCTGAAAAAAATATTCAGGGGCCGTTTGCCGTAATCAATGCAGATGATTTTTACGACAGGGATGCTTTTAAAAAAGCGCAGGATTTTTTACAGAATGGCTGCAGCGAAAACGTGTACTCCATTATCGGTTACGAACTTTTGAAAACACTTTCCGACCACGGTACTGTAAACCGCGGCGTGTGCCAGGTGGATGGCGCCGGCAACCTGGTTTCGGTAGTGGAAAGACTAAACGTATCGAGGAGGGGGAATGTGATCGTTTGTGAAGATGAGCATCAGCCGCGTGAACTCCCGCTGGATACGCATGTATCCATGAACTTCTGGTGTTTTCATCCATCCATTTTCGAATTCAGCAAGAAGATTTTCCGGGAATTTCTGTCTGAAAATATTACCAATCCCAAAGCCGAATTTTTTATCCCCATTGTGGCCGACAGGTTTATCAAGGACGGCGCAGGTATTATAAAAGTCATTCACACATCTGCACAGTGGTTTGGTGTCACCTACAAAGAAGATGCACCGGCCGTGCGGGCCAGTTTGAAGAAGCTGGTAGAAGATGGCATATATCCTGAAAACATCCGGGAATAAAAAAAGCTGCACCGGGCAGCTTTTATAAAAAATTTTTAGAGTGTTTACCGGTTCACTTTTACCATGAACACAAAGTTTTCAATTTTTTTCACCTGCTGTTCCCTCTCCGCATTTTTGATGCTCGATGTTGCCGGTAATTTTATCCGGTTATAAGATGTATCTTTTTTCTTCAGTTCTTCAATGGCGGTGTAGATGTATTTTGAGTGAATAGCAAATGCAAAGCCTTCCGCATTGGTCTGGCGTCCGTTCAGCACCCCAATTACTTCACCATATTTGTTCAGGATGGGGCTGCCGCTGTTGCCGCTGTTGGCAGCCACTTCAATCTGGCAGCTGAGCGTATCGCCCTGGAAACCGGTCTTTGCACTGAGATAACCCTGCCCATATACAATTTCGTTGCGTGGATATCCTAGTGTAAAAATAGGGGCAGCAAGATCTGCAGAGGATTTATTGATGGCATACGGAATGGATGAAAGCGGTTTGAATGAGTCATCCGTAATTTTCAGGATAGCAATATCCCGGGTTTTATCTTCAAAAACCACTTTTGCCTTAAATTCTTCGCCTTTATGGGTTTCCACTGCAATGAATTTTGCTCCCTCAACCACATGGTGGTTGGTTACCAAATAGCCTTTCACATCAATAATAAAACCCGAACCCCCGGTTTTGTAGTTCACTTCCGGCTCTGTCACCTTGCTTTTTACATTGTCAATCTCCTTGCTCAGCTGGTAGGTTTTATTCTGCTGTTCCCTGATTTTCCGGTCGAGCAATTCAATTTTATCCGTTGGCGGTTTGGGAGAAACATACCACACCAGGGCGCTGATGGTAAGTGTAGTGATGCCCGCAATAGAGGCAGCAATGGCCGCCACCCGCTTGTAACGGTTCCACAGGTAAATTACTTTTGCCTTTCCTTTTAATCTTTCAGAGTTGATTAAACCTTTTTCTGAAAGACCCGTGTGCACGTCATTTAAGCTGGTTTTGTATTTGCGCAGTTCACCCATTTCATTCATTTTATGAATAAACAGGGTGTGCTCCACCACCAGCTGGTCAATTTCAGGATTGCTTTTGCGGAGCTGCTCAAAATACACCCGCTCATCCGGCCGCATTTCGCCGCGGATGTAGCGTTCAACGGTTTCCAGTATCTGAATGTCTTCCATCACTTTCCATTTTTATATTGGGCAAAAAAGATTTTTTTCAGTCGCATCAGGCATTTGTACTTCTGGTTCTTGGCATTGTCGGCATTGGTGTAACCAAACTGGCCGGCGATATCCTGCATGTTTTTTTTCTGAATGTAAAAAGCTTCAATCAGGCTTTTACAGGGTTCGCCTAAGTTGCCGATTGCTTTTTCCAGCATCTTAAACTCCTGGTCTTTTTTCTCATGTTCCTCCAGGTCCTCTTCCACCGGCACTACCTCTGCCATGCTATCTGCTTCGATGCTAAAACGGTTAATTTGTTGTAATCGTTTAAGCCAGATTCGGCGGCATACGGAATAAATATAAGTTTTCAGCTGGCAATTAAGCTCAAAACTGCCCGACCGGGCTTTTTCAAACAAAACAATCATCCCTTCCTGAAACACATCCTTAGCCTCCTGCACCGTTCCGTTATTATTTATCACCAGGCTTTGCACCATGTTATAGTTGTCCCGGTAAATAGTTTCCACAGCTTTCTTATCGTTCAGCGCCAGCCCTTTAAGTAAATCTTGGTCTTTAATATCAGGGTTCACTCTACAGGTTTTAATACGGGTTATGTGAAATTGTAACCCAAAGAAAAATAAAAAAATCAATTGGAAGCGGGTTACCTTTTTTTAAAACCGGAATAAATCCAAAATTTAATTGTTTAAACAAAATCAAAAAACAGACAAAACATGAAAAAGCTTTTTTATGTACTGGCTATCGCAGCCCTGGCAGCATGCAACAGCGGTGGAAATGGTGAAGAAGTAAAACCTGCAGACACTACAGCAACTACTCCTGCAGCTACAGATGCTCAACCTGCTATGGATACTACTGCTAAAGCAGATACTTCAGCTGCAGCCAAGTAAGGATTTTTTTAATTTGGCAAGCAATCGTTTGGGGCCATCCTGGTAATTCGGGATGGCTAATTTTTTTACAAACACTTGTATCGGCTTGTATATTTTTTAGGTAAAAGGTTTGTGTCTTGCAAATGAATAGTTATTTTTGATGCACAATGATAAAGACAAAAGCATACCGCTGGTTTTATTTTTATTACTATTTCTTCTTTAACCGGAAGCGGGGGTTGCTTTTGTTGAAAGCATAAGTAGTGTAAGCTAAAATCAACATAAGATTCCCCCGACAGAGTCGGGGGATTTTTTTTACCTGTCACCGGGTACAGGCAGACTGTAAAGTAAAGTTTATGTCAGAGAAAGAAGTAATAATTCAAAAAGAGGCTTCCGGTTCTCCATTCAGGGGGCGGAGGGGGTATGCCATCCAGGGTTACGAAGGCAGCTTTCACCAAGTGGCGGCGCAGCAGTTTTTGGGCAAAGATGTGGAAGTGATTCCTTGTGCTACTTTTCGTGAAGTGGTAAAGATTGCCTGCAGCAAAAAAGAAAGCGATGGCGGTGTGATGGCCATTGAAAATTCCATTGCGGGCAGTATTTTGCCCAATTACAACCTGCTTCAGAAATCAAACCTCAAAATCATCGGCGAGATTTATTTGCAAATCAAACAACACCTGATGGTGAACCCCGGGGTGAAGCTGGAAGACATCCGGGAAGTACATTCACACACCATGGCGCTGCAGCAGTGCTACGATTTCCTGGATAAACACAAATGGAAACTGGTGGAGACCGAAGACACGGCGCTGAGTGCAAAACATGTGCACCAGCACAAGAGCATACACATCGCTGCCATTGCCAGCAAGCTGGCGGCTGAGTTGTTTCAGCTCGAAATCATCGTTCCGAATATTCATACTTTGAAAAACAATTACACAAGATTTCTGGTACTGCAGCGGCAGGATGCGGCTCATCCGGTGGATGGCGCCAATAAGGCTTCGGTAAATTTTCATACCGACCATTCGAGAGGAAGCCTTGCCCGGGTGCTTACCAGAATTGCTGATGGCGGCATCAACCTGAGCAAGCTGCAAAGTTTTCCTATTCCCGGCACTGATTTCAAATACAGCTTTCATGCCGATATGGAATTTGAAACCCTCGGGCAGTTTGAAAACGTGATTGAGCAGATAAGACCGATAACGCAGGAAGTGAAAATTTATGGAGTGTATAAGCGGGGAGAGTGGAAGTAGGTTTATTAATTATTAATTATTGATTATTTGATTTATGATTTCGACTTCAAAAAGACTGGAAGGTATCGGCGAATACTATTTTTCTCAGAAACTGAGAGAGATTGATGAATTGAATAAGCAGGGAAAGAATGTCATCAACCTGGGCATTGGCAGCCCCGATCTGCCGCCGCACCCGGATGTGATAAAAAGGCTGAATGAGGAAAGTGTGAAGCCCAATGTGCATGCCTATCAGTCATACAAAGGCTCGCCGGTGCTGCGCAGGGCCATGAGTGAGTGGTATAAAAAATGGTATGACGTGGATTTGAATCCGGACACGGAAATTCTGCCGCTGATTGGAAGCAAGGAAGGCATTATGCATATCTGTATGACTTATTTGAATAAGGGTGATGAGGTGCTTGTACCCAATCCCGGTTACCCGACATACAGAAGTGCCGTCTTGCTGGCTGGAGGGAAAATTGTTGAATATAAACTCCGGGATAGGAATAATTACGAGCCTGACCTTTTAAAGCTATCAAAGAAAAACCTGCGGAAGACAAAGCTCATGTTTGTGAATTACCCTCAAATGCCGACGGGTCAGCTTCCTTCAAAGGAGCTGTTTGAAAAACTGGTTGACTTTGGAAGAAAAAATAATCTTCTCATCATTCATGATAACCCGTACAGTTTTATACTGAATGAAAACCCGATGAGCATACTGAGTGTGCCGGGAGCAAAAGACTGCGTGATTGAGCTGAACTCCCTCAGCAAAAGCCACAACATGGCCGGCTGGCGGGTGGGCATGTTGTGTGGGGCAAAAGAAAAAACAGATGATGTGCTGCGCTTTAAAAGCAATATGGACAGCGGCATGTTTTTGCCGGTGCAACTGGCCGCAGCCAAGGCCCTGAGCCTGCCGAAAAGTTGGTATGATGAAGTAAATAAAGTGTACCGTGCAAGAAGAGAAAAGGTTTTTGAGCTGCTGGATTTGCTGAAATGCAAATATTCTGCACAACAGGCGGGGATGTTTGTGTGGGCAGCCTCACCCTCCTGGCCTCCCTCTCCAAAGGAGAGGGAGGGGATAGAGCATCCTCTCGGTCTTGGCGGTGTTTTGAGTGATAAGATTTTATATGAGTGCGGCGTGTTCATCACACCGGGTGGAATATTCGGCAGTGCGGGTAATAACTATATCCGTGTGAGCCTGTGCAGCCCGGAAGAGAAATTTGAAGAAGCAGCTAAGAGAATAAAAGAGAAAACGAGGTAAAAAGAGATTCATCTCCTTATCTCTTTTGAACTCTTAGCCCAATAATCAATAATCAGTAATTAATAATTCATGTCGGAACGAAAAAGAATCGTAATCGTCGGAGTCGGCCTCATCGGGGGCTCACTGGCCTTGCAGCTGAATGAAAAGGGGCTTGCCAGCAAACTGATTGGCGTGGAGGCAAACGAAGAGCACCGGAATAAAGCATTGGAACTGGAACTGGTAGATGAAATCATGAACCTTGATGAAGCCATTCAGAATTCCGATGTGATTGTGCTGGCTATCCCGGTGGATGCCATCGTTGAGTTGCTGCCGGGCATTCTTGATAAAGTGGACAAACAGATTGTAATTGAGCTGGGCTCTACCAAGGAAGAACTGATAAAAAAAGCTAACCATCACCCCAAAAGAGGAAGGCTGGTGGCCACTCACCCCATGTGGGGCACGGAGTATAGCGGCCCGGAAGCGGCGGTACATGGCGCCTTTGAAAACAAGGCCGTCATCATTTGCAACCCAAGTGAAAGCGATGCCGATGCGCTGGAGTGGACAAAAAATATGTTTAAAAAAACAGGCATGCACCTGCTGGAGATGGACGCTGTGGCCCACGACCTGCATGCGGCGTATGTGAGTCATATTTCTCACATCACATCCTTTGCATTGGCAAATACGGTGCTGGAGAAAGAAAAAGAGGAAGAAGCGATTTTCGAGCTGGCCTCTGCCGGTTTTGAAAGCACAGTGCGGCTGGCCAAAAGCAATCCCGGCATGTGGGTGCCCATCTTTATGCAAAACCGGGAAAATGTGCTGGATGTACTGAATGAACATATTTCGCAGTTGAGAAAGTTTAAAAGTTGCCTGGAGAAGGAGAACTGGGAATATCTGAAAGAATTAATTGAAGGGGCAAATAAGATTAGGAAAATTATTAAATAAGAAACCCCTGTCCCCCTAAAGGGGGAACTTAGGATAATGAAACTTTATTTGTTTGGATTAGTAATAAAGATGATGTGGAAGATTTGAAGTTGATTAAAGAGATGCAGTGCCGCCTGCTCTCCGTAAGGTGAGGAGATTGGGTGGTGAGACGAAAAAGCTGAACAACGAACAGAACGCTGAAGTGTGCGACCCGCCTCCCAAAGTCCTGTACGGCGGGCAGGCGCAACGGAAGCTAAATAGAATTACAAAAGTTGGGGACATAAAAAAATATACATTATATAAACGCCTTCTAATCCCCCTTTAGGGGTTAGGGGCAAATAAATAAATCGCTTCCTTACACCCCTTTGGGGGACGGGGGCATAAATTTGTAAAAAATGCAAACAATAGAACAAACCATGAAAGAAACAACGCAGGCGGCATGGAGCAAGCGACCGCTCATCATCAGTGGGCCCTGCAGTGCAGAAACCGAGGAGCAGGTGCTGCAAACGGCGCAGCGCCTGGCTGCCACCGGCAAAGTGGATATGCTGCGTGCCGGCATCTGGAAACCACGGACAAAACCCGGCATGTTTGAAGGCATCGGCGTGAAGGGATTGCCGTGGCTGCTGCAGGCAAAAAAACTAACCGGCATGCCCACCATGGTGGAAGCGGCTACCGGCAAGCAGGTGCAGGATGCGCTTACTTTTGAAGTGGATGTGCTTTGGATTGGGGCCCGCACAACTGTGAATCCTTTCAGCGTGCAGGAAGTAGCCGATGCGCTGCGTGGCGTGGATGTGCCGGTGCTGATAAAAAATCCTATCAACCCCGACCTTGAGTTGTGGATGGGCGCCGTAGAACGTGTGGCCCGTGCAGGCATCAAACAAATCGGGCTTATCCACCGCGGGTTTTCTTCGTATGGCAACACCGAGTTTCGCAATGCGCCCATGTGGCACCTCGCCATTGAAATGAAGCGCCGCAATCCCGGTTTGCTGCTTATCAATGATCCCTCGCACATTTGCGGCCGCCGCGATATTCTGATGGATGTGGCGCAGAAGGCAATTGATCTTGATTTTGACGGGCTGATGATAGAAAGCCATATTGATCCTGATAATGCATGGAGTGATTCGAAGCAGCAGGTAACACCCGAGAGGCTGGCTGAAATGATCAGCTCCATCAAATGGCGTCATGAAACGGCTGAAGAAAAGGAGTTCATAACTGCCCTGGAGAAATTACGTGAACAGATTAATCATCTCGATGATGAGCTGATACAGCTGCTGGGCCAGCGGATGAAAATTGCCGACAAAATTGGCGAGTATAAGAAAAATAATAACGTCACCATTTTACAGACGAGCCGGTGGAACCAGATACTGGAGCGGGCCTATGCAAAAGGTGACCAGCTGGGCCTGAGCCGTGAGTTCATCACCAAATATTTCGATGCAGTGCACATGGAGAGCATTAATCATCAGAATAAGATTATGAATAGTTAGCCCCCTGTCCCCCTAAAGGGGAGAATCAGGTAGTGATTTTCATTTGTGTATTCGATAGTGTCATTATTGTGAGGGTTGATGATGATGAGACCAGCATGGGTTCCCTGATGGGACTGCGGTTGCGACGCTCCGTTCATCGTCCGGTAATTCTATTCGACAATCATGAAAATAAATCAGAAACTGCTTTTAATAGCCGGGATTAGCGGGTTAATCATTTTAATGGGATGGAGAGGATTTGACAGGCGCTGGTTTACAAACAGCAAAAGCGGCACGACAATAACATGCCACTACATGATGTATGCCTGCGGTGATTGTTACCCGCAATGGAATATTGATTCCGTTTTTGCAGCAGAATACAACATGAGGGGATTAATTAAAAAAGATTTTTATGTGGAATACAAAGACAAGAAAGTGGAAGAGTCATTACCAGATACCGTAGCGAAATACTTGATCTGTTATGATTTTTATTTCACCGGCAGGTTCAAAAAGACGTTGAGTGGAAGAATAAAATTCATAGCTGATACCTTTCAAATTTAAATGAACAAAAAAGATTGTTGTAACTAAACTCCCCTTTAGGGGATGGGGGCATGAAAAAACTTACATATAAATTTTCCAATTCAACAGTTAACTACTACTTCGCCGCCGGTTTTTCTCTTCTGAAAAAAATAACGGAGGAGAAAAACAGCATCATCATAACCGATGAAAATGTGTACAATGCTCATGAAAAGAAATTCAAAGGCTGGAGCTGCATTGTGCTGAAACCCGGCGAAGAATACAAGGTGCAGGCCACCGTGGATGCTGTAATCGGGCAACTGATTGAAAAGGAAGCCGGCCGCCAAACAACGTTGATTGGCGTGGGCGGCGGTGTGATTACCGATATCACCGGCTATGTGGCCTCTGTGTATATGCGGGGCATCCCGTTTGGGTTTGTGCCCACAAGCCTGCTGGCCATGGTGGATGCCTCCATCGGCGGCAAGAACGGCATTGATGTGGGTGTGTTAAAAAACATGGTGGGCATCATCCGCCAGCCGGGGTTTATTTTGTATGACATGGATTTTCTCCGCACCCTGCCGCAGAATGAATGGGAGAATGGTTTTGCAGAAATCATCAAGCATGCGGCTATAAAAGATGCAGCCATGTTTCGGGAACTGGAAGCCGGTTCTTATAAAAAATTCCAGTCGGGGAAAAAAGCCATCAGCGATTTGGTGCAGCGCAATGCCCTTATAAAAACCAACGTGGTGCAGCAGGATGAATTTGAAAAAGGCGACCGGCGCCTGCTGAATTTTGGGCACACTCTCGGTCATGCTTTGGAAAACCAGTACGAACTGTCGCACGGCCGGGCTATTTCCATCGGCATGGCTTATGCTTCAGTCATTTCACAGAAGCTGATAGGGTTCAGCAAGCCGGGCCGTGTAACCGGTCTTTTGCTGAAATACGATTTACCCACTTTCGCAGATTTTGATAAAAGAAAAGTATTCGAAGTATTGAAGATGGACAAGAAACGGGAGAGAAAAGAAATGAATTATGTGCTGCTGGAAAAGATAGGGAAGGGGGTGGTGAAGTCAATACCCATGAAAGAATTGGAAAAAATGATTTATGAATTATAAAATAGGAACGCGGATGACACGGATTGAGCGGATAACCGCGGATATTATCCGTTAATATCTGTCTTATCCGCGTCATCAGCGTTCCTGTTCAAACAAAATGAAAGTAACTATTTATCCATCCGAAATAAAAGGCATCATTCAGGCACCCGCTTCAAAAAGTTCCATGCAGCGGGCCTGCGCCGCGGCATTACTCACAAAAGGCAAAACAACTATTCACAATCCCGGCCACAGTAATGATGACAAAGCGGCTATCGGAATCATAAAGGCCTTGGGTGCTGAAGTGAAAATGGAAAAGGGAGAATTGAAAGTGGAAAGCAGGGGAGTGCAGCCTGTTGCTTCCGGAATTGACTGCGGGGAATCCGGCTTAAGCATCCGGATGTTCACCCCCATCGTTGCGTTGAGCGAAAAAGAAATTACTGTTAACGGCAGCGGCAGCCTGTTGTCAAGACCCATGGATTTCTTTGATGAAATTCTTCCAAAGCTGGGAGTGAAAATCAAAAGCAACAGCGGCAAAGTGCCGATGGTGGTGCAGGGGCCATTGACGCCAGCCAATATTGAAGTGGATGGTTCGCTGAGTTCGCAGTTTTTAACGGGGCTGCTGATGGCTTACAGTGCGGCCTCAGCCCAAAGACCTCACCCCAAACACCTCCCGATATCTATCGGGACCGAAGGAGAGGGGCTTTTAGGAGACTCCGGCAGTGCGGCGGTTTCGATAATAGTGCGAAATCTTAAAAGCAAACCCTACATTGATTTAACGCTGGATGTGATGAAGAAGTTTGGAATGCGGGTGCCTGAAAACAAAAACTATGAAGAATTCATCTTTCATGATGAAAACATTCTCGACACACGGCGCACGACGCACGACTACTTCGTGGAAGGCGACTGGAGCGGCGGCGCCTTTCTGCTTGTGGCAGGGGCCATTGCCGGCTCCATTACCGTGCGTGGTCTTGATTTATCTTCAACACAGGCCGACCGTGCAGTGGTAGATGCCATGATGAATGCCAATGCTTCGATTGCTATGGAAGCAAAGGGAATAAAAATTCATCCGGGCGGGTTAAGAGGTTTTGAATTTGATGCAACCGATTGCCCCGATTTATTTCCTCCGCTGGTTGCACTGGCTGCCTATTGTAAGGGTGAAACAAAAATTAAAGGTGTAAGCCGTTTGATTCACAAAGAAAGCAACAGGGCAGCAACACTGCAGCAGGAGTTTGGAAAAATGGGAGTGAAGATTGAACTGAATGATGAGGTCATGCTCATTCATGGCAACCCTCCGGATAAGGGCTGGGGTGGATTGAAAGGAGCTAAAGTTCATTCGCATCACGATCACCGCATTGCCATGGCCTGTGCCGTAGCTGCCCTGAAAGCCGGGGGGGAAATGGTGATTGAAGAAGCGCAGGCGGTGAAAAAATCGTACCCTGATTTTTATGAGGATTTGAAAGTACTTGGTGCAATTGCGGACATAAAACTCTTTACCTAAATTTGTCTTTATGAAATATCTTGAACGTATAACAATTGACCCTGAAATTTGTCATGGCAAACCTTGTATCAGAGGTATGCGGTGGCCGGTAGTGGTTCTTTTGGATTATCTCGGTTCAGGTATGACTTATCAGCAAATTCTGGAGGAGTTTCCTGAACTGGAAGTAGAAGACATTTATGCCGCCATTAATTATGCTTTGCTTTATATGTCAAAGACTCCTTTAAAAGAAGTTGCCTGATGAACTTTTTATGCGATGTGCATATTCCTTATAAACTCAAAAAGTTTCTCCAGGAACAAGGTTTCGTAGCAGAGCATATCAATCGCATTTTGCAGGGAGATAAAACCGATGACTTTACAATCTGCAGGTATTGCGATGAAAATGATATTATTTTTATTACTAAAGATTCTGATTTCGTAGACTATTATCACTTAAAAAAAACACCGGTAAAGCTGATTAAAATAAACCTTGGAAATATTTCCGTTGAAGAAATTCTTTCTTTGTTTCAGCAATATTTACCGCTTATAAAAACAGTGGCAGAGAGAAAAACCTATCTTATTGAAATGGATAAAAACAATTGTTTTATTGCTGAAGACTGACAATACTTTATGAACACCTTTGGCCGTATATTCCGCATTTCCATCTTCGGCGAATCGCATGGCGATTGCGTGGGCATTACTATTGATGGCTGCCCGGCCGGGTTATCCTTATCGCCGGAAGATTTGACGGCCGACCTGGAAAGGAGAAAAGGAGGCAAACACAAAGGGACAACACCACGGCAGGAAGAAGATATACCGATTTTCAAAAGCGGCATATTCAACGGCAAAACAACCGGCTTCCCCATCACTATTTTATTTGAAAATAAAAATATCCGCAGCGCCGATTATGAAAAACAAAGAAGCATTCCCCGGCCGGGCCATGCCGACTGGGTGGCGCATCAGAAATTCGGCGGCTTTGAAGATTACCGCGGCGGCGGGCATTTCAGCGCCAGGCTCACTGCCGGTATTGTGGCGGCGGGTGCCATTGCAAAGAAACTGCTCTTGTACGCTGTAAATACCTCACCCCAAACCCCTCCCGATAGCTATCGGGACCAAAGGAGAGGGGCTTTCGAATCCTCCGTTGGACCGGGATATGTCACCAACTCTCCTGATCAATGGAAATTCAGTTCGGCGCTTGCAAAACTTAACAGGAAAAACCCAACCCCGGCAGAAGAAAAGCTTTGGCAGGAGTTGAAATACAGAAAACTTGCCGGGTTCAAATTCCGAAGACAACATCCAATTGATGGATATATTCCTGCTTTTACTTGCCTCGAAAAAAAATTAGTGGTTGAAGTGGATGGAGAATACCATAATATGGAAGAACAAATGAAGTTAGATGAAATCAGAACACAGATTTTAAATAAAAACGGCTATCGCATTATTCGTTTTACCAATGAGGAAGTTTTGAATAAAACAGATTGGGTGCTCCAGGAAATAAAGAAGTCTTTGTTGTCGGATGCCGACTCCTCCCTCTCCAAAGGAGAGAGAGGCCGGGAGGGTGAGGTCATAAATCAAATCACAATTCATGCAGAAGTAATCGAAATCGCCGGCGAAAAAGATTTGGAAAAAGGTCTGCAAAAAGCCATTGATGCAAAAGATTCCGTCGGCGGCATCGTGGAATGCCGTGTAAATGGATTGCCCGTTGGTTTGGGCGAGCCCTGGTTCGATTCCGTGGAATCTGTTTTATCACATATTGTTTTTGCAATTCCTGCTGTTAGGGGTATTGAATTTGGAACCGGTTTTACCGCAGCCCGTATGTTTGGCAGCCAGCACAACGATGCCATCGTGGACATGAGCGGCCGTACAAAAACCAATCACGCTGGGGGTGTTGTTGGCGGCATTACAAATGGAAACGAAATCGTATTCCGCCTTGCCATAAAACCTACTTCATCCACACCCAAAGAACAGGAAAGCTTGAATTGGGATACCCGACAGGTAGAAAAATTTTCTGTTAAAGGACGACATGACCTCTGTGTTGCTCTCCGTGCCCCGGTGATAGTGGAAGCAGTGACAGCGCTTGTATTGTGTGATTTTATGATGGTGGAGTATAAAATTCCACGTGTTTTACCATTATAATATTTTTCGTAATTATGTCAACACTATACCCGGAAACCACTTTTAAAAGACAATTTTTCATTGGCTCACAATGTTGAAAAAATAAAGTTCTCTATCATCAGAAAATAAAACCGAATCCGTATTTTGTAGAAATCCTGTTCCATCATCCTTCTCTGAATCAGATTGAAAATATATGAACCGTAAGCCTTTGAATGTTCCGGGAATTTCTGTGCTCTTATCGTTTTTATTGGCTGGTTTGTCAATCAGCAGCCTGTTGTTTTCTTCCTGCAGAGATAAAAAACCACTTGTGACAAAAGAAATAGTGGAGATGCCGGAAAAAATGGATGAGAAAGTGAAGGGGCTAATTAAAAAATCACTCAATTATGCTGCGGCTGAAAACGGCCGCCTCAATGATTCACTCCTGCTTTACCAGTGGCCGGCATTAGCCGTTGTTTATAAAGAAAAAAGTTTTGTTCCGCTCTGGAGCTCCATGCAGCATTGGCTGCCGCAGGCCGATTCACTTTTTGACTGCCTGGATGAATTAAAATATTACGGGCTTTATCCGCAGGATTATCATGCCCCAGTTCTTAAAAAAATCAAATCACGCCTCGATGCTGACAGCCTGCTGTTGGGCGACAGGAAAGATGCCGTACTCTGGGCGCATGCCGATATGCTGCTCAGCGATGCGCTGGTAAATATTATGCATGATGTAAAATTCGGGCGCCTGCCGGAAGACAGCATTACACTGCGCAAAGATTCTGCTTTAACTGAGTTGTTTGTTACCGGAAAATTCAATGCCATCACATCCGGCCTGTCGTTGCACTATCTTATTTCTTCACTTGAGCCGAAACACAAGGAGTATCATGAACTGAAAGCAGGCCTGAAAAATTTTCTCGACAGTGCTGATTTCAGTGAAACTACCAGGGTTGCATTTCCTGCTGTTGATTCAGCAGAATTTAAAACCACACTTATCCGACGGCTTTTTGAACTTGGCTTTGTTGATTCTGCAGGGGCCGCTCCTGATTCATCCCGGTTGGCTGCCATTCTTAAAAAATTTCAGAAAAGCAACCGGCTTACAGTGGACGGAAAGATAGGATGGCAAACCATCCGGGCTCTGAACCTGTCTGATAGGGAAAAATTCAAACGGATTGCCATCACTCTTGATCGCTATAAAATGCTGCCGGAGAATATGCCGGAGAAATTTGTTTGGGTAAATATTCCTTCTTATACCCTCAAACTTATCAAAAATGATACTATTGTAATCAGCAGCAGAATAGTGGTGGGCAAACCCAAAACCCGTACACCGGTACTTACCAGCGCTGTATCGGAATTGATTACTTACCCGCAATGGAACATTCCGCAAAGTATCATAGTAAAGGAAATTTTACCCGCACTGAAAAAAGATCCCGGCTACCTGGCCAGGAAGGGATTTGGTTTATTTGATAACAAAGGCGAGGAGGTGGATCCATACTCTGTTGACTGGAGCAAATACAAAAGGGGAGTTCCGTACCGCATCATACAGGGCAGCGGCGATGATAATGCTTTGGGTGTTTTAAAATTTAATTTTCCAAACAAATATGCCGTTTACCTGCACGATACCAACCAGCGGTTTTATTTCGGACTCGATACACGTGCCCTCAGCCATGGCTGTGTGCGGGTGCAGCAGTGGGAAAAACTGGCTCTGTTTATTATGAACAATGAAATTGAAACTGCGAACGGCAATATAAAAACCAAATCAAAACCTGTTCCGGTTGACTCGCTGAGGCACTGGTTGCAGGTGAAAGAAAAGCACAGCATACCGGTTCGTAACCGTATTCCGCTTTTTATCCGCTACTTTACCTGTGAAGCCGATAATGGCCGTATCATATTTTTTGAAGATATTTATGATGAGGATAAGCAACTGGCAGAGCAATTATTTGCAAGCAAAAAACCGGAGGAATGAAGTTTTTTCTTTGCCTATCGATATTCATGGTGCCTGTGCTCGTCCCGCTGCAGGCGCAGGATACATTGAATCCGGCAACTGTGAAAATAAAAGTGCTTTATGGTACAGCAAGCTATTATGCCAATAAATTCAATGGCAGGAAGACTGCAAGTGGTGAAATTTTTTCGCAACAAAAACTGACAGCTGCATGCAATGTGCTGCCATTTGGCACATGGATAAGGGTAACCAACCTGCGCAATGGACGCACCGTAATAGTGAAAGTAAACGACCGGCTTCACTCAAAAATGAAACGTGTGGTGGATTTGTCCCGATCGGCGGCACAAAAACTTGGTTATCTCAATTCGGGCCTCACCCGTGTAAAAGTGGAGGTGCTGGGAAAGAAAAAACCTGAAAATCCGGTGGAAATCAAATGAATATTTTATTTTAGGATATAGTACAGAGCCTTTACTTTTGTTTACAAACCAAACTACTCTTTATGAAGCGGCTACTTGTTTCCTTATTTACGCTGTTATTTTTTTTACCTGCCGTCTATAGCCAGGACGATGAATATATAAGGTCTTCTGAATTAGGAGTGAGTTTTAATCTGTATGATTTTAAAACCGCCCAGCTCATCCGCAGCTCTTCACTAAGCGCTGTATTCAGGGATAAGCAGTTCGGAAAACTGAAAAACATGACCCCCGGCATCGGGGTGCATTATACCAAAGGCGTGAAAAAACATATAGATGCATCAGCCTCGCTTACGGCCTCTTTCCTCAACCATCCTTTTCCCAACAGGCCGGATGTGGGAGTGGAAAGATTTTTACTGCAACTGGAAGCAAATGCTCATTTTAAAATGATGTCTGATAAATACTGGGTGCAACCTTTTCTCAACGCCGGCTTTGGAGCCCAGCGGTATTATGTGTACTACGGAGCCTATATTCCGCTTGGCGTGGGGCTGAATATTAACTTTTTCCAGGAAGGACGCCTGTTTATCAACTCCACTTACCGGGTACCCATTACCACTGGTACTGCCAATTACCATTTCATGCATGCAATTGGTATTGCAGGCCGTATTGGAAAAAAGAAAGAGCCAAAAGTAATTGCCCCGCCGCCACCGCCACCACCAGCTCCAAAGGATAGTGATAATGATGGCATCACTGACGATAACGATAAATGTCCTGCTACTCCCGGGGTAGCAAAATACGAAGGCTGCCCGGTGCCTGATACAGATAAAGATGGCATTAACGATGATAATGATAAATGCCCCACAGTGGCCGGCCTTGCCAAGTACCAGGGTTGTCCTGTTCCTGATACGGATAAGGATGGCATCAATGATGAAGAAGATAAATGCCCCAACGAGCCCGGCGTGGCCCGCTATGGCGGATGCCCTGTGCCCGACAGGGATAAAGATGGCATAAACGATGAAGAAGATAAATGTCCCGATGTGCCAGGTGTGGCCGGGCAGCAGGGTTGCCCAGCCATCAGCGAAGAAGTAACCAAGACGGTAAACTATGCTGCTCAGAATGTTTATTTCAATACTGCCAGTACAAAACTTTTACCCAAATCATTTGGCCCTTTGAATGAGGTTGTAAAGATTCTGAAAGAAAACACTGCCCTGAAACTGAAAATTGACGGCCATACGGATAATGTAGGTGCCGATGAGTACAATATGAAGTTAAGCGATGGCCGTGCCGCATCGGTAAAAGCATTTCTTGTAAGCAAGGGCATCAGCGCTGAAAGGCTGGAAAGCGAGGGCTTTGGAGAAACGATGCCTGTTGCCGATAATAAAACCCCTGCCGGCCGCTCCAAAAACCGCCGTGTGGAAATGAAAGTATTCTACTAAAACCAACTGCCCGGATCAAAGAAAAGCGTCCCGCAACCCGGGGACGCTTTTTTATTTCTCAATCCTCACGCATGTCTGTGAAAAGATAAACCTCATAGGGCCAGTTTATAAAAAACATTCATGGGTACTGCAAATAAAAAAAGAGCCCCGGCGGAGCTCTTCCATAAACAGCTTAGTTTTTTGGTGCGACTAAATCTTAAAACCCAGCGTAAGCATTACATTGCCCCCGTTGTCTTTCAAGTATGCAAATGTGTTGGTTCTTGGTGCATTGACACGATAAGGAAAGTTGACATCTTTATTCAACCGGTGAACATAAGTAATATCCAGGAACATTCCCTTGTTTCGGTAGCCAAGCCCGCCGCTTACAAACATTTTTCTTCCCTTTAGCTCGCTGTCTTTGTACGGCCGGCCATAATATGCAAAACCAGCACGTGCCATAACGGTTTTAAATTTCAGCTCACCACCCAGCCGGAAATTAAAAGCTCCTTTGTACAGTGCATCAATGGCCTCGTTGTATGGTTTATACTGCTCATCCGATGTGTTTTCATCATAGGCGGAAAAATTCAGCCATTTATAATTCACGTATTCAATATCGGCTGTAATAAATCCCCTTTGTCTTTCAATCTTTTCTTCTTCACGAAAAACATAGGCGCCGCTGATGATGATTTTGGTGGGCGACATCAGCGTGTATTTGTTTTCAATTACTCCTCCGCCGGAAAATACCGATGAAGCCACACTGTCGTACGCATTGTTAGGACCAAACAAATTATCCAGGTGAGCAGCAAACCCAGAACCGAAAGTTTCTTTCAGCGGCATCCAGGTGGGGGAGTGCACCGCCAGTCCTAACCTTACATAATCTTTTGGCCTGATGATAAAGCCCCCGCGGATATTTAATCCATAGCCCTTCACAGTATATCGCTCATCGTAGCTCAGAAAATAAAAATCGTTATTGGTATTGCCCGTAGCATCTCTTTCATGATAGAAGGTTCTTCTTTCATAACTGATAATGTTCACACCCACGCTCAGACCGGCCATAAATTTTTTATCAATTTCCGAACCCACACCAAAAGCAATTTCAGTAATGCCGCCGCTTGATTCCACCCGGTTTTCCTGTTCCCGTACGGAGGGGTTTTCCGAACGGGCTATTACCTGCAGGTTGCCATTCACTCTTGCTGTATCCACCAGGTATGTATAAAGTGCCATTTTTGCCGGCAATGAAATATTCGGGCTGTTCAGCGCCTGGTCAATTGTAAGATTGGATGCCGCAAACTCATCAGCCAGCGGCTCGGCAAAACTGCTGTAATCATTCAGCCCGCGGTAGTAAATGCTTTGGTTGAAATCGGCCAGCCTTGTGATGGTAATGCCGTAAGAATTATTTCTCCTGTAGCCAAAGCCCCCGAACACAAAACCTGTTGTTCCCAATCCCAACTGATTTTGTTTATCACCTGCGACAGTCGTACCTCTGAAATTACTTTTACCCTTGCCAAACCTGAACCCCGGGGTGAGAATAAAATCAGATGTTTTAAAAAAAGCAAGACCTGCTGGATTGATATGGTTTGCTGTTGCATCACCACCCAGGGAGCCCATAGCTCCACCGATGGCCTGGTTGCGGGCTGTTCCGTTTTGATGAAACCAGGACAGGCGTAATGCATCTTCCGGTGTTTGGGAAAAAGTGCTGTAGGCAGCAAGTAAAAAGAATAGTGAGTAAAATTTTTTGTTCATAATTATTTGAAAGTTTCGGGTAATATGAAGGAGGAACATTTCTGAAAAATGCTTCAAATGGTTATCCTCCTTCATGTTTGAATTAATTAATTGCCACCTCTGCTGGGCCGGCTTACACCTCCACCGCTGCTGCTGCCGCCGGATGAACTTCCGGAACTACCATTGTTGCCCGAAGAGGAAGGTGTGTAGCTGCGGGTAGGCGGGCTGTACGAGCTATTATTGCTGTTATTGCTCCCTGAAAATATTTTATTGAGTGTATTGCTCAGTCCGCTGGAGTTGGAATTGTTATAAACCGGCCGGCCAACAGATTTCGGAGTGGCGGGTGCCACTCTTACAGTGCTGTTGCGATTGTTGAAATTGGTGTTTGTATAGCCCGCCAGGCTGAAGTTTCTTGGCTTGGTCACACTCACTGTGGTTGGCTGCGCTTTGGGATTATACACTACAACATAATTCGGGCAATATGGGTTGTAGTAATAATTCCACGATGTATAAGGATTGTAATAAGAACCATAGTAATAATTGTAACGGTATGAATACCGGTCATAGTAATACCAGTCGTTCAAATATTCCCAGCGGGTGCGGTTATGCACTTTCATGCGCAGGTAGCGGTCATCATAGTATTCGTCGTCGTAGCGGTATTTGTCGTCATCGTCATTTACCTGCACGTATTCATCCTGCGGGCGGGCGGGAGAGAAGTATACATCGTCCGGTGTCTGACCGGAGCGATATGCCGTGGTGCAGCTGCTCAGTACAGCAGACGTAATTGCAAGTAGTAAAATTTGACGGTTCATGGCAGGGAGTTTTAAGCGGTTTATAAAATTGAAGTTACTACATTTGCGCCGGATTACCGGCACATTTATTTGAACATCAAATATTTTGCCTCACGATGTTAAATTAGGAAATCCGCCGTTAATAAAAAGGTAAAGATTCGTTGGGTTGTTGAATGTTTTTTTAGAAGTTCAGCATCGGTTCCCTGGTTGAACGTCCCTTGCGACGCTCCGTTCAAGACCAGCAACTCCGATTAATCAATTTATAAACTGAAATCTTTCAGTAAAGCACGTAAAAAATGAGTAAAGGAATAACGACAAGAGCAGAAGATTATTCACAATGGTACAATGATTTGGTACTAAAAGGAAGTCTCGCTGATTATTCAGCCGTTCGCGGCTGTATGGTCATCAAACCATATGGCTTTGCTTTATGGGAAAATATGCAGGCAGCGCTGGACAAAATGTTTAAAGATACCGGGCATCAGAATGCCTATTTCCCGCTGTTTGTACCCAAAAGCTTTTTGGAAAAGGAAGAAGGCCACGCCGAAGGCTTTGCCAAAGAATGTGCAGTGGTTACCCATTACCGGCTAAAAACTGATCCGTCGGGTGATGGCAGACTGATGGTGGATCCTGATTCAAAACTGGAAGAAGAGCTCATTATCCGCCCGACAAGTGAAGCCATCATCTGGAATACTTACAAAGACTGGATTCAGAGTTACCGTGATCTGCCGCTGCTCATCAACCAATGGGCCAATGTGGTGCGCTGGGAAATGCGCACAAGATTATTTCTGCGCACGGCAGAATTTCTGTGGCAGGAAGGCCACACGGCTCATGCCACTGCTGAAGAAGCCATTGAGGAAGCCCGGCGTATGTTGGAAGTGTATGCCACTTTCGTAGAGCAGTTTATGGCTGTGCCGGTAATACGCGGTGTAAAAACGTCATCCGAACGGTTTGCCGGTGCCCTGGATACTTATTGCATCGAGGCACTGATGCAGGATGGCAAGGCATTACAGGCGGGCACATCACATTTTCTCGGGCAGAATTTTGCCAAAGCCTTTGACGTGAAATTTTTAAATAAAGAAAACCAGCAGGATTATGTGTGGGCGACCAGTTGGGGAGTAAGCACAAGACTGATTGGCGCACTGGTTATGGCCCACAGCGATGACCAGGGCCTGGTGCTGCCGCCAAAACTGGCGCCGTTGCAGGTGGTTATTGTTCCTGTTTACAAAGGCGAAGATTCAAAACCGGTGATTGATGCAAAAGCGGAAGAAATAATGAAGGAGCTGAAAGCTGCCGGCATCCGGGTTAAGTACGATAACAACGACAACACCCGGCCGGGCTGGAAGTTTGCCGAGTATGAGCTGAAAGGCATACCGGTGCGGCTCGCCATCGGCCTTCGTGATGTGGAGAAAAATACAGTTGAGCTTGCAAGAAGAGATACAAAGGAAAAGAAGCATGTTTCAGCTGCGGGGCTTAATGAGTACATTGTAAACTTGCTGGATGAAATTCAGCAACATCTTTTTGACAGGGCATTGGCTTACCGCCAAGAGCATATTGCCAAAGTGGATACATGGGAAGAATTTGAAAAAACACTGAACGAGAAAGGAGGTTTTATTTCAGCACACTGGGATGGCACTCCCGATACCGAAGAAGCTATCAAAGAAAAAACAAAAGCTACCATCCGGTGTATTCCATTCAACAATCCACAGGAAGAGGGCAGGTGTATTTTAACCGGGAAGCCAAGCCGGGAAAGAGTGTTGTTTGCTATTGCTTACTGATAATTTTCACCCGGTGAAATTTCTTTAGGATAATCCAGATACATTTTTATCTTTAGCAACCAAAATCAACTATTATGGAACAAAATCAAAACACTTCGTTATTCGGATTGGGAATTGACCCAACCTCAAAAGCTCATTTAGCCGAAGCAGCCCGCTGGGCCAGGTTTCTTGCCATTGTGGGTTTCGTCATGTGCGGGCTGATAGTGCTGCTCGGCATTTTTGCCGGTTCAATATTTTCATCCATGCCAGGTCGCTATAGCGATGAATTTGGGGGAAGATCCCCACTAGGCGGCCTCGGCGCTATGATGTCAGTTTTATATATCGGTATTGCCATTCTTTATTTCTTTCCCTGCCTGTTTCTTTTCCGGTTTGCAAATTATATGAAAGCCGCCCTGGCCACCGATCAGCAGAATACACTAAACAGTTCATTTCAGAATCTTAAAATCATGTTCCGCTATGTTGGCATTGTTACTATTGTTCTGCTTTGCCTGTATGGTTTGATTTTATTGATTGGTATTGCCGGAGCTGCCGGTGGAGGTTTTTGATTAAAAAATTAAAAAGTTAAACCCGGCATTTCGCCGGGTTTTATTTTGTAGACAGGTAATTGTAGTCCAGTAAAACTGCTTCCAGAAATTCGAAGGCTGACAGGTCGCTTTCAATCTTTAAGTGATTCTTAATTTTATCTGCAGCGGCAGCGGCCAGTTTATAATCACCTTTTTTGGTAGCGGCATCCAGTATTGCCTTTATCGTATTAATGTCACGGTCCTGCATCTTCATCACTTCGGGAAACAGCACGGTATGTTCATTATGGTTGATGTCGAGAAAGACCGTTTCGTGCAGGTAGGTTTTTATTTTTGTATCCACCACCACGGTGCCGGCAGCCAGGTCGCCCAGCCGCTGGTACGATTTTGAAACGGCAATTATTATCAATACAAAAATTCCAAAAAAACCGACACTGAACACCTGGTAAATCACTAAATAGCCGGGCAGCACAAAACCAAACACAAGCGGCCATTCAAAAAACCGGGTGGCCCAGCGCAGCAGGTACTGGCTGATGGTGGGCTCGCCGCCTTCAAGACTCATCACCCGTATGCCCAGCAGTTTTTTCCCCAGCGACTGGCCATGCATGGTGACTTCGCAAACCAGCGCATACAACAGCATGGGCATTGAAACTAAAATAATATCAATCCCCAGCCAGTTATGCCTTACCTCTATGATGGAGTAAAGAAACTGCCGCATGCCCCACGAATAAATTACCAGTATGGCAAGGTCGGCCAGGTAGGCAAAAATTCTTTTGTGCAGGGCAGCCACTTCAAAATCCAGGGCAAGATTGAACGGTGTATTTATCTGGATAGATGACATACGGTTTGCAAATTAGCAAAAAGGCGGTTTGGCATCGGTATGTAATAAAAATAAAATCGCAATCAGCAGCCCGCCATTAAAAAATTACTTCTTAATATTGAAGGACGATTTTATCCCTATGCGTGAAGCCTTATTCATAAAAAAGAATGCACAGAAATGGCAGGAGTATGAGCACTTTCAAACCGATGACCCCGATGAAATGGCCAACCGGTTTACTACCCTGGTTGATGACCTTGCTTATGCAAAAACATTTTACCCGCACAGCAAAGTGACACGGCTGATTAACGGGCTGGCGGTTTCCATCTACCAGTCCATTTACCAGAACAAAAAAGAGAAATTTGCCCGGCTCATCAGCTTCTGGAAAACTGAACTGCCGCTGGTGATCAGGAAAAATCACAACGTCTTTCTTTTTGCCTTCCTTGTCTTTTCAGTTTGCTGCCTCATGGGAGTTATTTCTTCCATGCAGGATTATGAATTTGTAAAAGGAGTGCTGGGCGAGAACTACGTAGCCATGACTGAAGAAAACATTGCCAATGGCGATCCCTTCGGCGTGTATAAGAATACGGCAAACATGGGATATTTCAGCTCTTTTATTTACCTGTTTTATCACAACGTGCAGATTGACTTCCTCATGTTCATTGCCGGGCTGCTGTTCGGAGTTTTTACACTCTACCTGCTTTTTTATAACAGTGTTATGATCGGTTGCTTCCAATACTTGTTTTTTTCAAAAGGCCTGGGGATAAAATCCATGATGGTCATCTGGATTCATGGCACGCTGGAAATATCTGCTATGATTATTTCCGCCACGGCCGGTTTTATTATTGCCCGGGGCATACTGATGCCGGGGTCGTACCGGCGGGTGGTTTCGTTTAAGAAGGCTATAAAAGATGCCATAAAAATCATGATCATTTTTGTGCCGATGACTCTGGGCGCTGCCTTTCTTGAAAGCTATGTCACACACCTGGTGTCTGAAACTTTTGACCGGGAAGCAGGCGGTGGCATGCCGCTGTGGGGCAGTGTCTTGATTCTTGCCGCTTCACTTGGCTTCGTTGCCTGGTATTTTATTGTTTATCCCATCCGTGTAGAAAGAAAATTTAAGCGGCAGCAGCAGCCGGAAATGAATGTGCAGTTTACTTGAATAAAAAAACATTATATCATATCCTCGCAACAGCTTTCCTTTGGTTGTTGCATTTTACTGCTCCTGCGCAGCAAACCGGAGGGATTGATACCACGCAGGCAGTATACGACGATGATTATCCATCGGAATATACCGGCGAAGAAGAAGCGATTGATTTTATCAACGACACACTGCAAAGCATTTACCGCTCCTTGCCGCCGGATACGTTGACAGCTATCAACAATGACAAAAGGTTTTATTACAAAGCATATCTCGACAGCCTGCTTCGGGCATCGAATACCTTTAAGACACCCGAACGCCGGGAAGTAAATTTTCCTGGCCATCTCTTCCGGTGGTTTACCTGGATGGCGGCCATTGGCGTTTTCGTGTATCTTATTTTCAAATTATTTCTTGGCCCGTCAGCCCTGTTTGTACGAAACAGGAAAAATATGAACGGAAAAACAATAACTGCCGGTGAAGAAATGCCCGAAGACCCCGACGAACTGATTGAAAAGACCATTGCTGCCGGCAATTACCGGCTGGCAGTACGCTACCTTTACCTGAAAACCCTCAAAAGCCTTGCAGCAAGAAAGTATATTGAAATCAGCCGCAATAAAACCAATTACGAATATGTAACGGAAGTGAGAAAACATTCCTTTGCCAACGACTTTGCATCGCTTACCCTGAAGTATGAATATACCTGGTATGGCGAATACCCGCTGGATGAAAACCTATTTGCACAGGTACATTTGGAATTTATTTCATTCAACAAAAACATGGAGAACAGGTGAAACGGCAGGTACGATACCGGTTCTTTTTCCTGCTGCCTGTAGGCGCCTGCATTTTTGCAGCCTGCAATTTCCGGGCTAAAGGTGATATTAGAATACCAAAGCTTTCGCCCAAGTATAGCTACCGCGACCGGGAACCGATGGGTAGTTACATTGCATATCATTACCTCAATTCGTTGTTCCAAAAAGGTATTGAAGAAGTAAGAAACAAATCCTTTTCAGAACACTGGTATGAGCTCAAGTATAGCAATTCTTTTTATTTCATTCTTTCCCGCTCTGTATTTCTCAGCCGGTTCGATATGTATTCTATGCTGAATTATGTAAAAATGGGCAATACGTTGATGCTAAGCGCTGCCTATATTGACGAGCAGCTTTTGGACACACTGGGTATTGATATGGACCCGGATTTTTTGCAGGTGATGAACTTTGATGAGTACAGGCTGGAGAAAAGTGATACATGGGTGTCGCTGGCCGATACAGCCTGGCTGGGTAATAAGCAATTCGGAATTTTCTACCTGGCGTTTAAAAGCGGTTTTTCTTTTAATGATTCATCGGGTATACAGGTGCTGGGGCATAATGAGAACGGTAAACCGAATTTTCTTGCCGTAAATTATGGCAACGGCAAAATTATTTTGCATGCAGCACCGGCGGCTTTCAGCAATTATTTTCTGCTGAAACCCGGTAATCCTGAATACCTGGAAAAAGTTTTTTCTTACATCAATCCGGAAACTGAATATATATACTGGGATAATTATTACCGGCTAAGCAAGGGCACAAAGGATTTTTCCATTTTGAAGTTTTTAAAACAACACCCGGCGCTGTATTATGCATTTTTGCTGGCGCTGGCATTATTGCTGCTTTACCTTGCATTTGGGGGTAAAAGAAAACAACGCATCGTGGCAGAAAAATTTCCTGTAGTCAACAGTACGGTATCCTATGCCGAAACTATCGGCCGCCTTTACCTGCAGAAAAAAGATAACCTGAACATCGCCCGGAAAATGATTACCTATTTTCTTGAGCATGTGCGGAATTATTACTACATCAACACACAGCTGCTGAATAATGATTTTGCAGAAGCGCTGGCAAGAAAATGCAACCAGCCGCCGGCCAAAGCTCATTACCTGCTGCAGTTGATGGGTAATGTGGAAAGCGGGGACAACATAACCGATATAAGCCTGCTTGAGCTGCACAACCATTTGCAGGAGTTTATAAAAAAATAAATTATGGAAGAAACAGTTTTTCAACAACGCACAGACCTGTCGAAACTGAATGAAGCGGTAAATAATATCCGCGATACCATCGGAAAAGTAATCGTCGGCCAGCATGCTATGGTTGACCTGATGATTGCCGGCCTGCTGAGCGACGGACACATTTTAATCGAAGGCGTGCCGGGAGTGGCCAAAACACTTACCGCGAAACTGCTGGCAAAAATTATTGATGTTGATTTTTCACGCATACAGTTTACCCCCGACCTGATGCCTTCCGATGTGCTGGGCACTTCGGTGTTCAACCCCGGCGAGGCAAGTTTCCGTTTCAAGGCCGGCCCGGTGTTCAGCAATATTGTATTGATTGATGAAATTAACCGGGCGCCGGCAAAAACACAGGCGGCGCTTTTTGAAGTAATGGAAGAACGGCAGGCAACCATTGACGGGCACACGTACGCCATGCGCCAGCCTTTCATGGTGCTGGCTACGCAAAACCCGATTGAACAGGAGGGTACTTACCGCCTGCCCGAAGCACAGCTCGATCGTTTTCTGTTTAAAATTGATGTAGGCTACCCGACGCTGCAGGAAGAAGTGACCATTCTTGAAAGACAGCACCACCTGGCTCAGAAAGAATTGCTGGACCATATTCCGAAAATTCTTTCCTCAGCCGACATCGAATCCTGCCGCAAAACCATCATGCAGATAAATGTGGAAACAAAGCTGATGGAGTTCATTGCAAAGATTGTGAATGAAACAAGGAATAATCCTGCGCTTTACCTTGGTGCATCGCCCAGGGCTTCACTGTATATTCTGCGGGCTGCTAAATCCATCGCCGCTATCCGCGGCAGGGATTTCATCACACCGGAAGATGTGATAATGGTGGCCCCCCATGTCATGCGGCACCGCATCATCCTTTCGCCTGAAAAAGAAATGGAAGGTGTGACAGCCGATGAACTGATTGAAAAAATTATCAAATCAATCGAAATTCCCCGCTGATGCTGCTGCTGCTCCTCATTGTTATCGGTGTGGCTTTGTGGATGCTGGCCAATTACTGGCTGAAACCACTGTATTTTAATAGCCGGTTTTACTGGTCAGGCGGCATCGTAGTGCTTTTTTTTATCACGGCATTTTTTTACCCGCAGCTGCTGCCCGCAGCCACTGTTGTTTTTATCACCTGGCTGCTGCTGATGGTTGCTGATGCGGCTTTTCTTTTTCTTTCACACGGCAAACCGTCGGCACAGCGTATTATAGCAGACAGGCTGAGCAATGGCGATAAAAATCCGGTGGCGATTGTAGTAAAAAACAATTATTCATTTACTGTTAACATAAAAATAATTGATGAATTGCCCGAACAGTTCCAGGCACGCCGGCATTACTTTGAAAAAAGATTTAATCCCGGTGAAGAAAAAAAGTTCAGCATTTATTTACGGCCGGTGGAAAGAGGAGCGTATCATTTTGGCAATATCATTTTGTATGTAAGCTCGCAGCTAAGTCTGCTCAGCCGGCGTTTTGATGCGCCGGTAATGCAGATGGTTCCGGTTTATCCATCCTTTTTCCAGATGAGAAAATATGATTTGATTGCCCGGGACACACAAACCAATGAAGCCGGATCAAAAAAGCTCCGCAAGCTGGGGCTCAGCCTCGAATTTGAACATGTAAAGGATTATACCCGCGGCGACGACATCCGCCTCATCAACTGGAAAGCCACGGCACGCAAAGGCTCGCTGATGGTGAATAATTACCTGGATGAACGTTCGCAGCAGGTGTATTGCATGATTGACAAGGGCCGCCTGATGAAAATGCCCTTCGATAATCTTTCGCTGCTCGACTATGCCATCAACGCCTCGCTGGTGATGTGCAATGTGAGCCTGCGCCGCCACGACCGTTTCGGCCTGGTTACATTTGCCGAAAACATCGGCACCATTTTGCCTGCCGATAAAAAACCAATACAGCTGCAGAATGTACTGCAATTGCTGTACAACCAAACCACCCGTTTTTTGGAAAGCGATTTTGAAATGCTTTACCAGCAGGTACGGGCCAACATCCGCCACCGCAGCCTCCTGATTCTTTTTACCAATTTTGAATCCTTTGGCGGCATGCAGCGCCAGCTGCCCTACCTGCGCATGATAGCAAAATACCATTTGCTGCTGGTGGTATTTTTTGAAAATACAGAACTGAATAAACTCACAGAAAAACTGGCAAAGGATGTGGAAGGAGTTTATGTAAAAACCATTGCGGAAAAATTTATGCATGAAAAAAAATTGATTGTAAAAGAACTCCAGAATCACGGCATTCTTTCCATTCTTACGCCTCCCGAAAATCTAACAGTGAACACAGTAAACAAGTACCTGGAGCTGAAAGCAAGGCAGGCGATTTAGTTGCTGGTTTCCTGTTACTGACAAAGTACAACAGGCAACAGATAATGGGTAAACAGAAACCAATGACCGTTTACGGGCAGCGAGGCATTACATTTGTCCAATGAATAATCCGTTTGACAAGTTTGAAGAAGGCCAGGTGCTGCTGATAAACAAACCACACCGGTGGACATCGTTTGATGTGGTGAGAAAATTAAGAAACCTGCTGCGGGTAAAAAAAGTGGGGCATGCCGGCACCCTGGATCCGCTGGCCACCGGCTTGCTGATTGTATGCACCGGCCAATTCACAAAAAAAATAAATGAATACATGGCCCGTGAAAAAGAATACATCGGAACATTTACGCTGGGTGCCACTACGCCAACTTACGATTTGGAAAGCGAACCGGAAAATTTTAAGGACACTGGATTAATAACAGCTGCACAACTCCATACAGCTGCAAAAAATTTCACGGGCGACATACTTCAGGTACCACCGGCACATTCTGCCATCAAACAGCAGGGAAAAAGGGTGTATGAACTTGCCCGCAAGGGGCATGAAGTAAAACTGGAACCGCGGAAAGTTTTTATAAAAGAATTTGAAATAACTGCAGTGCAGTTGCCTGTGGTTTCTTTTCGGGTAGTTTGCAGCACGGGTACTTACATCCGCAGCCTGGCAAATGATATTGGTGCAGCACTTGGCTGCGGCGCCTATCTCAGTAGCCTGTGCCGTACACGCATCGGCGAATTTCAATTGAAAGACGCAAAAACCATTTCTGAATTTGAAGAAGAAATAAAACAGCTCAAAATGAAAACGGGTAATTGATGCCTAATTGTAAAATTCCTGATAGCGGTTTGAAATGATAAAACCATTTAAACTGTCCCTCTGCTTTATCCGGTTCCGGTGATGGGTTTCTTACCCGCAGGCCATAGTCGAGCCGCAGGCGGAAGAATTCAAAATCCACCCTGATGCCGGTACCGATGCCAACAGCAAGGTCTTTAAAAAATTTATTTGCCGTAAGTGTGCCGTCAGGAAAATCGGAGTGTGGTTTCAAAAACCAGATATTGCCCACATCGGCAAACACACAACTGCTGGTGAGGTATCCGCCCAACCTGAATAATGGGAAACGAAACTCTGCATTGGTTTCAAACTGAAAATCACCAAAGCGAATTGGCACAGCACTTCTGTATTCAACCGTGGATCCGGGGCCCAGGGTTCTCAACCCCCATGCCCGCATGCTGTAGGGCCCGCCGGCAGAAAATTGTTTGAAGAATGGCAGGTTGGGTGTGCCGGTTCGGTCTTTAGTGCGCAAGGCAAAGCCTGCACCGGCATACGTACGAAAGATAAAAGAGTTTTTACCCAGGCTGATATTCCTGATGTATTCGGCATCCAGTTTTATAAAGCGGAAAAGACTATCGAGTAATTTAAGATTGATAAGGTTAGTCAGCAATCCCGATTCTTCAATATTTGCCCTGAAAAATTGAGATGTATTGCCTCTGCCCCAGCGAACTGTAAAACCACTCTGCACCGACAGAACCAGGCCGTTTTCGGGAAATACGGTTTTCAATGAAGGGTTCTGGTTGAGAAATTCAACCAGGCTGTCTCTTTTTCTTACATAGGCATATTCAATGTTGGGAAACTTCAGGCTAAAGGTTTTATTTCGCCACGAAAAGCTGTAGCCCCAGGATGCGTTGATGGAAGTGAGATTGAAAAAATCATTTCGTTCAATGTTGCCCAGCGATGCAGTTAACACGGTTTTGAAATTATCCCGGAACTTTTCCGGTATCCATTTTACATTGGGTATCGGCTTGGGAAAACTAATGCTGTGACTGATACTGGCCTGCCTGGTTTTTACAAACTCACCTTTGGTATTTACTTCAGTGGAATAACGCAACGCTGTGGAAGAAAGGTTGGCTGTGCGGCCGAAGTTCCTGTTCAGCAACTGTACGTTAACACCGATGCCTAATAAATTTTCTTCCAGGATAAGGCTGTTGCTGTTATTGATGCTGCCTTCAAGATTGGCTGTAAAGGCAAGCTTTTCGGCGGGGGTTAGTAAAACTGTGAAATCAACTGTATCGGATTCAGCCCTTGGCATTTGTTCAATATTCACCAGCCGCCAGGCACCCAGCTGGTTGAAACGATTGATGGTTTTCAGAAATTGTTTTTCGTTGTACAAATCGCCGCGGCGGAAGTAAATGTTCTGAATAATAAATTTTGGTTTAAAAAAATTGTGATACTGGTAAATGCTGAAGTTATTGTCGCGGTAGGCCAGTTGTGCCATCGTTCTTGCCGTATCGGTGTAAATGGTACTGTGGCCAACATAGTATTTGGTTAGTTTCTCCACAATGTAGCCGGGCCGCAGCCTGATTTCTATATCGGCAACAGGGGTATCAATTTTGCTGCGTAGTTTTTCCAGCATCTCTATTTGTTCAAAGGGATCCACGGTGGGCCGCAACAAATCATTGTACAACGTATCCCATACGCCGGCCAGCTCATTAAAGCTGAAACGCAAGTACCCGTTTTCGCGGTACAGTTCCACCAGCCTGTTCAGTTCATCGGATATAAGCGGCTGCGAAAAGGGAACATCCTTTTTCAATAGCGATTTGTGCCTGCTGCCGTCTGCCAATGCCTGCAGCTCAGTATGATTAATGACATAGCTGACGCTATCAAGCCTGAACTGCCTTCCCGTTTTCACAGTAAAATTTACAGTGGTTCTGTATTGGGGTGGCTCAGTTTCTTTAAATTCAACCGTTGTGTCGTATGTAATAGTGCTGCGGAAATAACCCAGTTTGTTCAGCAACGATTTCATGGAAGCCACGGAGCGGTCGGCATTGGCACTGTCATACATTGGCGGCTTCAGCAAAACCTGGCGATTGATTCCCTTGTACAGAAATTTATATACCGTTCTTACCCGTATGCTGTCGTCCAGCTGGTTTTTCAGCTGCGATTGCAGGCTGAGTTTTTCTTCTTTGGATAAGTTGCCTTCAAGCCGGATATTTGTTTCATAAACAAATGGCCTGTTTGGCGGGTAATCTTTTGGCACTACAGCACAGGAAGCCATTAAAAACAAAACCACCCCGGCTGCAACCAGGGCAGTTAAATTAGTTTGTGGCTTGCCTGATAACATGATTATTTAAACGAAAGAAAATGCTTTCAAAAAATCAGCTCAAATATATTCAAAGTTTAGGCCAGAAAAAACCGAGAGACGAAGCAAACCTGTTTATTGCCGAAGGACCTAAACTTGTAAAAGAATTGCTCGCATCTCCCAACTGCAAAGTGGTACAGGTGTATGCATTAGCAGAATGGATAAAAAATAATCCCGCTGTACGGGCTGATATTATTGAAATCAACCAGCAGGAATTAGAAAAAATTTCACACCTTGCCACAGCGCACCAGGTACTGGCCGTAGTGGAAAAAATTAAATGGAAAGGCGAACCGCAGTTTCACGGAACACTTTCGCTGCTGCTGGAAACCATACAGGACCCCGGCAACATGGGTACCATCATCCGCGTAGCGGATTGGTTTGGTATAAAAAACGTTTTCTGCAGCCCCGATTGCGCCGGCATTTACAATCCCAAAGTGGTGCAGGCCACCATGGGCAGCATTGCAAGGGTAAGAATTGAATACTGTTCTTTACCGGAATTTTTAAAAAAGCACAATGACATACGCAGCTATGCAGCTGTGCTCGATGGAAGAGACATAACCAAAATGGAAAAGCCCGGCGAAGGATTCATCATCATCGGCAATGAATCAAAAGGAATCAGTGCAGAACTGCTGGGTTTGGCAAATGTGAGAATCACCATTCCCGGAAAAGGCAATACAGAGTCGCTGAATGCAGCCATTGCCACCGGTATAATATTGTCACATTTTGTTTGAAATGCTCAATGCTCAACTCTCAATTATCAATGTTCAATTTTGGGGACAATCTATTGTTTAATATGGAATATGGAACATTGAAAATTGAGCATTCCCTTATCGGAAATGTATCGCCTTCACAGGTCTCACCCTTCTTACAATGTAGCTTGGAATAGTGAGTACGAGAAAACTCACCAGTAATGTGCCCGCACACACAGCAGCTATTTGCCACCACACTATTTTTACTGCCGCTTCACTCATGTAATAAGCTTCTTCTTTCAGTTTGAAAAAGCCGGTGTATTGCTGCAGGTAAAGCAGGCCCAGCCCAAAAGCAAGGCCGCTAATTATGCCCAGTGCAGTGATGAGCAGCGAATGACGAAGAAAAATTTTCTGCACAGTCCAGTCGGTGGCGCCCAGCGCTTTAAGCACACCTATCATGCGCAGGCGTTCAAGCACAAGAATAATGAGACAGGTAATAAGATTGATAACTGCCACCAGTATCATAAAGCCGATCAGTACATTGCGGGTAATGTTTTGCAGGTTCAGCCAGTCGAAGATGTTGGGGTAAATATTGCGGATGGGTTGTGTGTCCCATGTTTCAGGAAATTCAGGCAGGGCATACAATTCCTCGCTTGCTTTTTCCATCCGGCTAAAATCAGAAAGAAAAATTTCATAGCCGCCGATTTCCCCCGGTTTCCACTCGTTCAGCCGTTGTATCAGTTTCAGATCGCCGATGGCAAAGTTTTTATCGTACTCATCAATGCCGGTTTTATAAATGCCGGTCACTTCGAGCCTGTCAGGCCGCATGCTGCCATCGGGCCGGATAAAATAAATCAGGATACGGTCGTGCAATTTCAGTTCAAGTTGCCTTGCCGTATGGGCCGAAACGATGATTTCTCTTGCGTAGCTGCTGTCGTTGAACTGCAACCAGCGGCCTTCTTTTAAAAAACTTTGCAAGTGACGAAAATCAAAGCTCCCGTCAAGCCCTTTCATCAGCACACCTTCCATTGATTCTTTCGTTTTCAGAATGGCATAGCGGGTGGCGTAGGGATGCATACTCACTACGCCCGTGTACTTTTTTATCACTTTTTCCACCTGTGCATTCATTTCAATCGGTGTTTCTTCAGCCACGGGCCCGCGCAATGCCTGCTTAAGTTGCACCCTGATATGACCGGAGAAACTAAACACTTTCCCACTGACGGTTTCCTGGAAACCATTTACCAGCGAAAGGGTAACAATCATCACAGCTATGCTGATAACCGTGGCCGCAACAGAAAGCCGGATGATAAACCGGGAAAATGATTTCTGCTGGTTGAAAGCAATCCTGTTTGCTATGAAACTTGCAACGTTCAATGTCGCTTTTTTGTCTGTCAAAAATAAGATGGCAAAAAGATTTATCCTCTTTTTCCACGTAATTTCACAATAACAACACCGGAAATAAGTTTTTAGATGGCCCGATTAATGAAATATCAATTTTTACTTGCAGCAGTATTTCTCAGCACAGTTGCCCATGGCCAGCTGCCCGACCATATTTACAAATCCAACATCCGCTCTATCAAACTGCACAAACCCGGCGACCCCTACAGCTATCCCATCATCCGGCTGGGCAGTGTGGATGACCTGGATCTGTATTTTGATGACCTTGATGGCGGCGTGAAGAATTATTATTACAGCTTCCAGCTCTGCAATGCTGACTGGTCGCCTGCCAGTCTGAATCCCTTTGATTTCATCCGCGGGTTCCAGAGCAACCGCATCACCACCTACCGAACCTCGTCTATCGCCTTTACCCGCTACACCAATTATTATGCACGCCTGCCCGACCGCAACTGTACCCCATCACGATCGGGCAATTACTTGCTGAAAGTTTTTTTGGATGGTGATACTTCCAAACTTGTTTTTACCAAACGCTTTCTGGTAGTAGAAGTAAAAGCAACAGTTGGCGCCCAGGTACAGCAGCCCTTCAGCGGTTCATTATTCAGAACACATCAAAAACTGCAGGTGGCAGTAAATCTGAATACGACAATAAACGTTTTCAACCAGCAGGATGTGAAAGTTGTGTTGTTGCAGAATTTTGCATGGCCCACGGCGGCTTATCTGCAGCGGCCAAATATTTTCCGGGGTAATTATTTTGAATACAACGATGAGTCACAAACTTCATTTCCTGCCGGCAAGGAATGGCGCTGGATTGACCTGCGCAGCCTGCGCCTGATGAGTGAGCGGATGACCCGTATTGACAAACAGCCCACCCGAACCGATGTGTATGTAAAACCCGATGGTGAACGTCGTTCGCAGATCTATTTTTATTACCGCGACCTGAATGGTTTTTACACCATCGAAACCACGGATAACATCAATCCCTTCTGGCAATCGGATTATGCTTATGTGCATTTCAGTTTTTTCCCGCCGGGCAACAAGCCCTATCCCGAACGTGATGTTTATCTCTACGGCGAGTTCACCAATTATGCTACCGATAGTAATGCCCGGATGGAATTCAACGAAGAAAAAGGCGCTTATGAAAAAACAATTTTTCTCAAACAGGGCTTTTATAATTATTCTTACGTCACACTGCCTGTAAAAAAAGCCGACGAGCCGGTGAGCTTCGAAAACACCGAGGGAAATTATGCAAGCACTGAAAATGCTTACATGGTGCTGGTTTATTACCGGCCTTTCGGCGGCCGTGCCGATGAGCTTATTGGTTATGCCCTCATCAATTCACTGCTCGAAAGACCGTAATAATTTTTATTGAGCCGGCTGCAACGCTCCGATTAAACTGTACTTGCGCCTGCCCTCCGAAACTTAAGTGAAGGAGGGATGCTTCTTTCCCCGGTTGGTAATTCTGTTCAACATTTTATTGTAAACACCCTGAAATCCGAATAAAAAGACTACCCGAATCCTTATCTTTGCGGCGGCAGGTCTTACACGACCAGCTCCTGCTGAACCTCCCCAGGGCCGGAAGGCAGCAAGGATAAGTGGTTGTAGCGGTGCGATGTGAGGAGCCTGCCATTTTTAATTACTCCATCCCACTAAAGGGTTATTCATAAAAATTACAGCTCATGAAATTCTTTATTGATACAGCCAACCTTGCCCAGATTAAAGAGGCGCATGAATTGGGTATCCTCGATGGCGTCACCACCAATCCTTCCCTGATGGCAAAAGAAGGTATCAAAGGTGAAGAGGCAATCGTAAATCAATACCGCAGCATTTGCGAAATGGTGGACGGCGACATCAGCGCCGAAGTGATAGCCACCGATTTCCGCGGGATTGTGGAGGAAGGAAGAAAGCTGGCGGCCATTCATCCGAACATCGTGGTAAAAGTGCCGATGATTAAAGACGGGGTGAAAGCCATCAAATGGTTCAGCGATAACGGCATACGCACAAACTGTACACTGGTGTTTTCAGCAGGCCAGGCTATCCTGGCAGCCAAAGCCGGCGCCGCTTATGTATCGCCTTTCATCGGCCGCATAGACGATAGCGGCTGGGATGGCGTACAGCTGATTGCCCAGATTGTCAACATCTTTTCCATACAGGGTTTTAAAACGCAGGTGCTGGCAGCTTCTATCCGCAATCCCAACCACATCATCCGCTGTGCCGAGGCCGGCGCCGATGTATGCACCTGCCCGCTGGAATCAATTCTCGGATTACTGAAGCATCCGCTTACTGATATTGGTCTTGCTAAATTCCTGGAGGATGCAAAAAAAACACAGGCAACGCCTGTGCATGCTTAATGAAACTGAAATCCCCCGTTAGCCGGGGGATTTGTTTTTCGATTTCTTTTTCTCCTGCTTACCCTGCTTCAGTATGTCATCTTTTTTCGGCAACTTTTCATCATCCGGCTTTTTCTTTACCCAGATGGTAGTTTCTATCTGTTTTGCAGGATCTGATTTCAATACAGCTTTCACTGTTACTTTTTCCAAAGTGCTTTCTGCAGGAATTATAAGTTCATTGCCTTCAAATGTACTGTAGCTGGCCGAAAAGCTGATTTCTTTTGCCGTCAGGGGTCTCCATTTTCCATTACTCAGTCTGCCATCCACATTGATGTAGTTGTGGGTTCCTTTCTTCAGGCTGTCTGTATAAAGACGAAAGCAAATGCTGTCCACTTTTTGTGCAGAACCGGATACTGACCATGCAACAGTCAGGATAAAAAATAACTTTTTTTTCATTTGCCTGGCTGAAGATCGCAAAACTTATGCAACGGGTTGTAAACGGCTGCTAAAGTTTTTCAGCTGGCATGTATTTTCCTCCACTCTGCCGGTGTCGTTTTTTTTATCTTCTTAAAAATCCGGTTGAAGTTGGACAGGTTGGTAAACCCGCAATCGTAACAGATATTGGCAATGGTTCGCTCTTCCGTCAGCAGCCGGCAGGCATGATTGATGCGGATTTCATTCAGAAAGCTGATATAAGTTTTGCGGGTTCTTGTTTTAAAATATTTGCAGAAGGCTTCCGGTGTCAGGTTGGCTAGCGATGAAACTTCACTGAGAGTAATCTGCCGGTGAAATTCCTGAAAGGTAAATTCAATCACTTTATTCAGCCGGTTGCCATCGTAGGTTTTTATGTTGCGCTGAGTAATGGGTTTTGCGAGTGCCTGCATCTCTTTCCGGTTGCCAAGCTCTTTCATTATTTCCAGGAAAATAATCAGCCGGTCTATGCCTGTTGCCCCGGCAATGGCAGAAAGTTTTTCTGCAAGAAGTTTTTTCTTTTTACCAGTAATCCGGAAGCCGCCGCTGCTGTTTTTCAAAAACTGCCAGAGTGGTTTCATTTCCTGCAGCAGCCAGAAGTTTTCTCCCAGGGTAATTTCATCAAAGAATATGGTGATGGCAATGGCTCTTGATTTTTTCCTGAAATATTTTTCATCATTGCGGAACACATGCGGCTGGTTGCTGCCGATTACAAATACATCGCCGGCATGAAAGGGACCCACATAATCCCCGGCTATCAACGTGCCATGACTCTCTTTAATTACCGTCAGTTGAATTTCCGGGTGCTGGTGCAGATGATTGTACAGGTGCGGCAAGTCATCTACCTGCACACGATAGGCTTCCTCTGAGTTTTTGGGAATCCGAAAGGGGACAATCTTCATTGTACTAAATTAGTTTAAATTCTTAACCCGTTATTTATAATTGGCTAAAATAGTATCAGCTTTGGCTAAAAGCCATCAACCCAATTATCGGGCGGTACGGTAGCTTTGTGAAAAATAAAACCATATGCCGTTTGAATGGAAAGGAGTTTTTCCTGCTTTGCTTACGCCGTTTAAAGAAACGGATGAGCTGGACCTTGATATGTTTGAAAAAAATCTTGCTGCCCAGGCAGCAGCCGGTGTGCATGGCGTTATTATCGGCGGCTCGCTGGGCGAGGCAAGCACCATCACCGAAAAAGAAAAAGAAGAACTGGTGGAGTTTGCCGTGGAGTATCTCAACGAAGATATTCCTGTTATCATGAACATTGCCGAAAGCACAACCAAAGATGCCATCCGCCAGACGGAGAACGCAAAGCGATGGGGCGCCGATGGCATCATGCTGCTGCCCCCCATGCGCTACAAAACTGATGACAGGGAAACGGTGACCTACTTCAAGGCCGTTGCCCATGCCACAGATTTGCCCATCATGATTTATAATAATCCTGTTGACTATAAAATTGAAGTGACACCGGATATGTTTGAAGTATTGATTCAGTGCAGCAACATCACAGCAGTGAAGGAAAGCACCCGGGATGTGACTAATGTGACCAGGCTGAGAAATCGTTTCGGCGACCGCCTGAAAATTCTTTGTGGTGTGGATACGCTGGCAATGGAGGAACTTTGTCTTGGCGCCGATGGCTGGGTGGCCGGCCTGGTGGATGCTTTTCCGAAAGAAACGGTGGCGATTTACAATTTGGTAAAAGCCGGCAAAATTGCTGAAGCTACAAAAATTTACCGCTGGTTCATGCCATTACTTGAGCTGGACATTCATCCAAAACTGGTGCAGTACATTAAGCTGGCCGCTTCACAAACCGGCATCGGCAGCGAGTATGTCAGGGCGCCAAGATTAACTTTGACGGGAGAGGAACGGGAGAGGGTTTTAACCATCATAAAGAAAGGAATTGAAACAAGACCATATATTCAGTAATCAATTTTCATATTCAATGTTTAACGACGCCACCTTTACCGAAATTGAAAACACATTGCAACAGGCATGGAAAGCCTTTCATGTCTATCGCAAATTTTCACTGAAGCAGCGGGCCGGTTTTATGCGTACCATTGCAGCGGAAGTGGAAGCCTGCGGCGATGAACTGATACAGACTGCCATGCGGGAAACCAATTTGCCAGAAGCCAGATTAAGAAATGAAAGGGGCAGGACAATTTTTCAATTGAATCAATATGCCGATGCATGCGAAAGAGGTGAATGGCTGGAGGCAAGAATTGATACGGATATTCCCGAAAGAAATCCCCCGAAACCCGACATCAGAAAAATGCTGATACCGTTAGGCCCTGTAGTTGTTTTTGGTTCATCCAATTTTCCATTCGCATACTCCACTGCCGGCGGCGATACAGCCTGTGCATTTGCAGCAGGTTGCCCTGTGATTGTAAAAGCGCATCCTGCGCATCCCGCCACAAGTGAACTGGTGGCTGGCGCCATTTTGAAAGCAGCCGACACATGCAAAATGCCCAAAGGAATTTTTGCACACGTACATGGCGTTTCATTTGAAGTAGGCAAGGCATTGGTCATGCATCCGCATACAAAAGCGGTCGGTTTCACCGGTTCATTTACCGGAGGCAAACAACTTTACGACTGGGCCAACCAACGCAAAGAGCCTATTCCTGTTTTTGCAGAAATGGGAAGCGTCAACCCGGTTTTTCTTTTGCCGGAAAAATTAAAGTCATCTGCTTCAGAGATTGCAAAAATGTATGCTGGTTCAATTACGCTGGGAGTTGGTCAGTTTTGCACCAACCCCGGCCTGATTATCGGCATCGAAAGTGAAGAGCTGAAAATATTTATTCATGACCTTGGCAAACTTATTCAGCAAACACCGCCCGGGCCTATGCTTCATCCCGGAATTCTAAAAGCCTACAAAGAGAAAAAAGGAAATGCTTTGCTGCAGGAAGCTGTACATCTCGTTGCTGAATCAGATACCGAGGTAAAGGAGAATGAAGGTTTGCCGACAATAGCGACCGCCACCGGCGAAGCTTTTTTGAAAAATCCTGTTCTTCACCAGGAGGTGTTTGGCCCTTATTCCATCATTATCCGCTGCAAAGACATGAAAGAAATGATTGAAGTAGCCAGGCACACCGAAGGCCAGCTCACATCCACTTTAATGGCGACGGAGAATGATATCAGCAGTAATGAAGAACTGGTGGAGGCCGTAAAAAATATCTGCGGACGATTTATTCTGAATGGCGTGCCCACCGGAGTGGAGGTTTGCCTGGGTATGCAGCACGGCGGTCCTTTCCCTGCCACGACAGATTCAAGATATACCAGCGTCGGCGCCGACGGGATAAAAAGATTTGCAAGACCGGTTTGTTTTCAGAACTGGCCAAACAGCTTGCTGCCGGATGAACTGAAAGCCGAAAATCCGCTGGGGATATGGAGAACGGTTAACAATACCCCTCAACCCCCCGAAGGAAGAGTTTAGGATGATAACTGCTGAATACTGAACTGGAATTTATGTGTCAATTCAATTGTTGAATTAAAAACGAAAGCTTGGCCTCCCTCTCTGAAGGAGAGGGACCGAGGGTGAGGCTTATGTGGACTTGCCCCAAATGCGGACGAACTTTTAAGAGAAAAGACCAGCCACACGGCTGCCATCTTATCTCCAGCGATACTTTGTTTGTCAAAAGGCCACCAGAACTGAAAAAGCTCTATGATAAAATTATAGCCGAGGTAAAGAAGTTCGGTGACTTCAGGGAAGAAGCCGTGCCTTCGGGTGTAATCTTTTTGAAAACACTGAGTACTTTTCTTGCTGTGAGGGTAAAGAAAGATCATCTTGAGGTTGGGTTTTTTTTAGAAAAAATTGAGGATGTGCCGCCGGTGTCAAAATATATTAAAACTTCAAAATACCGGTTTGCTCATGAAGTGCAGGTTGACCGGCCTGAAGATATAGATCACCAGCTTATCAGCTGGATAAAACGTAGCTATAAACTTATTTCAAATAAATAAAACCAAAACGATTCACATGAGAAACCTTGTTTTATTACTCCTGCTTTTAAACTTTATAAATGCTGATGGCAAAGCTCAGGTGCAACCCGGTGCTACAAACTTTTCCAAAGCGACTATAACAACCGGCGCACAAAAGCTGGCAGCCTGGAACAAACAGAAACAAATGCTGGCAGCTTCACCGTATAAAAATTTGCAGTGGCGGTTACTTGGCCCTGATAACCGCAGCGGGCGCAGCACCGATGTGGAAGGAATTACCGGCAACCCGAATATCATTTATGCTGCCTTTGCCACCGGCGGATTATGGAAAACGGAAGATGCAGGCAATACCTGGACGCAGCTGTTTGACAAAGAGGCCACCCAATCCATTGGCGATATTGCATTGGCCCCGTCTGATAAAAATATCTTGTACGTCGGCACCGGCGAGGCAAATATTTTCCGTGCTTCATTACCGGGCATCGGTATGTACAAATCAACCGATGGGGGAAAAACTTTTACACATATAGGATTGGAAAATACCGGCACTATTGCCAGGATTATTGTTCATCCTCATGATCCCAACAATGTGTATGTAGCCGCCAGTGGCAATGAATGGACTTACAACAAAGACCGTGGCGTGTATCAAACCACCGATGGAGGCAAGACCTGGAAGAAAATACTTTTCGAGAGTGAAAAAAGCGGTTGCATTGATTTGGTAATGGACCCATCCGACCCAAACACGCTATATGCATCATTCTGGAACAGGATACGAAGAAGATGGAGCGACCCCGTGCCGGAAGACGGGGATAATATTTATAAGACAACGGATGGCGGAAAAACATGGAGGAAGATTGTAAATGGCTTACCAGATACAAAGAATACTGGCAGAATTGGTATTGCAATCTCTCATTCCAACCCCCATGTTCTGTACGCTTTTGTTGATGACCACAACAAAAAACGTGACCCCCGGCCCGATGAAACCGACAGCTACGAAAGAAAAGTGCAGAAAGTGGTAATCGGCGGCTCCATTTACCGCAGCGATGATAAAGGTGAGTCGTGGCGTAAGATGGCGGAGATACATGATTTCTTCACCCCATTTTCCGGAACCTATGGTTGGGTGTTCGGTCAGATTCGTGTTGACCCAAAAGACGAAAACGAAGTGTATGCTTTTGGTGTGTCAAAAGCCGTGAGCCGGGATGGTGGCAAGACATGGAAGAACTGGCAGGCCACCGATACCACCAGCGACTGGACGCATGGCGATAATCACGCCATGTGGTTTGATGAAGAAAATCCCGACCGTATTGTGGTTGGCAACGATGGCGGTGTAATTATTACTTATAATGGCGGGGCAAAATGGAAAAATACTTTTAATAAAATTCCTACAACACAGTTTTATACGGTAGCCTATGATATGGAAATGCCTTTCAATGTTTTCGGCGCTGTGCAGGACGAAGGCACGATGAGCGGAAATGTGACCAACACATTTGGACAAAAACCGGATACTACACTGCGCCCCTGGCGCATGGCCCCCGGTGGCGAGGGCACACAAATACAGGTGGACCCGTACAACTCCAATATTGTCTATTCATGCACCTACTACGGCCGGCTGATGAAAACAGATATGAGTAAAGAGAGAAGGGAAGGAGTAAAAAGATTTTCCCTGTTCGATGTAGGCCGCATTGATTCGCTGCGCGGCGAATGGCTGGCAGGTACCATCATTTCAAAATTTGACAACAACGTCATTTACCACGGCCTGCAGCATTTATACAAATCAACCGACGCCGGCGAAACGTGGACCCGAATCAGCGAAGATCTTTCGTACAATAAAGAACCGGCAAAAGGGAATTATCCTTATCTCATCTATCACCAGGCCATCACGGCGATTGCCGAAGGTGATAAGCCGGGTATTCTTTACGCGGGTACCGATGACGGAAGGGTATGGCTGACAAAAGATGACGGTAAAAACTGGAAAGAAATTACAAAGGGTTTACCATTTAATAAGCATGTAATAAAGATCACCCCGTCAAAATTTGATCCGGCGAGGGTGTATGTGGCGCTCAACGACAGGCGGCAGGATAATCATACTCCTTATTTATACCGCTCGGATGATAATGGCTCAACGTGGATTCCCATTGCGGGTAATTTGCCTGCGTCCCCCGTGAATGCCATAATCGAGCACACCGATCTTCCGAATATTGTTTTTTGCGGCACCGATATGGGTGTTTATATGAGTGCACACAGGGGTAAATTGTGGGTAGCGCTTAATGGAAATATTCCCGCCGCCGTTTCGGTGAATGATATGTTCATTCATCCGCGGGATAAAAAACTGGTGATCGGAACGTACGGAAGGGGCGTATATGTATTGGATGATATATCAAAATTACGGTAGCATGTTTATGAGGTCAGCGCCTGGAATTCTGTTCAGCGTCCCTTGCGACGCTCCGTTTATCACCATCAATTCTATTCGGCAAAATGAAAACTAAACCCATAACAAAGTCTTTTCCAGGTTCCCCTTTCAGGGGGTTAGGGGGTTTTGTTTTTCACTGTATAGATGCCCATACCTGCGGCAATCCTGTTCGTCTCGTCGCCCATGGCGGTCCCGAACTGGAAGGCAATAACATGAGTGAAAAGCGCCAGCACTTTTTAAGAGAATTTGACTGGATAAGAAAAGGACTCATGTTTGAGCCCCGTGGTCACGATATGATGAGTGGCAGCATTCTTTATCCCCCGCACGACCCGCAAAATGATTTTGCTGTTCTCTTCATTGAAACCAGCGGCTGCCTGCCCATGTGCGGACACGGAACCATTGGTACAGTCACTATTGCAATTGAAGAAGGATTGATTACTCCAAAAACGCCGGGTATTATCAGGATGGAAGCGCCGGCCGGGTTGGTAAATATTCAATACTCAATGCTCAATGATCAATGTTCAAGTGTGAAACTTACAAATGTACCTGCTTACCTTGATAAGGAAGGAATCACTGCCGGATGCCCGGAATTGGGCGAACTGGTGATGGATGTGGCTTACGGCGGAAATTTTTATGCCATTGTGGATGTGCAGAAAAATTTCAAAGGATTGGAACATTATTCCGCCGACAAATTAATTGCATGGGCAAGAGAGCTGAGAAAGAATATCAATGCAAAGTATGAGTTCGTACATCCTGAAGATCCGACCATTCATGGATGCTCTCATATTTTGTGGACGGGAGCGGTGATGGATAAAACATCTACGGCACGCAATGCTGTGTTTTATGGCGATAAGGCCATTGACCGCAGTCCTTGCGGCACAGGCACCAGCGCAAGAATGGCGCAATGGTATGCAAAAGGTAAATTGAAAAAAGATGAACCATTTATTCATGAAAGCATAATCGGCAGTAAATTTATCGGCACGATAGAAGAAGAGCTGGAAGTGAACGGCAAACCGGCCATAAGACCGGGTATTGAAGGCTGGGCGAAGATTTATGGAAATAATACTATTTCTATTGATGAAAAAGATGATCCTTATGCGCATGGGTTCCAGGTTGTATGAGCGGGTCCCGTAAAGCCCTCCAGCTAAGGCGGAGGAGGATAGTCGGGCACACAGGCCATGCTTGTTGAAGAGATTGAAGTAGCCCGAAATGATTGATAGACTAAAGGATTTTGAATGTTAAAGATGATAAGTGATACTATGAAGCCCCGAAGGGGCGCAAAAATAATAGCCCCGGGTGATAACCCGGGGTAATATAACATGATTCTTGTGGATAGGAACCCCGAAGGGGTGAAACAATTTTTTACATACAAGCAGGATTCGAAGTGATGAAAGTATAGGTGAAATGATAGTTTCGCGGATTCTGTTTGCATTAATCAGTTTAATAAGATTTTCGTCGTTCCTATTAAATGTTGAATAGAATTGTTGCAGTATAAGTGAGTGACACAACAGAAACTTAATAGAAATTCAAAAGCTGGTAACAAAATAAAAAACCTCAGGATGAAACGAATCACGATTCTTGTTTTGCTGTTCACCGCCGTCACGGCTCAGTCGCAGACACTGAAAGCGAAAATCAAAATTGATATTGAAAGAAAGATTGGCGGCATTGATACCCTGCTTTATGGAAATTTTGCCGAGCATCTTGGCCGCTGCATCTATGGCGGCATTTACGATCCTAAATCTTCACAGTCGGATGCCGATGGTTTCAGAAAAGATGTGATCAGGGCCACCAATGACCTTGGCGTCAGCATCATTCGTTATCCCGGCGGCAATTTTGTTTCTGGTTATCATTGGGAAGATGGTATCGGCCCGAAGGCCAGCCGGCCGAAGCGTAAAGACCTTGCATGGGGCGCTACCGAAACAAATGAGGTGGGCACTGACGAATTCATGAAATTCATTACTAAAACAAAAGCGGCTCCCTATATCTGTGTGAACCTGGGAACCGGGACGATTGAAGAAGCAAGAAACTGGGTGGAATATTGTAATGCGCCGGCGGGTCTTTATTATTCTGATTTGCGGGCAAAGAATGGTCATCCGGAACCGTACAACATTAAATACTGGGGTTTGGGCAACGAGATGGACGGTCCCTGGCAGATGGGACACAAGAATGCTGAAGACTACAGCAAGTATGCGCTGGAAGCTGCCAAGCTGATGAAGTGGAGCGACGCCAGCATCAAACTGATTGCTTCGGGCAGCAGCAACTACGGCGCCGACTGGATGAACTGGAACAGAACAGTGTTGACTCAATTAAGAAATCATATTGATTACATCTCTGTTCATCAGTATGTAAATAATTCTGATTCGAATCACCGGAAATTTATGACGGCTACTTTGTTTACCGAAAAAATAATAAAGATCACCGAAGGATTGATAAACGAGGTAAGAAGCCGCTACCGGCTGAGCCGCCCCATCTATATTGCTTTTGATGAGTACAATGTGTGGTATCGTGCATGGACGGAGCAGGGACTGGAAGAACATTATAACCTGCAGGATGCACTGGTAGTGGCGCAGTTTCTGAATTGTTTTGTACGCAATGCCCATATTGTAAAAATGGCAAACATGGCACAGTTGGTGAATGTGATTGCCCCGATGATGGTGACAAACGATAAACTCTGGATGCAGACAATTTATTACCCGCTGCAATTATTTGGTACAAATTGTTTTGGTCAGTCTGTCTCGGCATTTGTGGATGGTGATACCTATGATGTGGGGGAGCAAAAAAATATTCCTTACCTCGATGTGTCAACCGCTTACAACGAAGTGAAAGAAGAGCTGGTGATAAACGTGGTGAACCGGAGCGAGGACAAAGCGGTAGAGACAACCATCCTGAACCAGTTTGGAAACCTGGCTGATAAAGCCGAAGTGGCTGAAGTAAATTCTAAAAATATATATGATGAGAATACAGTGAATGAACAAAAAGTGAAAACGGTGATGAAGCAGGTAAGTGTGAAAGGAAACAGTTTTGTTTATTCTTTTCCGGCCCATTCATTTACGCAAATAATAGTCAAAATAAAAAATAGAAAATGAAGATTATAAAATTTGTGATAGCTGCCAGTTTTATTTATTGCGACAGCTTTTCACAAACCGGCCTGCAAAAAATTGAACCCGTCAATTTTTCGCAGGTAACTATTACCGACGAATTCTGGAAGCCGAAGATTGATAAAGTGGCGACGACAACGCTGGCGGCCTGTATTTACCAGACAGAGGTGGCCACAGCACGTATAAAAAATTTTGAAAAGGTTGCAAGAAATAAAGGTGAGCAGCACGAAGGAATTTTTTATGACGACAGCGATGTGTTCAAGGCGCTGGAAGCTATGGCCTATTCTTTGAAAACACATCCAAACCAGGATATGGAAAAGAAATGCGATGAATGGATTGATAAAATTGCGTCGGCGCAGCAGCCGGACGGCTACCTGAATACATGGTACACGTTGAAAGGATTACAGGATCGCTATACTGATATGAGCATGCACGAAGATTACAATGCAGGCCACATGATTGAAGCCGGTGTGGCTTATTTCAATGCAACCGGCAAGAGGAAGCTTCTTGATGTGTGTATCAAATGGGCTGATCATTTCGATGCATTATTTGGCCCGGGCAAGCGGCATTGGGTCACCGGTCACCAGGAACTGGAACTGGCGCTGGTGAAATTGTACAAGGTGACAAAGAATGAAAAATACCTGGAACTGGCGGATTGGTTATTGAGTGAAAGAGGTAAGAAACTGGCGATAGGTTATACATGGACCGATTGGAAAGATACTGCTTATGCACAGGATGTATTGCCGGTGAAAGAACAAACACAAATCACCGGTCATGCAGTGAGGGCCATGTACATGTACACCGGCGCGGCGGATGTGGCGGCACAAACCGGCGATGCAGATTACATGAAAGCCATGCGTACCGTGTGGGAAGATGTGGTGTACCGCAACATGTATATCACCGGCGGCATTGGATCGGCGGGTAGCAACGAAGGTTTTACCGTGGATTATGATTTGCCAAACGAGCAGGCTTACTGCGAAACCTGCGCCAGCGTGGGAATGGTGTTTTGGAACCAGCGCATGAATGCACTTACCGGAAGCGCTGAATATATTGATGTGCTTGAAAGAAGTTTGTATAACGGTGCGCTGGATGGCCTGAGCCTAAGCGGCGATCGGTTCTTTTACGGTAATCCTTTGGCGAGCCGCGGGCAACATTACCGAAGGGAATGGTTTGGCACGGCCTGTTGCCCGGCAAACATTGCCAGGCTGGTGGCTTCACTTGGGAATTATATTTATGCAAAAAGCGATGAAGCGATTTATGTGAATCTGTTTGTGGGAAGTAACACAACCATTCCGCTGAAGAACGGAAATGTAAATGTAAAGATGGAAACGAATTATCCGTGGGAGGGGAAGGTGAAACTGATGATTGATCCTGCAAAGAAATCTAAATTCAGGTTGAGTTTACGAATACCAGGATGGTATAGTTATGGTTCTGTACCCGGTAACTTATATAAAAGCATAGATCAAACGGACTTTTTAACACCTGGTATAGTCGTAAACGGAACGCCAGTGGTTGTGATACATCAAAATGGGTATTTATCAATTGAAAGAGAGTGGAGGCAGGGGGATGTTGTTGAAGTCAATTATTCTATGGAAACTAAATCAATCTTTGCAAAGGATTCTTTGAAACAGAATAAAAATCGAATTGCGATACAACGAGGCCCAATAGTCTATTGCATTGAAGGCGCCGACAATAATGGCAAAGCATGGAATATTATCATACCTGAAAACACAAGATTTGAAACGATAGATTATAAAGTATTGGATGAACCGGTAAAAGCTTTGACAGCCGAAGTGCCGGTTGTAACAGTTGATGAAGATGGATTATCATTAAAAACAGAAAAGAAAAAAATCATTGCCATACCTTATTACGCCTGGGCCAACCGCGGCCGGAATGAAATGCAGGTATGGCTGCCGACAAAAATTACGGATGTAAAACTGAACTATTAACTCAAAGTAAAAAATCAGAAGTAAAAAAATGAGAAAAGCTTTAATTGTTATAACAATTGCCTCCCTGGTCTTCAGTTGCAATGAGGTTTCCAAAAAAGAAGAGACAAAAACCCATGGGACAAAAGAAATGAAAGCCGGATTTGAACAAAAATTTTACGGCATGATTGGCGCCGATTCTGTTTTTGAATACACACTGACCAACACAAGTGGTATGGTAGTAAAAATTATTAATTACGGAGCCGCGGTCACCCATGTTATGGTTCCAGACAAAAGCGGCCAGATGGGCGATGTGGTGCTGGGATTTGATTCACTCAGCGGTTACCTGCAAGCCGCCAATCCTTATTTCGGCTGTATCGTAGGCCGCTATGCCAACCGGATAGCCAATGCCCGGTTTACGCTGGAAGGAAAAGAATATAAACTGGCTGCAAACAACAATGGTAATTCTTTGCACGGAGGGCTGAAAGGTTTTGATAAAGTAACCTGGACATTGAAAGGAAAAGAAATTAATGACGAACACAGCACACTCGGATTTCAGTATCACAGCAGCGATGGCGAAGAAGGTTATCCGGGCAATATGGAAATTACGGTTGCCTACACTTTGCTTCCCACAAACGAACTGAAAATAGATTATATCGCCACTACCGATAAACCCACACCGGTTAATCTTACTAATCATTGTTACTTCAATCTTTCTGCCGGAACCGACTCCACTATTCTTGAACATGGGCTGATGCTTAAGGCGGATAAGTATACTCCGGTAAATGACAAATTGATTCCAACGGGTAAGATTGAAGATGTGAAAGGAACGCCGATGGACTTCAACACATCAAAAAAAATAGGGAATGACATTGCACAGGTCAGCGGTGGATACGATCATAACTGGGTATTGACACGCAGCGGCCATGGCACGGAACTCATCGGCTCCTTGTATCATGCAGCCAGCGGACGATTGATGGAAGTGTTCACTTCGCAGCCGGGTATCCAGTTTTACAGCGGAAATTTCCTGGATGGCAGTTTGAAAAATACAAAAGGAGGGGTGAAGTATATAAAGCATGCCGGGCTTTGCCTGGAAACGCAGCATTTTCCTGATTCGCCGAACCAGCCTTCGTTTCCGAATACAATTTTGAAACCGGGAGAAACTTATAACCATACAACGATCTATAAATTTTCAGTAAAATGATGAGTGATGTGTTTCATTCCTTCTTTTTTATAAAACATAAGGCATGAAGAGAATTGTTTTAATACATGGTTTTTATTTCTTAATTGCGGCGGCCTTTTGTCAATCCTATGTGCCGGAGAAAAATGATACAAGGTTAAAAGTAAACCCTGTGGCGCCTGTCAAAGCCTACTCGTTTAACCTGAACGATGTGAAGCTGCTCAGGAGCCCTTTCAGTCATGCGATGAAGATGGACAGCGCTTACCTGCTTTCAATAAAACCCGACCGGTTGCTTCACCGTTTTCATAAACATGCCGGATTGCCAACCAAAGATTCTGTTTACCGCGGATGGGAGAGTGAAGGCTTGTCCGGTCACACGCTGGGTCATTACCTGTCGGCCGCTTCCATGATGTATGTGTCAACAGGAAATGAGGAATTCAAAAAACGGGTTGCCTACATTGTGGATGAGTTGGAACGCTGCCAGCAGGTAAGAAAGACCGGTTATATCGGTGCTATTCCAAATGAAGATTCAATTTTTGACAAAGTGGCAAGAGGGGAAATCAAATCTTCAGGCTTCGATTTGAACGGCGGGTGGAGCCCCTGGTATACGGTGCATAAGGTAATGGCCGGCCTTTGCGATGCGTATTTGTATTGTGAAAACAAAAAAGCGCTGGATGTGGCAGTAAAAATGGCCGACTGGACTTACAACACCATCAATCACCTTGATGATTCGGCAAGATTAAAAATGCTGAACTGCGAATGGGGCGGTATGAATGAGGTGCTGGCCAATATTTATTCATTTACAGGCAATAAAAAATATTTTGACCTTTCGTATAAATTTTATGACGAGTTTGTAATGGGTCAGCTGGCTAAACGCATTGACCCGTTGCCCGGCAAACACAGCAACACCAATGTGCCCAAGGCCATCGGCAGCGCACGGCTATATGAACTGACCGGGAACGAAAGAGATAAGACCATAGCTGCTTTTTTCTGGGAGAGCATGGTGCATCATCACAGTTATGTTATCGGCGGCAACAGTAACTATGAATACTGCGGGGCAAGAGATTCGCTCAGTGAACGGCTGAGCGATAATACCTGCGAGACCTGCAACACCTACAATATGCTGAAGCTGACAAGACATTTGTTTGCATGGCAGCCATCCGGTGAGCTGATGGATTATTATGAACGGGCTTTGTACAATCATATACTTGCTTCGCAAAACCCGGAAGATGGCATGATGACCTATTTTGTGCCGCTGCGCATGGGCACAAAAAAAGAATTCAGCCGGCCGTTCAGCAGTTTTACCTGCTGCGTGGGCAGCGGCTTGGAAAATCATTCCAAGTATGCGGAGCAGATTTACAGTCATGGCGAACATGGTGAACTATTTATCAACCTGTTTATTCCTTCAGTTGTCAGTTGGAAGCAGCAGGGAATTGTTTTCCGGCAGGAAACAAATTTTCCGGAAAGCAATTCCACTAACCTGATTTACGAGGGGGATGTAAGCCGTACCATGACGCTGCTCATCCGCAAACCTTCCTGGAGCCACGGCCGGGTAAGATTTTTTATGAATGGAAAAGAAAACTTCAACATAAAATCTTTCGACGGCAACTTTGAGTTTGACCGCATTGATGGCTATATACCGCTACGGGTGACGATGAAGAAAGGGGATAAGCTGGAAATCAGGTTTCCGATCCATCTTTATACCGAAGCCATGCCGGATAATCCGAACCGTATTGCGTTTAAATACGGGCCGCTTGTTTTGGCTGGGTTGCTGGGAAAAGAAATGCCCGACCCGGTGTTTGGCACTCCCGTTTTGCTTACCGATAATAAGAATGCAAGCGACTGGATAAAACCGGCGGCCCGGCCGCATGAGTTTGAAATGCAGGGTGTGGGAAAACCATTTGATGTAAAGCTGATTCCATTTTATAAAGTGTATAACCAGTATTACAGTGTGTACTGGGATTATTTCACCCCGGCAGACTGGGCGGCACGCCAGGCGGAATATGAAGCGGAAAAGAAACGACAACAGGAAATTGAAGCGAGGACAATTGATTATTTCCGCATCGGCGAGATGCAGCCCGAACGGGACCATAACCTGCAGGCAAGCGAAAGAAGTTATGTGAGTGATGCCATCGGCAGAATGGGAAGGGAAGCAAGAAGGGATAATTATTTTTCTTTTGAGATGAAAGTGAACCCAGCTGTGGCCAACAATCTTTTACTGACATATATCGGCGACGATAAAGACCGCAAGTTTGATATTCTGGTGGAAGGGGTAAAGATTGCCATGGTGGAATGGAACGGCGGCAAAACGGGGACGTTTTATGATGTGGAGTATAAAATCCCGGATGAATTGCTGAAAGGCAAGGAAAAAGTTACGGTGCGCATTGAAGCGAATTACGGAAAGACGGCCGGGAGAGTGTTTGGAGTGAGGATTATTAAACCTTAACCACCTCACAAAAGGTACGTTCGCCACGCACAACCCTTGCACTAATCAATGGTTAATGTTCAGCGCTTGTCGTTTGGCGTATAGTTTTTTTACAAAATGGGAATAGAAGGTTTAATGTGAGCAGGCAGGCAGCGCCCCGGAGGGGGCGTCCCGATAATAATCGGGATTAATAGCTCCGGGTGAAACCCGGAGAGGGGTGGCAAAGAAGGAAAACGAACCCCGAAGGGGTTCAATATTTTTCGAATCAGAGAATAGTTGATTACCGTAATCATGCTCCAAGTATGCTGAATAGAATTGTTGCAGCGGAACGGACACCGACGATAAATGTCGGGTTTTACAAAGCGTCCCACCTTCACTTAGGTTTCGGAGCGCAGGCGCATCAAAAGTTTAATAGTGGCAATTAAGCTGACCAACTAAAAAAATTTACCACAAATCCATGGCAAAAGCAATCATCATCGGCGGAGGAATCATCGGGCTGAGCTCTGCGTTTTATCTGAAACAATCGGGTTGGGAGGTGATGGTGCTTGACAAAGCCGATTTTTCTGACAACTGCTCATACGGCAATGCGGGCTATATCTGCCCAAGTCATTTTGTTCCGCTGGCTACACCGGGCATTGTACTGAAAGGATTGAAGTGGATGTGGAATTCAAAAAGTCCTTTTTATGTGCAGCCGCGGCTCGACTGGAACCTGATAAGCTGGGGATGGAAATTTATGCGGGTGGCAACGAAACAACATGTGGAAGAATCGGCCGTGCCGCTGCGTGACATTGCCTTGCTGAGCCAGCGGGAATATGAAAGCTGGCTGAAGATTCCCGGTTTTGATTTTGCCTATGAACATAAAGGGCTGCTTGAAATTTTTCAGACCCATGAAGGAGCTGAACATGCAAAGCATACCTGCGAGAAGGCGCATGAATTAGGGTTAACAGATACGGTGATGCTGACACCCGGTGAACTGAAGCAGCTGGAACCGCAAACAACCATAAAAGCAAAAGGCGCCTTGTGGTTTAAATGCGATGCGCATTGCTATCCGAACAGGCTGATGGCAAACCTGATTGACTGGCTTCGGAAGAACCAGGTACAACTGGTACCTGATGCGGAAGTAACGGGCTTTGAAAAAAACAACGGCCGTATTGCGAAAGTGATATGCGGTGAAAAAATTTTTGAAGCGGATGAAGTGGTGCTGGCATCGGGTTCGTGGGCAAGACAGACGGCAAGGCTGATGGATTTGAATATTCCGCTGATGCCGGGTCGTGGTTATTCAGTTACGCTGGAAAATTCGCCATATAAAGTGAATTACCCGGCCGTACTGGTGGAAGGCCGGGTGGCCATAACACCGATGAACGGGAACAAAATCCGCTTTGGCGGCACCATGGAAATCACTTCGCATAAAACGCCGCCAAGGATGAACCGGGTGCAGGGCATACTGGATGCGGTGAAACGCTACTACCCGCAATTTGATGTGCCGTTACCTTCGAAAGAAAATACATGGTATGGTTACCGGCCCTGCTCGGCCGACGGGTTGCCGTACATTGGCAGAATAAAAAAATATTCCAACGTTACGGTTGCCACCGGCCATGCCATGCTGGGGCTGAGCCTGGGTGCAGGTACAGGCAAACTGGTGGATGAAATAGTGAATAATAAACCGGCCAGCATGGATATAAGGCCTTTTGCTGCAGAGCGGTTTAGTTAAATCTGTGTTCATCGGTGCAATCAGTGGCTAAAAACCCGCCGGACTTATTACTTTTACGGGCATTAATTGTTAATCAGACCGACTGATATGGATTTTGTTTCTACCCGCATACCTTACCGGCAGACAGGATACTTCAATAAGATTGTACTGGACTACATTGACCATGCTGATGCATTGAAAAATTTTTACCGCTACCCGGTTACACTGCAGGGCATCCGGACTGCCATTGAAGAAAGGAAAAAGTTTTCGTACAACCGCACCGTGCTGGTACAGGAACTGAAAAAGCAGTACGAGGCTGTTCCTGTTTCTGAAAAGACGAAGCAAAATATTGAAGCGCTTGCTGCAGCCAATTGTTTTACCCTAACTACCGCCCATCAGAACAATATCTTCACCGGGCCGCTGTATTTTATTTATAAAATCCTCCACACTATAAAGCTGGCGGAGTACTGTAATGAAAATCTGCCCGGCAGCAAATTTGTGCCGGTGTTTTATATCGGCGCTGAAGATGCTGATTTGGAGGAGCTCAATCATATTTATCTCGGCGGGGAAAAGTTGTTGTGGCAAACAAAACAGACCGGAGCTGTGGGACGAATGCAGATTGACAAAGACCTCATCAGCCTGGTTGGGCAGATGGAAGGTCAGCTTTCCGTATTGCCGTTTGGTAATGAGTTAATCACCGTGGTAAAAGACTGTTACCGGTTGGGTGATACCATTCAGTCTGCTACTTTTAAAATAGTGAATGCATTGTTTGGCGAATATGGGCTTGTGGTGCTGCTGCCCGACAATGCAGAACTGAAGCGGCAGATGATTCCTGTGTTTAAGGATGATTTGCTGAACCAAACGGCTTCGGATATTGTTGAAAAAACTGCGGTACGCCTGGACAATGCGGGTTATAAAGTGCAGGTAAACCCGAGAGAGATTAATTTGTTCTACCTGAAAGATGATAAAAGAGAAAGAATAACAAGACAAGGCGCAAGGTACAAGGTACAGGGCACAGGTATTAGCTTCACGCAGCAAGAATTGATGGGTGAATTAACCGGTCATCCTGAGCTTTTCAGCCCGAATGTGGTTCTGCGGGGACTTTACCAGGAAACAGTTTTACCCAACCTTGCCTTTATCGGCGGCGGGGGAGAGCTGGCATACTGGCTGCAGCTGAAAGAACTTTTCAGCAACTATAATGTTCCTTACCCGGTGCTGGTGCTGCGCAATTCTTTTTTAGTAGTGGAAAAGAAGTGGCAGGAGAAAATTTCAAAATTGGATTTCAGTATTGAGGATTTCTTTTTGCCGCAGGATGAAATTCTCAACCGCCTTGTATTGCGTGAAAAAGGAATGGATGTAAAACTGAACGGCTCGCTGCAGCAGCTGGAACAGCTCTATGACAGCTTTAAGAGGCAGGCCGCTTCGGTGGATAGTACACTGGAAAAACATGTGGAAGCGCTGAAGATGAAAACCGTTCACCGCCTGCAGGAGCTGGAAAAGAAAATGCTGCGGGCAGAAAAAAGAAAATTCACCGACCAGCAGCGGCAGATTCATACCATCAAGTCATATTTATTTCCGGCCAATGGCTTGCAGGAGCGGTACGATAACCTCAGTTATTTCTATGCAAAGTGGGGGAGGGATTTTATTCAGAAATTATATGAGCATTCGCTTGGTTTGGAGCAGGAGTTTGTGATACTGCAGGAAAAATAGCCGGAAAAAATAGCTGAATGGCTTATTTCTTTTTAATGCCGATTTTAAAAACCGTACTGCTGCCATCATCGTTGTCGGCAACGAGTGCAAGATGAATTTCATCACCAGTTTCCCTTATTACAGTAGCGGATTCAATCTTTTGCCCGGCGAAGCGGCTGTCTGTTTTTTCCAGGTCAATTATCCGGTCGGGGCTGATGGTTGTGTTTTTCAGCATTTTTGAAGCGTTGTCGATAATCCAGAGATAACTTTTCCCGATAGCTCCATCCTCATGGCTGCTGCGTGTGTCTTCGGTTGAAACTGTCATTATCAACTGGTCGCTCCCTTCTGCATAACATAAACCTGAAACACCGCTGAAATCAGCCGTATCTTGTTTTACTTGAACAAGGGTGATGGACACATGAAAACTATCTTCATCATTCCAAAGCAGATTATAAGCAGTGATAAGATGATTATACGGATAACTTTTATTTCCCCGGTTTGATAAAAACAAGGAACCGGCAACAAAGCAAGCGCCTTCAATATTCACTTGCTCAATTCCAGAGTTTTTTAATTGTGTATAGAAATTCTGAAGGGGAATGCTGTCTTTCCGGTTTGTTTCAAAATAGAATTTCAACCCATGGTTTCTATAGGGGGTCAATGACCCGGAGCCAAATAGAAAAATGGCAGTACCCGTATCGGTTACGGAAAATGCAGATGCTTCCAGGTCGGGTTTGATTTCCCCTGGAATCCTTCGGCCGGTGTATGAAATCAACGGGATAGAATCAAGAACATGGAGGTTGGTGTCCAGAATCAGCAGGCCGGGGGCATCATCCCCCATCACGTAAAGTTTTCCATTAATGAATTCGATGGCGGATGCGGAAGGGTAGGCGGGGAGTTTTTTGATAAGTGTTACAGATGGGTTATCCTTTCCTGCACAGGATGCTATGAAAAAAGTAAATAAAATGAGTAAGGAATAAATTATTCCTGGTTTACAGCAAATCTTTTCAATCCTGAAAATCATGGTTCCTAATCAAACTTATTTTCCCATCCCTCCCTCTTCAGCTTTTCCACCTTATCAATTACTTCATTGCTGAGCGAGTTTTTGTAACCGGTTACTTTCTGGGAAATGGTTTCATCGAAAGTGCCGATGATTTCGGCCGCAAGTATGCCGGCATTTTTTGCGGCATTAAGGGCTACGGTGGCCACCGGCACCCCATTGGGCATTTGTAAAATAGAGAGCACCGAATCCCAGCCGTCAATGCTGTTGGATGATTTGATGGGAACACCAATGACAGGTAAGGATGTGATGGAAGCCACCATGCCGGGCAGATGTGCAGCGCCACCGGCGCCGGCAATGATTACCTTGAGTCCTCTTTCTTTTGCTTTTTGTGCATACTCCACCATGCGCAGCGGGGTACGATGGGCGGAAACCACCGTCACTTCATGCGGAATACCGAATTGTTTCAGTATATCAGCAGCGGCCTGCATGATGTTTAAATCGCTGTCGCTGCCCATGATGATGCCGACTAGAACAGCTTGATGTTTGTGGTTTGTAGTTTGTGGTTTAGGCATCCCGGGTTCTGTTTTTAAATTTCTGTCCTTTGATTTTCGATGTATTCAGATAATTAATGAATGAAGTGATCATTTTGGTTAATTCATCTGCTAAATTATATAATTCATCAAACAATTTTTGAGTGATATAGTTATTGTCAAGACAACGGTATAATTGCGATTTTAGTTCTCCCGTTTCTCTCTTGGCAATTGAAAGGCCATTAATAAATTCAAGCCGGCTTCCACGCTCAAAGCCTTCGGCAATATTGTCCATTATTGAACCAACACTGCCACGCAACTGGTCTTTCATTCTAAAATCATCAGCAATGGGGGTATTAAAAGTAATCGGATAAATTTTGCCGGAGAGAATTCGTGATTTTTTCCAGATTTCCAGGTCTTCAAATCTTTGAATAGTAGCCATAAACCTGGTTTATCTAAATTTAACTACAAACCACAAACTACCAACTACAAACTATAAACTACTTCACCAGCTCTCCCTTCAGCCGCAGCAACTCCGTTTCCGCCAGCTTGGTATTGTACCGGGCGGCAATCAGGCGGTTGTAGGCATCTTCAAGACTCTTTTGCGCTTCACGCAACTGGAGAAATGTGGCTTGTCCGAGACGGTATGATTCCAGGATGATGTTTACATTTTCCCTTGCCAGCAGGATATTTGATTCTTCCAGCTCAAGGGTCTGCTTTTGCAGTTCATAATCCTGGAATGCATTAAGCACACCGAGATTCAGTAACGATTTTTGATTATCAAAAATCAGCTGCTGGTACTGTACATTCAACTCGGCCTGCCTGATTAGCCGATGGGTGTTTCGGTTGTTCAAAATAGGGATGGAGGCGGAAAGACCGAAATTGTACCCGCGGTTGCGGTTAAACAGCGGCAGCGCCGGGTTAAGCGTAATATCATTGTTGGTGCGGTTGAGATTAAAAGCCGAATTGAAAGTAAGGATCGGGAAGCGTTCAGCTTTTCTTTCTCTCACTGTAAGATTGGCGATTTCAATATTTTTTTTCAGGTATTGCAAAACAGTATTGCTGTTGTCGAGATTGTGCTGGATTTCACCCAGGGTAAGTTTATAGTTGATAGGAATAGAATCGTTGACCTCGTAGTGGATGCCGGCAGCCACGTTCATACTTTGGTTCAGTATCTCTTTCAGTTGCTGAATGAGTGTGAGCTGCCTGAACCGTGCCGATTTCTGGGCGTTCAGGTCCACCTGGCTTTGGAGCACATCGGGTTTGGCGCCCACGCCAATCTCCAGTTTGCGCTGCGAAAGGTCAACTCGGGTCTGGCTGATGCTCATCTGCTCTTCAATGGCTTTCAGTTGCTGTTTCTGTCGTACAATATTATAATAGGTATTGATGACAACAGCCACAGTATTTATTACCTGGTCTTTGATGCCGAGTTCGCCCAGCTTAACAAGCACTTCGGCTTTATCTCTTGTTACAAACATTTTTCCGCCGTCGAACAAAGTCCAGCTTAGGGAAAGAGATGAAACGAGGTTGTTGGTTTTTACATCGCCTTCCCGCTTAGTGCCGTTGGCAAATTCCTGTTTCTGGTTATTGCGGTTCCAGGTGGAGCCTAAGTTGCCGTTTAATCTTGGAAGAAAAACTGCATTACGGTAGGAGTTATCCAGCGCCGCCACAGCCGAATCGTTTTTTGAAAGGCGGATGTCATAATTATTCTGCAGTGCTGTGGCAATGGCTTCTTCAAGCGTTAATAGTTTTTGGGAATGAACGGTTGAAGAAATTAATATGGTTCCCAAAAAGAAAATTATTGCCACGGAGGCACGGAAATACACGGAAATATGAATGGGCAGTCTTTTGCACCAATTGGTAACTGTGCGCATGGCACTAAAAAGACCCGATGCCGAATGGCGAATAAACGGATGATCGGTCACCGCCGCTTCGGCCGGGTCTGACGACTCTGACGAGTACCAGACTCCGTCAGAGATGCCGGTCAGAGACGATAAACCTTTCGGTTCCGGCAGGTAAGTCACCGGAACATGTATCGCCGGCAAACGTTGCAACTGAAGTAACATAATAATGAATAAAGCTGGTTACATAATTCTCCACCTTTCAACCTGCCAAAGAGCATTGTTGAGAAAGTGGTTTTGGTTTATCAATAAAAAAATCAATCATGCGCTTCCTTCAGTTCAGCCACAGCCAGCTCGGTGTCGAGGTTGCTGATTTTCTTTTTTGAAGAAAGATATGAGTACAATGCCGGCACCACATACAAAGTAAGTATGAGGGCAAAGAGCATTCCGCCTACGATGACGATGCCCAGCGGCACGCGGCTTTTGCCGGCTGAACCGAAGGCCAGCGCAATGGGCAATGCGCCAAGTGTAGTGGCAAGTGTTGTCATCAATATCGGCCGCAAACGGGCTACGGCGGCATCAATGGCCGCAGGAATTTTCTTTTCGCCACGCCGCCGTTTCTGGTTGGCGAACTCCACAATAAGGATTCCGTTTTTGGTGACCAGACCGATGAGCATGATGATGCCGATTTGTGAAAAGATATTCAGCGTTTGACCCAATAGCCACATGCTGAGCACAGCGCCTGCTAATGCCAGCGGCACGGTAATCATGATGATAATCGGATCAATAAAACTTTCGAACTGTGCAGACAATACGAGAAAAATAAGCACCAGCGCAAGCAAAAATGCAAATGCCGTATTAGATGAACTTTCGGCAAAATCACGTGAGGCGCCGGCCAGCGATGTATTGAAAGTATCATCGAGTACTTTATTGGCAATTTTTTCCATTTCGGCAATTCCTTCACCGATGGTTTTCCCGGGAGTAAGACCAGCCTGTATGGTTGCACTTTTGAACCGGTTGAAGTGATAAATATTCGGCGGGTTGGCCATTTCTTCCATCTTCACCAGGTTGTCGAGCTGAATAAGTTCGCCGCGGTTGTTACGTACAAAAAATCCTTTAAGGTCGAGCGGATCATCACGGTCCTGCCGGTCCACCTGCGCTATCACCTGGTATTGTTTTCCATTCATGATAAAATACCCGAAGCGGCGACCACTTAGCGCCAGTTGCAGCGTGGTTGAAATATCCATTACCGACACACCCAGCTCATTTGCCTTCAGGCGGTCAATAGTAATCTGCAATTCAGGCTGGTTGAATTTCAGGTTAACATCAAAACCCTGGAAGGTTGGATTTTTTCTTACCTCTTCAAGAAAGAGGGGAACCTTTTCCTTAATCTTGTCAAAATTGAGATGCTGAATGACGAACTGAACAGGGAAAGCACCACGGCCACCAAGGCCAACAGAGATGGTTTGTTCCTGGTTGGCAAATACCCGCACATTGGTGTAACGACGAAACATGTGACTCATGTGCCGGGCAATTTCATCCTGGCTTCTCTTTCTTTGCGATGCATCCACCAGGCCCATGCTGATGAAAGCTGCATTGCTGCCACCGCCGCCAAAACCGGGGGCAAAAGTGAGTACAACATATTTTTCAGGAATAGAGTCGAGCAGATGCTGAGTGATTTCATAAGCAACCCGGTCGGTATAATCAAAGTCGGCGCCTTCTGGCCCGGTAATGCTGGTTCGCACCCGGTTGCGGTCTTCCATCGGCGCCAGCTCTGACGGAAGCTGCCGGCCGACAAAAAATATTATTGCAACACAGCCCAGGGCGATAACCCAAGCCATCCACCGCAGGCGCATAAATCCACTTAATGTTGTTTTATACAGGTTTTCAAGACCTGTAAAGAATGGCTCCGTGACGCGGTAAAACCAGGAATGCTTATGCGGATCTTTCTTTGTCAAATAAATATTCAGCACCGGTGTGAGTGAAAGGGAAACAAATGCCGAAATGAGCACAGCCCCGGCCAGCACAATGCCAAATTCACGAAAGAGTCTTCCAACAAAACCCTCGAGGAAAATGATTGGTAGAAATACAATGGCCAGGGTGAGTGATGTAGCGATAACCGCAAAATAAATTTCTTTGGAGCCTTCGAGTGCCGCCCGGTGCTTGTTCATGCCCTGCTCCATTTTTTTAAAAATATTTTCTGTCACCACGATGCCATCGTCAACCACCAGGCCGGTGGCAAGCACTATGGCCAGCAGCGTAAGCACATTGATGGAAAAACCCATCAGGTACATGATGAAGAATGCGCCAATAAGCGAAACGGGAATATCAATCAGCGGCCGGAAGGCAATTATTGCTTCGCGGAAAAAAAGAAAAATGATAAGCACCACCAGGCTGATTGCTATCAGCAGCGTTTCTTTCACTTCGCCGATGGCATTGCGGACAAACTGAGTACGGTCGTAGCCCACTTCGAGGATGATGTCGGCTGGCATATCCTTTTTTATTTCATTAATACGCCGGTACACTTCATCTACGATTTCTATCTGGTTGCTGCCGGGCTGGGCCACTACACCCAAATTAACAGAGGGCACATTGTTTTTCCGGGAAACCTGTTCTTCGTTATCGGGACCCAACTCGGCAAAGCCAACATCTTTGAAGCGGACAACCCCATTATTATCCTGGCGCAGTATCAGGTTGTTGAAATCAACTGCTTTGGTCAGTTTGCCAAATGTTTTTACAATAAGCTGGGTGGTGTTGCCCCTTATTTTTCCACCGGGCAGCTCAATATTTTCCCGGTCAAGGGCATTCCTGATGTCGGCAATGGTAAGCCGGTATGCAGCCAGCTTTGCCGGGTCAATCCATAGCCGCATGGCATAGCGGCGGCCAAAAACATTTACACCACTTACACCGGGTATGGTTTGCAATCGTTCCTGCACTACGTTTTCGGCGTAATCGGTAAGTTCCATCAGTCCCTTGCTCGCACTTTGAATCTGCAGAAAAACAATCGGGTCAGAATCCGAGTCGGCCTTGCTTACGATAGGTGGCGCATCAATATCCTGCGGCAGCTGGCCCTGTGCCTGCGACACTTTATCCCGCACATCATTGGCGGCACGCTCCAGGTCCACACCCAGTTCAAACTCCACTGTGATATTGCTGCTGCCGGTAGAGCTGGTGGAAGTAATGTTTTTTACACCCGGCACACCGTTGATGGCTTTTTCGAGCGGCTCGGTTATCTGCTGCTCGATTATATCGGCATTGGCCCCCACATACGAGGTGCGCACATTCACTACGGCCGGGTCAATGGCCGGGTATTCCCGTACACCCAAATATTTGTACCCGATGCTTCCGAAAATGATGATGACAATGGAACAAACCATGGCCAGCACCGGTCGTCGTAAACTGAGTTCTGATAAGTTCATATTTTGAGTGGTGAGTGGTCAATGATGAGCAAGCTCCTTCCCAATCAGACCGCTCAGTATTTTAATGTTGTAATTATTATTTTTTCAAAATCCTTTAATTGCTCCATCTGTACATAAGACAATCTGAAAACAGTGCCAAATGCCGTATCAACTTCGCTTGCAGAATATCTTGCTATTTCATAAAACCGCTTTCATTCTCCTGCAGATTTTCCTGAGCACCATTCAGCAACATTTAAATGCACAGATAAGGCAGCCTTCCTGATTTGCGATATCATAGTATATCGTTCGCTTTCAGGAAATAATTCGTTTCCCGGTAACACTCAAGAACTAATTCCTTTGAAATTGTAAATACATCAGGATTAGTGTGTTTAAGTTTCAAGAATATAGTTGTAAGAGTAAGGTTGGTAAAATCTATCCACCTATTTCAGTACAAGACACTCACCACTCATTACTCACCACTTACCCTCTTCAACTTCACATCCGCTCCCGGCCTTAAAAACAGTAACCCTGAAGTAATCACTGTATCACCTGCCTTCACACCGGCCAGCACCTGTATTTCGGTACTGTCCCGCACACCTGTAGTTATATCCACCGGAACTGACTTGCCTGCTTTATATAAAAAGACCTGCTTTTTTCTACCCTGTGGTACCACAATGATATTTGGAATCATGATGGCGTTTTCATTTTGGCCCAGCACAATTTTCACTTTGGCAAATGCACCGGGTATCAGCGCCGGGTCCGTTTCTTTTACCACGGCTCTTATGGCAAGGCTCCGGGTATTTTCATCCATTTTTACTTCCGATGCAATTACCGATGCGTTAAACGTTTTCAATGAACCATCAATGGTGAAGGAAATGTTTTGCCCGGTTCGCAATTGCGAGCCATACCGCTCCGGCACATTAAACTGTATTTTAAGCAGTGTTACCTGGCTGATGGTGGTTACTATGGTTGAAGGAGTAACGTAAGCGCCGGGGCTGATGTTTTTTAACCCGAGCTTGCCGCTGAACGGGGCCCGGATTTCGGTTTTGCGGATGCTTTCTTTTATTATATCAATATCGGCTTTCAGGTTATTAACCTGCAACAGGCTCAAGTCGTACTCCTGCTGGCTGATGCCCTGGATCTTGAGTAATTCGGCCTGGCGCTTTTCGGTTTGTTCGGCAATTTTTAGCTGCACATCAAGCTTGCGAAGCTGCGCCTGCAGGTCGCCATCATAAAGTTTTGCCAGCATAGCCCCCTGCTGCACATAGGTTCCTTCCTTCACATTCAACTCTACAATACGTCCCGATACTTCCGGGTGAATTTCCGTCGATTCGTTGGCCAGTATGGTACCGGGCACTTCAATATCGGCATTCAGTGAACGGGTAGCAGCAATCATCACATCCACCACCAGGTTTTGCTGCTGCATCTGGGTGGCGCTTTGCTGCATGTTGGTATCCTTTTTACCGTTGCACGACATGATAGTTGAAATAAAAACGATGCTTACAAATCCTGTAACCAGCTTTGGAGTTTTTGCCATGACTTTAAAAAAAACTTTGAACCTTAAAAATAAGCACTTATTGACTTTTGCGATTTGATATTTGACGCCGCACAGCACAATTTCCTTTCCCATCCAAAAAATTAATTGACTGACAGTTAAGAGTGGTTAAACAGGATGATAAACGGATGGTTTCAGGATTTTGGAATTAACGTCCGTTTTACCTTGTTCGATTTGTGCAGAAGGTCTTGTTTTTCCCTGCTGAGAATGGTGACATGCCCCATTTTACGACCGGGTCTCGTTTGCTTCTTTCCATAAATGTGTACAAATGCATTTTCAATTTTCAACACTTCATCCAATCCTTCATATTGTACATTGCCGCTGAAACCGGCAGCCCCGGTAATATTTACCATAATAGACGGCAGAATGGTTTCAGTATTTCCCAGCGGGTAGCCAAGCATGATGCGCCAGAGCATATCGAACTGGCTGCAGTAATGCGCTTCAATGGTATGGTGACCACTGTTGTGCACCCGCGGCGCTGTTTCGTTTACAAATACGTCGCCTGCTTTGTCCACAAACATTTCCACGGCAAAAATACCGGGCGACTGAAAGTGGCGGACAACTGACAGGGCAATGGCTTCAACTTTGTACAATGTCTGTGTACTCAGTTCTGCCGGGCAAAGCTGGTAATCCAGTTGATTGAGGTCGGGATCGAAAAGCATTTCCACAGGCGGGTAAAGGGCCGTATCGCCCTGCTCATTGATGGCTACAATCTGCGAAATTTCTTTTTGAATCGGTATTAATTTTTCCAGCACGGCAGGCGCATCAAAACCTTTTGGAACGTCTTCAATTGTTTTGATGATTTCAACACCCCGGCCATCGTAGCCGCCGGTACCGAGCTTGTGAACGGCCGGCAGAAATTTTTCCTGCCGCAGCAGCTCGGCCTGGTCGTGGGTGATGATAAATTCTGCCGTCGGAATATCATACTGATGGTAATATTGTTTCTGCAAAATTTTGTTCCGGATGATGCGCAGCACCGATGGCCTGGGATAAATCTTTACGCCTTCGGCTTCCAGTTTTTCCAGCGCTTCCACATTTACATTTTCAATTTCAATGCTGAGTGCATCCAGGTTTTTTCCGAAATTATAAACTGCTTCGAAGTTTTTAAAATCGCCTTTTGTAAAATGATGACAAAGATGGGCAGCCGGACATTCTTCATCGTTTTCGAGTACAAAAGTTTTCACCGGGTAATTGGCCGCAGCCTGCAACAGCATCCGTCCCAGTTGCCCGCCACCGAGGATACCGACCTTGAGTTCTGCCGAAGGATTCTTCATAAGGCAAAGATAGGATTGTGGATTAAGGTTTCGGGTTACAGGGTTTTTGAAGATGGTTTGATGGTAGAATTGCTGCCTTGCTGAATTGTCAAATTGTATTGAGGCGGCTTCAGCCATCAATCCGCCAAACCATTAAACTATTTGCTATCCGGATGTCAGTTTATATTTTCTAATTTTGCATCATGCGTCCCGATTATGCTCATAAAATCTTCCCGGATGAACGCAATCATTTTGAATTGCTGATGGAATCGCTGGCAATGAGCCGCTGATTTGCTCAATAGAATTGTTGTCGTACAAGAGTGCGACGCAACAGGCGCTGAACAGAATTACTTTCGCTGACTTCAAAAAAAAAATTATGGCAACAGTTACAGCTTCAAATACAAAACAGAATACACAAACTGATTTTCTCCCTTTGCAGGGTACCGACTACGTGGAATTTTATGTGGGCAATGCCAAACAGGCGGCACATTTTTATATGAGTGCATTTGGTTTCCAGGCGCTGGCCTATGCCGGGCCCGAAACGGGTGTGAAAGACCGGGCCAGCTATGCGGTGCGGCAAAACAAACTGACTTTTGTGCTTACAACTCCGCTGCGGCCGGGTAATGAATTAGCCGATCATATTTACAAACATGGCGATGGTGTAAGGGTGCTGGCACTGCGTGTGGATGATGCGACCAGTGCATGGGATGAAACAACAAAACGCGGCGGGAAAAGTTACCTGCAGCCCACCAGGCTGAAAGATGAAAACGGCGAAGTGGTGCTGAGTGGCATTCATACCTACGGCGAAACGGTGCATGTGTTTGTGGAAAGAAAAAATTACAACGGGCCTTTTATGCCCGGCTATCGTGCATGGAAAAATGATTTTTTTAATCCTGCAGAAACAGGATTGCTTTATGTGGATCATTGCGTAGGCAATGTGGACAGGAACCAGATGAACCCCTGGGTAAAATTTTATGAAGAAGTGATGGGCTTCCGCAATATTCTTTCGTTTGATGATAAAGATATTTCAACCGAATACTCGGCGCTGATGAGTAAGGTGATGAGCAATGGAAACGGGTTTGTAAAATTTCCTATCAATGAACCGGCCGAAGGAAAAAAGAAGAGCCAGGTGGAAGAGTACCTCGAGTTTTACAATGGCGAGGGATGCCAGCATGTGGCCATGGCTACAAATGATATTGTAAAAACAGTGACAGCGCTGCGCAACAACGGCGTGGAGTTTCTGCGTGTGCCCACCACTTACTACGACGACCTGCTTGACCGGGTGGGAAAAATAGATGAAGACCTGGAGCCGCTGAAAGAACTGGGCATCCTGGTGGACAGGGACGACGAAGGGTATTTACTGCAATTATTTACCAGGCCGGTGGAAGATCGTCCTACCTTATTTTTCGAAATCATACAACGGAAAGGAGCCCGGAGTTTTGGCAAGGGAAATTTCAAAGCTTTGTTTGAAGCCATTGAACGGGAGCAGGCGGCGAGGGGGAATTTGTAGTCGGAGGTCGGAAGTCAGAAGTTGGAAGTTGAAAGTTGGTCAAATTGTAAAAAGCATAATATGGATTAATTAGGGATATCCTGACCTGCTCATCATACATCAGACCCTCCTTCGTCCCGAATAATCGGGACTACGTAGGGCAAGCATCAGACATTATACTTCCGTCATCGTACATCCGCCATCCTGACGCAATGTGATTTCTTAACTTTTCATCTTATTTTTACATATTGTTTTATTTTTTTTTAGAAATAAAGCATGGACGAAATCGTTTTTTAATCTAATGAAACCGGTAATGAAAAACCTGATAATCGCCATCACTTTCACCTGTTGTTTTGTGCACGTGGTTCCGGGGCAGAATGGTTCGGGCGGCACTTCCGTTTCTTCTGTCACTTCTTTTATTGATTTTCAGAAAACACTTCAGCGTCCTGCTGAGGCGCTGAATAAAAATGAGGCTGCGCTGAAAAAACAGTTTGAGGAAAAGAAATTGCAATGGCCGGCGAAATATGTTTATATCCGCTCGTTCAAGTACGACAGCCAGCTGGAAGTGTGGGTGAAGAACGAACGCAAAGATGCTTACCGGCTTTTCAAAACATATAAAGTATGTGCCCTTGCCGGTACCCTTGGCCCCAAGCGGCTTGAAGGCGATTACCAGGTACCCGAAGGGTTTTATTACATCAATGAATTTAACCCGCGCAGCCAGTATCATTTGTCGCTGGGGTTGAACTACCCGAATATTTCTGACCGCATACTGAGTGATGCACAGCGGCCCGGCGGTGAAATTTATATTCACGGCAGCTGCGTTACTGTTGGTTGCATTCCGCTTACCGACCCGCTGATTGAAGAACTGTATATCATCACGGCGCATGCCAAAGACAAGGGACAGGATTTCATACCTGTGCACATATTCCCCATCCGCTACAATGCAAAGAAAAGTGTGGACTACCTGGACAAACTAACCAGGGATGATGTCCAGTTGAAAGAGTTTGCATCGAGGCTGGAAGATGCATTTAATTACTTTGAAAAAAACAAACAGCTGCCCGTGGTGATGGTATCGGAAAAAGGAGAATATTATGTAAGTGATGCACCGGAAAAAAAATCAATGTATGTGGAGGAAGAAAAACCGGTGGTGAAGAAGGCACCCGTAATACGCAGGCAGCGAAACATTACCAACCTGGCACAGTCGGTACATCAATGGCCGAAATACCCCGGTGGCGGCGATGCATTGCTTAAATTCCTTGACAGGTTGGGCAAAGAAATGCGGGAATACCTGCCGGCAGGCACAAGAAAAGTTTTTGTGCAGGTGGAGTTTATTGTAGATGCCGATGGCATGCCTGTAAATTTCAAAGTACTGAAAGGAGCGCCGAATGAAAAGTTTGAAGAAGAAATACTGAACCGGCTGGAAAACACGATGGCCAAATGGCAGCCGGCCCTGCTGAACGATAAACCCGTTGCCAAGAAAATGATACAGACCATAACGGTGGAAATACCCGAGCCGATGGAATTGTGAAAAAGTATTTACAGAAATCAAAAGTCATCCTGCTGAATAAACGGGTAGTTGTGATGATAAAGTGATGAGCGGTTTCCCGTTATTTTTTCCTGTATATGGCGCCAAGGTTCACATGCAGCCAATCACGTAAAAGCACCCCGGTTACATCATTCCCGGCGGCGGGCATTTGATGTTGATGAACAGGGCAATCCTTCCATTTCCTGCCTGCCGGCAGGCAGGTCTCCTGTTTTTCCCAAAGGGATGGCTTTGCCACAAAAGAAAATATGATTGAATGATATGATCCTTCTCTGAATTCCTATATACATAGGAACCCGTGTTACCACCCGTTATTCTCTTTTTTGTTCTTTAAAAACATCTTCTAATGTCTCTTTGTATTTGGTGTATTTATAAAGGTTTCGCTCCTTTAAAATTGAACCAAGTAATAAGTCGTTTTTTCCCTTTTCAGAACCACCTTCATTGCTCAAGCAAATTAAATGTGATAAAAGTGTCTCGTAGTATTTGTCAAGGTAATAGCTTTTGTAGCTTTGAATCCCTTTGTCTTTAACGATATTCATTTCAAAGTCTGTAAAATAAAAGTCGGTGTATTGGTAATATGCTTGTCCATTGAACTTTGGAAACTTCTTAATGTTATCATATGCTTTGCTTGTATTTGGTGGTTTCACTACACTCATAAAACCCCAAATAGTCTTTCCGCAATAGTCCATACAACGTAAAAACATAATTCCTTTTTCTGAACGGATTATCGTTTCCAATTCGATAAGGAGGCGAGTCCAGCCTTATCTTAAATGAGAAACAAATTACAACTGGTGTAAAGAGCGGTTGTGCTTATGATTTTCCGAACCGCTGTATTCGAAACCCGAACGTACAGTGGTCATGCCTTCGTTAAAACTTCGGCAGATAAATGTGAGAGGCGCACCTCATCGCTTACCGGCGGTGAGGC
>CAZDUO010000002.1:0-103337 GCA_964508655.1 uncultured Chitinophaga sp. | reverse complement strand
CCTGGTGTTTTGTAAAGCACTTCATCTGTGCAGGGTGTGGCTGTTTTGATTGTTCGGCCCTGGCTAAAGGATAGAAATGGGAAAATTAATATTGAAAGTAAAATGTAAACAGCCCTCATATATTGAATTTATTTATCGTTACGACTCTTGCATTTTTTCAATAAAGTAATAGACAGTTTTCAATCGATCTTCATGATCTATAAGGTTGAAAAATCGTTTGCTGTTTATCTTAAACTAAGATTAATCGGGCTGAGCATCCCCCCTCCGGTCAGGCTACTGTTCATTGTGCTACTGTTACTTCCGGAACCTACATTCCAGCTTATTTTTACTTCGGATGACATAACCGACACACCTTTTGGGTCTGATTGTACATTAGGAGTAATTTCAGCATCACCTATGTTACCTGCAAGATCAAGTGTAGTAGAACCTTTGATATATACTTCCTGAATACCCTCACCGGTTATTTCAATACCAGCTCTAAGTTCTCCTTTTAGTTCTGCACCTATGACCTGTGCATCAGCGGGGCCAAATAATGTAGGATCCTTTGGACCGAATTCTTTTGCAATTTCCAGGGTTGCCTTTGTTATCGTTTTATCAATTCGGTACCATTCAGTCGAACCCAGATTCCTTAAGTCTTCTTCCAAGCCAATTTTGATCTTGATTCCATATTTCGTTTCCAGATCAATATCAAACTCGGTGGTCATTTTATTACATTCTGTTTTTATGGTTGTAAAAGGCGGAATCTTTATTTCATCTTTATATTGGCAGGTAAGAGAATCAAAATCAGGGAGAGGTCCTCGTAAACCCTGCTCAGGTGTATCGGTTGCGACACAACCCAATTCAAACCAGCAATACAAACCATTTAAAGATGTAAGAACACCAAGCTTTATAGTTTCAATGATCAATTCATATTCTGACTGGTCAGTTGCATAATACATTGCCAGGTTTGCCGTCGCATTGAATGTTAGCTTCTGGTCAATTATCATTTTATCATTCAGTTGCCGCTGCAAACCATTTGCTTTTGTAAGAAAGACCGTGGCAGCTTGTTTTCTTGCGCCACAATCTGTTAATCCTTCCATCGCTTTATCGTATTCGGTTTTCCATGTGGAAAACAAAACGGCGGCTGCCATGGCCTCTTTATTTTGAGCCAGCGTTCTATCAATAGCCCATTCACCTAATAACTGCATCTTTCTTTTAGCTGTAATATGGACCGGGTTATTGTAAGGCAATAAAAGTTTGGGATTGGCAAGCTGGCGTTTATGATGGGCATCTACCTTGACTTTTAAAATTTCTATTTTCTTTTCTACTGCTTCCCTGGCTTCCATTACTGCTTCTTTGAAAAAATGCCACTCCGACTGGCTTCTTGACGCTGTTTCACCGCCCTGCAATGGACAATCAGGAATTAATTGATAAAATTTTTGAAGCCCTAAAGCGTTTGCCTTGATAGGGTATCGGAATTTTATGTCATCATATTCTAACTTGCCTCCCAATTCTTCCAGTTTGGATTCTTTTTCAGAGGTGTAATTCTCCTGGATGGCTCTTTTGATAGATTCACAGGCCTGCTGTTTTTGACCTCTCGATTTTTGGATTGCGCATTTCGTCTGGTTGGCCTGGGAATGGTTACCAAAAGCTCTCATGGTCTCGTCCAGAAATTTTTCAGCATTGTTAATATCGCCGAGTCCAAACCATGCCTGGCTTATATTGTTCAGTATAGTGCTGTTATTGGGAAAGTTTTTGTTCAGGTTTTGAAGAATGGGAAGAGCTGCATGTTCGCCTCCTTTCATGGCAAGGAATGAGGCATAGGTGTTTAGGATATTGGGGTTATTCATGTTGGCCACACACTCTTTGCCTATCATATATAAAGCTATTTCAGGATAGCCAGCCAGCCACAAACAACTGACAGCATTGTTGATCTCGTTCGCTGTTCTTTTTTCCTGTTTTAATGCAGCGTAGAATTTAGATGCTTCTGCTATATCTTCTGCTTTCAGCAGCTTTTCAACCTCCGAATGAATTTTTTTTATATAAGGGATTAGTTCGGCATCAGTCAGGATTTTGTCTGGCAATTGTTTTATTCTGGCAATGTCTTTTTTGGGAATATCCGGTATGGTTTTATCTGCAGCCGCCTGCTCAAATGTTTTATCCGGTACCTTTGATATGCCTTTGCTTACACTACCCATCATTTCCAATTGCTTTTTTATCAAGGAAAGCTGGTCTTCCAATTCTTTAATTGTTTCAGGATTTTCTTTATTTTTTTTTGCTTCGGCAATTTGTTTTTCCAGGTCAGCGATTTGCTTATTCAATTCATTCTTCATTTGGTTCATCTGCTCCTGCATTTCTTTTTTTGAGGGTGCCTGAGAGTATACGTGTATTGTAATAAATGAAATCAAAAACAGAAAAATGATGATACGCATATAAGGCATTTAGATTTTTATAAATTCAACTCTCCGGTTATTTGCTTTACCAGCCGGTGTCTCATTTTTATCAATCGGTTCGCTTTCGCCTTTTCCATCCGTCTCCATCCTGCTTGTATCAATACCAAATTCTTTTGATAATCCCGCTTTCACGGAAGCCGCCCTGCGTTTGGACAGATCCAGATTCGCAGCATCGCTTCCATCCGCATCAGTATGTCCAACTATTTTTACTTTGAGGTCGGGAAATTCTTTCAGCACATTCGCCATTTCTTTTAGCGTACCATACGACTCAGCTTTTATTTTGTCACTGTTTACATCAAATAAAATTCCATGCGTCACCCATTTGTTCTGTTCCAGCATTTTTTTGCGTGTATCAGGAGCACCTATTGCAAGGCGAAGATTACTGATGTAGTATTGTCCAATTTCCTGAAAATTGTCCATCGAGAAAATAATAGAATTAAATTTTGCTTCCTTAATGGTTGCTTTGGGAATGTCCCAAATTTTTTCTTCGTTTAGGTAAACTCTTACTCTTTCTTTTTGTCTCCAGATGGCAACATGAACCGGATTGTAATTATCATTAAGATAATTCGGATTGCTCATGTTTTGAATATCGGTGCTACCATTAATTCTGCCTGAAAAACGACTGACCCCTGATTCAGTACCGGTCAGTGCAACTTCTAATTGGCAACCGAAAGCATTGTTCGCCAGGGACCAACCTTCAAGGTTTTTGTCAGTCATCTCAGCAAAACCTACAATTATGTCGCCGCCACCGAAAGGTACCCCGTGTAACAGATCAAACTCGAACGTAAAATCTTCAGGATATTGTTTCGCAAATTCGGGAACAAATTGACCGGGCTTAGTCAGCCATAACCAGCGGCCCGGCTTGCCCTCTATAGTAACTATTTCTCCTGAAGCATTCGTATTCCAACCTGCCGGGAAATCACCGATATTTCCGGTTGAAAAATCTTCAAAGCCAATCACTTTTTCGCCGGGCACAAAATCATATTTGCTGTAAGCCCTGAACGAAGCTGGTTGATTTGGATCGCTGCCAGGATTAATCGTTGTGTCATTTACCTGGATATTCTTTTTATTGTCAGTCGTATCCCCGGAATCATTCTTTCCGTTTTTTTTGTTTTCCGTATTTTCAATCGTTTTGTCAATTTCATTATTTGATTTTTTCTTTGCCTTTTCTGAGACGTTTTTTAAAATTTGTGCCTGCGAAAAACTTCCACTAAAAAGCAGGAAGGATATCAATAATATCTTATTCATAATTCACAGTTGAAATTGAAAAATGTGAGACACAAAGTTTAGGGAAGGTAGAACGCAGATAAAAATAAGTCAATAGAACGAAAGTTATCCGATAGAAGATTATCAGAAATGGCAGCTAATTTTTTCCAAACGCCTTATTAAGGGCTTCTGTCCGGTTCTGCACATGCAGCTTTTTAAAATGATGAATAACAAATAAAGAAGCGGGTACAGGATTTTAAAGGCTAAGTTATCTATAAATCTTGCCAGGATTGTACGGAGAAATTTTTATATTGATAGGTTTCTTTTCCGCCATAAACCAGCCTTCCTTTTTTGGTTCCGGTTAATCGTTGCCAATAGAAAAGGTTGCTGAAAAATTCATCCTGGAGCGTAGTGCCGGCTTTTATTTCAATAGCCTGTGCTTTCAATCCTGTATCCATTACTACATCAATTTCTTTGCCCTTATTATCTCTCCAGAAATAAAGATTACTCCGCAGTCCGTTATTGAAGCGGCGCTTCAGCAGTTCATTAATCACCAAATTTTCAAATAGTGATCCCCTGATCGGATGCAGCGACAGGGCTTTTGCATCGGGTATTTCTATCAGTGCACAAACCAGGCCGGTGTCATAGAAATATAATTTAGGCATTTTCACCAGTCGTTTGCTGAAACTTTTGTGGTAAGGACGCAAAAAATGAATAAGATAACTGCTTTCCAATATGCTTATCCATGCCTGGATTGTTTTATTATCAACACCGGTTTCAATGGCAAGGTTATTCATGTTCAATAACTGGCCTGTGCGGGCAGCGCAAAGGCGGATAAATTTGGTAAACACAGAAAGATTGCTGATGTTCTTAAGCAGCCTGACATCCCTGTCAATGTATGTCCGGATATAGTTTGGAAACCAATCCTGTGGTTTCATTCGCCGGGTATAAATGGCAGGATAAGCACCGGTAAAAAGAACCTGTTCCAGGATCAATTTCTTTTTTGATGCGAGTTGCAATTCCTGAAAACTATAGGGTAATAATTCGATGTAGGCAATTCTTCCGGCAAGTGTTTGCGAAATATTTTCCTGTAATAAAAACTGGTTTGAGCCGGTTAATATGTATAATCCGTTTTTTTTACTTTCATCCAGTATTTGCTGCAGATAGGAAAATAAGTGCGGGGCCCGCTGCACTTCATCCAGGATTGCGCCTCCGGGATAGCGATCAAGAAACTGCCGGGGATCATCTTCAGCCAGTCTTTTAATATCCGGGTTTTCAAGAGATATATAGGGTTTGGCAGGGAATACCATTTTAGCCAGTGTGGTTTTCCCGCTTTGCCGGGGGCCGGTAATGGCTACTGCAGGGAATTTTGACGCCAGGTATTTCAGCTTTTTTCCGGCTATGCGTGGTACATTTTTCATGCACGCAAGATAGTACAATTATGGAATATCATTCCAATATTGTACCATCAATTTTTTCCAAACGCTTTATTAATGGCCTCTGTCCGGTTCTGCACATGCAGTTTTTCGTAAATGTGGTGAATATGCTGCCGCACCGTGCTTACAGAAATGGCAAGCTGATCAGCGATTTCTTTATAAAGTAACCCTTTTGCAAGCAATTGTAGAATTTCGTTTTCTCTATTGCTTAATATTTCAAGACTTGTAGGTTCTTTATGCCCTGTTCTGAAAAGTGTAACAAGCTTGCGTGCAATATTGGCACTCATGGGGCTTCCGCCGTTATAGAGTTCCTTTAATGATTCTATCAATTGAACAAGCCCGGTATTCTTCAAAAGATAACCGGATGCTCCGGCTTTCAATGCCTCAAAAACTTTTTCATCATTTTCATAAACTGTGAACATCATGAATTGTGTTGCAGGGCTTTTATCTTTTATATGCTTTATACAATCAATGCCATTCATGCCCGGAAGATTGATATCCATGATGACAATATCAGGCTTCAATTTTGGAAGATCGATGATGGCATCTTCGGCGGTTTTAAAAGTATCGAGTACTTTGAAATCCTGGCTGAGCGAAATAAAATTCTTTAGTCCATCTCTTACTTCATCCAGATCTTCCACTATGGCTAAAGTTATACTCATGTTTGCCGAAAGTAATTGTAAGAAACCTGTTACCCAATAGAACAAAAGTTATGTTTTCAAAGGAATGGATAAATTAATAAGCGTCCCTTGCTGATTTATTATTTCAATTTTACCGCCGATCTCTTTTATTCTTGCTTGCATGTTGGAGAGCCCATTACTGAATGAACGTATATTGTTCCTGTCAAAGCCAATTCCGTTATCTTTTAACCTGATTGAAAGCTGGTGATTAACATGGATCGTTAATGTAACCTGCGTGGCCTGTGCATGCTTGACCACGTTGTGCAGGGCTTCCTTGATGGTAAGAAAAATATTTCTTCGGAATTCACCGCTTACAAAGAGTGAAGGAAGCTGGTCCGGCAATTCTGCTTTGCAACTGATACCATTTTGCGAAAGATATTCCATGGCATAGGCACGGGTGTAAGAAAGCAGATCACTCAATGAATCATTTTTCTCATTCAGTGCCCACACAATTTCACCCATTTTGTCAATCATCTCGTGGCTGTATTCCCGTATTTTGGTTACTTCCTCTTCTACCGGCTGCTGCTGCTGTTTTTTTATGCCGATGGTTTCGCTTAAAAATTTTATGCGTGAAAGGCCGGCACCCAGGTCATCATGCATATCGGTGGCTATACGGGTTCTTTCTTTTTCTATTGCCTTTTGCTTTTCCAGTATAACCATTTGCCTTTCCATTTTCCTGCGATAATAGAAGCGGAAACCAATAATTAATAATCCAATAATCAATAATCCGGCAAGGGTCCTGAACCACCAGGTTTGCCACCAGGGAGGGGTTACTTCAAATGAATAGGATAAGGAAGCCGGCGGATACATGCCCGAAGGGAAAAAAGCTTTTACTTTTAGCTGGTATTCACCCGGCGAAAGATTTGTCAGGTTGATGAGAGAGTTGGAGAAAGAAGTATCGCTCCATTGCTGATTACCCGAGCCTTCCAGCAAATAAGAATATGTGACCTGCTTTTCATCCAGATAACTTGGCGCGGCTACATGAAAACTGATGTTGTTTTCTTTATAACGGAAAAAATATTTTGACGTTGTCAATGTTTTTGCATTCACTTTCATTTCCTCAAGCAGCAGCTGCGGGTTGTTTTTTAATCTCATTTTCCCGGGATTCGTCACCTGCAACAGGATGCCTGTATTGGTCAGGGCATAAGCATGGTTTGCATCCGCCCAGCATTGTTTTATATAGGCAAAAAAGTTATTGGTTTTACTTAAATTTTCAACTACATATTCCTTTTGTCCGTTAATAATAATTCTGTCAATGCCTGTTTGGGTACCGACAATCAAATTATTCATTGAATCGCAGGCAAGCGACGTCACAAAGTCATCAGTTAACCCGTTGCCCGTATGAAAATGAAATAATTTAGCCAACCCGGTTTCCTGGTGCTGATAGCCGATCAATCCATCGTATCTGGTGCCAATCCAGATAATTCCACGTTTATCAATAATAAAACTGCGGGGTGAGCCGGTTAATTGTTCCCTGGTAAAATGAAAAACAGGTTGTAAATAATTTGAGATATTTTCCGGGTGAAGACTGAATACATCCGCTCCGGTGTATCGCCTGACTACCCATAAGTAATTATTTTTATCAAAAGCAAATCCTTCAATCAGGTCATCTTTTACCGTGGGCAAATGAAACACCGGCATCTTGTCCTTCCATATATACAAGCCGGACGATTGGGCAGCAATGATAACCGATTTACCGGCAACCTCTAATTGTTTTCCAACATTGCCGGCAGCAGAAAGCGAAATAATTTTTTTAAAGTCAATTGTTTTTTTCTTTGCACTGAATCCGGCCTCATAAATATTCCTGTCATCATACGCCAGCAGTATATTGTCTTCCTCATGGAATATAGCCGGCGCCCTTGCCAGGTTGGAAGTAAATTCTTCGAATCCTTTCTCCGTACGCCTGAACAGCTTATTGGGGATATTGACATAAGAATAATTGTTGAACCATGTAAAACCGTTTGAATAAAATGCCCTGTCAATTTGCTTCTGCATTGTGAAGGGCAGTTCAACGATAATCAATGGTGAATTAACGATTTTAAATACGCCGCCATCATTGCAAAGCCAGATGCTGTACTCCCGGTCGATCATAATACTGCTGACCCCTGATGAAGTAATCTGTTCAGGCAACGGCAGCTTTGACATGGAACCGGATTCATCCAGGCGGCGAATATCCTTGTTTACATAATCCTGGTCTCTGTATACAAGCCATATCGACTCGTCGTCAAAAGCCATATTGACCACGGGATAATCTTTTACCAGTTGATAATTACCCGGTGGCGGAGTCAGTGAAATTTTTCCATTCTTAAGCGCAGCAGTATCCAGCACAAATAATTTATGAGAACTGATCCAGATTCTGTTGCTTTTATCTTTTCCGAGAAGAATTGCATTTATACCAGGCAATGCATCGCAAATGCGGTTACCGGCAATATCGTAGAGGAAGAGTCCTTTTAGTGATCTCATTTCATTGGTGGTAAGCAAAAGAAAGTTTCCGTAGCCGGTTATGGATGCCAGGTAAGGCGGTTGTGGGCTGGTAGATGTTAAATCAGAAATGTTTAGTGCTGTGATTTTATTGTTTTCCATCAGAAATAATCCATAATCAGAAGAAAGATAGACCCGGCCATCATCATGCCGGTAAAACTGGTTTGGAAACCTGCAGGTATCACCTTCAGTTTTTAATGTTCCTATTTTCCCATTTATCAATACATTTAAATGAAACTCGCTGTTGGTGGCAACCAGCAGCGAATCTTTGCCGACTTCCAGAATATCATTGATAACATTACTGGCAAGTCCATTCTGAACCGTATAATTTCTGAATCTTGCGCCATCATACACACTCAACCCGGCCCAGGTAAGAAAATACATCCGGCCTTTGCTGTCCTGGTAAGATTTTTTTACACGACTGTTTACAAGCCCGTCTTTTGGGGTATAATGAACAAAGGGGTATTGCTGTGCAATGGAAGTTGTACAAAAAAGAAAGCATGCAAGAATGATGGCGGTTCGTTGCATACTTAAATTTACTTAGAATTATTATCTGCAGAAAAACTGTTATGCCTGGTAATTATCCAGCCAGTCGGGGTCGCTCATTTGCGTGAGTATTCTTTTGATATCGCCGGAAAAAGTCACCAGCTGGTCATTGCCATGAGTATTCACAAGATCTTCCTTAAAACCGTTTTTTGATTCTTCGGTTATATAGAGGGCCATCTGCCGGCCGATGATTTTCATCAGGGGGTAGTGAGTCAGGTTGGCCAGGTCCACTTTGCTTAGTGATTTTTCGTCCAGGTCCCACAGCCATTTGGATCCGTAAAGATTTTCATCCAGTTCGTCGGTGTTCGGCAGTTTTTTCATGGCGGGCGGGTCCAGTGAAATCTGGAAACGCTTGTAGCGGACTGAATTCTGAATCATCAGCGAACGGAATGTATTTTCCTGCACCGAGCTGGCATCTTCGCTGGTTTCATTTATCAGCCAGTCGAGCCAGAATTTAATGTCATTTCCTCTTGGGTTCAATGTACGGGTAGGTTTTATAAACCGTTGGGTGGCGCCGGTGCCGAAACTGTAAACGGTGACATTGGGAAGTTTATATGCTGATGGGCGGCGGTTGTTGTTTTCATCTCTTGGTGTGCTGTACGATACGGCCTCGATAAAGGCACCCAGGCTGGGATTGTTGTGCGTGGTCACACCACCGTCAACGAACCGTTCCAACGGGTAAAAATAGGTAGGCGCCGACATGGTGGATTCCATTACGGCACGCAGCAATACATCTTTGTAAGTGCCCCAGTAGCTGCCGTCTTCCTGTTTGAAGGAAGTGAAAAATGTTTCTTCCGACGCCGACAGGTCACGGGAGGTAATCATCAGGTCAAGGTCTTTGATGCGGCAGGCCTGCTCAAGGGTAAGGTCGTATCCGATGATATCTTTCAGCAGTTCGCGGTATCTTTTTTTACTGTATTGCGGCGGGTTGATAAACCGGTTGCCGATGGGGCGCTTATGAAAAACTTCTTTAATCAGGCTGTCATACAGGTCTTCAATTTCGGCGGCGGTATGTCCTTTTACAATCAGGCCGGCAATAATGCCACCGGTGGAAGTACCAGCCACCATATCAAATAACTCGAAGCAGGGAATGCCGGCTACCTCTTCCAGCTTTTTCAGCAGCTGGATGCTGAGGATGCCCCGCATGCCGCCGCCGTCCAGCGAAAGTATTACACGGTCGTTGGGGTCAATGTTCAGTTTCCGAAATGCTTTTAACCGGCTGGCGGGCATAGTTTCACCCAGTGGTTTTGCCATAATAAAATTTTTTAGCTGAGAAAATAAAATGGTTCTACAGGGTAAAGTAAATAACATGGCTGACGTATGCAGCCCCGTACAAAAAATAAATCTATGAAAAAGGAGAATGAAAAAAAATTATTGGCTGTCAAACAGGAGCTGGAAAGGGGTTATTGAAGCATTGACTTGTTGACACTCACTTTCCCCTTCATCATTACCAGTACCGTGTCTTTTATGGCTTCAGTATCGTAGCCGCATTCGCGGTGCAGTTCTTTGGGAGTGCCGTGTTCTACCAGCCGGTCGGGGATGCCCAGGATTTTTATTTCAACCCTGTAATGGTGCTCATTCATGAATTCAAGGATGGCGGAGCCGAAACCGCCTTTTACCGTGCCATCTTCCACCGTGATAATTTTTTCGTACCTGCTGAACACTTCGTGGAGCAATTGTTCATCCAGCGGTTTTGCAAAACGCATGTCGTAATGGGCAGGATTCAGCCCATCATTTTTCAAATCACGGATGGCGGCAGCGGCAAAATTTCCCGGATGACCAAAAGACAGAATGGCAATATCCTGCCCGTCTTTCAATTTTCTTCCCGTACCGATTTTAATTTCCTTCATTTCTGTTCTCCATTCCGGCATCACGCCTTCGCCTCTCGGGTACCGTATCACAAAGGGATGATGGGTAGAGTCAAGCTGTGCCGTGTACATCAGGTTTCTCATCTCCGCTTCATTCATCGGTGAGCTTACTATCATGTTCGGCACGCAACGCATATAGGCTATGTCGTAGCAGCCGTGGTGCGTGGGCCCGTCGTCACCCACCACACCGGCACGGTCGAGACAAAAGATGACCGGAAGATTCTGTATGGCTACATCGTGAATCACCTGGTCGTAGGCACGCTGCATAAACGATGAATAAATATTGCAGAATACCTTCATGCCCTGCGTAGCCATGCCGGCACTTAATGTAACTGCATGCTGCTCGGCTATACCCACATCAAATGCACGATGCGGCATTTTTTCCATCATGTATTTTAATGAAGAGCCTGAAGGCATGGCTGGTGTGATGCCGAAAATCTTTTCATTTTTTTCTGCCAGCTCAAGAATAGTGTATCCAAACACATCCTGGTATTTTGGCGGCTGCGGCAGGTCATACTTCTTTTTGTGTATTTCACCTGTTATTTTATCAAACTGCCCGGGTGCATGCCACCTGGTCTGATCTTTTTCCGCCAGGGCATATCCTTTGCCTTTCACCGTTACGATGTGCAGCAATTTCGGACCCGGCATATTGCGCAGGTCTTTGAGGGTATCTACCAGTTTGGTTATGTTGTGCCCGTCAATCGGCCCAAAGTATCGAAGGTTCAGTGATTCAAAAAGATTGCTGCTTTTGCTTACCATTCCTTTCAGGCTTGCTTCCAGCTTTGATGCCATTTCTCTTGAAAAATTTTTACCCACGGGCAGCTTGCCAAGCAGGTTCCAGACCTCGTCGCGAAACTTATTGTAAGTGGGAGATGTGGTGATGTCAGTCAGGTATTCTTTCAGTGCACCCACATTGGGGTCAATGCTCATGCAGTTGTCATTCAGAATAATCAGCAGGTCGGTGTCTGCTACGCCAACATGATTCAATCCTTCAAATGCAAGACCCGCCGTCATGGCGCCGTCGCCAATTACGGTCACCACCTTCCTGTCTTTTTCACCTTTGTACTTTGCAGCCATGGCCATGCCCAGCGCTGCGGAAATAGAAGTGGAAGAATGACCCACACCGAAAGTATCGTATTCACTTTCGCTTCTTTTAGGAAAACCGCTCAGCCCTTTGTATTTACGGTTGGTTACAAACCGGTCTCGCCGGCCGGTGAGTATTTTATGTCCATAAGCCTGGTGGCCCACATCCCATACCAACTGGTCGTATGGTGTGTTATAAATATAATGCAGCGCCACGGTAAGCTCCACTACGCCAAGGCTGGCGCCGAAATGGCCGCCATGCACACTCACCACATCAATGATGTATTGGCGCAGTTCGTCGCAAAGCTGGTGAAGTTTTTCCCGGGGTAGTTTTTTCAGTTCGTCCGGTGAATTGATGGTTTGTAGAAGCGGTCCTGCTGCAATCTGCATGGGGTTGATTTACGTTGTAAAATTAGTGATTTGAAAGGTTCATGATGTACTTTAACAAAACAGTCATAAAATTGTTTACCGGCCTCCAGGAGTTTCCTTTTACCTCACTTATTTGCCACTAATCAAAAGATAAGACCGGTGGCGGCGGAAACTTTTAATTTTGACACTATATTTATGGCCGCTATGTCAAGAAATACGAGGTACTGGTTGTTTCAGTTGGGTGGATGGGGGCTTTTTGCCCTCATCAATGTTTTTTTTGCCTATTCTTTTGATAAACTGGGCACGCCGGAAGACCGCCAGCTTTTTTATGGCAGGCTGGCAATATTTGTTTCTACCGGGTTTGTGTTTACTCACCTGATGCGTTATGTCATCATTGGCATGAATGTATTGCAAAAACGACTGGAAAAACAACTCCTGCAGTTTGTCATCATCACCCTGCTGTTTGCAACGTCGGCTTCCACGCTCGACAACCTGTTGCTGGTTCGCTTTGAGCTGCTGACAAAAACGGAAAGGGAATTTCAAAACAATTTTTTCCTGCTTACCCTGAGCGGCGCCTTTTATTTCTTCCTCTACTTTTTTATCTGGAACCTGATTTATTTCATGTATCATTTTATCACCAAAAGCCAGAAGCAGCAGATGGATACGCTGAAACTGGAGTCGCTGGTAAAGGCGCTGGAGCTGAAAACCATCAAGGCGCACATCAACCCGCATTTTATTTTCAATTCGCTCAACAGCATCCGGGCATTGGTGGATGAAGATCCCGAAAGAGCCCGGGCGGCGGTGACAGAGCTCAGTAATATTTTGCGCAGCAGCATGCAAACCGAAAAAGTGGAAGCGGTGCCTTTTGAAAAAGAACTGAACATTGTAAAAGATTACCTGGCGCTGGAAAATATGCGGTTTGAAGACCGGCTGAAAGTGGAATATGATATTGATGAAGACACCCTGGATCAGCCGGTGCCGCCCATGATGCTGCAAACCCTGGTGGAAAACGCCATCAAGCACGGCATCAGCCGGCAGGTTGGCGGCGGCAAAGTGAAAATTATTTCCGACTTCAAAGAAAATTATCATGAGCTGGCTGTACAGAATACAGGCAAACTGTTAAATGGTACCATGATGGATGAGGGTTTTGGTTTGCCCAGCACACTCAGCCGCCTGAGCCTGCTGTATGGCGAAAAAGCACAGTTTAGCATTACGCAACTGACACCTGAAATAGTGGAAGCAAAAGTGCTGCTTCCGGTTCAATTGAATTTTTAAATTATCTTCTTATGCGGGCAATCATTATTGATGATGAACGACTGGCCAGGACCGAACTGAAAAAACTGCTGCAGGATTTTCCTGAAATTGAAGTGATAGACGAAGCCTGCAATGCCGATGAAGGCATTGCCAAAATTGAAAACCTTCGGCCCGACCTCATTTTCCTCGATATCCAGATGCCGGGCAAGACGGGTTTTGATATGCTGAACGAACTGGAAAGAGCACCGCATGTGATTTTTACCACAGCTTATGATGAGTATGCATTGAAGGCATTTGAAGTAAATGCACTGGATTATTTATTAAAGCCCATCGAACCCAAGCGGCTGGCTGATGCCGTACAAAAGCTTCAGTTAGCGGAGTCGAAAGAAAACCACATCACCACGGAAAACATCAATCAATCCATGCTTACGGAGGCTGACCAGGTGTTTGTAAAGGACGGCGAACGCTGCTGGTTTGTAAAGCTCTCAGACATCCGCCTGTTTGAAAGCGTGGGCAATTATGCCAAAGTGTTTTTTGGAACCAACAAGCCGCTTATTCTGAAATCGCTGAATGCACTGGAAGAAAGACTGGACCCGAAAACATTTTTCCGGGCCAACCGCAAGCATATCGTCAACCTGCGCATGATTGACAAAATAGAACCTTACTTCAATGGCGGGCTGCTGCTGGAACTGAAAGGCGGCGAAAAAATAGAAGTGAGCCGCCGGCAAACGGTGAAGTTTAAAGAGATGATGAGTTTGTAGAGAAATGGTTTGATGGTATAATTGTTAAATTGTTAATCGTAAAATTTTGATGGTTTCCAATTATCAGCAGGTACGGATATATAGTCCAATTAACCATTTAACCATTAAACAATTTGGCAATCAGGGTTAAGAAATAAACAGGAAAAATGAAGAAGATAACAGTGATGGGGTTGTTCCTTGCAACAACCTTTTTTGTTTTTGGCCAGCGTGCCGATGGTATTATCAATACCAAAGAAGTAGAACGGATTGAACGGGTGTTGTCGGCCGATGAAATGATGGGGCGCAGGGCATTTACTCCTTCTATTGATAAAGCTGCGGATTTTATAGCTGAAGAATTCAGGAAAGCCGGTTTGCAAACTTTAAGCGGCCACAACAATTACAGGCAGGAGTTTACCATGGTGAGGCCAAAATTTATTTCCGTAGCCGGCACGTTCGATAATGAGACGCTGAATACAAAAGACATTATAGTGGTCACCTGTTTGCCGCAGTTAAAAATCAGCCTGGCTTCGGGCTATGAGAAAGTTTCAATAAAACCTGGCGTCAACCTGCAGACAGAAGCAAGACAACTGATTCGTTCAAATAAAAATCTGCTGGTGCTGGTGGATAAAAGTTTTTCACCTGGTTTCAGCAATCTCACCCGGTTGAAATCAAATGTGTTTAAGACAGATAAATCTGTTGTGTTCGTTTTGACCGAAAAAAATCCGGAGAATTTCAGCATCGAAGCAGTGCATGAAATCACGGAACAGAAACTGGCTAACGTGGTGGGCGTGCTGCCGGGAAAATCGCTGAAGGATGAAGTTGTCATTTTTTCTGCGCACTATGACCATATCGGCGTGGGCAAACCCGTAAACGGCGATTCCATCTTCAACGGCGCCAACGATGATGCAGCAGGCACTACGGCTGTTATTATGCTGGCAAAATATTTCAAAGCGCTGGCTAATAATGAAAGAACAATAATTTTTGCCGCCTTTACTGCAGAAGAAATGGGTGGTATTGGTTCGCAGTATTTCTCATGGCAGTTTGACCCGGAAAAAGTAGTGGCCATGTTCAATATTGAAATGATTGGCACCGAAAGTAAATGGGGAAAAAATTCAGCCTACATCACCGGCTACGATAAATCGGACATGGGCGCCATCATGCAGAAAAACCTGGAAGGCACAGGATTTACTTTTTACCCCGACCCTTACACTTCAGAAAATTTGTTTTACCGGTCCGACAATGCCACGCTGGCCCGGTTGGGTGTGCCGGCGCATACCATCAGCACAGCCAGGATGGACGGCGAACCACACTATCATAAAGTAAGCGATCATATAGAAACCCTGGATATGGAAAATATGACGCAGATTATCAAATCCATTGCACTGAGTGCCCGCAGCATTATTGCCGGAATAGATACGCCGTCGAGGGTGAAGGTGGAGGAGTTTCGATAGTGAATGTGCCCATTATCCTTTTGCCGGCAATATTTTTTTCATCACGCCTTCCTTCTGGTACTTGCTTACGGGCACCTGGTATTTGCCAATCTTCAGCGTGTTGCCTTCAATGGAATTGATTTTTCCTATTGGAACGATATACGATTTGTGCGGCTGGATAAATTCTGCGGCAGGCAGTATTTCAAGCAGGGATTTTAGCGTAGAGTGGGCAATGATTTTTTTATCGGTTGTATAAATGCCTACATAATTTTCCATGGCTTCGAGGAACAGAATTTCATCAAAATTTATTTTCTCCAGCCGGTTGCCGGATTTTACAAAGGTGAAGCGGCCTTTTCCTTCCTTGTTGTTATTAAAATAATCAAACGCCTTGTTGGCCGCTTTCAAAAAACGTTCAAATGAAATGGGTTTGAGCAGGTAATCCAGCACATCCAGTTCATAGCCTTTGATGGCGTATTGTTCGTAGGCGGTGGTAAAAATCACTTTTGGCGCCTGCGGGTTGTTTTTTAGAAATTCGATGCCGCTGATGTAAGGCATTTCAATGTCGAGGAAAATGAGGTCGGCTTTCTTATTTTTCACTACTGAATTCAGCTGAAGGGCATCTTCACAAACGGCAACCAGTTCGAGGAAATCAATTTTTTCAATATAGCCCTGCAGGCCTTTTCTTGCCACTGGTTCGTCGTCAGTTATTATACACTTAATGTTCATTCAGTAATTGTTCAATTTTCCCCCGAAGTTTCGGGGTTCAATTTGAGGAATGCTTTAAAATTGTTGTTGTCTTTTTCTATTTTTAATTCATGTTTTCCGGGATATAACAGCTCCAGCCTTCGCTTCAGGTTTTCCAGCCCGATGCCGTTTTGTTTTTCCGGCACAAGCTGTTGCGGCAATGAATTGATTACGCTGAATTCAATGGCGCCGTTTTTTACCCCGGCATTAATTTCAATTTTATAATCACCCCCGGCATATTTAAAAGCATTTTCCACCAATGGTAAAAATAACAGAGGGTAAACCTGCTGGTTACCGAGTGAGGAGTCAAAATGCGTATGCAGCCGCAGCCGCTCCGTTGTTCTTACTTTTTGTATGTCTATAAAATTTTCCAGGTAATGAAGTTCCTGGCTTACGGGCACGGTCTGCTGCTGGTCGTACAGCTGGTAGCGCAGCAACGCTGAAAATTTTTCCACCGTCTTTTTGGCTTCACTGATATTTTCATCCATCTGGAAATATACCGTATTGAGCGCATTGAACAGGAAATGCGGATGATACTGGGCTTTCAGAAATTTCAGTTCCGTCTGCAGGTGGTCATTGCTGATTTTTTCCAGAAGCAGTTTCTGGTGCACAAAGTTTTTCAGGTACTGGTTGCCCCGCACAATGGCAAAGTAAAGCAGCACAAAGAGGGGAGGGATGATGTTGGCAATCACATAGTCGTTCAGTTGCAGGCCATCATCGGTAAGTGCCACAAGCGGAATAATGGTAACATGAATGATGAGCAGCGTTACCAGCAGCACCAGCCCGAACTCTTTCAGTATGCTTTTGCCGCTGATAACGGTATCCTGTTTTTTTTGAAAGTAATGAATAAGCCGGTTTACTGCATAGTAGAGCAGGAAACTTACCACCACCACGCCGGTAATTTCAATGGTATTGGTTTGCCAGGGCCGTTCCCAGAATTTTGCTTTGGCCGTGGTATCATTTACCAGCCGGATACTGGTATAAATGAGGAAACCGAAAATGACCGGGAAAACATATCGCCAGAAAAATTTCATAACACGATAGAAAGTTACAAAAATTAAACCGCCGGTGCTATCTGTTTTTCAGCTATTACTTCATCGGCCAGCGCTTCTGCTTTTATTATCTTCTTTGGTTTCATGCCAAATAAAATTCTTGTGACATTGTATGGCCTGATGAAAATATGATAGAAAAACATGCAGAGCACCAGCGTGAAGCCAAGGATGAAAAGATATTTTGCCAGGATGGATTCCTCCACTTTTACCACATAAAAGGAAAGGATGACGATGATGGTTTGATGCAAAATATAATAAGGGTAAATAGCCTGGTTCACATATTGATGAATACGATGCGGCTGGTCAAGATATTTTTTGGCATAGCCCGTCAGCATCATTATCCAGCTCCAGGCAATAAGGGGGTAAATGGCAAGATACAGGTAGGTGAGGGGGTGCTGCTGCCATCCATCACCCAGTGTTTGCGAAGGCCTGAGATCATTCCAGCGGAAATAATTGATGAAGATAAGTGAGCCAAAAGCCAGCAGCATGGAAAACCTCCGGTTTCGTACCAGGCTTTGCACCAGTTGCTGGTTACACATGATGAGATAACCAAGAATCACAAACAGGTAGAAGTAAATCAGCATGGCCCAGTCGCCCACCAGCGCATTGGTACCCGGAAATTTTAAAATCAGTGCGGCATAAACAATCATGCTCGGGAGCATCAGCAGGTAAATATTCTTTCCACGAGCCAGCCAGCCAAGTTTTTGTTCGGTAAATTGTTTTCCTTTTCCGAACAGCAGCCATTTGAACAGTGGCACGCTGATTAAATCGTAAATAAACAAATAGAGGATAAACCACAGGTGGTGCCAGCTGGTATTGCCTTCCGGGTAAGGTTTGCCTTCGAAAATCGAAGGGTAAAATTGCCAGTAAGAACCGGTGTAGCCCTGGTTCACTCTTTCCAGGTAAATCTGCGGCGGCACGATGACGAGCATGCCGAAGAGCAACGGAATCATCAGGCGCAGGAAGCGTTGCTTGATAAAATACTTACCGTCATATTTAATAAGCATATAAAAGCTCACGGCCCCGGAGATAAAAAACAGCAGCGGCATACGAAACCGCGAAAGCCAGAAATTGAATTCGCTCAGCAGATCACTTCTTTCTTTATTGAACACATGCCAGTTTTCATCTTGCACAAACGGCATGGCGGAATGAAAGAAAATAACGCCAAGAATGGCGGCAATCCTCAGCCAGTCGAGGTAAGCCTGGCGGGAGGGGGGCGAAACGATTTGCATAACCCTGAATTTTCATCAAACTTATCAGCAGAAAACCGGCAGTGAAAGTCTGTTTGACCTGTGGGCGGTTTTGGGGGATGAATAGAATAAGAAAGACCAGTTGTGACGTTAGATTTCGGAATTTAGATTAAAAAGGATATTGTCAACCAATCTGAAATCGTAAATCTGAAATCGAAAATTATCTTGCAATCGCAGCCACACTATGTATTGCCGCCGCCATTTCTTTTATCAGGGAAACGTCTTTTTCAATGGCATTGCCCACCACAATCACATCGGCGCCGGCCTTGCAGTTCAGGTATGCTTTTTCAGGTTCACGGATGCCACCGCCGATGATCAGCGGTACTTCAATGCTTTTTGCCACGGCTTCTATCATACTCTCGCTGATGGCTCTTTTAGCCCCGCTTCCGCTGTCCATGTAAATAAGTTTCATGCCCAGCATTTCGCCGGCCATAGCGGTGCACATAGCAATTTCATTTTTATCATGCGGTATGGGTGAAGCATTGCTGATATAAGAAACCGTAGTAGGCGCCCCGCCATCCACTACCATATAGCCGGTAGGCATAATTTCCAGCCCGCTTTGTTTTACGAAAGGCGCCGATACCACATGCTGGCCTATCAGCAACTCCGCATTACGGCCTGATATCAGTGAAAGATATAAGAGTGCATCAGCGTACCTGCTCACCTGGTTGGGGCTGCCAGGAAAAAGAATGACAGGAATGGCACACCTGCTTTTGATGTATTGAACTACTTCATCAAGCCTGTTGCTGATGACAAGGCTGCCGCCGGCCAGGAAATAATCCACGTTGGCAACAAGGGAAAGTTCAATCAGTTCATCCAGTCCTGCAGCTGTTGCTTTATCCGGATCAATAAGAACCGCAAACGATTTTTTACCTTCTTTTTTTCTCAGGATTAATGACTGGTAAATGTCGTGCTTCATCCGGGTGGTATTGGTCAGTTGCAAAAATGCAAAAACTTTTCGGCTTTTATATTTTTTAATTCGTACAGATTTACGAAGAATAAATACTGTGTTTGTGAAATGAAAAAATGGATTTACATCGCAGCTATGGCAGGGCACTCATCCCGGTTCTTTGTCAGGAAATTTTCGCCTGTAATACATCGTTATGAAATTTTTTTTTTTATAATTGCTTAAAGGCCATGACCTGCACGGCTTTCAAAGGACTGCTATTTCGAAACAGTGTTCCCGCAAAGGTTTCAGCGGAAGCAAAAATATAAATGCCTGCCTGCTTTGTGTTTCACGGGGCCGATCGTTTTTTTAAGCATTAACAGCCGTTTTGCCAAAAAAAATTTGTACAAATTTTTATGCCGGGTTGTGCAAAAATCCTGAAACAGGCTTCCGGCCTGAATTAGCCATCTATCCACATTGCTTTTCCACATTGTGTTGATATTTGAAGGTTTGAAATTCATTTATATAAAAATATTTTCGTTAGCACCTTTCGCCCCGGAAGGTATCAACCAGAACCAACAAAATCTTTTTTTACTATGCCCGTTAAAAAACAAGCTGCCCGCCCGTCGGGTCTGCAGTTTCATCGTCGCTTCACCCGTGAGGATATCCCGGTGTTCGATATGTTCGAATATGATTACCGTACATCCATCATCCGCAACCCGAACGGTGAAGTGGTTTTTGAAATGAATAATGTAGAAGTACCCAAACACTGGAGCCAGATTGCCACCGATATTATTGCCCAGAAATATTTCCGTAAAGCCGGCGTGCCGCAGCCCGACGGAAGCCTTGGCCGTGAGACATCGGCAAAACAAGTGGCTCACCGCCTTGCCAACTGCTGGCGGGTTTGGGGCGAACGCTATGGTTATTTTGCTTCGGCGCAAGCTGCACAGATTTTTTACGACGAACTTGTTTATTCCATCCTGAACCAGATGTGTGTACCCAACAGCCCACAGTGGTTCAACACGGGCCTGTACGAAAGCTATGGCATCAAGGGCAAACCGCAGGGGCACTACTATGTAGATGCGGCCGACGGCGAATTGAAAAAATCTACTTCAGCATACGAACGCCCCCAGCCGCATGCATGCTTTATATTAAGTGTGAATGACGACCTGGTGAATGAAGGCGGCATCATGGACCTGTGGGTGCGTGAAGCAAGAATATTCAAATACGGTTCAGGAGTAGGAACGAATTTCTCTCAGCTGCGTGGTGAAGGAGAAAAACTCAGCGGCGGCGGCACATCATCGGGCCTTATGAGCTTTTTGAAAATCGGTGATCGTGCTGCCGGCGCTATCAAAAGCGGCGGCACTACCCGCCGGGCTGCCAAAATGGTTTGCCTCGACCTGGATCATCCCGAGATTGTCGAATTTGTCAACTGGAAAGTGGAAGAAGAAAAGAAAGCAGGTGCATTGATAGCTGCCGGCTATCCCAGCGATTATGAAGGCGAAGCATACAAAACCGTGAGCGGGCAAAACTCCAACAACTCTGTGCGCATTCCCAATGAATTTTTCAACGTATTGCAGGAAGACGGTGAATGGGAACTGAAAGCCCGCATGGACGGAAGAGTGATGAAAAAAATTCCGGCACGGGAACTCTGGCGGCAGATTGCTTATGCCGCATGGCGCTGCGCCGATCCCGGCATTCAATACGATACCAATATTAATGAATGGCATACCAGCCCGAAAGGCGGCCGCATCAATGCATCGAATCCCTGCAGCGAGTATATGTTCCTGGACAATACAGCCTGCAACCTTGCCTCGGCCAACCTGATGAAATTTTTTGACAGCGAAACAAAAATAGTTGATGTAGAAGGTTACATATACAATTGCCGCCTGTGGACGGTGGTGCTGGAAATATCCGTGCTGATGGCACAGTTTCCCAGCAAAGAAGTGGCACAGCTCAGTTATGAATACAGAACCTTAGGGTTGGGTTATGCCAATCTCGGCACTTTATTGATGGTAAGCGGTATACCTTACGACAGTGAAGAAGCAAGGGCAATTGCCGGCGCCATCACCGCCATCATGACCGGCGTTGCGTACAAAACTTCAGCCGAGCTGGCCCAGGTGCTTGGTTCTTTCCCCCGGTATGAAGAAAACAAAGATGACATGCTGCGGGTAATGCGCAATCACCGCCTGGCTGCTTACGATGCCGATGAATATGAAAAACTCAGCATAAAACCACAGGGGATAAAAGCAGAACATTGTCCCGACTATTTATTAAAAGCTGCCTGTAAAGCATGGGATGAAGCTGTTGAAATGGGTGAAAAGCATGGCTACAGAAATGCACAGGCTACCGTGATTGCACCCACGGGCACCATCGGCCTGGTGATGGATTGCGATACTACGGGGGTAGAACCGGATTTTGCTTTGGTGAAATTTAAAAAACTTGCCGGTGGCGGGTATTTTAAAATCATCAACCAGAGTGTGCCGGTGGCATTGCGAAATCTCGGTTACACCGAAAAGGAAATTGATGCTATCGTCAAATATACAATCGGTACTGCTTCTTTTGCCGGGGCGCCCTACATCAATCACCAGGTACTGAGTGAAAAAGGATTTATAGCCGATGAAATAAAGCGGCTGGATGCAGCGGCAGTTACCGCTTTTGAAATAGGATTTATTTTTAATAAATACACCCTGGGCGAAGAATGCCTTCAGCGGCTTGGTTTTACACCGGAGCAATACAATGATGCGGAATGGAGCCTGCTGGAAGCACTTGGTTTCGGCGATGAGGAAATTGAAGCCGCCAACGATTATGTGTGCGGCACCGGCATGCTGGAAGGGGCCCCATACCTGAAAGAAGAACATCTGCCCGTTTTTGACTGTGCCAACAAATGTGGAAAGAAAGGTCAGCGGTTTATTCATGCCGAGGGCCATATCCGGATGATGGGCGCCGTGCAACCCTTCATCAGCGGAGCTATTTCAAAAACCATCAACCTGCCGCATGAAGCTACCGTAGAAGAAATTGCCAATGCTTATTACCTGAGCTGGCAACTGGGATTAAAAGCAAACGCACTGTACCGCGACGGTTCCAAACTTTCGCAGCCGCTCAGCAACAAGTCGGATAAGAAGAAGAAGTCAGAAGACAGTAATCAGAAGCCGGAAGAAGCACCCGCAGCCGGCAACCAGCAACCGGTAACCCATATTGTTGATTTAAGCAAATTGACAGTGGAAGAATTGTTTGAAGAAGTGCAAAGGCGGGTGCAGGCATCGCCGGATACCAAGCTGAAGCGAAAACTGGCTACCATTGTTGAGCGTCGTTCCTTGCCAGCAAAAAGAAGAGGCTTTACCCAGAAAGCAAAGATCAACGGGCAGGCTATCTTCCTGCGCACCGGCGAGTACAGCGATGGTACCCTGGGTGAAATTTTTATTGACATGGCAAAAGAAGGCGCCACCATGCGCAGCATGCTCAACTGTTTTGCCATTGCCATTTCTATCGGTCTTCAATATGGCGTGCCGCTGGAGGAGTTTGTTGATAAATTCGCCTTCACCAAATTTGACCCCGCGGGATTTGTGGAGCATCCCAACATCAAATCCACCACTTCTATTGTTGACTTTATCTTCCGCACCCTGGGTTATGAATACCTGGGCCGTACCGACCTGGTGCATGTGCTTGACAAGCCCGAAGTGCTGAATACCGGCGCCGACGACTGGGACGAAATACCCAGCGGGCTGGAATATGAAAAATCGCCGCAGCTGTCGAGTGTGCGGGTGGTAAATAACCCGGGTAATGGAGCACAAACCGTGAAAGCACAAAAAGCTGCTGCCGTAAAAGCAGAATCGGGAATGGATGCCATGAGCTCGGCCAATAAAGGAATGCAAAGCGATGCGCCGGCATGCAATGTGTGCGGGCACATCACCATCCGCAGCGGCACCTGTTACAAGTGTTTGAATTGCGGAAATAGTCTTGGCTGCAGTTAAGCCTCATCCCCGGGCCTTCTCCTGAGGGAGAAGGGGGTGGGAAAAAATAATTTTGGATGGGTATAGACTACGTTCTTTTTAATGGGATTTAGTCTGCTACTGGAAAACCAAATAAGAAGTACCCGCTTACTAACCCCGATTAAGTTCGGGGTTTTTTTTTGCCATTAGGGCAAATCAGCTTTTTGAATTCATTGTATCTTCCCTTCTGTATTGAAAAATTATATACAAGTCACCTCAAAATTCTTAAGTAACACAACGGGCAAAAAGAAATCATTGCTTATGTTCAGGGCGTTGTGTTCATTGTGTTCAACTTTGTGGTCTTTGTGTTACTTCTTTTTCGCTTTAAGATGGCTTCTGCAAATTTTTTTAAAAATGAAATCACTTTCTGTCTTTTTATCCCTGCTTGTTTTTTTATCAGCTTCGCATGCACAGCCGGTAAAAGACCACGGACAATTGAAAGTGCAGGGTACCAAACTGGTTGATGAAAAAGGAAACCCGGTTGTGCTGCACGGCATGAGCTTTGGCTGGCACAACCTGTGGCCGCGGTTTTACAATGCCGGCAGCGTGCATGAGCTGGTGACAAAATGGAACTGCAACGTCATCCGTGCTTCGATGGGTGTTGAACTGAATGATAAAGGCTATCTGAAAGATCCCGAAGGATCGGTGAAACTGGTGAAGAATGTGGTGGATGCCTGTATCAAAGAAGAAGTGTATGTGATCATTGACTGGCACGACCACAATATTCACTTGGGCGAAGCCAAATCTTTTTTCAGCCAGATGGCAAAAGAATATGGCAGCTACCCGCATGTTATTTATGAAATTTATAATGAGCCTGATCATGAAAGCTGGCCGGAAGTGAAAGCGTATTCGGAAGAAGTAATTAATACTATCCGCACTTTCGACCCCGATAATATCATTCTGGTCGGTTCGCCCCGCTGGAGTCAGGATGTTCATTTGCCGGCTGCCGACCCGATCAAAGGGTTTAACAACCTGATGTACAGCATGCATTTTTATGCCGGCACGCACAAGCAATGGCTGCGTGAACGTACCGATGAAGCGATTAAGAAAGGGCTGCCCATCTTTATTTCAGAGTGCGCCGGCATGGAAGCCACCGGCGACGGCCCGCTTAACCATGCCGAATGGCAACGTTATGTGCACTGGATGGATGAAAGAGGGTTGAGCTGGATCGCATGGTCAGTGTCTGATAAAAACGAAACCTGCTCGGTGCTTCGGCCATCAGCAAGCTCCGATGGCAACTGGAAAGACGAAGACATTAAAGAGTGGGGAATAATTGTGAGGCATTATTTGAGAGGGTACGATGAGCAAAAGAAATAATTACTCCAGATAATCTTCCTCTTCCTTCGGCCGGTACTTATCAAACATTTTTTCGATGGCGCCGGCAAATACGGGAAATTTTTCCCTGGCAAAATCTTTTACCACTTCAATTGCTTTCATTGCCTGTTGTTCTGTTAAGCCTGTTGCAACTAAACGATCAATTAGTTCCTTCATAAATTATTTTTATAAATATAATGGCCAGATTTCTCTGACCAAATATCATCATAATCTTTTAAATAGTTTAATACATGGTTCTAAGCCACCTTCAATAAACTGATCTTGCTGCTTTCAAACTTCCGCTTTGCATAATCAATATCCAGCACAAAGGCTTTTTCGCCGGTGCCGGGCATTTCGAACATGGCGTCGGTGAGAATGCTTTCGCAGATGCTGCGCAGTCCTCTTGCTCCCAGTTTATACTCTACTGCTTTTTCCACCATGAAGTCAAGCACTGCTTCTTCGATGCTGAGGTGAATACCTTCCAGCTCGAATAATTTTTTGTACTGCTTCACCAGCGCATTTCTTGGTTCGGTTAGGATGGCACGAAGTGTTTTGGCATCCAGCGGATCGAGATGAGTGACTACAGGCAGGCGGCCCAATAATTCAGGTATCAGACCGAATGCCTTCAGGTCAGGAGCATTTACATAGCGCAGCAGGTTTTTCTTCATGGTTTCCTGCTGCTCTTTGTCCACGTTGAAACCGATGGTATTGGTCTGCACCCGGCGGGCAATGATTTTATCAATGCCATCGAAAGCACCGCCGCAAACGAAGAGTATATTCTGTGTATTGATCTTAATGAGTTTTTGTTCCGGGTGCTTGCGTCCACCCTGTGGCGGCACCAGCACATCGGTGCCTTCCAGCAGCTTCAGCATTCCCTGCTGCACCCCTTCGCCGCTCACATCACGGGTAATGGAAGGGTTGTCACCCTTGCGGGCTATTTTATCTATTTCATCAATGTACACAATGCCCCGTTCGGCAGCAGGTACATCGTAGTTGCAAACCTGGAGCAGCCGGGTAAGTATGCTTTCCACATCTTCACCCACATATCCCGCTTCGGTAAACACGGTGGCATCCACAATGGCAAAGGGAACATTCAGCAGGCGGGCAATGGTTTTTGCCAGCAGCGTTTTTCCTGTACCCGTTTCACCCACCATGATGATGTTGCTTTTTTCAATCTCCACTTCGGCAGCGGATGCCTCGTTTGATTTTTGCTGCAGTCGCTTGTAATGATTATACACAGCCACCGATAACACTTTCTTGGCTTCATCCTGCCCGATTACATATTCATCGAGGAATTTCTTTATTTCAACGGGTTTCTTTACGGTAAGCTTGAATGAGGTGGGAGTTCTCTCATCCTTGGTCATCAATTCCTGTTCTATTATTTCCCGGGCATGCTCTACGCAGTTTTCACAAATATGCCCCTCCTGGCCGGCGATAAGGATTTTCACCTCGTCGCGGTTGCGGCCGCAGAAAGAACAGTGTAAAGGATTTTTTGCCATGCTTATAAGGATTGGATTATCTCAAAAAGAACCCTTTGGGACTAAACGGTTCGTAATCTGCAAAATTATAAATCCGCCCCGAAGAAGGCGGATTTATTTTAAAACGGTAATTTTTTCCCTTTGCTTGTTTCAGTACTGTAAATCTTACAGGTTTACACTCACGGTTTTAGAGTTTGTCCACAATCCCATCCACTATTCCGTATTCCATTGCTTCTTTGGCATCCATCCAGTAGTCGCGGTCAAAATCATTCATAATCTGTTCTGCAGTTTTGCCGCAGTTTTCGGCCAGAATACGGGCTCCGATTTCTTTTACTTTTTTGGTTTGTTCGGCCTGTATTTCCAGGTCGGCGCTTACGCCTTGTATATACCCGCCGATAGATGGCTGGTGAATCATCACCTCACCATGCGGGAAGATAAACCGTTTGCCTTTCACTCCGCCGCTGAGCAAAATGCTGCCCATGGATGCGGCCAGCCCCATGCAGATGGTGCTCACCGGGCTTTTCAGCATCCGCATGGTATCGTACATCACCATGCCGCTGGTCACTATGCCGCCCGGGCTGTTGATATAAAATTTTATTTCTTCGCCGGGTTTGTCGGCATCCAGCAGCAGAAATTTTGTTACCACTTCTTTTGCCGATTTATCATCTACCATGCCCCACAGGTGCACGGTTCTTTTTTCAAAAAAATATTTTTCCAGCCGCTTGTTCAGCATACGCAGTTCGTCACGGGTATCTTCCCGTTCTTGTTCCTCATCGTCCATCCGCCAGGCATTGAATTGAAAATTCTTTCTGTTCATATGAATAGTTTATCGTTTATTGTTTTTTGTTTATCAGTCGTTGGATTTCTATATGGTTTCCGTTGTATCACTCATGCTGACGCTATGGCCAGCATCCCGGTATTTATCGTCGGGACCTGTACGTACGGTAATTCCATTATCACTACATTTTCACATTTACATATTTTCAAACCGTCACATTAATCTTTCTTTTGTTTCCGCGGGTTGGTCAGCAGCACTTCATCCACCAGGCCATACGCTTTGGCTTCGGTAGCCGTCATCCAGTGGTCGCGGTCAAAATCCTTTTCAATCACTTTTACTTCTTTTCCCGAATGGAAACTGATTACTTCGTACAGTTCGCCTTTCAGTTTTTTAATTTCATTCACGGTTATTTCAATATCGCTGGCCTGCCCGCCAATGGCGCCGCTGGGCTGATGCATCATGATGCGGGCATGCTTCAGGGCCGCTCTTTTACCCTTTGTGCCAGCACCCAGCAATACGCAAGCCATGGAAGCAGCAACACCAATACAAATAGTAGCCACATCGGGAGTCACGTACTGCATGGTATCGTATACACCCAGGCCACTGTACACACTGCCGCCCGGGCTGTTGATGTACATGTTAATGTCCCTCGCCCTGTCAGTAGAATCGAGAAACAGCAACTGCGCTGTCACAATATTGGCCACTTCATCATTGATAGGATAGCCAAGAAAGATGATGCGGTCCATCATCAGGCGGCTGTACACATCCATCACCGCCACATTCATGGGGCGTTCTTCAATAATGTTGGGAGTAAGACCTGTCACCAGTTGGGTGGCATAGCTGTGCAGTGTATTGCCGGATAGACCGCGGTGCTTCACCGCATATTTTTCAAATTCTGATTTAAAGCTCATGCTATTTAATTTTTAACAGGTTTGAAAAGTTTAATGGGTTTAATTGGTTTATTATCTTCACTATGAAACGCAGGAGTCATTTAAACTTTTGAAACTTTTTTAAACCATCAGTTCATCAAATATCCGTCCAATTGCCAAAACCACAAAATAGCTGACACGAAACTCCGACAAATTTGGTTTACACAACCGGGGCAAGACGATTTGACACAAACAAAAAAGGTTCGGAAGCTGCTCCAAACCTTATTTGATTTTTTATTTTTCACTTTTAATGCTGATGCTGGTGTTCTTCCTGCATTTTCACAAACTCTTCCATGCTGATTTCTTTTTCTGTGGCAGTAAGCTGGCTTTCGGCCCATTCCAGTATTTTCTGGTCCTTGATTCGGTTGTGGGCGTCTTCGATATACTTGCGGTCCTTCATCATCTTTTCCACGTAGTTCTCTACCCAGGGTTGGTTTTCCATACCGGGCGACATGCCCATGTAGCCAAAGAGCTGTTGTTTGGCAAAACTGCGTACCTCATCAGGCTTCACCTGGATATTGTTTTCGTGTAATACCTTTTCGCTGATGAGCGTCCACTTCAACTGGTTTTTAAACTGCAGGAAATCTCTCTCCACATCTTCATCTGTTCTTTCTTTTTCACCTTGGGTTTTCAGCCATTTTTTTAAAAATACTTCGGGAAAATCAATCCGGGTTTCGTCCAGCAATTCGTGATAAGCCGTATGCTGTAGTTGATTTCTTGACTGGTTGTCCCAGTAGGCTTGTATTTCTTCTTTGATTTTATTTCTGAAGTCAGCTTCCGTCTTTACATCCTGGTCGGGATAAAGCTGGTGGTAAAAATCTTCGCTCAGTTCTCTTTTTTCCAGCAGCCCCACTTTGCTGATGATGATTTTGAAATATTTTTCTGCGGCAGTCGCATCTTCTTTATCCAGTCCAAGATCGCCGAGTATCCATTCTCGTTCCTTATCGTCAAAAGCCGTTTTCAGCTGCAGCACTTCTGTATCGTCTTTTTTCCGGCCCATCCATTGGCTGCGAAAGCTTTCGGTAAAATATTTTACCAGCAGCGAATTGTCTTTTTTTATTCCTCCTTCCACTTCATTACCGGCAGCATCTGTTTCTGTAAACGTCACATTCAGCACATTGTCTTCAGTCGTTACGGTTTCCGGCTCCGTCATATTGCCGTAGCGGTTTTGCAGGCGGGTTATTTCGTTATTGATCATTTCATCGGTTACCTTCACCTTGTAGCGGGTAACTTTAGCTTTTGAAAGATCAGCCAGCGAAAATTCCGGCTTCATGCCGATTTCAAAATGGAAAGTATAATCGGCGGGGTTGTTCATATCCAGCTGACGGATGTCCATTTCCACCGGCAGCGGTTGGGCAAAAATGTCGAGCTTTTCGGTTTCAAGGTATTTGATCAGCTCCCGGTCTACCGAGCGGAGTACTTCATCTGTAAACACGGAGGCGCCATACATTTTTTTTATAAGTGATGCGGGCACCATTCCTTTTCTGAACCCGGGAATGTTTGCTTTCCTGCTATAATCTTTCAGCGATTTTTCAAATGCCGGCAGATAATCGGTCTTCTCCAGCTTCACGGTAAGTTTTTCATTCAGCAGGCCGATGTTTTCTTTTGTAATTGTTGCCATACTCAAAACCCCTGAAGGGGATTTTTTAAAATCTCATTTTTTTCATTGCATCCCTTAATGAAAAAAATACAGTGATTAGTTATGTTGTTTTATTACACCCTTTAGGGGCTGGGGGCTTTGTCCGGATGGAGGGACTCGAACCCCCACGCCTTGCGGCATCAGATCCTAAGTCTGAAGTGTCTGCCAATTCCACCACATCCGGAGTGAAAATAGTCATTGAATCAAGTAAATCAAAATGATCATAAAAGCCTGTGCAGCTTTGAACTGCCGTATATGCTTCTTATGACTAATTTGACTTATATGACTTTTTTGACTTGTAAAACGGGCGGCAAAACTAAGCCTTTTCAATCAAAAATAACGGCTGTTTTTCAGTAAATTCGCTTTCTGCATTGAGTATGGAAACCGTAGCACAATTGCCCAAATACAATCTGAATGAAGAGCAGGAAAAGAAGCTGATCCTGAGGGAATACCGTTCGCTGCTGCGTTCGCTGAAAAGCAAACTGAAACCCGGCGACCGTAAGCTTATCCGTCTTGCATTTGAAATGGCAGTGGAAGCACACAAAACCATGCGCCGCAAAAGCGGTGAGCCTTACGTGCTGCACCCGATTGCCGTGGCAAAAATCTGCGTGGAAGAAATTGGCCTCGGCGTACGCTCCACTATTTGTTCATTGCTGCACGATACGGTAGAGGACACCGATATCAGCCTCGAGGATTTAGAAAGGGAATTCGGTAATGAAATTGTAAGAATCGTTGACGGGCTTACAAAAATTTCCAATGTGATTGATGTGAATGCATCGCAGCAGGCGGAAAATTTTAAAAAAATTCTGCTAACACTTACTGATGACCCGCGGGTAATTCTTATCAAGCTGGCTGACCGCCTCCACAATATGCGTACCCTGGATCATATGCGGGGCGATAAGCAACTCAAGATTTCTTCCGAAACGGTGTATGTGTATGCTCCGCTGGCGCATCGCATGGGTTTGTACAACATCAAAACCGAAATGGAAGACCTGGCGATGAAATACCTGGAGCCGGATGCGTATAAAGAAATTGCACGCAAGCTGGCCGAATCAAAAAAGGAAAGAACAAAATACATAAACGAGTTTATAAAACCGCTGAAAGAAAAACTGGAAAAAGCGGATTTTAAATTTGAGATGTATGGCCGGCCAAAACATATTCATTCCATCTGGAATAAGATGAAGAAAAAGGGAGTGGGTTTTGAAGAAGTGTACGACCTGTTTGCCATCCGTGTCATTCTCGATTCGCCGGCAGACAAAGAAAAAGAAGATTGCTGGAAAGTGTATTCATTGATTACTGATGAATATACACCGGCGCCGGAGCGGCTACGTGACTGGCTGAGCAATCCGAAAAGCAACGGATATGAAGCGCTGCACACCACGGTGATGGGCCCGCAGGGCAAATGGGTGGAAGTGCAAATCCGCACCCGCCGCATGAATGAAATTGCCGAAAAGGGTCTTGCTGCTCACTGGAAATACAAAGAAGGAAGTCCCGATAGCTATCGGGATGAGAGCCGTTTCGATAAATGGTTTCAACAGATACGGGAAGTAATCAGCAGCCAGGATACCGATTCGGTTGATTTCCTGCAGGACTTTAAAACAAGTTTTCTTACCGAGGAAATTTATGTGTACACGCCAAAAGGCGATGTAAAAATGCTGCCTGTTGGAAGCACAGCGCTAGATTTTGCATTTGCCATTCACAGCGCCATCGGGGTAAAAACTATCGGCGCCAAAGTGAATCACAAGCTGGTTCCCCTTAGTCATAAGCTGCGCAGCGGCGACCAGGTGGAAATAATTACCAGTACCAAGCAAAAGCCGCATGAAGACTGGCTGAACTTTGTAGTCACATCGAAAGCCAAGGGAAGGATAAGGGATGCGCTGAAAGAAGAAAAAAGAAAAATTGCCGATGATGGAAAATATACCGTGCAGCGAAAACTGGAATCAATGAGCGCCGCTTTCAACCAGCACAATATTGATGAACTCTGGTCGTACTACAAGCTCAGTTCAGCTCTCGATTTGTATTACCAGGTGGCTATAAAAAATATTGACCTCAAGGAGCTGAAAGATTTTAAAGTGTTTGGCGATAAAATAGAAGCGCCAAAACCTGTCAAGATTCATGAAGTAAAAGTAGATGGCATTCCGCATCCATTGGCAAAAAAGGAAACAGAGCTGATCATCTTTGGCGAAAGCGGTGACAGGATTGTTTATAATCTTGCCAACTGCTGCAAACCCATACCCGGCGATGATGTGTTTGGTTTTGTCACCACCGGTAAAGGATTAACGATACACCGCACCAATTGCCCGAATGCCGCCAAGCTGATGGCCAATTTTGCCCACCGCATTGTAAAAACCAAATGGGCCAAAAACAAAGAAATTTCCTTCCTCACCGGTTTAAAAATTGTGGGGCTTGACGATGTGGGTGTGGTAAACAAAATCACCAACCTTATTTCCGGTGAAATGCGCATCAACATTGCTGCACTTACCATTGAAGCAAAAGAAGGAGTGTTTGAAGGCAATATTAAATTATATGTGCACGATAAGGAAGAACTGGATGAGCTGGTTACCAGCCTGAAATCACTCCCCGGAATTGAAAAGGTGGACCGGTACGATACCGATGCAGCACTTACCTGATTTATTTACTCTATTGTCATACCTGTGGAAGGCGTTTCCTGTAACCGGGAATGTATTTCCGGAGGTGAGATTTTTTATTTAGCTTGTAATTGCAGCGTGTAGACCTGCATTGTTTTTTAACCAAAAAAAATAACCATGAGAGATCTGAAAGCAAAACTCAAATTGCTTATGGGGGTACTGTTTGTACCCCTGTGGCTGATGGCGCAAACCACGGTTACCGGAAAGGTGACCGAAGCCGGCTCAAATGCTCCGCTTGCCGGAGCAACAGTAACACTTCGGGGAACCAACAAAACTGTGACGACAGATGCAGATGGTAATTTCAGCCTGGTAGTAACAGGAACCAGCCCTAAACTGGTGATCAGTTATGTTGGTTTTACTTCAAAAACAGTAGATGCAACCGGTACAGTTTCTGTAAGTCTTGAAGTGGACAACTCTAAACTGAGCGAAGTGGTGGTAACTGGTCTTGCCACCTCTGTAAAACGAACCAACCTTGCCAATGCTGTTTCTTCTATTTCTGCCAAAGACCTAAATGGCACAACGGTGCAGCCAACAGTTGATGGCGCTTTGTATGGAAAACTTACTGGGGCCAATATTTCGGCCAACTCCGGCGCACCGGGTGGGGGTATTTCAGTAAAGCTTCGCGGCATCACTTCGCTGGTGGCCAATTCGCAACCGCTCTTTATTGTGGATGGAATTTATTATGACAACTCCGCTATCCCGGCCGGGTTGAATATAGTATCAAAAGCTGCAGGCCAGGGCAGCAGTTCCAATCAGGACAATCCTTCCAACCGCATTGCCGATATTGACCCGGAGGATATTGAACGGATTGAAGTGCTGAAAGGTGCATCAGCAGCAGCTATCTATGGGTCCCGTGCCGCTGCAGGCGTTGTAATTATAACTACCAAAAAAGGGAAAAGCGGTAAACCGAAAGTTGAAATTTCGCATTCCATCGGCCAGCAATGGCAATTAAGAAAACTGGGCCAGCGCCAGTGGGATGATGCAAAAGTGCAGGCCGCATTCGGCAATTCAGGTCTTGCCATTTACCAGGCAAATGGACGCAAAACGTATGACTATGAAGAAGAACTGTATGGCAATAACGGGCTGATGAATAATACCCGCATGAGCGTAAGCGGCGGTAATAATAACACTACCTACTATGTAGGTTTCACACGCAAAGATGATGAGGGCATTGTGAAAAAAACAGGTTATCAGAAATCATCTTTCCGCTTAAACCTGACTCAAAAAGTTTTCGATTTTCTTGATCTTGCTTTAAATGCCAATTATGTGGAGTCGGAAGCCAACCGGGGTTATTTTAACAACGACAACACCAGCACCACGCTGGGTATTTCGTTTGTATCCACGCCTTCGTGGGTAAATCTTTTTGCTGATGCCAACGGCAACTATCCCAATAACCCATTTGCTCCTTCCAATTTTCTGCAGACAAGAGACCTGGTGAAGAATAAAGAAAGAATTAACCGCACCCTGTTTGGCGGACAGGCAACCTGGAAAATTTTTAATAATGACAGGCATGATCTGAAAGCCATCCTTCGCGGCGGCATTGATTATTATACGCTGAACACTTTGGCGTTGTTTCCCCGGGAGCTTCAATTTGAAAAAGACGGCAACGGTACCAATGGTGCCTCCATTTATGGTACAACCCTTACACGCAACTCAAACTATGCGGGTTTTCTTGTACATACTTTTACCCCCAACAGCGATTTGAGTTTCCGCACGCAAGTTGGCGGCACAGCAGAAAATATTAATATCAATAATGTGCTGAATACGGCTACACAACTCATCGGCACACAAACCAACCTGAACCAGGCGGGCTCTATACAGGTAGATCAGGCAAGAACCCTGCAGAATGACCGCGGCTTTTTTGTACAGGAAGAATTTTCTTTCCGCGATTTGTTTGTCATCACTGCCGGGCTGCGTGGCGATAAATCATCGCGGAACGGCGATGCCGATAAATATTATTACTACCCGAAAGCTTCCGGCGCATTTAATTTTCACGAGCTGCCATCCTGGAAATGGGATGCCGTGAGCCAGTTGAAACTGCGTGTCGCTTATGGCCAGTCTGGAAACTTCGCTCCATTCGGCGCCATTTACACTCCGATGGTAGCAGCCGTATTTAATGGTACGACGGGTTCACTCATCACCACAGCAAGAGGAAATGAAAGGCTGCAACCCGAAACGCAGAAGGAATTAGAAACCGGTTTGGATATCGGGATACTGAGCAATAGAGTTACTCTTGAATTTACTTATTACAAAAAGGATGTGCAGGATCTGTTGTTAAATGTGGTAGTTCCTACCTCTTCTGGTTTTTCTACCAACTGGCGCAATGTGGCCGAAATTGAAAACCGGGGGTACGAAGTGGCATTGAATGCCGTGCCGGTGAATAATGCCAAATTTAAATGGACTTCACTCATAAATTTCTGGAAGAATAAAGCCAATGTGGCAAGGCTGGATGTGCCTGCATTTAATACCGGCGCTTTTGGCGCCACCCTGGGCACTTACCGCATTCAACAGGACAGGAGCCCGACACAACTAATAGGTATTCCCGGCCCCGGTGATAAGAAGGACCCGGTTTCAGGACTTGGTGTGTTTGGCGATGCCGAGCCCGATTTCCAGATTTCATTTACAGAAAATCTGACATATAAAAACTGGGAGTTTGCAGTATTGATGCACTGGAAACAGGGCGGCGATAATGTGAATCTTTCCACGCTGCTTTCAGATATTTTCGGCACATCACCTGATTTTGATGAAAAAACACTTGATCCGTCAGGCGCCATGAACAATGGCCAGTACCGGCTGAATGCACTGGGTGTGACAGCCAGCCCATGGATTGAAGATGCTTCCTATTTCAGGGTGCGGGAAATTGCGCTTAGTTATAAACTTCCCAAAACATGGTTTAAAAATGTGGCCGCCGTGAAATTGGGATTCAGCGGACGCAACCTGATTAACAAGTTTGATTACAACAGTTACGACCCGGAAGTGTCCAACTTTGGAGCTAATGCTATTTCGAGCAATGTGGAAGTAACACCCTTCCCTTCAGCTAAAAGCATTCACTTCAATGTAACCGTCAATTTCTGAAACCAGGGCATCAACACTAAAAAAACTTTTTATGAAACCGAAAAATAAATTTCTCTTCCTCATTCAATCAATTGCAATAGCAGGTCTGCTGCCATTGTCGTCCTGTAAGATTGATGCGATACCTGATCCCAATGCGCCCGGGGCAGGCAGCATTTCATCCAATGCCACCCTGAGCGAAATTCAGAATGTAGTGACCGGCACCGAAGCAGCCATGCGTGAATCACAGGCCTTTTACTGGGATGATGTGGGAGTCATCGGCAGGGAGTATTATCGCTTCTCCACTTCCGACCCCCGCTTTACATCAGACCTGCTGGGCAAGGGAAGCGCCACGCTTGACAACAACACTTTTTACATCACCAATCCGTTTGCAGCCAGGTACAGGGTGGTAAAAAACTGCAATATCCTTATCAGCGCTTTGACCAATACAAAAGCAGCTATCAGCGAAGCGCAGCGGAAAGTGGGTATTGCTTATGCCCGTACTGTGATGGCGCATGAGTTGCTTATAGTGCTGAATCTGACTTACAACAACGGCGTGCGGGTGGATGTGGCCGACCCCGATAACCTGGGCCCATTCCTAAGTAAGGATGCTTCGCTGGATGCCATACTTGGTTTGCTGAACCAGGCCTATACCGATCTTAGTGCGAATGGAAGCACATCGTTCCCGTTTAATACTACACTGTACAGCAAAGTGGCCGGCCAGTTTGCCCAGTTCAACAGGGCGCTGGCAGCCAGACTGTATGTGTACAAAGCCGACTGGAATAATGCGCTGACTGCATTGGGAAATTCATTTTACAATCTGAATGGCGATTTAAAAGCCGGTGTATATTATCTTTTTTCATCAGCCGGTGGCGACCTGCTGAACCCGATGTTTTTCCCGCTGAATTCAAGCGGCGAAACCCGTGTGGCTCATCCCTCGTTTGTAAGCCAGGCTGAACTTGGCGACAACCGGCTGAACAAAGTTTCGCTGCGTTCATCGCCAACAACACAAGACGGATTGACCAGCGCTTATGATTTTTATGTATATAAAACCAATGTGGATCCTGTTCCCATCATCCGCAATGAAGAGCTGCTGCTTATATATGCAGAAGCGAAAGCGCAAATTGGCGGCATTAGCAACCTGAATGATGCAATTACAGCGCTGAATGTAGTAAGAAGTGCTGCCGGCCTTACAAATTATGCCGGCCTGGTTACTCAATCGGCAGTGATAGATGAAATGCTGAAACAAAGACGCTACGCCCTGTATGGCGAAGGCCATCGCTGGATTGACATGCGTCGCTATAACCGGCTGAACACTCTGCCTGTTGACCGCACCGGCGATGATGTGTGGACGGAGTTTCCCAAACCGGCCACCGAGCAATAGAACGCCTGTCATTTGCAATCAGGATTTTAATAAACCCCTCCGATGAGAGGGGTTATTTGTTTTTTGCATTATGAGCTGCCGGGAATAATTGCTAACTTTCAATTTCCAAAAGCCGGCTTATACAGATGCGATGATGAAATGAGAAAACTAACTGCAGGAATATTGAGTTTTCTTTTCTTGTGTCCGTTATCAGTGATTACGAATGCACAGAACTGTATTTCCACCAATAACAATGCTGTTATCAATTTTTCCTGCGGCATCAACTGTGCCCCGGTAAACCTGCAGGTGCCCGACCTGCGAACCACATCGGATTATACCGTATCGGCCATTTCTTTTAGTCCATTTCCGTTTGTATCATCAGCGCCGGCTATGACGGTGCCCTGCGCCAGCCAGGATGATAAATTTTTCGACACCAGCTTTCTTCCTTTTTCATTTTGTTTTTACGACAGCGTGTTTACCAGATGCGTGCTGGGCACCAATGGAGTGGTTACTTTCGATATGATCAATGTACTTTCAGGAAATAACTGGGACCTGGATCCGCCTTTATCTATTCCCAATACGGGAACAGGCAACCCGGGAGCCGGTACCTGCCCGTTTCCCAATGGTACGCTTTATCCCCGTGCCGCCATCATGGGTCCGTTTGTTGATATTTTTCCTCAAACAACAGACCCCATATACAAAATAGAAACGAGAACTGAAGGTGCAGCGCCCTGCCGGAAATTCGTTGTGAGTTTTTCTCAGGTAGCTATGTACAACTGTTCGGCAAGCAGGGTTACCAGCCAGATGGTTTTACACGAAAACACAGGCATTATTGATATCTATGTTGAAAGTAAACCGTTTTGCAGCTTCAACGGAAACATTGCCATCATTGGCATACAGGACTGGACAAGAACACGAGGCTTGGCTGCACCATCAAGAAACGCCGGCTCCTGGACTGCCCAAAATGAAGCGTACCGCTTCACTCCGTCAGGCGGCAGCAGCCGGTTTATCAATTCACAGATTTTTACTTTGAGCGGCACACTGATAGCTACGGCCTCTGCTATATTTTCTGCACCGGGACTTATTAATCTCAATTTTCCCAATATTTGCCCCACCGGCAATTCAGAACAGTTTGTTGTAAAAACAACTTATGCATCCTGCAGCGATACAGCTTCTACCGTGACTTTTTCAGATACCATAACGATAAACAAAACTTCCTCGCTCAACGCCACGGCAACAGCTACAGATATCAATTGCACTACAGGCGCCACCGGAACCATTACGGTAAATGTGCCTGCCAACAGCGGTGTGCCACCTTATCAATATTCATTGAACGGAGGGTCCTTGCAAAGCAGCAATATTTTCACAGGCCTTGGTACCGGCAGCTATACTGTGTTTGCCACTGACATCAATGGCTGCAGCTCCACCATGAACGTCACCATTAACAGAACCGGTAATCTTGGCGTGGGTACTTCGGTAACCAATACAAGTTGCGCAGGCGTAAACAACGGCAGTATTACCATTTTGCCGCCGTCTGTTTATACACCCATCCAGTACTCTCTGAATGGCGGAGCGCCGCAAACAGGTAATGTATTTACCGGGCTTGCGGCCAGTACTTACTCTGTTACCGTTACTGATGCCATCGGTTGTACCGGTTCCACTACTGTAACAGTAAGCCAGGGACCGGGAGTAACAGCTAATTTTAATACGACAGCAACTTCCTGCTCTGGTGCAAACAACGGAACAATTACCGTGACTGCTTCAAACGGCACAGCTCCTTACCAGTATTCACTCAACGGCGGACCGTTTCAGAACAGCAATGTGTTTACCGGGCTTGCTGCCGCCACTTATACAGTAACGGTAAGAGATGTGAATGGGTGTAACTCCAGTTATTCCGTAACAGTGAGCCCCGGTGCAGTATTAAATGCAACGGTTACCAAAACTGATGTAAGCTGCAACGGCGGAACAAACGGAACGATTACCGTAAACATTTCAAATGGCACAGCTCCTTACCAGTATTCGCTGAACAATGTATCATGGCAGGCAAGTAATACTTTCACAGGTCTGCCGGCAGGTACTTACACAGTTTATTACCGTGATAATAATGCCTGCGCCAATTCGCAATCTGTAACTATCAATCAGCCGGCAGCCATCACTGCATCGGTAACCACGCAGCCGGTAATTTGTTTTGGTCAAAACAGCGGGCAAATCAGTGTAACCGCATCAGGCGGGGTATCGCCGTACCAGTATTCAATTGATGGCGTCAATTACCAGGCTGCAAATTCATTCGCAGTGTCCGCAGGCACGTTCATTGTTTATGTAAGGGATAATAATGGTTGTATAAGTACCCAATCAGTTACTGTCAGCCAACCGGCACAACTGATGCTGAATCTTACCATGCAGGATGCCAGCTGCAATGGCGGAGCTGATGGACGAATCACTGCTTCAGGTTCGGGAGGCACCGGCACTTTGCAGTATTCAATTGATGGAATTAATTTCCAGGTTTCAGGCATTTTCAATGTGCTGCCCGGAACTTATACGGTGACGATGAAGGATGCGAATAACTGCACAGCTTCGCAATCCATCACAGTCGGGCTAAGCAATAATCTGAGTATTACTCCTGCGCCTGATGTAACAATCTGTGAGGGAAGCTCAGTACAACTGAACGTAAACACCAATGCCAACCAATTCTCGTGGTCGCCGGCTACGGCGCTGAACAATGCAACTATTCAAAACCCGGTGGCTAACCCAGTCACTACAACACAGTACATAGTGACAGCTACATTTGGTTTATGCAGTGCAATTGATACGATAATCGTAAATGTGAACCGGGCGCCTGTACCTGATGCCGGAGCTGATGGAGATATTTGCTATGGGCAAAGCTATCGCCTGCAGGGCTCGGGTGGCGTGCAGTTTGCATGGTCGCCATCTGCATCGTTAAGCAGCGCTTCGGTTTTCAATCCGCTTTCCACACCGGCGCAAACCATTACTTACGGCCTGAGTGTGATTGATGCCAATGGATGCTCCTCACTTGTACAGGACCAGGTGGTAGTAAATGTGACACCCCCGATTATAGTAAGAACGTATCCTTCCGATACGGTTGTTTTTGCCGGCGACCAGTTTCAGTTGCTTGCTGCTTCGGCCGGCACCAATTACACATGGAGTCCGCCGGCAGGATTGAGCAATCCTTTTGTTCCTGACCCCGTGCTTACTGTAACAAGCGATGTTACCTTCAATGTGATTGCCACTACCTCAGCCGGCTGCCGCGGCGATGGCACAGTTACCATCAAAGTGTACAAGGGCCCCGACATATATATGCCCACAGGATTTACTCCCAATGGCGATGGGAAAAATGACAAATTCAAACCTTTCCCTGTCGGTATTGTGAAGCTGAATTATTTCAGGGTGTACAACCGCTGGGGGCAATTGATTTTTTCAACCAATGTTTTACACGAAGGGTGGGATGGACGCCTAGGCGGAGTGGAGCAGTCCAGCGGTACTTATGTGTGGATGGTGCAGGGAGTGACAAGAGACGGAAGGCTGATTACAAAGAAGGGAACGGTGACATTAATAAGATAAACCTCTGCTTCAGGAAGCAGCATCAGAACTGATTACCCGGAATGATTTGTACAGAATGCGGTTTTTCTACAATTCGTTCGGCAGGCTTTGCATATAAAATGTCGAAGAAATTATTTCGCTGGCTGTTTTTCCTTCCCTTATTTTTGCCGCGTTTTGCTTGCAGATTAAAAATTGTTCAACAGAATTGAAAAAGTTGAACGGAGCCCCGAATGTTCGGGGCAACAGAAGCTTAATAGCAGTATTTAAGCTGGCCAAAAAATATATTTTTGAAACAATAAAAATAATGTAACCCAGACCGGGGGGAGATTGACCCCTCCTATGGGGCGGGGGGTATTATGGTAGATGTAATTCTTGGCTTGCAGTGGGGCGATGAAGGCAAAGGGAAGATTGTAGATTTTTTTGCTTCGGGGTATGATGTGATTGCCCGTTTCCAGGGCGGGCCCAATGCGGGGCACACATTGTATGTGGGCGATAAAAAAGTAGTGCTGCACCAGGTTCCTTCCGGTGTGTTTCATGAAAACACACTTAACCTCGTCGGCAATGGCGTAGTGCTCGACCCTGTGATTCTGAAGAAAGAAGCAGGCACGGTAACTTCGTTCGGTGTTGAGCTGAAAAAAAATCTTTTTATTTCCGACCGTACGCATCTTATTTTACCCACACACCGTGCACTCGACAAAGCATCCGAACTTTCGAAAGGCAATGAAAAAATAGGCTCCACATTGAAAGGCATCGGGCCGGCTTATATGGATAAAACAGGCCGCAACGGGTTGCGTGTGGGCGACTTGCTGAAGCCGGATTTTAATCAGGCGTATAAAAAATTATACCACAAGCATCGCCAATTGCTCGATACTTACGGGTTTGATGAAGACATTTCTGCATGGGAAAATGATTTTTTTGAAGCGGCAGAGTTTCTGAAGGGACTCAACATTGTGAATGGTGAATATTTTATAAACAGCCTGCTGGGCGCCGGAAAAAAAGTGCTGGCCGAAGGCGCACAAGGCAGTATGCTTGATATTGATTTCGGCACTTTTCCATTTGTCACTTCATCCAGCACCATTTCGGCAGGTGTGTGCACCGGCCTGGGTGTAGCGCCGCAGAAGATAAGAGAAGTGCTGGGTGTAACAAAAGCATACTGCACACGGGTGGGCAGCGGGCCTTTTCCTACCGAGCTGCACGATGCCACCGGCGATGAAATAAGAAAAATCGGGAATGAATTCGGCGCAACCACGGGCCGGCCACGCCGCTGCGGATGGATTGACCTGGTGGCGCTGAAATTTGCCTGCATGATAAATGGAGCTACTCAACTCATCATGACCAAGGCCGATGTGCTGGATGCATTTGAACAACTGAAGGTTTGTACGGCGTACCAGGTTGACGGGAAACATTGCGGGGAAATACCCTACCAGATGACCGGCATCAATCTACAGCCCGTTTACCAGACATTCGCCGGCTGGAATACCAATACAACTGCTGTAAAATGTGAGAAAGATTTGCCGAAAGCGATGCAGCATTATGTGTCGTTTATCAATCAATATCTCGGAGTGAAAGTGCAGTATATATCCAACGGGCCGGGCCGGGAGCAGATCGTCTCACTTTTCTGAAAAATCGTATACCAAAAAATAATTTATAAAAATTTGGAAGTTTTAAAACTTCGCTGAAATTTTACACAGGTAAAATTATTGGAACATGACCATGAAATCTGATAAGGGAAAAAAGGCTGCGGGTAAAATTCATAAGCCATCTTCCGGTAATGAAGATAAAAAAGCTTCATCGAAGCCTAAGAAACAAATGGAAGAAGAGGAGGATGAGGACGAAGACCCGGAAGAGAATGAAATGGAACTGAAGTCATCGAAAAAAGGCGGTAAAGCCGCATCCAAAAAAGTACGTGATGAAGACGATGACAACAACGACGATTATGAAGAAGTGGATGAATGGGAAAAACCTGAAGAAGAAGAGGAGTGGGATCCGGACTTTGATGAATTTGATATGCCTGCCTCCAAAGGCAAAAAAGGAGGAGGTAAAAAAGGTGCCGCCGATGAGGACGATTTTAAAGTAGATGAAGAGTTTAAGGAAATGGGTTTTTTCAACGATTCCTATGATGACGATGAAGAGGATGATTTTTAATACGGATTTTTCTTTGCGTTTATAATTTGAATGCCGCCAATACTAACTGCCATTTTGTTGTTAATGATTTTGGTGTGGTGAAGAAGAAAATGCTGAACTGGGCCGACCGGTTCAGCATTTTTTGTTTCCTCGACAATCATGGTTACCCGTCGCAGCATCATTCGCTGGAGTGCCTGCTGGCTGCCGGTGTAAAAAAAAGTTTTACAGCCGATGCAGGTAATGCGCTGCCTGCACTGCAGAAATATCTCGAAACTAACCCCGGCTGGCAATTCGGGCATCTTGCCTATGATTTGAAAAACGAAATTGAATCCCTCACTTCTGCGCATCCGGACCCTACCGGGTTTCCCGATGTTTTTTTCTTTGAACCGGAAATCATCATCCGGCTGGCCAAAAACGAATCCGCCAGCTGGCGGATGGAAATTGAGGGAGCCGCAGATGCAGCAGAAATTTTCCGGGAGATAATGCACGTTGAAATCGCAGATTCTGTTTCGGGGCAAAATAGTTTTAAGATTCAGCAAAGGGTTTCCAGGAAAGAATATGTGGAAACGATTGACCAGCTCAAGAAACATATTCTCCGCGGCGATTGTTATGAAATCAATTACTGCATGGAGTTTTTTGCCGGGCAGGCGGTGATTGATCCGCTGACCGTTTTTCAAAAACTCAGCGCTGCTTCGCCCAATCCCTTTTCCGCTTTGTACAAGCTGGATGATAAATTCCTGATTTGTGCCAGCCCGGAAAGGTTTTTGAAAAAAACAGGAAATAAAATTTTATCACAGCCCATCAAAGGCACTTCAAAACGTTTTTTGCAGGATGCGGAGAAGGATGAAAAAAGCCGGCAGTCGCTTTTTGAAAACAGAAAAGACCGCTCGGAGAATGTGATGGTGGTGGACCTGGTGCGCAACGACCTGGCCCGGGTATGTAAAGAAGGATCGGTGAAGGTGGATGAGCTGTTCGGCATTTATTCTTTTCCGCAGGTGCACCAGATGATTTCGACGGTGAGCGGGGAGCTGCAGGATGATATTTCCTTTACAGAAATCATCCGCGCCACATTTCCTATGGGCTCCATGACAGGAGCCCCGAAGCGAAAAGTGATGGAACTGATTGAGCGGTATGAAAAATCCAGGCGGGGAATTTTTTCCGGTGCTGTGGGTTATATCACACCGCCGGGTGATTTTGATTTTAATGTAGTCATCAGGAGCATTATGTACAATGCCGGGGAAAAGTATCTTTCCTACCAGGCCGGTTCAGGTATTACTTTTTATTGTGATGCTGAAAAAGAATACGAGGAGTGTTTGCTGAAGGCGGAAGCAATGAAATTGTCACTAATATCTTAAACTGTTCCCGTAAAATCATTTCCCCGGTTTTTTCTCCGGTGAATTTTTTCCCGGGGCAGAAAGCGACTGCCTGAAATTGTCCAGCAGCAGTTGTAAGCTTTCATTCAAAATGTCGAAGCGCCTGGCAATAAAGATATCCATTTTGTCGGCCGGGAGCCGCAGCTCGTATTTGCCGTTTAGTGAAATCAGCTTGTCGAAGTCGGGATTGTAGCGGTTAAATTCGGTAATGGAAAACAATGTGTGCCTGGCAATAACAACCGAATTGTAGCGGCCGCTTATGTTTTGGGTTTTTGAATTGTTCAGTTCCGCTTCGCTTAAATTTTTTGCCGCCGGATTTTTTGCCGATGCCAGTTTCAATTCTTCTGTTTCTTCTTTTGTAAGTGTGGTCACACCGCCTTCGCCTTCCATGATGTAATGCGTGGCGATGAATTTTTTAACATGGTCTCTCGATTCGGCCGGCAGGTAATGCTGCAGGCTCCAGAAATTACGGCTCTTGCTTTTTTTTATTGCTGCATCCACATTGCCGGCGCCGCCATTGTATGCCGCAATCACCAGTAGCCAGTCTTCATAAGTATTGTAAAGTTCTACCAGGTAGCGGGCAGCGGCATGCGTGCTTTTGTAATAATCTGTTCTTTCATCAAGATAGGCATTCACCCGGAGCCCAAAGCGGCGGGCAGTAGCAGGCATAAACTGCCAGGGCCCTACAGCGCCGGCCCATGATACGGCATAGGTTTTCAGGTACGATTCAATCACGGCAAGGTATTTCAGTTGGCGGGGAAGTCCATGATAGGTAAGTACCGCATCAATCATATCGAAATAAGGGCGGCCCCAGCCTTTCAGTTTTTCAAGATTCTTTTTATGCTTCTGCATGTAATCCTGCACAAAGCTGATGGCACGCGGATTGAGTTGTGCAGTATTAAATTCCTGTTCTTCGCCGGGATTTGACACAAAAAGGTTTTTAAAACCTTCTTTCGGGTCGTGCAACATTACAACGGGGCTGAGAGAATCAGCAGATGCGTCGGGGAGTACAGCATTTTTTTTAACCGAAGTATCCACCGCGGTTTGTTGTGCAATGCCGGGTATGAAAAAAAGAATAAAAGCTATCAGCGCCGCTGTTTTCTGCATGAACGGGAAATTTTTTAGCCACGGGTTTCTTCCGGTATTTTCTTTCTTTGCATCAGTTGTTTTGAAGCCTGCAGCAAAGATAGCTCGTTAAACTGTTTTGCCATTAACTGCACACCAAAGGGCATGCCGGTGGAGTGAGTGAATAAAGGAAGTGAAATACCGGGAATACCGGTAAGGTTGGCAAACACGGTATAAATATCAGCAAGATACATGGCAATGGGGTCATTTACTTTTTCGCCAATCTTAAATGCCACGGATGGCGAAACGGGCATGATGATAAAATCATTTGTCTGAAAAACTTCATTGGTTTTATCTACCAGCTTGCGCCGTACTTTTTGTGCCCGGGTAAAATAGGCATCGTAGTAGCCGGTACTGAGTACAAAAGTGCCGAGCATAATTCTTCGCTTTACTTCTTTGCCGAAACCTTCGCTGCGGTTGTGTTTGTAAAATTCAATCAAATCAGCGGCAGGTTTTTCTGAACGGTAGCCGTACCGCACACCATCGTAGCGGGCCAGGTTGGAAGAGGCTTCGGCTGTAGTGAGAATATAATAAGCAGGTACAATGTAATCGAGATATTCAAAATGCATTTCATTTACTTCATGGCCGTCAGCTTTTAGTTGCTGTATCAGCCGGTAAACGGATGAAGCAATTTCGGGGTCAAGCGAAAGATGCTCCAGCGTTTCTTTAAAATATGCAAAACGGAATTTTGCCTGCTTTTGCCCCCCTCCTTTGGAGGTGATTAGGGAGAGGTCTGAAAAATTTTCAACCGGATTTTGCGAAGCCGTGCTGTCGTAATCATCCGCGCCGGCAATTGTTTCCAGCACCAGGCCGGCATCATCCACGGTATTAGCAAAAATTCCAACCTGGTCAAATGAAGAGGCATAAGCAATAAGTCCGTGGCGGGATATGCGGCCATAGGTGGGTTTCAGCCCGACAATACCACAGAAGTCGGCCGGCTGGCGAACCGAGCCGCCTGTATCGCTGCCGAGTGAAACCATGCAAAGCCCGGCCTGCACGGCCACTGCCGAGCCCCCTGAAGAACCGCCGGGTACCCGAGTTTCATCCAGGGCATTCAACACCTTGCCATACACCGAGTTTTCGTTTGTGGAGCCCATCGCAAATTCGTCGCAGTTGGTGCTGCCGATGATGATGGCTTCTTCCTGTAAAAGTTTCTGAACGGCGGTAGCGTTATAGAGTGAAGTAAAATTTCTGAGAATACCGGAAGCAGCACTCACCGGGTGGTTTTTGTAGCAAATTACATCCTTAATGGCCACCACCACACCATGCAGTTTACCAGGCGGCTTGCCTTCTTTTCTTTTATTATCAAGTTCGGCGGCACGCTGTACTGCTTCACCGGCATACACATGCACGAATGCATTGAGATGTTTTGAACCTTCAATTTTATCAAGGTAAAAACGAACGGCTTCTGTGCAGGAAGTTTTATCCTGGTTTAATTCAAGATGATATTGTTGAACAGTGGAGTATTCAAACAAAAGCTGGAGCCTTTATAAACGATAAGTAAAATGTTTTGCGCTTCGGTTATCACGAAGACGTCTTGGTGTCTTTTTCCACGCTTTCTTCAATTTCCCTTTTCACATTGTCGCGGGCATCTTTGAATTCACGGACGCCTCTGCCAAGGCCACGCATCAACTCGGGTATTTTTTTGCCGCCGAAAAGCAGTAAAACGATAAAGGCTATCAAAAGAATTTCGGTCCATCCAAGATTTGGCATATCTGAAAATTTAGGGTATCAAAGTTAATACAAATTGCTCTTCGCATTGAATTTATTTGTTAATCGCCTGCCAACTAAAAAAAAGCGGCCGGTAGTACGGGCCGCTTGCATAAAGATGTTCTGGTTTATTCGGCAGTCTCGGTGGCAAGTCGCTTTTCGCGGATTCTTGCACTTTTGCCGCTGCGTTTGCGCAGGTAGTAAAGTTTGGCCCTGCGTACCCGGCCGCTTTTATTTACTTCAATGGAATCAATATTGGGCGAATAAAGGGGGAAAAGTCTTTCCACACCGATGCCGTCAGAAATTTTGCGGACGGTAAATGTGGCTGTGGCGCCTTTACCCTGTCTTTTAATTACATCACCTTTAAAGCTTTGGATACGTTCTTTGTTTCCTTCGATGATTTTATAGTGAACGGTAATATTGTCGCCGGGTCTGAAATCCGGGATTTCTTTTTTACCAGTCAGTTGCTCGTGTACAAATGCTATGGCGTCCATATTCTTCAGTTTTTGCGGGTCGCAAAAGTAAGGTAAAGATTTTAGATTTTAGATTTAGGATTTTAGATTTTTAAAGAACACCCTGGCAATGCAAGAATTCATTGACTAACAGGGATTCTCCCTACAATCTAAAATCGCCTATCTGGCTACATTCACTGCCCTCTTTTCCCTGATAACAGTCACCTTTATCTGGCCGGGGAAGGTCATTTCGTTTTGTATTTTCTGCGCCAGTTCGAAAGAAAGTTTTTCCGAATCCTGGTCGCTTACTTTATCGGCTTCCACTATTACCCGCAGTTCACGGCCAGCCTGGATGGCATAGGCTTTTTCAACCCCGTTGTAGGTCATGGCCATGGTTTCAAGGTCTTTGATGCGCTGCAGGTATTGCTGCATGATTTCGCGGCGGGCACCCGGCCTTGCTCCACTGATAGCATCACAGGCCTGCACTATGGGTGAAATGACGTATTGCATTTCAATTTCATCGTGGTGGGCACCGATGGCATTTACCACGGCTGGATTTTCACCATATTTTTCGGCCAGTTTGGCGCCAAGCAGTGCATGGCTCAGTTCGGTTTCTTCATCGGGCACTTTACCAATGTCGTGCAACAGGCCGGCACGTTTTGCCAGTTTGGGATTCAGTCCAAGCTCGGAAGCCATGATGGCGCAAAGGTTTGCCACCTCGCGGCTGTGCATAAGAAGATTCTGACCATACGAAGAGCGGAACCGCATGCGGCCAACCATTCTCACCAGTTCTTTATGCAGGCCATGAATACCCAGTTCGATAACGGTTCTTTCACCAATCTCCATCACCTGTTCTTCAATTTGTTTTTTAGTTTTCTCTACCACTTCTTCAATTCTTGCCGGGTGTATGCGGCCATCGGCAACAAGACGCTGCAGGCTCAGGCGTGCAATCTCCCGGCGCAGCGGGTCAAATGATGATAGCACAATGGCTTCGGGAGTGTCGTCCACAATCAGGTCAACACCGGTGGCGGCTTCAATGGCACGGATGTTTCGTCCTTCACGGCCGATGATCTGGCCTTTTATTTCGTCGCTTTCGAGGTTGAATACTGTGATTGAATTTTCAATAGCCTGTTCGGCGGCGGTGCGCTGTATGGTTTGAATAATAATTTTTCTTGCTTCTTTGTTGGCTTTTTGTTTGGCGTCTTCAATTATTTCCTGCTGTAGGGCCAGCGCCTTGGTTTGTGCTTCATGTTTCAGGCTTTCCACCAGCTGGGTCTTGGCTTCTTCGGCAGTGAGGGCGGCTATTTTTTCAAGGCGGCGGATATGTTCTTCCTGGTGCTTTTCAAGCTCGGTACGCTTGATGTTCACCAGCTCAATCTGCCGGTTGAGGTTATCCTTAATGGCCTCGTTTTCTTTGATGTGTTTGTCGAGGTTATTTTCTTTCTGGTTGATGGTTTGTTCTTTCTGGCGGATGCGGTTTTCCATTTCGCCCAGCTTCCGGTTACGCTCCATCACATCTTTTTCATGATTGGCTTTCAGTTGTACAAATCGTTCTTTAGCCTCAAGTTCTTTTTCTTTCCGGATGGTTTCGGCTCTCAGTTCGGCATCTTTAATGATTTTTTGAGCTTGTTGTTCGGCTTCGGCAATCTTTCTTTTGGTGCTTTTGGAGAAAATAAGCTTACCCGCTAAAATGCCGATGACAAGGGCAGCGCCTCCAATGATGGCAAACAATATATTCGGATCCATGAATTTTGTGTTTGAAAATGTTCACGATGGTTGTTTTAAATTTTCCCCGCTGCCGGGCATAAGTTTCACTGCTAACGGCCGGGTAATCAGCGAAGATACAAAAAGAGATGAAGGGGAGGAAAACAAAGTTGTAGTTACCGGTGAGAAAGGTTTTCAATATACCTTGAAGGTTTGCAAGTTAATATTCCTGGTAAAGTGAAGGCTGGAATTCAGGATTGCAGCTGCCCATCCAGCATCCGTTCAATCAGGTTCAGCTTATCGGCGAGATTCTCTTTTTCCACTTCAATGGCGGAGGCTTCATTTTGCTCGGTGGCATACCACACCAGTGCCATGGATACATAATCCTGCATATCCTTGCCGGCAAACTGGGTTTTGAACTCAAGTATTTTGTCGTTGATGGTTTTCACTGTTTTCCGCACCACTTCTTCATCTTTTGGCTGTAGCTTGATGCGGTAGCTGCGGTCGGCAATTACGATGGTGGCGGGAATGAGTTGTTCGGTCATAAAATGAGTAATGAGTGATGAGTAATGAGTAAAAAAGAACGGGTTCCCTGTTACCCGGTATTTCATTTATTCGCTTAAAAGCGCAATACAGCGGTCTATTTCCCTGATATACGAATTAATCCGGTTTTCAAATTCCTGTTTGTCTTTTTCGTCCCAGTCGCCGGAAGTAATTTTTAAAACTTCCACCTGTTGTTTCAGGTCGTCAATCAGCTGCTGGTGCACCAGGTTGTTGCGGGAGCTGGTTTCCAGTTCGGCTTTCATGCGAAGGTTTTCCTTCTGCAAGGCGCTATGCTGCTTCACCAGCAACTGCAGCTTTTCCTGAATACGTTTTAATTGAACTTCCAGGTCAGACATGTCTTTGGTTTATCCGGGAAACGTTCAATGCTCAATTTTCAATTTCCGACATCTTTCACAGTTGATTATTGAATATTGAACATTGAATATTTATTTACGAATTTCAGCGCCAAGCTCTCTTTCCAGCGCCGTCCTGATTGTTTCCATCCAGCCGTCAATTTCTTTATCGGTCAGCGTTTTTTCCTCGTCGAGAAATGTGAAGCTGACGGCAATGGATTTTTTACCGGCGCCCAGCTTTTCACTTTCGAATATATCAAAGAGTTTCACCTCCTGCAATTTGGCAAGCCGTAATTTATTCACCGTTTTCTCCACCTCATGATAAGCCATTTGCTTTGGCACCACCATTGAAATGTCCCTCATTACCGACGGGAAGCGGGGCAGCTCTTTAATGACAGGCTTTTGCAAGGCTGACAGTTTCAGCACCGCATCCCAATGAAGTACGGCAAAAAACACCGGCTGTTTGATGTCGAACTGTGCAAGTACTTTTTTCGTGACCTCGCCGGTGCCGGCAATTATTTCTCCGTTTACTTTATATATAATGTGATTATCGAGTTTTGGAGCCCGCAATGATTCAACAACATAATCATTTATTCCAAGCAGCCTGAGTACTGACGATAGTGCACCTTTCAAATAATAAAAATCTGCCGGCTGGCTTTTTAATTTCCAACCTTGTTCATTCACGTTGCCGCTAATTGTCATGCAGAGTTGCTCCATTTCATGAAACTTGCCCGGCCCGGAAGTGGAATATCCTTTGCCAAATTCAAAAAGTTTCAAATCGGAATTACGATGGTTCAGGTTATGGGCCACTACTTCCAGGCTGGTTTCAAAAAGCGAAGACCGCAGGATGTTCAGTTCGGCGCTCAGGCTGTTCAGCATTTTCACCATGTGCATTTGCTCCTCCCCGGAAAAGTAAGCAGCGTTGGTGATGGAGTTGGTCATCATTTCATGAAAACCAAGACCGGCCAGGTAGTTGGATGCTTTTTCTTTCAGTGCATACCCAAGGTAGTTTTCTTCCACTGCCGGCGTGATGGTGATGGCCGACGGAATCTCGATATTATCCAGGCCGTCAATTCGCAATACTTCTTCCACCAGGTCGGCAGGCAACAGAATATCCGGTTTGCTGTAAGGCACCGCTACCCGTATTTCATCAATAGTTTCTTTCACTATTTCAAATCCTAAATTTTCCAGCACATCCTTCACCGTGTCGGGATGATAGTTTTTGCCGCTAAGCTTTTTCAAATAATGATACCTGAGCGACACCTGTATTTTATCGGCCGGCTCGGGATATACATCTGCAATGTCAGAAGCAATTTTTCCGCTGCCCATTTCTTTAATCATCAGTGCGGCACGCTTCAGTACCGTCACGGTATTTGAGATGTCAATATTTTTTTCAAACCGGGTGGCTGCATCGGTACGCAGATTGTGACGGAAACTGGTCTTGCGGATGTCAACGGGGTTAAACCAGGCGCTTTCCAGGAAAATATTTTTTGTTTTTTCCGTTACTCCCGAATGTAATCCACCAAACACACCTGCCATGCACATGCCTCCTTCGGAATCGCAAATCATCAGGTCTTCGCTGCTCAGCGTTCTTTCTTTTTCATCCAGGGTCACAAACTTTGTTCCTTCAGGCAGATTTTTCACCACCAATTTTTTGCCCCGTATTTCATCCGCATCAAAAGCATGAAGCGGCTGACCGGTTTCATGCTGAATGAAGTTGGTAATGTCAACAATATTATTGATGGGCCGCAGCCCGATGGCTTTCAGTTTTTGTTGCAGCCATTTAGGGGATTCTTTTATTGTGACACCTGCAATGCTTACGCCGCTGTATCGCCTGCAGGCATTTTTATTTTCTACCGATACGGTGATGGGTAACGAATTATTGTCGGGTTTAAAACTATCCGGATTCGGTCCCGAGGCTACGGGATGCGGCCTGATATTTTTTTTCTCGTGATGATTCAGGTAAGCACACACATCCCTGGCTACGCCCCAGTGGCTCATGGCCTCCATGCGGTTGGGCGTGATGCCGATTTCATAAATCCAGTCTTCATACGGTTGAAAATATTCCGCAGCAGCCGATCCTACTTTTGCTTTTTTGTCCAGCACCATGATGCCTTCATGCGAAGTACCCAGGCCCACTTCATCTTCGGCGCAAATCATGCCGAAGCTTTCTACATTGCGGATTTTTGCCACTTTCATGGTGATGGGTTCGCTGTTGATGGGGTAAATAGTAGTGCCCACGGTTGCCACCAGCACTTTTTGACCGGCCTCCACGTTTGGTGCGCCACAAACAATCTGCAAAGGCTCGCTGTTGCCGGTACTAACTTTAGTAAGTGTGAGCTTATCTGCATGGGGATGTTTTTCAGTGGACAGTATTTCACCAATCACAAGACCTTTCAGCCCGCCTTTGATTTCTTCATATTTTTCAAAAGCCTCCACTTCAAGCCCGATGGAAAATAAAATGCGGGCCAGGCGATCGGGTTCAACTTTTACAGGCAAATATTCACTCAGCCATTTATAAGAAATAGTCATTTGATAAAATAAATCCGCCGGGTTAAAAATTGAGCCTTCCCCGCTCGGGATTGTCAGCGCCCGGGAAGGCAGGCAAAGATAAAAGATTGAAGCCAGAAGAATTTTTATTCAGGTGTGGTAATAATTTAAATAGGATAGGCGGATTATTTTTTATAAATTACACAGACGCATTTATAAAACCATTTGTGGAAAAACCTGTGAAGTTTTCGTGCAGAAAGAAAAATTTTTTTGATAACACATTTGGATTTTATATTCGCCGTCTGACTGAGGGAGAACGTTCCGAACTAAAACCAACTAATCAGTTTTATAAGGCTGGAATACTAACCCGATAGTCATTGGTGAAAAATCAATGGTTAAAATCTTTATCGCCCTGCTTCAACGATGGAACTTACCAATCTCAATAAAGACCGCAAGCAAAGAAGAAAAACAAGCGCCGACCTCAGCAGCTTATTATATGGCAAAATTCCGCCGCAGGCAAAAGACCTGGAAGAAGCCGTACTGGGCGCCATCATGCTGGAGAAAAATGCATTTGATGTGGTGATTGAAATACTGAAGCCGGAATGTTTTTATGTGGATGCACACCAGCGCATCTTCCGGGCCATGCAGGGGCTGGCCCAAAAAAATAAGCCGATAGATATACTCACGGTGTCCGAAGAACTGAAAACCCGTGAAGAACTCGATATGATCGGCGGTGCTTATTATGTCACCAGGCTTACCAATTCAGTAGTGTCTTCGGCGCATGTGGAAACCCATGCAAGAATCATTTTGCAAAAATTCATACAGCGTGAACTGATAAGAGTCAGCGGTGAGATTATCGGCGATGCGTACGAAGATTCCACAGATGTTTTCGATTTACTGGATGATGCTGAAAGCAAACTGTTCGAAATAACCAGCACACACCTGCGCAAGAATTTTGATACCATTGATTCGGTGCTGGTAAAAACCATTCAGCGCATTGAAGACCTGCGGCATAAAAACGAAGATGTGTCCGGGGTGCCCAGCGGTTTTGCTTCGCTTGACCGCATTACTTACGGTTGGCAAAATACCGACCTCATCATCCTTGCAGCAAGACCATCGGTTGGTAAAACGGCATTTGCACTGAACCTGGCACGCAATGCTGCACTGCATGCAAGTAAACCCACACCCATTGCTTTTTTTTCCCTTGAAATGAGTGCCGGGCAGCTGGTACAGCGGATTCTTGCGGCAGAAAGTGAAATATGGCTGGAGAAAATTGCCCGCGGCAAACTGGAAGAACATGAAATGAAACAACTCTATGCCCGGGGTATTCAAAGGCTGGCAAAGGCGCCTATTTTTATTGATGATACACCGGCGCTGAACATTTTTGAATTGCGGGCCAAATGCCGCCGTTTAAAAAACAAACACAATATAGGGCTGGTGCTGCTCGATTACCTGCAACTGATGAGCGGCACCGGTGAAAACCGCAATGCCAACCGGGAACAGGAGATTAGTAATATTTCTCGTAACCTGAAGGCGCTGGCAAAGGAATTGAATATTCCTATCGTTGCCCTCTCGCAGCTGAGCCGCGAAGTGGAGAAAAGAAAAGAAGGCGCCAAAATTCCGCAACTGAGCGACCTGCGTGAATCAGGCGCCATCGAACAGGACTCCGACCTGGTGATGTTCCTGTATCGTCCCGAGTATTACGATATCACCGCCAATGAAATGGGTGAAAGCAATAAAGGTGAAACCCATGTGCGCATTGCCAAGCACCGGAATGGTGCTTTGGATACCGTAAAGCTGAAAGCGCTGCTGCATATTCAGAAATTTGTGGAAGATGACGGCAGCGGGTTGGCCGGCCTTGGCCTGCCGCCCGGCAGCTGGAAACCGGTGCCTGATGCTGATACCGAAGGCGGAGCCAAACTTTACATTCAAACCGGGAGCAAGATGAACGATTTGCCATTCAGTGATGAAGAGGGAGAAACACCGTTCTGAATTGCGGATTTCGGTCCCGATAATTATCGGGATTTGATTTTAGATTTGTCCCGCAGGCTGCGGGATTTTTTTTTTTGTATGACACTTCCTTTTTTTTATATCAAAGAATTTAATCCTTCACAAAAAGAAATTGTATTGGATGAAGATACCAGCCGTCATGTGGCGCAGGTTTTAAGAATGAAGGAAGGAGAAAAGCTGAACCTGACGGACGGGAAAGGAAATTTAATTACTGCAGAAATTGCTGAAGCACACAAGAAGCATTGTGCGGTGAGAGTAATTGACTCACGTCTCACGACCCGATTGCTATCGGGTCACGGCTCTCGAAAAATCATTATTGGGATTTCAATACTCAAGAACACCGGCCGTTTTGAATGGTTTTTGGAAAAAGCAACAGAGATTGGTGTTTCAGAAATCATTCCGCTTATTTGCGAAAGAACAGAGAAACAAAAATTCCGGTATGACAGGATGAATGCCATCTGCATCAGCGCCATGCTTCAATCGCAGCAAACCTGGCTGCCGGTTTTGCATGAACCAAAACAATTTAACCATTTAACAATTCAACAATTTTACCATCCACAGAAATTTATAGCTCATTGTACTGAAAGTGAAAGAAGGCCACTTTCATCACTCATCTCTCATCACTCATCCCTCATCCTCATTGGTCCGGAAGGTGATTTTACCAGGCAGGAAATTGAACTGGCTTTGCAAAACAATTTTGTTCCGGTTACACTTGGTGAAACACGGCTTCGCAGCGAAACGGCAGGTGTGGTGGCAGCGGTGTTATTGGCTAACAGGTGAAGGCAAACATTTACAGCAGGGATGCATATACCTGTTTTTTTGTAAATTGGAAATCCGGGTTTAAAAATCATAACATGTCCGGCATGCCTGGTTCACGACTCTTCCTTTTTATATCGGTGCTGTTTTGTGCCGCTGTGATGCATGCACAAAAACAGGGATCTGTTTTTCACACTCTTGAAAAAAAACATGGTTTATCTTCTTCAAGCGTTACAGCTGTTATCTGCGACAGGGATGGCTTTTACTGGATTGCTACTGAAAACGGGCTGAACAGGTTTGATGGTACAAATATCAGGTCATTTTACAGGAGCATGCAGGATTCCAATTCACTTTCGCACAACCATTGCACCAATTTGCTGGAAGATGTGAACGGAGATATCTGGATCGGGACATTATACGGGCTGACTTGTTATAAAAAAAGAGAAAACCGGTTTATCCGAATCATTCTTCGTCATCCGGGGTTTCCTACAGACAGGCTGAACTGGATCACCGGGTTGAAAATGGATAAAGAGGGAAATATCTGGGCAAGTACTTTCGGGCTGTGGAAATATGACATCAAAAAGAATTTACTGGAACCTTATTTCCCAGATGGAAAATCAGTTGATTTTTCAGCTGTCAAAATAAATAGCATTGTCTATGACAAAAATCTGGATGGGTTTTGGGGCATCACTGCAAAAGGGTTTATTTATTTCGACAGGCAGAAAAGAAAATTTTATCACCGGGGTAATGACCCTGGTAACATAAGCCTGTTCAGAAACGCTGAATACGCCGCATTTACCCGTGATTCATCCGGAATGATCTGGTACCCGGATTTGAAGCGAAACAAATTGTGCAGGTTCAATCCGTTTACCAACAGCCTGGCCGAATTTCCGTTAAAATACACCCATGCTCCCCGCAGGATATTTGTGGATGATAAAAACAGGGTATGGATTTTTTTCTGGGAGAAGCGGTCAGTGGTATTTGATCCTGCCAACAACAGCATTGATTCCATGATCTTGTCGCCAGTGCACAGCCAGTCGCCAATTACCGATGTGCTGAGTTACCTGTACATTGCACCAGACGGCAGTTATTGGTTTTGCTCTTCCCGGGGTATTAGTATCTATGATAAGAGCCGGCAGAATAAAGTGTACCTGCCGGTGCCCCGTGATTCATTAACGGGAAAACAGGTAACCATTATTGAAATTGTTCAAAGTCAAACAAGGCCCGGATTATTATGGTTAAACACACATACCGGATTGTACAGAATGGACCTGGAGGGTAACAAACTGCTGAAAATATTACAACCGGAGTTTCAAAAAAAAATCACCGGGTTGTTTGCTTACGGGGATTCGGTATTATTCATCACTACCGTGGAAAGGATCTTCAGGTACAATCATATCCTGAAAAAGATCGAAAAGCAATTCCCGGGTTTTTTCCCGGTCAGAACTTCTATGGTTGCTGACCAGGCCATGCGGATATGGGTAGCTACATGGAGCTATGGATTGTACCAGTTTGATCATGACCTCCGGCTCATCAGGCATTTTTCTGAAAAGGTACGGGGTGCTGATACTTCATTAAAAACAGACGATATAGTTAACCTCTCCCGTTTTTTTCATCACAGCAATTCCTTTCTCTTAGGGTATAACGGGGGAAACGGTTATGCAGAAGTGTTTACGCTGTCGGACAGTATTGTGAATTACACCATAACGGTGAAGGATTCAGCAGTAAAAATGGTGTCCAATACGGTCAACTGTTTTGAACGGGACGACAAGGGTAATCTTTGGATAGGAACATTCGGCGGCGGTGTGTATATAAAATCAGGGCAAGGTGAATACAGGAATATCAGCCAGACTGATGGACTTAAGACTGATTTCATAAACAGCATAGTAGCGAACCGGGATGGAGATATGTGGATTTCCACTACGGAAGGCATGAATGTATTACATAAAGGGAGTATCATCAACCCCGGAAATGAGATTAGTTTCAACTCGAATGATTTCCGGAAAAACAGTTTCAAAATGACTGACGGCAGCATTCTTGCTTTCGATTCACGGATTATTATGCTGTACTATCCCGTGGTATACTCATTGTATGAACGTAAAAGAAAAGTATTGATCAGCGATTTCAGGATTTTTGACAGGGCAATTCCGCTGCCTGCAAATGGCTCTCCTGTTTCGTTGAAATTCCGTCAGAATTTTTTTACCATTGATTTTTCATTGGAAAAGACCGATCCGGAAGAAAACGTTCAGTATATGTATATGCTGAAAGGATTTAACAGGGGTTGGGTGCAGGTGAAGAATAAAATTGAAATTTCTTTTACCAATGTGCCGCCCGGTTATTATGAATTCCTGGTAAAAGCTGCCAACCTTAACGGGGAATGGATTTATGCATCCGCCCCATTGCGCCTCCGCATTATACCTCCCTATTGGAAAACCTGGTGGTTTTACAGTCTCGTTACCGGGTTTATTTTCCTGGTACTCTGGTCTTTTTACCGCTACCGCATCAACCACCTGAAAAAAATGATGGCCATCCGGACAAAAATCTCGCAGGACCTTCACGATGAAATCGGCTCGGCGCTCAGCAGTATTCATGTGTACTCATCGGTGGCGGCAAAAAGTATGCAGAATGATCCCCAAAAAGCCGCTGATGCTCTGAGGCAAATAAATGAGAATACCCGTCAGGTGATGGAAAACATGAGCGATATAGTGTGGGCAATCAATACCGGCGATATTGGCACGACCACACTGGAGGTAAAATTGAAAAACTATGGCTATGACCTTTTGACGCCGCTGAACATACAATGCCATTACCGGATTGACAAGGAAGCCGAAAAAAAACTGGTAAATATTGAAGCAAGAAAAAACCTGCTGCTGATTGCTAAAGAAGCCATGAATAATATAGCCAAATACAGCGCTGCCACTGAAGTAACGGTACGACTGGAGTGTAATGGCGGAATGCTGGTGCTTGAAATTATGGATAACGGAAAAGGAATAGTAAACTCTCAACGGACCGGACTTGGATTGAATAATATGAGGCAGCGTGCAGAAACCCTGGGCGGCAGGCTGCAATTGATTTCAGGCCGGGGAAACGGAACTTCGGTAAAGTGCGATATACCCCTCGCTAATATTAGCGATTGAAATCAAAGAGTGAATAAAATACATTCGGCAAATTGATACGGATTGTAATATATGATGACAATAAGCAACGCTGTGAAAGCCTCAAAGCCCTGCTCTCGCTGACTGACGAAATGCAATGCGTGGCCGATTTTCCCGATTGCAGCCATGTGCTGGAGGATATGGAGAAACTGAATCCGGATATTGTTTTGATGGATATTGAAATGCCGAAGGTGGACGGTATCAGCGGCGTAAGCTTCATTAAGAAAAAGTTTCCCCATATCCGCATTATTATGCAGACGGTGTTTGAAGACGAAGAAAAAATTTTTGCTTCGCTGCAGGCCGGTGCCGAAGGGTATATCCTGAAAACCGCATCGGCAGAAAAAATTACGCAGTGCATAGAAGAAGTGTACCAGGGCGGCGCATATATGACGCCGTCTGTAGCATTACGGGTGATGCATTATTTCAATACCCCGCAGAAAGTACAGGAAGAATATAACCTGACTCTAAAAGAAAAAGAAGTGCTTAAATTATTGTCAGAAGGCAACAGTTATAAAATGGTGGCCGATAAACTGGGTATCAGTTATTTTACCGTCAATTCCCACATCAAAAAAATTTATGAAAAGCTGCATGTGCATTCGCTGGGCGAAGCCGTTTCGCTGGCTTTGAAAAACAAGATCGTCTGATATTTTCCGTTTCAGCCTATTCTTCACTACAAATAGCTATTGTACTGCAAACGGTATCCGTTTAATTTTATCGCATCTTCCATTTCCCTTCAAAAGACCCCGGTGCCCTCACAGGTGTTCATAATTATTCAAATAATATAAATTTTATTTTATGAAACAGGTGTTTACTTCTTTACTTCTGGTTCTGCTCGGTATTTCAATGTACGCTACCATACGTACTGTAAGCAATACGCCATCCACACTGGCGCAGTACAATACCATCCAGGCAGCTATCAATGCTTCGGCAAGCGGCGATACCATTTATGTGCATGGCAGCCCCAATGTCTATGCAGCCTTCACTATTACCGACAAGCAACTGGTCATTATAGGGCCGGGTTGGAGTCCCAATAAAAACCTGCCTTTTGTTGCTTCGGTTGCAGGCTGCACCATTACCGGGGCCAGCAGCAGCAATACAGAACTGCATGGGCTTTATTTTACAACAACTATTAATATTAACACTTCACATCCGGACAATCTCCGTTTCATACGCAACTCATTTGAGGGTCTTTATTTATACATAAACCAGGGATCTACTACCTATACCGGATATCTATTTGAGGGTAATGTATTCAACAATTCGCAGGTTGCTGCAGCTACAAACAGTACGTACCAGAATTTTCTTTTTCAGAACAATTATTTTCATGAATACGGCTGCTGTGTAAGCGCCAATATTTCCGGTTTCACCAATTCAATTAATGTTTTATTCAATCACAACCTCTGGTACGGCCCAGGCAGCGGCACAAGGGATTGCTTTGGCGGCAACAGCCGCTTTTTGACCATTACCAATAATATCTTTGTCAAACGGCATCCATCTAACAACAACAGCTTAAGTACGTTTAACAACAATATTACCTTTAATGCCGGAGACAATACTCCCTGGGCCAGCAACAGCAATGTGGATGGCGGGGGTAATGTGGCCAACCAGGATCCCCAAATGGCTTCGCAGACTTCTGTAAATGCGGGAACCTATAACCCTTTACTTGACTTTACCATTGCTGCCGGCCCGGCTAACAACAGTGGCTCGGATGGGAAAGATATGGGTTTATTATATGATGCTGCAGGCAGCCTGAACTGGACAACCAGCCGCACCAGCCGCCTGCCTTTCATATTCAGCATGAATATTATTAATCCTACCATCCCGCAGGCAGGAACACTGAACGTACAGGTGGAAGCCAGGAAAAATAACTAAGGCCTTTTCAGCAATACCATTTTTCACTTAAAAAACAGTTGGTATGAAAAGGCTAATCCTGTTCGGGGCGATGATTTTTCTCATTACTACGGCCCGCTCGCAAAATATAACAGCGGCAGAATATTTCTTTGATACCGATCCGGGTCCCGGCAGCGGTACAGCCATTACCATTACCACACCGGGTGATATCGTAAATTTTACAGCTTCCATTTCAACAGCCTCACTGGGTACCGGTTTTCATTTTGTCTGCATTCGTGTTAAGGATGTCAATGGTCTTTGGAGTCATTACGATAAAAGGGGTTTTTATATTTCAACGTCAACCGCAAATGCGGCAGATATAACAGCAGCTGAATATTTTTTTGATGCCGATCCCGGCGTGGGCAATGGAACTGCACTATCAGTTGGCGCCAGCGGTGGCGTGGTAAACTTTGCGGCTGCCATTCCAACATCGTTGTCACCCGGTTTTCATTTCTTATCCATCCGCACCAAAGGTGCTGATGGCATCTGGGGTTTATTTGATAAAAGAGGGTTCTATATTTCCGGCACTACTGCCAATGCAGCCGATATAACTGCAGCTGAATACTTCTTTGATGCGGATCCCGGCGTGGGCAACGGAACTGCACTATCAGTGGGCGCCAGCGGTGGCGTGGTAAACTTTGCAGCCGTTATCCCAACATCGTTGTCACCCGGTTTTCATTTCTTATCCATCCGCACCAAAGGGTCTGATGGCATCTGGGGTTTATATGATAAAAGAGGGTTCTATATTTCTACAGCTGCCGTTAATGCTGCTGATATCACGGCGGCAGAATATTTCTTTGATGCCGATCCCGGCGTGGGCAACGGAACCGCACTATCAGTGGGAGCCAGCGGGGGAGTGGTTAATTTTACTCCCGCCATACCCACATCCTTATCTCCGGGTTTTCATTTCCTGTCAATAAGAATAAAAGGCCAGGACGGAGTGTGGGGATTGTATGAAAAAAGAGGATTCTATATTTCAACCGCCACTGCCAATTCTCCCATCATTACAGCAGCAGAATATTTCTTTGATACCGATCCCGGGGTGGGCAATGCCACTCCATTAAATATTACATCACCGGGTGATACGGTTACCCAAACATTTTTAATACCTGAACCGGGCCTGTCTCTCGGCACGCATTATCTTTCTATCCGGGTAAAAGGACAGGATGGGATGTGGAGTTTGTTTGAATACGATACGCTTACTATCGGCATCTCTACTATCAGCTGTCCTTCCAACGTTTCAGTAAATACAGGTGCAGGGCAGTGTTCAGTAACAGTCAATAATATTGATCCAACTGTTAATCCTCCGCAATCATACAGCCACACATTAAGCGGGGCTACTACCGGAAGCGGATCGGGTTCTGCAAGCGGATTCTCATTTAATGCAGGAGTAACTACTGTTACTTATACTCTGACCGGCTCCCCGTCAGTTACCTGTTCCTTCACGGTAACCGTTACCGCAATTGCTCCCGCAATCACCACTCAACCGGTTACCCAGTCGGTGTGTGCAGGAAGCAATGTCACATTCAGTGTAACAGCCACCGGATCGGGACTGACTTATCAATGGCGTAAAAATGGAGTGAATATCCCGGGAGCAACCGGCAGCAGCCATACCATTACCGGGGTCACAACAGGTGATGCAGGAAGCTATGATGTAATTGTGAGCAGTCCTTGCGGGCAAAGTGCTACTTCATCTGCAGCCACTTTAACTGTTGGCGTCACCAGCATAACCTCACAGCCGGCAAGCCAGGCTGTATGCCCCGGTGTCAATGTGACCTTCACCGTAACAGCCGGCGGATCGGGGTTAACTTATCAATGGAGAAAAAATGCAGTAAATATCAACGGCGCCACTTCATCATCCTATACAATAACAGGCGTAGCAGCCGGCGATGCCGGTAATTACGATGTGGTAGTGACGGGCGCCTGCGGCTCGGTGACATCAGCCACGGCCGCATTAACGGTGAATGCCGTGACGGCGATTACTGCGAACCCGGCAAGCCAGGCGGTTTGTCCCGGCGATAATGTGACATTTACAGTTTTGGCAACAGGAACCGGGGTGCTGACATATCAATGGAAGAAAAATGGTGTAAATATCAGCGGCGCCACTTCTGCAAGCTATACCATCAATGGCGTGGTTGCAGGTGACGCAGGTAATTATTCGGCAGAAGTGACCGGCACTTGCGGAACAGCCATATCAACAGATGCCGTATTAACGGTGAATGTAACCACTGTCATCACAACTCAACCTGCCAACCAATCATCGTGCCCGGGCGGCAGTGTTACCTTCAGTGTATCGGCTGCCGGCACCAATCTTACCTATCAATGGAAAAAGGATGGGGTGGATATTAGTGGCGCCACTTCATCAAGCCATACCATCAGCCCGGTGACGGCAGGCGATGCAGCTACTTATTCTGTAACGGTAAGCGGCACATGTGGCACGTTGACATCGAATGGTGCTACACTTACCATTACAGCAGGCACCACCATTAATACACAGCCCTCCAGTCAGTCTTCCTGCTTAAGCGGCAGCGTTACCTTCAGTGTATCGGCAAGCGGCAGCGGTACAGTAACCTACCAGTGGAAAAAGAATGGAGTGAATATTCCGGGCGCCACCGCATCCAGCTATACCATCAACCCGGTGACGGCAGGTGATGCGGGCAATTACAGTGTGGAAGTAAACAGCCTTTGCGGAACTTCCACTTCCAATACAGCAACGCTTACCATTATACCGTCAACCATCATTACTAATCAACCGGCGAGCCAGACAGTGTGTTCGGGCAGCAATGTTACTTTTGCTGTTACCGCATCAGGAGATAACCTCACTTACCAATGGAGAAAGGCCGGCGTCAATATTGGCGGAGCCACCTCATCATCCTACACCATTACTGCTGTGTCAGCAGCTGATGCGGGTAATTATGATGTAGTGGTTAACGGCACCTGCGGCTCCGCTACATCCAATACAGGTTCTCTTACTTTGGGCGATGTGTTTATTACCACAGATCCTGCCTCACAAACCGTATGTGAAGGAAGCAATGTAACCTTCTCAGTAGTTGCAGGTGGCAGCGGAATCAGTTATCAATGGCGCAAAGGCGGAGTAAATATCAGCGGGGCTACGGCTTCAGCTTATAGCCTTACCAATGTGTCAACCGCTGATGCAGGAAACTATGATGTGGCGGTAAACGGCACTTGTGGCAATCTTACATCGGGTACGGCTTCATTAACTGTAAATACCAAACCTGCTATTTCCGTGCAGCCGGTTAATCAAAGTGTTTGCCTGGGAGCGAATGTTACCTTCTCCGTAACTGCAACCGGAACCAGCATCACCTACCAGTGGCGCAAGGGCGGAGTGAATATTGCAGGAGCTACTTCCTCATCTTATACCATCGCTGCTGTGGCAGCCGGCGATGCCGGCAACTATGATGTGGTGGTAAGCGGCACATGCCCGCCCGCTGCGATCTCCAATGCTGCTGCATTAACCATTATTCCTTCGCCGGCCATTACCACTCAGCCGGCAAATCAAACGGTGTTTGTGGGGCAGAATGTTACCCTCTCTGTTGTTGCAACAGGCAGCGGTTTGACTTATCAATGGCGCAAAGGAGGCGTGAATATTGCGGGAGCAACCGGCAGCAGTTATACCATCAGCAACGTGGCAGTGGCAGATGCCGGCAACTATGATGTGGTGGTAAGCGGCACCTGTGCGCCGCCTGTTATTTCCAGCACAGCTACATTAACTGTGCTGACAATTGCCATCAACACACATCCCGCTGACAGGGCAGTATGTGTTGGCGCCAACGCTACCTTCAGCGTATTAGCAAGCGGGGCAAATCTTACATACCAGTGGCAGGTGAGTGTGGGCGGCGGAGCATTTACCAATATCAGCGGGGCCACCAGTACTACGCTTACATTGAATGCAGTTACCCTTGCCATGAATGGCAACCGCTATCGCTGCGTGGTTAGCGGCAGTTTGAATTCCAATGCAGCCACCTTAACCGTAAACCCGCTGCCGGTAGTAACGCTCAACCTTCCGTATGATACCCTGCTTATGAACAGTACGCAACAGGTGCTGAGCGGCGGTTTGCCGGCCGGTGGCTTATATTCCGGAACAGGAATCAGCGGCGGCAATTTTGTACCCGGTGCACTTGCGTTGGGTAATTATGTTGTCACTTATCGTTATACTGATGCAAATGGGTGCAGTTCATCTGCAGTGGATATATTTACCGTCATTCCCAAGGCAATCCCGGTGAACCTGTATCCCAATCCTTCGCCTGACGGAAAAGTGATAATTGTAGTGACGCCGGAAATGCTGGGCAGTAAGGCCGTGGCATATAATACGCTGGGACAAAAAGTGGCTGACTGGACCATTACAGGATTATTGACGGTTAACCGGTTCAAATGGCCATCGGGTGTTTACATCGTTAATATCAGCAGGGGGCCAAACAGCATAACTAAAACCATGGTAATTACCAGGTGATTTTATAAGAAGGTTTATCATAGTAAAAACCGGTCTGTTATCGTTGGCCGGTTTTTTTATTCTTAAATATGATTGACTTTTTTACTCACTATTGTTTTTTGTAAAACCAGTTCTTTCAATTTTATTAGAATCCATCTCAAAAGTCAATGAGCACAACACAGTGGCACAGAGTTAAGGAGCTGCACAGAGAATTTACCACTGGATCGACATCTCTGTGTAACTCAATTTCTCAAAATCTCTGTGTTAAAATTACTTTTGAGATAAGTTGTAGATATGCCACTCTGTTTCTGGTCAATAAATAATCTGTTTACCGGAGCATGATACCGGGCTGCAGTGCTGAGGCATATTCCCGGTAGTAGATTTTGCCGTTGCCGTGTATGATTGTTCACCTGATTCTGTTATCACCCCCTGTAATTTTAAGCTTTAAAAAATGGCAAATAACCTGGCAGCCATTGCTTAAGCAGCCATAAAATATTTTTTTATGAAAATCTTTTTTTCAATATCTTACTATTGCTTTGTGGTGATTTACCTGTGTTATATTAATTCACACCTCTTGAAATATTTCTGACCGATCCACCGATGAACGAACCAATCATCCTGAAAGCTTTCTTATGCGAATGCCGGGGACGAAGTACAGGTCTGGATGCAATCAATCACCCCATACCGGGAGAAGGGCTGAACAATTCAGGTTAGTCAGAAAAAACCGGGGCCTTAATAACTCAACGTAAAAATTGCTGAAAGAGTCATGGATACCAGTCAGTAACATGATCCGGGTTTTTCATCAATAATCATTAAATAAACTGCTATGAGATTCACTACAAATTTAATTTGGTCATTGGCACTGGTTGTTTCCGGTATGCCTGTCACCGCTCAATGTTTGATTCGCCCGGTTGATCTGAATGAGCGTATTGACAAATCCACTGCGATAATTGAAGGAAGAATAACTGCTAAAAAATCATACTGGAATTCCCCGCACAACCTGATTTATACGGCGTACACAGTTGACGTGTATAAAATTTTCAAAGGAAACCCCTCGCAAACCGAAGTGGAAATAATAACGGAAGGCGGAATTGTTGGTGACGTGTTGCACCGTTTAGAACCCAACCTGGAAATGCAGCCCGGCCATGCGGGCATCTTTATGCTGGAGCCCGCTGCCTATGAGAAAAGTGCGGCAAGCACTATCCCGGTGCCAGCCACTTACCGGGCTTATGCTTTGCTGCAGGGCTTTGTAAAATACAATGAATCCACAAAAACCGCTACTGATGTTTTTAATAAATATGACAATATCCCGGCGCAGTTGTATAATAGAATTGTTCAACGGACTGGGAATGATTACCGTAGTGTAAAACCCTATTCAATTGATCAGAACAACCAGCGAAGCAACAATATATTGGTGCCTCCTGCCATCTCATCCATTTCTCCTACAACCATTTCTGCAGGAACACAATCCCAATTAACCATCAATGGCAATAATTTTGGCGCTGCGCAGGGCACAAGCACCGTATTATTCAAAAATGCGGATAATGGCGGAGCTACCGATTATACTGCGCCAAACACGGAAATTGTTTCGTGGAGCAATACACAAATTGTATTGAACGTGCCAACACGGGCAGGTACAGGCCAGGTAAAGGTGGATGTGCCGGGCGAAGGAACTGCTACCAGTACGGAAACACTGGTGATTACATTTTCAAACCTGAATGTAAGCTCCGGTGGTGAGTGGCCGACCAGGATGGTTAATGATAACAGCATGGGAGGCTACACCTGGAGCTATTTCACCGGGTTTAATGACAATGCAACAGCAAGAGATGCTTTTGAAAGGGCATTCATTAACTGGCGGTGCGGTACATTGGTAAACTGGCTGGTCGGAAGCACAACATCTACCAACATACAGGCTGCTGATGGAATCAATGTCGTGCGGTTTGATATCGGCGCTGAACTGCCTGCCGGGGTACTGGGCCAGTGTGGCAGTTACTGGGCTGGTTGTGCAGGCAACAATTGGTTTTTGCAGGAGATGGATATCCGCTTTAATGATGGCACTGACTGGTATTATGGACTGGGAAGCCCGGGATTCACACAATTTGATTTTGAATCCGTCGCTTTGCATGAGCTGGGTCATGGTCACCAGTTAGGACATGTGATTGACCCGGGTGCTGTTATGCATTATGCAATCGCAAACGGTGCACAAAGCAGGGTATTAAGTGCTAATGACATTGCAGGCGGTAATGCGGTAATGACGAGAAGCACCGGCAGCAGTGTTTGTGGCCAGACGGTAATGACTGCCCTGACTATGGGCGCCTGCACTTTTAGTTCTACCGGCGATTATCGAAGCAAGCAAACGGGTAACTGGGCCGATGCATCCAGTTGGGAAAGATTTGATGGTACAAACTGGGTAAATGCGGTTTCAGCGCCTACCAGTGCTGATGGGGCTATTTCCATCCGAAACGGACACACCATTACAGTGGCAGCAGCCGCCGCTGCCGACCAGGTAACTGTGCTGGGTGGGGGAGTTCTTGTCATTAGCGGTACTACATTTACAGTTGATAACGGAGCCGGTACTGATCTCACAGTAAACGGAACAATTAACTTTAACAGCGGCACATTTACAGGCACCGGTACTACGGAAATAGCAGCCTCAGGAATATTCAATTTTGCCACTGCCGGCGCAAAAATTCTTGGAACCGGAATTACAAATAATGGAACACTGAACTGGCAGGACGGGGCAATCACCCAGGGCGCTAATGTAACGGTTGCCAATAATGCTACATTCAATATCAACAGCGCTGCCACTTGGGATGCCTCAGCCTTTCTTGGCATACTCAATAATAACGGTACGATTTCAAAATTGAGTGCCGGCACCACCACGTTGGCTTTTTCGCAAATAAATAATAGCGGAACAGTGAACCTGAATGCAGGAACCGTCATAAACCAATCCGCCTTTACCAATACAGCTAATTTTACTTTCAACGGCGGTGTTTTTTCTACATCTAATAATCCATTCAATCATAATACCGGTTCGGTAATCAGCGGCACCGGTACATTTAACAATAATAATTTTCTGAACCTGAATATTGACTGGAATGTTCCCTCAACACTTATTTTGACCACAGCCGGCGCCAGTCAAATCACCGGTAACGGCAATCTGACTGTCAACAATGATTTTACTCTGGTAAATAATATCTCTGGAAACGGATCATTTACTGTAAATGGAAATCTTACCTGGACTTCCGGATCACTGAGCAGAAATTTTACCAATGCACCGGGAAGAACAATGACTATAAGCACAGTCAGTCCTAAAACAATCGGGGTGGTAACTGTTACCAATAACGGCACCCTGAACTGGGCGGATGGAGATATTGCCCTGTCGAATGGCACGTTGTTATCCAATACATCCAGTTTTAATATCAGCGGAAACAATACCTTGTCAAATGCCGCAGGCAATGCGACATTGACCAATACAGGAACGATTTCAAAAAGCAGTACAGGCACTACTACTATCAATGCAGCTACTTTCAATAACAATGCGGCAGCTACCATAAAAGGAGTGGGCACTATTGTTATCGGAAGTGCCACATTTAACAGCAATGGTATTATTGCTCCGGGTTTATCGCCCGGTATTATTACCATAAATACGGCCCAGCCATTTTCTGCCAACAGTACACTGAGTATAGAAATTGCCGGTAATGGTGGTGCAGGCCAACCAACGGGACATGACCAGTTACAAAGAGCCGGTAATATTACCCTGAACGGAACATTGACGGTGGCTGAAACCGGCGCAGTACCTGACGGAAATTACACCATCTTAACACTTACATCAGGCACCGTAAGCGGTACATTCGCTGTACTTAATCTGCCGCCTCAATATTCCATCACTTATAACAGTAATAATGTAGTTGTCACCAAATCGGCGCCCTGTACGCCATCGGTTGTTATTGCTGCCGACCCCGGTAATACTATTTGTGCCGGAACCAATGTGACATTCACTGCCACACCCACCAATGGGGGTACGCCAACCTATCAGTGGAAACTGAATGGAAACAATGTGGGTACCAACAGCAATACGTATTCAAACAACGCACTGGTAAATGGCGACCAGGTAAGTTGTGAAATGACATCGTCGCTTGCCTGCGCCAATCCTGTTACGGTTACTTCCAACACAATTACAATGACAGTAAACGCGGTGGTTACACCATCGGTGAGTATCAGTGCCAACCCTGGCAACACAATATGTGCCGGAACCAATGTGACATTCACTGCCACACCCACCAACGGTGGCGTTTCGCCATCGTATCAATGGAAGCTGAACGGAAATAATGTTGGCACCAACAGCGACACGTATTCCAATGCCGCTCTTGCCAATGGCGATGTGGTGACCTGTGTGATGACAAGCAACGCCAACTGTGCAAGCCCAACCACCGCCACATCCAATACCATTACAATGACGGTGAACCCGCTGCTGACCCCATCGGTAAGCATTGCCGCCAGCCCCGGCAATACTATTTGTGCCGGCACCAATGTTACATTTACTGCCACACCCACCAACGGCGGCGCTTCACCATCGTATCAATGGAAGCTGAATGGAAGTAATGTGGGCACCAACAGCAATACGTATTCCAATGCAACATTGGTAAATGGCGATGTGGTGAGCTGTGTGATGACCAGTAATGCCAGTTGTTTGACAACGCCAACTGCAACATCCAACGACATCACTATGGGGGTTTCAGCCACCGTAGTGCCGTCCGTCAGTATTGCTGCCGATCCGGGCAATACGATTTGTGCGGGAACCAATGTGACATTTACAGCCACACCCACCAATGGCGGCGCATCCCCATCGTATCAATGGAAATTGAATGGAAACAATGTGGGCACCAACAGCAATACTTATTCCAATGCCACCCTGGCAAACGGTGATGTGGTTACTTGTGAGATGACATCATCCTTTGCATGTGCCAGCCCGGCAACGGCTACTTCGAATGCCATTACCATGACGGTGAACCCGTTGATTATTCCTTCAGTGAGTATTGCAGCAAACCCCGGCAACACAATATGTGCAGGAACCAATGTGACATTTACAGCTACACCAACCAACGGCGGCGCTTCGCCATCCTATCAATGGAAACTGAATGGTAATAATGTGGGCACCAACAGCGACACGTATTCCAATGCATCGCTTGCCAACGGCGATGTGGTAACCTGTGTGATGACAAGCAACGCCAACTGTGCCAGCCCAACCACCGTCACATCCAATGCCATTACAATGACGGTGAACCCGCTGCTGACCCCATCGGTAAGCATTGCCGCCAGCCCCGGCAATACTATTTGTGCCGGCACCAATGTTACATTTACTGCCACACCCACCAACGGCGGCGCTTCACCATCGTATCAATGGAAGCTGAATGGAAGTAATGTGGGCACCAACAGCAATACGTATTCCAATGCAACATTGGTAAATGGCGATGTGGTGAGCTGCGTAATGACCAGCAATGCCAGCTGCCTGGCAACACCCACCGCCACATCCAATGATATTACCATGATTGTAACCGGAACGGTAGTGCCATCAGTCAGTATTGCAGCTAACCCCGGTAGTACGATTTGCGCCGGTACCAATGTGACCTTTACTGCCACACCCACCAACGGCGGCGCTTCCCCATCGTATCAATGGAAATTGAATGGAAACAATGTGGGTACCAACAGCATCTCATATTCCAATGCATCACTGACAAATGGAGATGTAGTTACCTGTGAGATGACATCATCCTTTGCATGCGCCAGCCCGGCTTCGGCCACATCCAATGCCATCACTATGACTGTTACGGCAAATGTTACTCCATCAGTAAGCATTGCTGCCAGCCCGGGCAATACCATTTGCGAAGGAACCAATGTGACATTTACTGCCACACCCACCAACGGCGGCGCATCCCCATCGTATCAATGGAAGCTGAATGGAAATAATGTGGGCACCAACAGCGACACATATTCCAATGCATCGCTTGCCAATGGCGATGTTATAGCCTGTGTGATGACATCATCTGTTACTTGCGTTACGTCAGCAACGGCTACTTCCAATGCAATTACTATGACGGTAAATGCTTTCCTGGCACCATCAGTAAACATAGCAGCATCACCGGGCAGCACCGTTTGTGCCGGCACCAATGTTACATTTACTGCCACACCCGCCAATGGCGGCGCATCCCCATCATATCAATGGAAACTGAATGGAAACAATGTGGGCACAAATAGTCCGGCTTATTCAAATGCTTCACTTGCCAATGGCGATGTGGTGAGTTGTGTGATGACTTCATCCTACCCCTGTTTGACTGCGCCTACTGCCACATCCAACACAATAACAATGACAATAAATACGGCGCCGGCGATAAATACACATCCTGCAGGCCAGAGTGTTTGCCCGGGTACAAATGTCACCTTCAGTTTTTCAGCTACCGGAACCAGCCTTACTTACCAGTGGCGCAAAGGCGGTGTGAACATCAGCGGCGCTACGGCATCATCATACACCATCAGCAGTGTGACGGCTGCCGATGCCGGTAACTACGATGTGGTGGTGAGCGGCACTTGCCCGCCTGCTGCTATATCCAATACAGCAGTATTAACAGTATTACAACCGCCATCCATTACTACTCAGCCGGCAAATCAAACGGTGTTTGTGGGGCAGAATGTTACCCTCTCTGTTGTTGCAACAGGCAGCGGTTTGACTTATCAATGGCGCAAAGGAGGCGTGAATATTGCGGGAGCAACCGGCAGCAGTTATACCATCAGCAACGTGGCAGTGGCAGATGCCGGCAACTATGATGTGGTGGTAAGCGGCACCTGTGCGCCGCCTGTTATTTCCAGCACAGCTACATTAACTGTGCTGACAATTGCCATCAACACACATCCCGCTGACAGGGCAGTATGTGTTGGCGCCAACGCTACCTTCAGCGTATTAGCAAGCGGGGCAAATCTTACATACCAGTGGCAGGTGAGTGTGGGCGGCGGAGCATTTACCAATATCAGCGGGGCCACCAGTACTACGCTTACATTGAATGCAGTTACCCTTGCCATGAATGGCAACCGCTATCGCTGCGTGGTCAGCGGCAGTTTAACATCCAATGCAGCCACATTAACGGTGAACCCGCTGCCGGTAGTTACGCTCAATCTTCCATTTGATACGCTGCACATGAAAAATACACAGCAAACGCTGAGCGGCGGCTCGCCATCCGGGGGCACTTATTCCGGTACGGGCATCAGCGGCACCAGCTTTGTGCCCGGAGCTCTTGCTTATGGCAATTATGTTGTCACATACAGGTACACTGATGCAAACGGATGCAGCTCATCGGCCGTGGATATATTTACGGTAATACCGAAAGCAAGCCCGGTGAATCTTTATCCAAATCCCTCGACAGATGGAAAAGTAATCATAGTGGTGACGCCGGAAATGCTGGGCAGCCGGGCTGTGGTATTTAATACCCTCGGGCAAAAAGTTGCTGACTGGACGATTACAGGATTATTGACGGTGAACCGTTTCAAGTGGCCGTCTGGAATTTACACTGTCAATATCAGCAGGGGGCCAGTGCAGGTAACCAAGACCATTATAATTGAGAAATGATTTTAGGAGGTGAAAAAAACAGCCGGCTGATTTTTATTGGCCGGTTGTTTTGTTTTTAATAAAGGAAAAATGAAAATCACTTTCAGATAAATTTATGTTTTAAATAAAATCATACTCCGGTAATTTTTTTGAAGTGGATTGCTGAAGTTTTATATAAGAATGTGAGTATAGGCACGTTATTTTTCATCTACTCAGCTTTATGGCTGAGTTTGGAAAAAATTCCAGGTTATTTTCGTTCCGTAGGAACGACAGGTGGGTAGAATAAATCGAAGGTTTTTTAACGTTCCGTAGGAACGTTGGGTGCTCTGGCAACAAACACCCGGCGTTCCGAAGGAACGCATGAATGGTTCCTTGAACGTATTCTACCCACTCCCGGTTGTGACCGGGATCCCTACGGGACAAAAAAGTATTCAAATATTGCCGGAGTATTAATTAAAACCAACATCGCAAAATAGAAACACATCAAGGTTCAGTCATGGGTTCCGGGTTAAAAAAACATTTCAACCGAAGAAACAAAATTGTAAATTTGATGCTATCCCGCCTGTGAAATAAAACTTAACCTGATATCCCGAATCATTAACAACGAAAACCAGCTTATGAGAAAAGTACTGCCTGGTTTCCTGTTTATTATTTCTTTCAATGTACAGGCACAAACCTTTGAAAAATGGGCAAACCTGGTGCAATGGGATGGATACAGTCCCTGGCAAAACTATATGATATACGCTGCGGGTTTCATGGGGCCGAATGCACTCCCGGTACCTTCATTAGCCAACGGTTCGCTCGACAGTGTAAACAATATTTCATTCAGCAGTGTATTTTTTCTCAACCGGGGCGATAAAACGCAAAACCTGAAGCTGGCGGCGAATTATGTACTGGTGAAAAACCTGGTTTCGGCAGACATTACATGGCTGCCGGTTGAATGGTTCAGGCAAAGCCCGCAAACAAAAGATGATCGGCATGTTTATTATTTATATTACAATGATAACCGTGCCACCGGCGATATTTATTTTAATATCAACCTGCAATTACTCAACCGCTGGCGGAAATTTATTCATCTCGCATTCAGGGCGGGGTTCAGGTACCCCACTTCTTCATCGGTCGGCTCAGCACGTTATACCGATGCTCCGGGTTATCACTTCGATTTTTCTTTTGGTAAATTTTTATCAACTGATAAAAAGTGGAAACTGGCTGCCATGGCCGGGTTTTATGTATGGCAGCTGAATACTTCAGGCCAGGATGATGCCATACTTTATGGAAGTGGGCTTGAATATAATAATAAAAGTTGGCAATACCGGCTGAACTGCCGCGGTTATTCCGGCTACAGAAATAATGGCGATCGCCCGGTTATACTTTCATCTGCTGTTGAAAAAAAAATCAATCATATTTCCGTATCAGCGGGCATTTTCAGGGGATTGAAAGATTATCAGTATACAGGCATTGAATTGGGTATAAAATATCTGTTTAAGGGCCCCGTCATAATTAAATGAATGTTTTCAGGTAACTATCCGGAAATTATTTTAAAATGGATTAAAATGACATTTCAAAAGATGCGCATCTTTCTCACCCTTGTTGCTATGCTTCAGTTTGGATTCATCCCTGCCCAGGAAAATCATTTAAAGGGTCCGGAATTTTTAGCCGATGGATTTATTGGCGTGAATATCGGCTACATCAATTACCCGTTTGGCAACCAGCACATGGAGGCGGGTTATAAAGCGGAAACAATACAGATACCCAGGCCTGCAGTTCGTATTATTCTTTTTGGTTACCGGTTTAACAAGTCGCTATCCATGCAGGTGAGTTATATGCGACCCGTTAATTGGGTAATTTACCGGAATGTGAATGGCGATCAATCGTATCATACTGTATGGATGAATGTGGCCGGGCTGACTTTTAAATCCCGGTTTCCGCTTAAGGAAAAGTTTTCTATGTACACTGAAGCCGGCCTGGGCATCATCACCCGCAACGGATTTTATATTAACCAGGCGCCGGTTGTCGGCGATGCCAACTATGCCACCCTGCTCGGTGGCGCCGGGGTTCAGTATCATTTAAGTCATAAGTGGGATTTGCTGGCCAATATGGTTTGGTCGCCGGCCAATGAAAAATCAAAACAACCGGCAACTGTATTTTATTCCACGGGATTTACCTACTATATGCGACCGTCAGTTAAAGATAAAGTAGTAAGCAACCCCCATGCAGAATATATTTTTCCCCGCAATATGCTGCAGGTGGGATATACCACCAATGGGTTAGGCTATGGAGTCAACAACACGGTTTCGGATATGAGTATTTTCTGGGGCGGTGAAGTGGAAATAGCACAAGGGCTCTCGCTGTTTTACAAGCGGAATGTATATCATACCCGCAAAACATTTTCCTTTGACTGGGGCGCCGCCGTGTCGTACTGGAAAAGCAGGAAGCAGGAGGAGGGGATTTTCACCGTGGCGTTGTTTCCGGTTTTCAGAATTACTCCCGTGCATTTAAAGAATGCGGATCTTTATTTCAATTATTCCGTGGCAGGGCCAGCCTTTATTTCAAAACCGGTAATTGATAACCGGGAAACCGGCAAGCAGTTTACGTTCTTCGACTTTATGGGTGCCGGCGCTTTTTTGGGAAAAGAAAGAAAACTGAATGCGGAAATAAAAATCATGCATTTTTCCAACGGCAACCTGTTTCCCGTAAATGCAGGACTGAAAATACCGCTTACTTTCACCGCCGGATATACTTTCTGATATGTACCCGCTTTATGAGCGGAATTCAGAGTTAAATTTTACAGATAAAATCATGATCGTTTTTCAACCGGCTGGATTATTTTTTTCCTCCGGGTTCCATACAGGTTCATTCAGTGCTACCACGTGAGCTCTTTTTCTGGCAGCCCTGCTGCGCATCGTCATGTTCAGCATTTCAACCACAAAGGAAAAGGCCATACCGAAATAAATATAATTCTTCAGGTGCAGCTGGTGGGCCGCTTCGCTGTCCCAGCCTTCAATCACCAGGCTGAGGCCTATCATGACAAGAAAAGAAAGAGCCAGCATTTTCAGTGTAGGATGTTTGTGAATAAATGCAGAGATTTTCGGGCTGAATAAAAACATCACCAGCATGGCAATGATGACGGCAGCAATCATTATTTCCACATGTTTGGCAGTGCCGCCGGCTGTTATCACACTGTCGAAAGAAAACACGGCATCAATCAACATGATTTGCCCGATGGCCTGGGCCAGCGACAAGCCTTTTTGTTTTTTCAATTCTACATTCGGGTCTTCTCCTTCCAGCTTTGTGTGGATTTCTTTTACTGATTTGTAAATAAGAAACAAGCCGCCCAGCAGCATCACCAGGCTGGCCAGGTCAAAGCCTTTTCCAAACCAGGTGTCCGGTATGATGTATTTTCCTTTTTGTGCCAGCAGCCAGCCCAGCGCCAGCAGCAAGGCACTTCGGGAAATGATGCCCGTGATCATCCAGGTACGCCTGGCCCTTCGTTCTTCTTTTTCACTTTTCAACCGGTTCATGATGATGCTGACGAATATCACGTTGTCAATCCCCAATACTACTTCCAGTATAACAAGAATGATAAAACTGATGATGCTTTCGCTGGTTAACAGATGTTCCATTGTATATTAAAAATTGAATATTGATTTATTGAATATTGAATGTTTTACAAATCTTTTTCACAATCCCCGGCCCTTCATAAATAAATCCCGTCCACACCTGTACCAGGGAAGCGCCGGCGTCCAGTTTTTCTTTGGCATCAGAGCCGGTAAATATGCCGCCACTGGCTATGATGGGAATTTCGCCATTGGTTTTTTGAACAATGTACTTTATTATTTCAGTGCTCCTGTGTTTCAGCGGCAATCCGCTCAGCCCGCCGGCACCAATAGTTTGAAGCCGGTGGTTTGAAGTTTGTAGTTTTTCACGGCTGATAGTTGTATTTGTTGCAACAACTCCATCAAGTTGTATTTCCATTGCCAGGTCAATCACATCATCGAGTTGTTCCGTTGTGAGATCGGGTGCTATCTTCAGAAATATGGGCTTTGCCTGTGCCTTGCCATTGTTGATCATCTGCAGGTGCATCAGTATTTTCCGTAGTGATTCCTTTTCCTGCAGCTCCCGCAAACCCGGCGTGTTGGGCGAACTTACATTTACCACAAAATAATTCACATAAGGATGCAGCTCTTTAAAACAGGTTTCATAATCTTTCCATGCTTCTTCGTTTGGTGTGTTTTTGTTTTTCCCGATGTTGCCGCCAATGATGAGTGGCGAATGGTGAGGAATGAGCGAAGGATATTCCTCTTCTGACTTCTGACTTCTGACTTCTGACTTCCTTTTCCACTCTTTTAATCTCTTAGCTATAGTCTTCACCCCGTCATTATTAAATCCCATCCGGTTGATAAGGGCTTTGTCTTTTGGAAGGCGAAATAACCTGGGTTTAGGATTTCCTTGTTGCGGTAAGGGGGTCACTGTTCCTATTTCAACAAAACCAAACCCCAGCACTTCAAGTTCTCTTAAATATTTTGCATTCTTATCGAAGCCGGCGCCTAATCCAATTCTATTTTTGAATTGCATATGGAATATTGAACATTTAAAATTTCCTTTGGGTCTGAAATAAGTGACAAGTATTTTTTTTATAAACCCGGCACGGCAAAGCAATCTGAGGCAATTCATCGAAAAATAATGTGTCCATTCCGGGGGGAAGAGAAAAAGAATTCTGCGTAACAGTTTATACATGCTATTCTGCTTTCTTCAAAAGAGCAATTAACTCTTTATCAGTAATATTGTCTTTTTCGGATTTGTTGTAAATGTCAGGATGAGTGATTTTATTTAATTGAATCCTGACATAGGTAATAACTCTTGCTCCGCCACTTTTGCCGGTACCTTTAGAAGTAATTTTCATTCGTATTTTATAACAATCTTTTCCTAAAGGAATTCCTTGAGTTGGGTTGTGTTGTAATGAAATCAATAAACCAGCATAATCATTTTTAATGGAAGGGTATTTTTTTGCAAGCTGTTTCAAATGTCGTGAAAAATCATCTGTTCTTAGAATTTCATAGCTCATCTATGAGGCTTTGAGCAGTTTTCAATTTTATTTTCCCTTCTTCTGCAAGCTTTGCCTGTTTATAGGCCGAAAGAAAATCCTTGGCTTGTTTTTTCTTTTTTGGAGACCATTTTTCGGGAATGATATTGTCATGCATGATTTTAATTAACTTCAATTCTTCCAGGCTTGCCAAAAGCTTTTTTGCCTTTCGGTTACGGAGCTTTATCGTTAAGGTAGTTGTCATTACCAGGATATTTTTACAAATATACTAAATACAATAACTGTTATCAATTAAGCATAATTTTGTACAAAATAATTTCAGTTATGCAAGAAGCTTATATCGTGGCAGGCTACAGAACAGCAGTGACAAAAGCCAAACGCGGCGGCTTTCGTTTTTATCGCCCTGATGACCTGGCGGTGGATGTAATAAAAGGATTGATGGCATCGGTGCCGCAGCTCGAAGCAAAGCGGGTGGATGATGTGATTGTGGGCAATGCGGTGCCGGAAGCTGAGCAGGGCTTGCAGGTAGGCCGCATTATTGCTGCCAGGGCACTTGGTTTTGATGTGCCCGGCATGACGGTGAACCGGTATTGTGCATCCGGATTGGAAACAATTTCTATCGCTACAGCAAAAATAAGGATGGGCCTGGCCGATTGCATTGTTGCCGGCGGCACTGAGAGTATGAGCCTGGTGCCAACGGCAGGTTGGAAAACTGTTCCTTCCTATTCCATTGCAAAAGATGAACCCGATTATTACCTGAGCATGGGGTTAACAGCCGAAGCAGTGGCAAAGGAGTTTAACATCAGCCGCGAAGCGCAGGATGAGTTTTCATACCACAGTCACCGGAAAGCTATTGATGCAATTAAAAATGGTTTTTTCAAAGACGGTATTCTGCCAATCAGCGTAGAAGAAATTTACCTGGATGAAAAGGGCAAAAAGCAGAAAAGAAATTTTACCGTGGATACGGATGAAGGACCAAGAGCGGATACATCGCTGGAAGCCCTGGCAAAACTGAAACCTGCTTTTGCCGCAGGCGGATGTGTGACGGCCGGCAATTCATCACAAACTTCGGACGGTGCAGCTTTTGTAATTGTGATGAGCGAAAAAATGATAAATGAACTTGGCCTGAAGCCCATCGGCCGGCTTGTGGCTTGCGCAGTAGCAGGCGTTCATCCCCGCATAATGGGTATAGGCCCGGTAGCTGCAATTCCCAAAGCGCTGAAGCAGGCAGGAATGAATCTTTCGCAAATTGACCTGGTTGAACTGAATGAAGCATTCGCTTCACAGTCGCTTGCTGTTATTCGTGAAGCGGATCTCGATCCTTCCAAAGTCAATATTAATGGAGGCGCCATTGCTCTTGGTCATCCGCTGGGCTGCACCGGCTGCAAGCTCAGCATCCAGAGCCTGCACGACATGAAGCGGCTGAACAAAAAATACGGAATGGTAACAGCTTGTGTTGGTGGCGGGCAGGGCATAGCCGGCATCATTGAAAATCTTTGATTTCTCTCCATTCTGCGGATAAACCCGGGTAGTTTTCCTATTTCAGGGCCCCGTCAGGCTTTTTATCTTTCTCTGAAATATCCTTAAACCATTTATTAACTTTAAAGTCAGTTAAGGCTACTGCCCACCCAAAACCATAGTGCTATGGATAGAAGAGATTTCCTGACGGCCAGGCGGAAAGTCGTTCCCAAAAAAACTGCTCAACGAAAAAAGACCGTCCGCACCTACTCCGGTCTTGCTCCCTATAACGGTCCATGGACAGCCAATGAAGTGGTACACCTTCTGAAGCGAACGATGTTTGGCTCCACGCCGGAAGACATCAGTTTTTTCCTTGGCATGAGTATGAGCCAGGCGGTTGATACATTACTCAGCATTTCACCCGTGGCACCTGCGCCGCCGGTAAAGAATTACAACAACAATAATATTCCCGATACCGACCCGGATTATGCAATTCCCATGGGTCAAACATGGGTCAATATCAACACAGTGAATGCCGATGGCCAGCGCAGGGCTTCCTTCAAAGCATGGTGGATGGGCCTGATGATTAACCAGGAAAGAAATCTGCGGGAAAAAATGACCCTCTTCTGGCACAATCATTTTGCCACCGAATCAAATGATATCGGCCGGGCTATCTGGGCCTATAATAATAATGTGCTTTGCCGGCAATATGCCCTCGGAAATTTCAAACAATTGGTTCGTGCCATGACACTCGATGTGGCTATGCTCCGCTACCTGAATGGCTACCTGAACGTAAATACTGCCCCCGATGAAAATTATGCCCGTGAGTTGCAGGAACTGTTTACCCTTGGAAAAGAAAACAATCCCAACTACACCGAAGCAGATGTGATTGCCGCTGCCCGTGTACTAACCGGTTGGAAAATAAACGGGTCAACCAATACGTATTTTTTCAACAGCAACCAGCACGATAGAACCAACAAGCAGTTTTCTTCTTTTTACAACAATACCGTCATCACCGGCCGCACCGGCTCCACGGCCGGCGACCTGGAACTGGATGACCTGATGAATATGATTTTTGCAAAATCAACCGAGGTGTCCCGGTTCATTGTAAAAAAACTTTACCGCTATTTTATTTATTACAAAATAGACTCAGCTACCGAAGCCAATGTTATTAACCCGCTGGCGCAAATTTTTGTAAACAATAACTGGGAAATAAAACCCGTGCTCGAAGCGCTGTTCAAAAGCGAACATTTTTATGATGTGGTGAACCAGGGCTGCTTTATCAAAACCCCCGTGGATACAGTGGTATCGGCCTGCCGTGAATTCGGCGTACAGTTTCCCAATACTGCCGATTATGTGAATGCATACAACATGTGGAGCTACATTCAGAATTTTGCCGCCCTGCTTCAGCAAAATATCGGCGACCCGCCCGATGTGGCCGGCTGGAAAGCCTTTTACCAGGAACCGCAGTTTCATGAAATATGGATAAATACCGACACACTGCCGCGGCGCAATCTTTTTACCGATACTATGATTACAACCGGCTATGCAAGAGGGGGGCAACGGATAATCATTGACCCGGTGGCATTTACCCGGAAGCTTTCCAACCCTGCTGATCCCAACGCACTGATTAATGATGCACTGCGGATTTTATACCGGGTGGATCTGTTGGACGCATCAAAAGCTGCAATTAAAAAACAAATTCTGCTGAGCAACCAGGAACAGGACTTTTACTGGACCAATGCCTGGAATGCCTATATCAGCAATCCCATCAATGCCAATTACCAGGTAGTGTATGTGCGGTTGCGTGACTTGTACAAATATTTTATGAACCTGGCCGAATACCAGTTGAGTTAAAAACTCCCAATCCCTGAAGGGGGAAAGGAAAATTTGTAATTGAAATGTTGACATCAAAATAGTAAGCATGAAGCGCAGAGATTTTATAAAATACAGTGCACCTGCTGCAGCAGTCACTACCATGATTGGCAGCATACCGGTGCGTACCATGGGTATGGAATCGCCTTTCATCAGGGCCTTGATGGGCTATGCTTCTGATACCGATCATGTACTGGTGCTGGTGCAGCTGAACGGCGGTAATGACGGATTGAATACCCTGGTACCTGTTGACACTTACAGTTCGTATCAGGCCGCAAGGAGCAATGTGGCCATACCCCAGAACAGAATTCTTTCTCTCAGCGGAGTTACAAAAACAGGGTTGCACCCTGCCATGACCGGTATTCAAAATCTGTATAATGAAGGCAAGATTGCCATCATTCAATCGGTAGGGTATCCCAATCCCAATTTTTCGCATTTCCGCGCCACCGATATATGGATGAGCGCATCCGATGCCGATCAATACGTCAATAGCGGCTGGATGGGCCGTTATCTTGCCCAGGAATACCCGGGTTTTCCCAATGGTTATCCCAACCCGGATATGACTGACCCGCTGGGTATCCAGGTGGGTTCGGTTACCTCACTCACTTTCCAGGGTCCGCAGGTAAGTATGGGTATGAGCATTTCTGATCCCGTAAATTTTTATAACCTGATTAATGGAATACAAGACCCTGCGCCCAATACACCGGCTGGGTTTGAGCTGACCTATATCAGAACCGTGGCACGGCAAACACAGCAATATGCCGATGTAATAAGAACGGCCGCATTAAGAGTGACACAGCAATCAACCTACCCCACCAATAACCCGCTGGCCGACCAGCTGAAAATAGTGGCCCGCCTGGTGAAAGGTGGACTGAAGACAAGAGTGTACATGGTTAGCATCGGTGGTTTCGATACTCACTCGGTGCAGGTGAACCAAAGTGATACCACTACCGGCGTCCATGCCACCTTATTGCAGCGTGTGTCCGATGCCATCAAAGCATTTATGGACGATTTGAAATTTCTCGGTGTGCAGAAACGTGTGATGGGGATGACTTTTTCTGAGTTTGGCCGCAGAATTAAATCCAACTCCAGTCTTGGTACCGATCATGGTGCCGCAGCGCCGGTAATAATCTTTGGCGATTATGCCGTGCCCGGCATCCTGGGCAATAACCCGGTGATTCCTTCCAATGCCAGTGTGAATGACAATATCCCGATGCAGTATGATTTCAGAAGTGTGTATGCCACCATGCTGGAAAAATGGTTCTGCGTGGACAATACTACACTGCAAACCGTGATGCTGAAAAATTACCAGAGCCTGCCGGTGGTGAAAACCAATTCGTGCAATTCAGCCATACCTGATCTGTCAGATAACCTGGTGATAAAAAATTATCCCAATCCATTTGCCGGCTCCACTACCATTACCTTCAAAACCGAAGGTGGTCATACATCCGTTATGATTATTGATACGCTTGGCAGAATGATAAAGACATTGGTTGACCAGGAGTACAGCGGCCCGGGTCAGTACAATGTTACTTTCAATGCGGAGCGGCTGGCTGCCGGCGTGTATTATGCCCGCTTGCAAAACGGCACCACCCAGCAGGTGAGGGCTATGCTGAAGGTGAAATAATTTTTTAGAAAACTCTTTATTATCCCGGCCTGGCGCCGGGATTTTTGTTGCAAGCGGGGTTGCAAAATTTCTCTCCAGCAACAGTGTTGCAAAAACCATTTCACCGTAATTTTGCGGCGATGTTTTTTGCACATGACAATAAAAGGAAAGTCATTTCCTGTTTCCTGCTGATTATTTTGCTGGCGATTCATAGCATCAAGCTGCTGCATAATCACAGCAATGTACAGATTACACCGGGTGCAGGCCTGGCAACCGGCAGTATTGATGTGCAACACAAGGCAGCATTTGTAAAAAGTTTCCAGGATTGTACTGTATGCAGTTATCAGCCGGCCAAAGATGCTGATGATAAAATTTTCACGGCTGAGGATATTCATTATCCGGTTGGGTGCAAAACGCTGCCAACTCTTACTGTTTTTTCCCCGGTAGCATTTCCTGCTTCTTTTGAGAGCCGCGGTCCCCCCTGTACTGTTTAATCTTTCCGCAAGGAAAGTTTATTTCATCCAGGCTTTAAGCACAACTGGCTTGTGCAAATAGCCGCTGCAAGGAATTATTAACTTCTTAATGCTCTTAAAAGTATTTCTTTGATGAAAACGTTTTTTAAAACCTGTATTATTTGCTTTTTCTTTTACCCGCTTTATTCACAGGAAAAACATTTAATAAAAGATGAAACATTCGCAGCCACGCATGCACTCAACGCATCTTTTTCCGGCAAAATAACCGATGCCCGTACCGGTGAGCCGCTGCCTGGCGCCAGCATTTTTATTGCCGATTTAAAACTGGGTACTGTGGCAGATAATGCCGGCCGTTTTCAGTTTACCGAAGTTCCCATGGGCCATCATCTCGTTGAAATTTCCCATACAGGCTACAGCAGCATCATTGAGCATATTGATATTGATAAAAACGCTGAGAAAGATTTTGCACTGCAACCCGCCATTGTAGAAAACCAGGGGGTGATAATAACCGGTGTATCCAATGCTACCAGTGTAAGAAAAACCCCGGTGCCCGTAATAACCATGCGGCGCAATGAGCTGCTACAATCTTCATCAACCAACATTATTGACGTGCTGGCCAAAAAACCGGGCATTTCACAACTGGGCACAGGCCCCGGCATTTCAAAACCCGTCATCCGCGGACTGGGCTACAACCGGGTGCTGGTGATAAATGAAGGAGTGCGGCAGGAGGGACAACAATGGGGCGATGAACACGGTATTGAAATAGATGAACTGAGTGTAAACCGTGCGGAAATTCTGAAAGGCCCTGCTTCACTTATGTACGGCAGCGATGCGCTGGCCGGTGTCATTAACCTGATTACAAACACTCCGGTTGCTGAAGGAACAATCAAAGGGAACTTTTTGACAAACATTCAAACCAACAACGACCTGTTTGCCATGAATGCGAATGTGGCCGGCAATAAAAAAGGAATCAACTGGAATGTGTACGGCACACTGAAATTGGCCGGCGATTATGAAAACCGCTACGACGGCCGTATGCTGAATTCAAGGTTTAATGAAAAAAATGCCGGCGGTTATTTCGGCATTAATAAAAAATGGGGATTCAGCCATTTTATCTTCAGTGTGTTCAGCCAGGATGTGGGCCTGGTGGAAGGCGAGCGGGATGATGCCACAGGAAAATTTATTTTGTATGGCGGCAGTTCGCTCGAGCGGGTGGCAACCCATGAAGACCTGCATGAAAGAAATCCTTTTATTCCCCGCCAGGATATCAAACACTATAAACTTGCCAGCGATAACAATATCACTGTAGGAAAAAACCGCCTGAAGCTGAATGTGGGTTATCAGCAAAATCTTCGAAAGGAATTTGGAAATCCTGAAGATGAAAAGGAAACTGAACTTTATTTTGACCTGAAAACGATTACCACCAACGTACAGTTTGTATTGCCGGAGAAAAAAGAATGGCACGCCACCGTGGGAGTAAGCGGCATGTACCAGTGGAATGAAAACAGGGGAGAGGAAGCAATTATACCCGACTATAATTTTTTTGATGCGGGTGCATTTGTATATGTGCAGCGATATTTTGAAAAAACAACAGTAAGCGGCGGGCTGCGGGTTGACAACCGCACTGTAAATTCAGAGGAAATGCGGGATGGCCCTGCTGTAAAATTCGTCGCACTTGAGAAATCGTTTTCCAATATTTCGGGCAGCCTTGGTATCAGTTACGAGCCGGCGGAATTTCTTACACTGAAAGCCAACCTGGCCCGCGGTTTCCGTGCGCCGAATTTGGCCGAACTTGCCAGCAATGGCGCTCACGAAGGAACCAACCGCTACGAATACGGCGACAGGCATTTGAAATCAGAAACCAGTATGCAGTTCGATGGAGGCTTCCGGGTGGATTATGAGCATTTCAGTCTTGGGCTCAGTGCTTTTTATAACCGGGTGAATGATTTTATTTTTTACCACAAGCTGGAATCTGCTTTGGGCAGCGACTCGCTGGTGAATGTAGATGGGGAAGACCTGGTGGCTTTTCAGTTTGACCAGTTTGATGCGGCGCTTTCCGGCCTGGAACTGAATTTTGATATTCACCCGCATCCGCTCGACTGGCTGCACTTTGAAAATTCAGTATCCCTTGTTCGCGGCCGGTTCAGCCGTAAAATCGGCGGCACCGATAACGTGCCGCTTATTCCTGCACCAAGACTGCTGAGTGAATTGAGAGCGGATATAAAAAAGAACGGCAAAACGCTGCGAAATTTTTATATTAAGGTGGAGATGGATCAAAATTTCAAACAAAGCAAACCTTTTTTTGCTTTTGATACGGAAACTTTCACGCCGGGCTACTCGTTGCTGAATGCAGGTATTGGTACTGAAATAATAAACAAAAAGCAACGGACAATCTTCAGCATTCATATTGCCGGCATTAATCTTACAAACGCCGCATATCAAAACCACCTGAGCCGGCTGAAATACACGGACACAAACCTGGCAACAGGAAGAGCAGGTGTTTTTAATATGGGAAGAAATTTTTCGCTGAAACTGAATATACCGTTGAATTTTCAGTCAAAATAGTGTTGTTGTGGTTTCTTTCTGCAATGCCCCGGTTCACCAGGGTATTTTTTTATCTTGCATTTTTATAAATTATCATGGAGCTGACTTTCAATACACCGGCCTTGCTGTTCCCGGCTATCAGTTTATTGCTGCTGGCTTACACCAACCGCTTTCTTGCATTGGCCAGCCTGGTAAGACGCCTGCATGATGAATACAAAAAGGGGGAAAAAAACGCGGCGCTTCTTTACCAGATAAAAAGTTTGCGCAGGCGGTTGATTCTTGTGCGGTATATGCAGGGGCTGGGTGTATTCAGTTTTGTATGTTGCGTGGTAACGATGTACAGCATTTACACCGAATGGATGACGGCGGCCAAGTACATCTTTGCCCTGAGCCTGCTCAGCCTGCTGGCATCACTGGTTATTTCGCTGGTGGAAATAATGCAAAGCACCCGTGCCATTGAAATGGAGCTGAGCGATATCGAGGAGCTGGAGAAATCAAATTTCTTTACCGACTTATGGAAAGGAAAGGAGGAAACTAAATAAAATTTTCAGTTCCCGGTTATAGTTTGTTTGAAATTTTCAATACCGATTCCCAGCTGCCACCGTTATATACTTCTTCCAGCCCCGCTGATTTCAGAATTTCTTTCGCGGTTGCACTACGCATGCCGGAAGCGCAGCATAGTACTACCGGCTTATTCATAGCTTTTATTCTTTCCACGCCGGCGGCAATCCTGTCCACCGGAATGTTGATAGAGCCGGGCACCCGGCCCTGGTCGTATTCATGCGGTGTCCGTACATCAATCACCACAGCACTGCGACGCAGCGCTTCTTTTATTTTATTTTTTCCAAACAAAAAACCAAACATGGCTTGTTTCCATTTCTTTAAAAAAATTTCTTTTCATCCATCAGGCTGCCGTCAGTTTTTTTCTTTCTCCTATCTGCTGGCGCCACATGGCATAATAAAGTCCTTTTTCATCCAGCAGCGATTCATGGTTGCCGGTTTCCACCACATCACCTTTTTCCAGCACATAGATGCGGTCGGCATGCATGATGGTGCTCAGCCGGTGGGCAATCAGTATAGTCACCTGGTTGCCGGTTAATGAAATATCACGGATGGTGGCGGTTATTTCTTCTTCAGTCAGCGAGTCAAGCGATGAAGTGGCTTCATCAAAGATGAGCAGTTTGGGCTTGCGCAAAAGGGCTCTTGCAATACTCAGCCGCTGTTTTTCGCCGCCTGATAATTTCAGGCCGCCTTCGCCAATCATGGTATCAAGTCCTTTTTCTGCTCTTGCAAGCAGGTTCTGGCATGCTGCTTTATTGAGCACATCATACAAATCCTCTTCCGATGCCGATGGATTTACAAACAGCAGGTTTTCCTTAATGGTGCCGGAAAAAAGCTGTGTATCCTGTGTGACAAACCCGATCTGGTTGCGCAGGTCTTCGAAGTTGATGCCGTTTTCATCAAAGCCATTGTAAAGAATTTTTCCTTTTTGCGGGCGGTAAAGTCCCACCAGCAGTTTCATAAGCGTTGACTTACCCGAACCCGATGGTCCCACAAAGGCAATGGTTTCGCCGGTTTTCACAGTAAAGCTGATGTCGTTGATAGCATGCTGCGAGGCTGTTTTGTGTTTGAATGCGACATGTTCAAACTCCAGTTCTTCGATGTTACCAAGATGCGAGGGATTGGAAGGCTGTGCTTCCGGCGCTTTCTTCATCAGGTTGCCGAAATTGTCAAGCGAGGCCTGGGCTTCCCGGTACGAAAGAATGATGTTGCCTATTTCCTGCAGCGGACCGAAAACAAAAAAAGAAAAAATCTGCATGGTCACCAGCTGGCCGGCATCCATTTTACCCCCGAATATCAGCCACATCAGCATGAACAGAATTACCTGCCGCAGGGTATTGACAAATGTGCCCTGCACAAAACTGATGCTGCGGATTCGTTTTACTTTGGTAAGTTCAAGTCCCAGGATTTTAAAAGTGTTTTTATTCAGCCGGGTCACTTCCTGTGTAGTCAAACCCAGGCTTTTCACCAGCTCAATGTTGCGGAGCGACTCGGTGGTGGCGCCGGCAAGCGCCGTAGTTTGCCCCACAATGTTTTTCTGAATGCTCTTTACTTTTTTGCTGAGCAGGTTGGAAATAATGGCCAGTAAAAAAATACCACTGAAATAAATCACCGGCAGGCTCCAGTGAATGGTAAATGCATAAACAGCAACAAACACGATGCCCACCAGCACAGGCAGCAGGATGTTGATGAAGGAAGAAATCAGTTTTTCGGTATCAATCCTTACTTTCTGCAGTACGCTTAGCGTTTCACCGCTGCGCTGGTCTTCAAATTCCTGGTAGGGCAGCTTCATGGCATGCTGCAATCCCGTGGTAAATATGTTGGCGCCAAACCGCTGGATGATGACATTGAGAAAATAATCCTGGAAGGCCTTGGCAATGCGGCTGACCATGGCTACCGAAATAGAAAAAATGATAATCCAGAATACGCCCAGCTCAAGGTACGATTTGCCGTCCCGCGGCACATGATTGTAAGCCCAGTAAAAATGATTGCTTGACATGGAAGTACCCAGGTCCACCGATTTTTTATAATCGCTTGCCAGGTTTACCAGCTTACCGAACAAAATGGGATCAATGAGTGAAAAACTGATATTGATGGCTGCCATCAGCATAACAAAAATCACCAGCCACCGGTAAGGGTTCAGGTATTGCAATAAAATTTTCATGGAAAAAGAAAATTAATCAACGAATATACGAATCTCTTGCACGTCCATCGGGCAGGCTGTCGTGAAGAAATGCAGGCGGGTCAACAATATATCCGTTTACTATTTCTTTTGTACAGGCATGCGCCAGCAGGTTGTCGGCAATAAACTGGATGGGGGTCTGCATCTGAAGTAATTTTTCTGCGCCGCTTTTTGTGATGCCATACGCATAAGTGTAATCATGAAAACCTGCTTTTTTAAGATGAGCCGAAAAATCTGCAGCATAAAGATTCCGTATAATCAACGGGCTCCATTTCATCAGGCCAAGATAATAGGCCGCAATGTACAAGGCCTGTTTGAAGGGAGCGGTGCCGGTTTTCTTCCCGTTTTTTGCCCAGCCCCAATACAGCAGCTCACTATCGGCAGGCACTTCATCAAGCACGGCGGCGGTGTGTAAAAGTATGTCTGCATCGGGCACGGCATCATCTTCAAATATCAAAGCCCGGCTGTAATTGTTTTTCAGCATGTCTTCATAAATCATTTTGTGCCCAAGAGAGCAGGCCAGCTCGCCGGGCATTTTTGATTTATTGTAGCGGTGATTTTTCTGCGACAATTCTTTACTGTACACACCCTCGCTTATCAGTTTTTCTTCGTCAATATCTTTTTTTTCAATACCCATAAAAAAAGAGTATTGCAAACCACGGAATCGGGCGGCAAATTTTTCCCTTCGTTCAGTTGCCGGCGCAATAGTGAGCACATAAATTTTGTCGTAATATTCATTGAGAAGCCGGAAATAATTCTGCATCCGGCAAAGATAAACCGGAATCAATCGGCCGGGAAGCCGCCTGTTTCTTTTACCCGCATGGCCTGCCCGATGTGCCGGTGCAGGTGGCTGGTAAGAAAAGTAAAAACATCCCGGAGGCTGTAAGTTATAATCCGGGTTTGCGGCGAGCTGATAATTGTTTTATCCAGGTCGGCATCACGGCAGGCGTCAGTCAAATTGATCATTTTGTCAAGATGCGTGTAAAAGCGCTGCATAATGCCGTCATCAATGGCACCGGAAGCAGGAAAAAATACCGGGGTGGTTTTCATTTTTCTTTTTGGGGTTTCCTGCAGATGCCGGATGAAAAATTTGCCAAAAAAATTGCTGAAAGGGCTCCATCTTTCCCACCAGCTCATTTTATTTTGCCCGGCAGCTATACGATCCAGCACAGTAAAGTAAAGCGAATCGGCAACGATTAAATGATCAAGACATTGGGCAATGCTCCATTTATCAGCTGAGGGTTTCCAGTTGAGTTGCCGCAATGTAAGGCAAGAAAATTCTCCATGTACCCGTTCACCCGCATTTTTTAACCAGGGAATTAATTGTTTTATAAATTCCGGGTCCTGCATTTATTATTTGGGTTAAAGTGTAATCATTGCTATTTGCCCATTACCCGTTTTCTATTTTCCATTTTTCCACCTGCGCCATGGCTTCGGTGGACAGGCCATTTTCCATTCTCCAGTGTTTTCACCACTTGCTCATGCTCCCCAGCCCTCACGATCGAGGCTCCTGTATTGAATGGCTTCAGCCAGGTGTTCAGGTTTTATTTTTTCACTGCCGGCAAGGTCGGCAATGGTTCTCGATACTTTCAGAATGCGGTCGTAGGCACGGGCAGAAAGATTGAGTTTTTCCATGGCAGCCTTAAGTAAATTGTGTCCTACCGTATCAATCACACAGATTTCTTTCAGCATCTTGCTGGTCATTTGTGCATTGCAGTAAATGCCGGGATTGTCTTTATACCGTTCAGCCTGTCTTTCTCTTGCTTTAATCACTTTATCGCGGATAGCGGAGGAAGTGATAGAATTTTTTGCTGATGACAATTCATTAAAAGGCACCGGCGTCACTTCCACGTGCAGGTCAATGCGGTCGAGCAGCGGGCCGGAAATTTTGTTTAAATATTTCTGCACGGCACCCGGCGGGCAGGTACATTCTTTTTCGGGGTGATTAAAAAAGCCGCAGGGACAGGGATTCATGCTGGCCACCAGCATGAAAGATGCAGGAAAATCCAAAGCAATCTTTGCTCTCGATATAGTAACCCGTCTTTCTTCCATCGGCTGGCGCATTACTTCCAGTACAGTGCGTTTGAATTCCGGCAGTTCATCTAAAAACAAAACGCCGTTATGCGCCAGTGAGATTTCTCCCGGTTGCGGGTTGCCGCCGCCACCCACCAATGCCACATCAGAAATAGTGTGATGCGGCGAACGGAACGGACGTTTTGAAACCAGCGTGGAATTTTCAGGCAGCTTGCCTGCCACCGAATGAATCTTGGTTGTTTCCAGGGCTTCATGCAATGTGAGCGGCGGAAGAATGGTGGGCAGACGTTTGGCCAGCATGGTTTTTCCGGCGCCGGGAGGGCCAATCAGTATGGCATTGTGCCCGCCGGCAGCTGCAATCTCCAGCGCCCGCTTGATGTTTTCCTGGCCTTTTACATCGGCAAAATCAATTTCATAATCATACTGCGAATGATAGAACTCTTCTCTTGTATTTACCTTTGTTGTTTCAATGCCGGTTTCATTGTTTTCAAAAAAATCCATTACCTCTTTTATGCTTTCCACGCCGTAAACATCCAGGTTGTTCACTATAGCCGCTTCTCTTGCATTTGTTTTCGGCACTATCAATCCTTTAAACTCTTCTTTGCGTGCCTGTATGGCAATGGGCAGGGCTCCTTTAATCGGCCGCACTTCCCCGTCGAGGCTCAGCTCGCCCATGATAATATATTTTTCAATCGCCCCGGCATTGTTTGTCATTCCTGATGCAGCCATGATACCGATGGCGATGGGTAAATCGAATGGAGTTCCGCTTTTTTTGATGTCGGCAGGCGCCATGTTCACCACCACTTTGTTGCGGCTCATCTGGAAACCCAGCGACTTGATGGTGCTTTCAACCCGTTGCAGGCTTTCTTTTACCGCATTATCCGGCAAGCCTACGATGATGGTACCTACACCGGTGGTCATCGAATTTACTTCGATGGTGATGGTGATGGCTTCCACACCGTACACAGCGCTGCCAAAAGTTTTTACAAGCATGAAGCGTTAATTACCGGATTGAAGGTAGAAAAATAAAAACTTCTTTGCATTACCACTTAGTGGTATTGTTCCGGCTTAGCAACTGTTTGAAATGATTATTTCGGGCATCCGCCCCATTCCACATCACCATTGGGTGATTGGTTGGTAATGAGCATGAATTTGCGGTTGAGCTGCCTTACAGGAAAAAGCAGTTCCTGCCCGTTGTCAAGGTAAATAGAAAGCCGTTTATTTTCCAGTTTCCATTTGCCGGGGAAATCGGTGCCGGCTTCCTGCCAGAGCAGCGAACCGTCGCTTTTTAATTCCAGGTCAATCACACATTCTATTTTCCATTTTCCAACGATAGCTGTTGAATCGTACTCACCCGGAAGGGGAATTTGCCGGAGGCTGAGCTTGTATGTTTTATTTACATCACGCAGAAAATTTTTAAACTCCGACGAATCCCTGTTAACAATTTTTGCAATTTCATCATTCAGGTATTGCTGCACCCGGGGCATGGCCACCACCTGTTCATCAAGTGGCCGTTGTTTCAGGGCAATGATGCTGTCGTAAAAGTTGCCGATGGGTGTTTTGAAATCAAGAAACCGCTGGCGTATGATGTCCACGATGCCGAGCATTTTATCATCCACGTTTTTATCCTCCTTGATGTTGGTCACCTTGGCACTGTAGTTTTCCAGTTCACGCAGCATTTCTTTTTTCATTTCCTGCACATCGCAGCTGTAGCAGGCGATGGTTTTGAATTTCTGGTCGGCGTAGTTGATATAATCGCTGACTGACTGCCATGCTTTCACAGTGGCTTCCTTCCGGATTTTTTTGGTATTATCCTTTTTGCCGATGCCGATAAAGTTGATGATTGCATACGCTGCAACGGTGGTGAAAATTCCAATAGCGATATTCTTCCACATGTTTCCGCCGGATGGTACGCCTGCCATACTGTTTGAGTGTTTATTTGTCAGGCAATATTAAGCGAAAAACCGTTTCATTTCTTTTCGGTGATGGTGGCTGAAAAAAGAAGTTTTGTTGCCGGGTCAGGTTGCAGGTGCCATGGTTTTTCTTCCGATGGGAAAGTCAGGGTTTTGGTTTTCCTGTCAATCACCAGGCGATACATCGCAGTTTTTCCTGAAAGGTAACCGAACGAAATTTCAAGGGGGAAAAAAAATAATTCAGGTTGAAGCTGGTTTACGGTTATTGAAATTTCCTTTGTTTCATTATTATACACCCAGGTCATTGCCAGTTCAGGCTGGCCGGGGTGGTACAGCCATTGCCTGAAAAAGCGGGTTAGATCTTTGCCGGAAGTTTCTTCAACTATTTTCTGTAAGTCTTCTGAGCCTGCAATGCCGCCGGCATAGGTGGCGTAATATTTCCGGATGGCTTTCCGGAAAACGGAATCACCCAGCTCGCTCCGCAGCATGTGCAGCACCCAGCCGCCTTTCTGGTAATTGTTTGCATTCAGCAGTTTCATGTAGTCGGTTTCTGCTGTATCCACTATTGCTTTAATGGTTTTTTTTGAATAGGCAATCACCTGCTCCCGGTCTTCTTTCAGCATGGCGATAGCCGTATCACGACCATATTTATTTTCGAAATAAAGAATGGTGAAACAGGTGGCAAAGCCTTCGCTGAGCCACAGGTGGCCGAAATTTTTTTCCGTGGCCATATTGCCAAACCACTGGTGGGCTATTTCATGCGCCAGCAGTCCTTCACTTCGGCGTGTGCCCGTCACCGAGCTTTCGGAATAAAAAATGGTATTGGCATTTTCCAGCCCGCCGAATCGGGTTCTGGATTGCACATTGGCCAGCTTTTTAAAACCATAGGGGCCGATATAGTTTATGAAAAACGGAAGAATATCTTTTGCCAGTGCATAATCATAAAAACCCTGTTCTTTATTTTCCGGATACACATAACTATAAACCGGGATACCTGTCTGTACGGCAGGCTGGTCATTATTTACATAACCGGCCGTATCAATTGCAAATTCGGCCACACCAATTACCATCACTTTTGTGGAGATAGGGGTGTCTTCTTTCCAGTGAGTGGTTTTAAAACCATTGCCGGTTGTTTTTTCTTCGACCAATATTCCATTGGCCACCACCTGGTAATGTTCCGGCGCCGTTACCATAAACTCCACAGTTGCTTTATCAGCAGGATGATCATTGCAGGGTATCCAGTGATGTGCCCTGTCGGGCCAGTTGTCAGCAAAAAAACTGCGGCGGCCGTATTTGGTTTTGGAAATAATAAGTCCGTCGGAGGGAATACCGGAATAAGGAATAAGGAAGGTTGTAGTGTCCCCAGTGTTGTAAGTTTTGGTTAGCCGGAGATTTATTGATCCGAATGATTGTAAAACACCCATTACTTCTTTGCTTTCCACTTTTCCTGCTTTCATTCCTTTGCCGCTGGTAAGGGGGCCTGTTAAATCAAATTTCACTTCGCCGGTTGGTTTCAGAAATTTTACTTTGATTTCCGCTACGCCATGAACAGTATCATTTATATCATTTAACCCAATGGTGAATTTATAATGCAAAACATCAATACCAGGTTGTGCTGATGTGAAAAGGACAAAGAGGATTGGCAGAAAAAAGAGAATGCGTTTCATTATGAAAAATTATTCAAAGTATTTTAAATTATTCATTAGGGAAGACTTTTCCCGAACTCCCCTTCAGGGGCTGGGGGGTTACAATTTCTCCAGCATCTCCACTACTTTCTCTCTTTTTAAAATTAAATAACCCAGCCGGTCGTTGCTGATGCCTTCTTTCAGCTGGTAGCTGAATTCAAGCTGGTCGTCTTTGGCATTGGTTTCAAAATAGCGGAAACTGATGTTGGGGTATTGTTTCAATTCTTCACCGATTTCATACAAATGCGTGGAAAGAATGAAAAGAGAGTTTTTAATTTTTATCAGTCCCTTCACCACCGTCAGCGAGCATTTCATGGCATCCTGCACGTTGGTGCCTTTGAAGAGTTCATCAATCAGCACCAGCCATTTGCGGCCGTCGTTTATTTTCTGCACGGTGTTTTTCACCCGTTGTACTTCATTGTAAAAATAACTTTCGCCTTTGGCGATGTTGTCCACCACATTGATGTTGGTGAGCATGCCGTCGAACAAAGTCAGTTTCATGTCCAACGCCGGCACGCCCATGCCCAGGTGAGCAAGAAACACGGCGGAGCCTATCGCTTTTATCAAAGTGCTTTTACCCGCCATGTTGGCGCCGGTAAGAAAAAGAAAATTATGTTCGGGGTTCAGTTCTATATCATAAGCCACCGGTTGCCTGAGCAGCAGGTGATACAACCCCCGTGCCCAAACTACCGGCTGCTGGTTTTCGACAAACTCAGGAAAACGCAGGTCATAAGTTTTCATGGCTGTGGCCATGGAGTACCATGCATCGAGCCGGCCGAAAATATCAAGCAACTCGAGTGTGTCGTTTTTATAGCGGTTGCGCAGGTGATAGCCGAAATAAAGATTCTGAACAGGTGTAAATTTTATTCCCGGTCGGGATGCAGAAAGTTTTGCAAGCGGTGTTTCCCGCAGCAGCTGATCTGCCCGGTCAATATAAATTTTAAAAAACAACGGCAGTTCCTGCTCGCTAAACAGATCAACCAGCTGCCGGATACCGCGGTAGAAATCGGCAAAGTGCTCTACGGAATACTTCACCATGCGGTAATCTTCCACATGCAGCGCTTTGTACAAGCCGGCATTGAAGGCATTGGGTTCTTCCGGAATGGGGTCCAGGTTGTAGTCAAGATATTTTTCAATTACCAGGAGTGTACCGTTGGTAATGGAGGCCGGCCAGTCGCTGAGATGCTCCTGCAGGGTACGGATGATTTTTTGGGTGCCGGTGATTTTTTTCAGGTCGTGGTGCGGTTCGGCAAAAAACTGCCGCAGCCATTCTTTGCCATAAACGGTACGGGTGAAATTGAGCTTGTGAAAAATGGAAAACTCTTCTTCCTGGTGAAAGACGGAGATGTCGTTGTATGTGGTGCTGTCAAGATGCATACCCCTAGCCCCTAAAGGGGTATTTGATTTGAATATTGAACATTGAGTATTGAATATTGAACATAGAGTATTTACTATCTGTCAAAATGTAACCTCATTCCTTGTTTTGATTCATCCCAATTGTTATTTCCCTCGCCTGTGGCGGGGCAGGCATAAACCAAATGTCCGTTTACAAAAGTATGGGTAATGGTTGCCGGGAATTCAAAACCCTCCAGCGGGCTCCAGCCGCATTTGTACAGAATGGTTTCTTTGGAAACTTCAGAAGGCTGGTTGATATCCACCAGTACCAGGTCGGCAAAATAACCTTCGCGGATATAGCCTCTTTCTTTTACCCGGAAACAATCTGCCACGGCGTGGCTCATTTTTTCAGCAATTTTTTCCAGCGAAATTTTTCCCTGCTTATAATAATATAGCATAAGTAATAAGGAATGTTGTACTAAAGGCAATCCTGCATGCGCTTTTTCATAAGGTTCTTCTTTTTCCTGTAAGGTATGCGGCGCATGATCGGTAGCAATTACATCCAGCCGGTCATCCAGCAGCGCTTTCCACAATGCTTCGCGGTTGTGGGGCGCTTTGATGGCGGGGTTGCATTTTATATTATTGCCCAGGGTTGCATAATCATCGCTGGTGAAGTGCAGGTGATGTACACACACTTCGGCTGTGATTCTTTTTTCTTTCAGCGGCATCATGTTGCTGAAAAGCTGCAGTTCTTTTTCGGTTGAAATATGCAGGATGTGCAGGCGGGTGTTGTATTTTTTTGCAAGATGAACAGCCAGCAGCGATGACTGGTAACAGGCTTCTTCGGTGCGAATGAGCGGATGGTCGGCGGCAGTCAGCTGCTTACCGCTTGTTTTCAGGGTTTCAAAATTTTGCCGGATGATGCGTTCATCTTCGCAGTGCGTGGCAATCAGCACTTCGCTTTCGCGGAAAATTCTGTCCAGCGTATTCGGATTATTCACCAGCATATTGCCGGTGCTGGAGCCCATGAAAATTTTAATACCGCATACATCTTTTCTTTTATTGTTTGTCTTCAGCGCTTCCTCTGCATTGTCGTTGCTCACACCCATATAAAATGAATAATTGGCCAGCGATGTCCTGGCAGCAATAGCATATTTTTCTTCCAGCAACTGTTGTGTAAGCGCATGGGGAACGGTGTTGGGCATTTCCATATAGCTGGTGACACCGCCGGCAACAGCCGCTTTCGATTCGGTGTAAACGGTGGCTTTATGCGTCAGTCCCGGTTCGCGGAAATGCACCTGGTCGTCAATAGCGCCGGGTAATAAATATTTTCCTTCTCCGTTTATTTCTTTCACATCTGTGTTCTTCAGATTAATCTGTGAGATAATTTTTTCAATTCTTGCGTTTTTCAGCAGTACATCCGCCACCGTTATCCTCCCCTCGTTGACAACCTGCACATTCTTTATCAGGTAATTTTGCATATCTTGTTCCCGGTTTTATTGTTAAAAGCCAATACCCATGCAATTTAATCAAATTAGCCCCCGTCACCTTATGGGGTGTTGTTGTACGTTCATCTTTGTGGCTGCTTTTTCCCTTTCACTTACGGCACAATCCACTTTTTTACAGCAAAGCGCAAAAGAAAATATGTTGATGGAAAGAATGGAAATCCTCGGGCAAAAAGACTCCATTCTGAATTTTTCCAAAACAAGACCCCTGCACCGTTTGCAATTAATGAAAGCAGCCATGGGGTTTAAAAAAAATCATCCGGGTGTTCTGTTATCAAAAACTGATGAATACAACCTGGAAAGTTATTATGCAAATAATACTGAATACCTGCCGGAAAACCTGCGTGCGGATAAAAAAAGCAAAAAACCCATCGCCAAAAATTTTTACACTACACCCGCCAACCTGTATGAAGTGCATGTAAAGGATTTTGACCTTATCATTAACCCGGTCATTCAATTTCAATACATGAAGGAGAATGACAATGACGAAAGTCTATTCCTGAATTCAAGAGGTGTGTCCATCCGCGGACGCATTGCCAATAAGATCGGGTTTGCCGCTTCCATTGTTGACAACCAGGAAAGAGACCCCCTGTATGTACAGGCATGGGAAAGCAGGTACAAATCAGTGCCGGGCGCCGGGTATTACAAATATTTTAAAGGAACCGGTTTCGATTATTTTGATGCAAGAGGTTATTTCACTTTCGGCGTCACCAAATACATTGATGTGGCTTTTGGCTACGACCGTAATTTTATCGGAAACGGTTACCGCAGTTTGTTTTTAAGCGATTTCAGCAACAACACACTTTTCCTGAAACTGAATACCCGCATCTGGAGAATAAATTATCAGAACCTTTTTATGGAGCTGCAGCAAACCGAGCCCCGCGGACCCGATCGCCTGCTGCGGAAAAAATATGCCGTATTTCATCACCTCGATGTGAGTGTGACAAAGCAGCTGAATGTGGGTTTGTTTGAAGGCATCATGTTTGGCCGCAGCAACCGGTTTGAATTCGGCTACCTGAATCCCGTGATTTTTTACCGCTCCATCGAACAACAGAACGGAAGCTTTGATAATTCTGTAGCCGGAATTGATATTAAATTAAACACGCTGAAACAGGTACAGGTTTACGGACAGTTTCTGCTGGATGAATTCAATTTTCAGCAAATACGCAAAGACGACAGCTGGTGGGCCAACAAGTGGGGACTGCAACTCGGCGCCAGGTACATCAATGCATTTGGTTTAAAAAATCTGGATCTGCAGCTGGAGCACAACCGGGTGCGGCCTTTTACTTATTCGCATCGTGATTCGGTGGCCAATTATACGCATTACAACCAGCCCCTGGCACATCCGCTCGGCGCCAATTTCAGCGAAGTGATTGGCATTGCCCGCTACCAGCCTGCAACGAAATGGGCATTGCTCGGAAAAATATTTTACTGGAAACAGGGACTCGATACCGGCAGCCGCAGCTTTGGCAGCAACATCTTTTTACCCAATACGCCACCTTACCGCCAGGGCGATTACGGTTATAAAATTATTTCCGGCATTGAATCAAAAACTGTTCTCACATCCCTGCTGCTTTCTTATGAGCTGAAAGAAAATTTATTTATTGAAGCTTTGGTTATGCACCGGAAGGTTGATGTGTCATCCAATACTGCTTTGTCAACAAAAACCACGATTGTATCCGCCGGCATCCGGTGGAATATGCATCGAAAAGTATTTGAGTATTAAAAACAGCGCCTCCTTCTCAGGAGTAAAACGGGCAAGCTTTATCCCAAGAGAAGGTTTTGTTTCACACTACACTGCTCATTGAGGTAACTTCAATTGATCAAAATTATTCAAAAGATAATGTGAGGATTCATTGCCTGGATTTGTAATGCAGTACCGCTCCCTTTCTGAAGGAGAGGGAGAAGGAGGGTGAGGCCTGCAACCCTATTCTCATTTCCCCTATCTTTATCAAAACAAGTTGTATGCAGAGGATTTTTTCGATTGCTCTGGCTGTTATTTTTTTTGTTTCATCACGGGCTCAACTGCCGGCTGATAATCTGCAGCGTCCGAAACTGGTGGTGGGAATTGTGGTGGACCAGATGCGCTGGGATTTTCTCTACCGCTATTACGACCGGTATGCTTCCAATGGTGGATTTAAGCGGATGCTGAACCAGGGTTTCAGTTGCGAAAATACCATGATACCTTATGCGCCTACGGTGACAGCACCGGGTCATACCACCGTTTACACCGGCACCGTGCCGGCCATTCATGGCATTGCCGGCAACCTGTGGTGGGATGTGGCCCGGCAGCGTGAAGTGTATTGTACCGAAGATAAAACCGTGCAAACGGTGGGAAGCACATCGGCACAGGGGCTGCAAAGCCCACGCAACATGCTGGTGACAACCATCTGCGATGAACTGAGGCTGGCTACCAATTTTCAAAGCAAAGTAATTGGCATTGCCATCAAAGATCGCGGCGGCATTTTACCTGCCGGTCATAGCGCCAATGCAGCATACTGGTACGACAGCGGCAGCGGCAACTGGATTACTTCCACTTACTACATGACTGATCTGCCGCAATGGGTAAAAAACTTTAATGAAAAAAAACTGGCCGATAAATATTATGAGCTGGGATGGAATACACTTTACCCGGTAAACACGTACACACAAAGCACGGCCGATGACAAACCTTATGAAAACAAAGGATTCGGCACCGGCTTTCCTTACGATCTGAAAAAATTTATCGGGAGAAACTACAGTGTGATTTCCACCACGCCGCACGGCAATACATTTACCATTGATATGGCCAAAGCCGCCATTGAAGGCGAAAAACTCGGCGCCGATGCCATCACGGATTTTCTTGCCGTCAGCTTTTCTTCACCCGACTATATCGGGCATGGCTTTGGCCCCAACTCGATAGAGCAGGAAGATGATTTTCTCCGGCTCGATAAAGATTTCGGCGAATTTCTTTCTTATCTCGACGGTAAAGTAGGGCAAGGGCAATACACTGTGTTTCTTACCGCCGATCACGGTGTGGCGCATGTGCCGGCATTTATGAATGAAAACAAGCTGCCCGGCGGCAACATTAATGAACAGGCCGTACTGGAACGCCTGAACCAGGCGCTGAAGGATAAATACGGCTTTAATGAAATAGTGCTCACTATTTCCAACTACCAGGTGGTATTAAACAACTTCCTGATCAACCAGGAAAAAAAACTGAAACGGGAAGATATTGTAGCCATGGTAATAGATTCGCTTACAATGATGGAAGGCATTGCAAGGGTATTTGAAATAAATAAAATGACCGAAACGCCGCTACCTGCCCGGCTGAAAGAGATGTTTGTGAATGGCTATTATCCCCCGAGAGCCGGCGATATACAGATTATTCTTAAAGCCAACTGGATTGAAAATTTTCAGAATACCGGCACCACGCATGGCCTGTGGAATCCTTATGATGCCCACATCCCGCTGCTCTGGTATGGCTGGGGAATAAAAGCCGGTAAAACCAACCGGGAAACTTACATGACAGACATAGCGCCAACGATTGCAGCCCTCTTGAAAATCCAGATGCCCAACGGGAACATTGGCAAGGTGATAAGCGAAGTGATGAAATAATGTGGTAGTAAAAAGGATATTTTTTTTAAATTGAGGATAGAAAAACTTTCCTGAACATATTAGTTTCACTACAATCTCCTGTTATGAAAAAGATTTATTTCTTTTTTTTGATTGCTGCGGCTGTCCTGCTGAAGCCCGCTGCTGCGCAGGAACAAATAGACAGCATAAAATTTTTTGAAGAGCAGAGCGTCGTCAACCTGACGATAGAAACCGACCTGAAAGACCTGCTGGGCAAGCGGCAGAATGAACGGTTTATACCTGCCACTGTTACCATGGCATTTGAAGACGGTACCCATATTACCGAGCAGATAAAATTATCGGTGAGGGGCATTTTCCGAAAAGAGAATTGTTTTATGCCGGGGTTGCGGCTCGATTTTCATAATCCCACCTCGCCGCGGCTGTACAAGCTGGACAAACTGAAACTGGTGTGCGGCTGCAGCCAGGGTGCCGCCAATGAACAACTGGTGCTGCGTGAATATATTGCCTACAAAGTTTTTAACCAGCTTACCGAAATCAGCTTCCGGGTGAGGCTGGCCAATATTACTTTCAAAGATGCGTCTGGTAAACGCAAGCCCTATACGCAGCACGGATTTTTTATTGAAGATGTGGACATGATGGCCAAAAGAAACGGCATGAAGGAATTTGAAAACCCGATTACCACCCAGGAAATAACCAACCGGGATCAGATTACACTGGTTTCTATTTTTCAGTACTTCCTGGGCAATACGGATTGGTCAGTTCCCAATTATCATAATGTAAAACTGATAAAAAAGGAGGGTGAAAATGAAAGGCCTTACGCTGTACCTTACGATTTCGACATTTGCGGATTTGTGGACCCGCCCTATGCCACTATTGACGAGCGGTTCAATATTGAAACGGTGCGGGAAAGGTTGTACCGCGGTTTTGCCCGGCCGATGGAAGAGTTGCAGAAGATTGTAAAATTGTATAATGAAAAAAAAGACGCCATATACAACCTGTACAATAGTTTTACCCTGCTCGACAGCAAGTCAAAATCATGGCTCATCAAATTCACCGACGACTTTTACAAAACCATCAACGATTCCCGCTCGGTACAAAGAATATTTATTGATGAAACAAGGACGAACTGAGGAAGATGGCGGTAGTTTATACCCGGTAGTCAATATCTCAGACATCTGACTTCCGACATCAGACTTCAAATAAACTTACCCTTCCAGGTGAATGGAAAATACAATCATTCTCGATTGTATGCGGTCCAGCACATTGGAGTATTTCAGGTTTTCATCGCGGCTGTGTATGTTGCGCAGGCCACTGCTCACTTTTATTTCAGGTGAAAAAATAAAGCTGGGGAAATAAAAATTAAAACCCATGCCTATTTCAATTCCGTAGTCTGAGCTTTCCAGCTTCACCAGGTCTTCGGCCCGTCGGGCACGGGCATTGGCGGCCAGGTCAATTTCTGTTTTTACACCACCCAGCATATACACACGAAAGTTGCCGATGCGGTCGCTGTTAAATTTTACCTGGAAGGGAAAAGTAAAAATTACGGATTCCACTTTTTTGGTTGTTTCCGTACCGTCAAGCGGGTCGGAATATTTCAGTTTGTAAAAAATGCTTCGCTCCGTAAACATCAACTGCGGGTTGAAGCGAAATTCAAAACGATTGGTGAGCCTTGCCGTGGCGCTTAAGCCCAGCGCAAAACCAGGGGCATTCAAGGGCTCTGCTACCTGTACGGTATCGTAAAGCAGAAACCGGGAATGATGCTCTATCTGGAAGCGGGAGATATTGGCGCCGAGGGTAATGCCGAAATAGTAAGGTTTGCTGTCGTGGTCGCTAAGATTCCAGTCCTGCCCAAAAAGCAGGGAAGAAGGGAATAATAAAAAAAGACACAATATGGTTTTTACCTTCAAGATTTTTTTCCGCTGTATATGCAACATATTCCAAAGCTTAACGGTTTACATTCGGTATTGGAAAAACCAACACGATTCAGTATGGTGGTAAAATTGCCGCGGTCAGGAAAAGCGCTTGACGACCTGCAGAGGTAGCGGTAAGCGTCTTTATTCTGCCTGAACCAGCGGGCCACTTCGGGGGCCACCATTCCCATGTAAAGATTGTAGAGTTTTTTAAATACAGTCCGGGGTTTTGAGAATTCAAGAATCAGCAGCCGGCCACCGGGTTTCAGCACCCTGTGCATTTCTTTTAATCCGTCCTCCAGGTTTTCGAAGTTCCTGATGCCAAAAGCCACTGTCACCGCATCAAACGAATTATCAGGAAAACTTATTGCCTCTCCGTCGCCTTTTAAGAGCTCAATTTTTGCCGCAAAGCCTTCTTTTTCAACCTTTTTCTTTCCAAGTTCCAGCATTTCGGCCGACAGGTCAAGGCCGGTAACTTTTTCAGGCTGCAGCATCCGGCAGGCAAGTATGGCCATATCGGCGGTGCCGGTAGCCATGTCGAGTATTTTTTTCGGATTATCTTTTTGAAGCAGCCGGATGGTTTTTTTTCGCCACTTCATATCAATACCGGCGGAAAAAAGGCGGTTCATCAGGTCGTAGCGGGCGGCAATGCTGTCAAACATTTCTTCCACCTGCTGCTTCTTGGCCTTGTCTGAGTCAAAGGGTTTTATTTCATCATGAGGAAATTGGCTGCTCATCGTGTGCGGTAATAACCGTCGGCGAAGGTAAGGCTTTCGGGGGTTGAGAGGGTTGGAGGTTGGAAGTTGGAAGTTGGAGGTTAGAGGTTGAAGGTTGGAGGTTAGTCCGAAAGAACTCTTTTTTTAAAAAAAATTGAGGATGAAAGCATCGTTACATGAATTAGAAAATTCTATTTTACTTTTTCAGCATGAGATAAATGAAGTTGCGTTCAGAGATAGTCCCTGGGCGAAGGGAAGGTTAATTTTAATTTTCATAAAAATCAGGAAATGAAAAATAAAAAAAATTTGGATGAATTAAAAGAATGGGGAATTTATCTTTTTGAGAGTATTAAGAAGCTTGAAATTGAAGATGAAAATCAAAGGGATTTATTAAATAAAGTGATTTTAACTTTCGAGCATGACATTTTACATTACCATGCAACTAATAAACTGAAGACTTTAAAGAATTTAGTACAGGAAATTGAGTTTTGGGCACTGAACCTGGATCCACATCATCTTGCTGTTGTTAATGATATTGTCTTCAAAAAATTTGGGGAACATGTTGGGGAAGACAGGGTGTTAAAAAAAACAGAATCTATAATAAAAAGGGGGAAAATCAGAAATATTAATGAATATCAGTTATTAATTGAAATATTGAAAATTTATACTCGGGAGATTACTCAAAAAAGATTTTATTGATTCTGTTGCTCAATTAATTTTCTTATTTGAAAAAAATTATCCGGCGAAAAAATAATACATTCTTACAACGATTTTTCTCCAGCCTGAAGAACATTGCGAGAAAAGAAAGCATAGGAGCGTTTATCGCAAGGTTTGTTCAATAGACCTTCTTTGAAGAGATTGTGTGAAATTTATTTTAAATGAAATTGAAAACTCTGGTTTACCTTTTTTCAAAACCTCCAATCACCATTTCACCATTCCAGTTTTGCAAGCCCTGCCTGTTTTGTCCTGTTGTCAACA
>CAZDUO010000001.1:39219-122503 GCA_964508655.1 uncultured Chitinophaga sp. | reverse complement strand
AAAGCCATTCCGGGTTAAACCCGGGGTGGCTTTTTTTGCGGGGCCTCAGCCCCTACGCCAGCCGAAGAAAAGACTGCCCACTATCCCCTCCCGACTTAGTCGGGACGGGGGAAATACTACGAACTAAGGAAAATCTATAAATGGGGGTGGACCCTACGCCAGCCGGACAGGGGAAACAGCACAACACCTGAAGAAAGCCTCAAACCAGGCTGCATAGAATTACAGAACGTACAAGTGAGTGACACAACAGGTGATGATAAGAATTACTGCAGCCGGCTACATAATCATTTCAGTTCACCGCCTTCAGCACGCCATCCTGCCAGCGGAGGAAATATAGCTTGCGGTTTTCAAAATACTCCATCGTCATTGTCTGCCGGTTCAGCATGGGCTGCACATCAAAATCGGTGAACACTTTATTGTTCCTGTCGTGAAGATTGGAGGCAAGTTCCGAGCGGTGCTTCAGCAGCAGGCGGGCATATTTCCAGAACACCTCGTAGCCCCGGAAAACCATGTCGCTGGGGCGGGCATACATTTTTGTGTTGAAATAATGAATGATGCCCCGGCTTACCGTATCGTTTTTTGCATTGTAAAACGGGTGCCCGTAAATGATTTCTGGCCCGCGGAATTCATGTTTCCCAAAATCTTTTTCCAGGTTATCCAGCGTGGGCATGCCGATGATGCTGGTGCTGTACTGTTTTCCAAACGTTGCGATTTGCGTAATAAGCCGCCGGTTGAAATGATCATCAAGGCTGGCAGCCAGGCATACGTTCTGCCGGTTGCTGTCGAGCAGCGGCGCCAGCTCTTTCACCGTAAAACTGTCAGTGAGGTCAACATATTTCATCTTCAGTGGCACGGATGCAGTAGTGCGGCTGTAATCGCCGATATAGTTTTTAATCACATCCTCCATCGGGCCTTTTTTGCCAAGCACCAGCACGGTATTGGTTAAAAAATATTTTTGCAAAAAGCGATACACTCCTTCCACATGTGTTTTCAGCGAAGGATTCAGCATGATGAAATACGGGTTGCCGTTGATGCCGCCGTCGTTGGGCAGGTTTACGTTGATGTAAGGAATACGCCGCACCTGCGCCGCATAGGCCAGCACCCAGTTTTCCTGCATGCTGGCATGGGCGATGATGAGCCCCACGCTGCTGTCGAGTGCATCTACCAGCTGCTGCAGCGGCTGCGCCGAGCGGGTATCAAAAACAAAAACCTCCAGCGGGAGCTTTTCCTTGTTCATCGAATCAATGGCCAGTTGTACACCTTCGTAAAACTCAAGACCGGGATTGATAAACTTGGGAAAATTTTTTTCGTACCGGTAATTGCCCTCCGCATCAAATGCCGAATCAAGATACAGCGGGGCGAAGATGGCAATCTTCTGTTTCCGGATGGTATCGTTTTGGGCAAACAAACAGGCAGGCAGCAGGCAATGGGCAATAAACAACAGGCAACAGACAACCGGCAATTTGCAAAAGGAGTTTCTCAAATTGAACAAAACAAGAAAACCAATGCTGTTCCCCAATTGTAGTTTTCCAATCATAAATTCTTCATCTAAGTAACTGTTCTTTTCAATAAGTAACCACCCCGGTCTGAGTTCCCCCTTCGGGTGACAGGGGGCTATTCCCATTCAATGGTAGCGGGCGGTTTGCTGCTGATGTCGTACACCACCCGGTTGATGCCTTTCACATGGTTGATGATTTCGTTGCTTACATTGGCCAAAAAATCATAAGGCAGGTGAGCCCAGTCGGCCGTCATGCCATCCACGCTGGTTACGGCACGCAGCGCCACAGTGTATTCATAGGTTCTTTCATCACCCATCACGCCTACACTTTTTACAGGCAGTAAGATTGCCCCCGCCTGCCATACCGTTGCATAGAGGTGATGATCTTTCAGCGCCTTTATATAAATATGATCGGCTTCCTGCAGCAGCCGCACTTTTTCTTCCGTCACTTCGCCCAATATTCTTATGGCAAGTCCCGGCCCGGGAAACGGATGCCGGTTTATCATTTCACCGGGTATGCCCAGCTCATGGCCCACCTTGCGCACTTCATCCTTAAATAAAAAGCGCAGCGGCTCCACCAGCTCCAGGTGCATCTGCTCCGGCAGCCCGCCCACATTGTGATGCGATTTGATGGTGACCGACGGCCCGTGCACTGATACGCTTTCAATCACGTCGGGATAAATGGTGCCCTGCCCCAGCATTTCTATTCCTTCAATGTGCTTTGCTTCATCCTGGAAAATTTCAATAAACAGCCGGCCGATGGTTTTGCGTTTCGATTCAGGATCGGTTTTGCCGGCCAGCTCGCGGTAAAAAATATTTTTGGCATCCACACCTTTTACGTTCAGCCCGAGCCGGGCATACGTGGCCAGCACATTTTCAAATTCATTTTTGCGCAGCACGCCGTTGTCAACAAAAATTCCGTGCAGGTGATCGCCAATGGCTTTATGAATCAGGGTAGCTGCCACGGTAGAATCCACGCCGCCGCTGAGCGCCATAATCACTTTGCGATCGCCGATTTGTTTTTTCAATGCCTCCACCGTATCGGAAATAAAATGCGCCGGTGTCCAGTCCTGCATGCAGCCGCAGATATTCACCAGGAAATTGTGCAGGATTTTTTTTCCCTCGATGCTGTGATACACTTCGGGATGAAACTGCAGGCCGTAGAGTGGGAAGCCGGATGCAGGATGCCTGATGTCTGAGGTCGGATGTCTGATATCGGATGTTTGAATCCCGTTGCCTGACTTCTGATTTCTGCCCCGAACGTTCGGGGCTGACTTCCGACTTCCGACTTCCGATTTCTTAAAAGCCGCCACAGGGATGCTCTCCGTTGTTGCCAGTAGCTCGAAACCTTCCGGCAGTTCCAGTATTGTGTCAGCATGACTCATCCATACCTGGCTTTTTTCCATCACGTCGTGCAGCAGCACATCGTCTTTTTGTTTGTGCAGCAGGGCACGGCCATATTCCCGTTTATTGCTTTTCTCCACCCGCCCGCCAAAGCGTTTTGCCGTCAGTTGCGCCCCGTAGCACACACCAAGCACCGGCACTCGGGCCGTCATCAGCTGCACATTCACGTCCGGTGCATTGGGGTCGTTCACCGAAAATGGCGAGCCGCTTAGTATGATGCCCTTCAGTCCGGGATCGTAGTCAAAAGGTTTGTGGTAGGGAATGATTTCGCAGTACACATTGTTTTCCCGCACGGCACGGGCTATCAGTTGGGTATATTGTGAGCCGAAGTCAAGAACCAGGATTTTTTCCGTCATGATTGCGAAGATAATGTATTGCTGATTGCTGGTTACTGGCTGACGGTTTCTGAAATATTGAAAATAACCAGCCAGCCTGCCGGGGCTTTCCGGGTTGCGAATATTATTTTGATGCCAGCTTCAGCATCTCCGGTTAAACTTCCGTTGCGACGCTCCGTTCATCGTTCCGGGCCCTGGTTGGGCTTTTTGTTCAGCAGCGAAACAAATTTCACCGCCGGTTCGCTTTCGGTCAATTGATTATTGAACATAAAGCCTACAGGCAGAAAATTTCCCCATGAAATGCCTGTAACCTGCGCCTGATGCCTTTCGTCCCATAGGCAGCATCCCGCAAGGGAAAACTATTTACCTTAGGCACTCCAAAACTGAAATCATGAAAAAAATCTTATTATTTCCTTTCGTCATTCTGTTGTTTGGCAGCAGTTGCCGCGAAATGTTTGGCAAGCGCATCCGCGGCAACGGTCATATTACTTCCGAGGCCCGCACATCATCGCCCTTTCACAGCGTGAATGTGAGCGGTGCTATTGATGTGTATGTGCGGTACGATTCGGTACACGACATTAAAGTGCAGGCCGATGAAAACCTGCAGGAATATATAGAAGTGCACAACGAAGCCGGCACGCTGCATATTCATGAGCGGGAGCATGTGAACCTGCGCCCCAGCCGCAGCATCAGGGTGTATGTGGCCGCTCCCGACTTCAAACGTTTTAAAGCTTCCGGCGCCTGTGATATTTTTTCCGAAAACAGGGTTAGCGGTTCTGAAAAAATAGAAATAGACCTCAGCGGCGCCAGCGATGTGAAAATGGAGCTGAAAGCACCAAAAGTGGATGCAGAACTCAGCGGCGCCGGCACCATCGATCTCAAAGGCGAAACCAAAGATTTTTTTGTCAACGGGACGGGCAGCACCGATATAAAATGTTTTGACCTGATGGCCGAAAATGTGGATGTAAAAATTTCCGGCGCCGGCGATGCCGATGTATTTGCCAGTGTAAAACTGGATGTGCGGGTTTCCGGGGCAGGCAGTGTAAAATATAAAGGTAGTGCCAGCGTTAACCAATCTATCACGGGTGCAGGCAGTGTGAAAAAAGCCGACTGAAAAGAATCGTTAAGAATCTTCACCCGCCTCCGGCGGGTTTTTTATTGTGGTTTAATTTTGTGAAAATGATGATAAAGAAAACAAACCGTACAAATGAACACGCATCGCTGAGTTTTTTCCTGGTGGGATTTCTCAGCCTCATCCTTGCCTTCCCGCTTTTTATGTATGTGCGCAGGGAATTGCCCGACTATGGCTGGCCTTTCGGGCTCGACCGGGTACTGATGTTTATTTTCCTTGCCGCTTTTGTGCTGATGGTTTTGCGTCTTTTCCGTTCGGTCATTATCGCCGCAGTTATCGTTACGGCAGGCCTGCTCACGTACGGGTCTTTTTCAGGTTACTACGGGTTTAAAAACCTGGTGACCGATTACAAAGCCATGCTGTATGCTTTCAAGTACGAGCCCTATCATGACAAGGCGCAGTATTACGGCGATGGGGTTATTCATTTCAAAAAAGAAATTCTGGATGCGATAAATGATAATATGCCGGACGTGAGGGAGCTTGCCGTTACAGCAGCCAATGGCTCGTTCAGGAATGAACAAAACAGGTATGAGTGGTACCGCACAACAATACAGTGTTTTGCCGTGTTTAAAAAAATCAACGGCAGCTGGAATTATGTAAGCGATCCGCAGGGCGATGAATATTTTGCCAGCGCCGGCCAATCGGCCCGTCTGCTTGCCGGCGACTGCGATGATCATGCCATACTGATGGCCGCAGCCATTAAAGCCATCGGCGGCACAGCAAGGCTGGTGCACACCACTAATCATTTATATCCTGAAATTCTCATCGGCAACAAGAATCAACTGGAGATGGTGAATTACCTTATCAAGAAAATTCTTTTTCCCGCCGAAAGCAGGGGCCAGGAAATTCATTATCATAAAGACGAAGAAGGAAACATCTGGCTCAACCTCGATTATACAGCAGCATATCCCGGCGGCAAGTTTTTTGCCGGGCCGGTGTTAGGAGTGCTCGTGCCGTGAAAGATTGCGGTGAAATGAATGGTTAAATGGTTAGATGGTTTGATTGTTATTAAATTAGGAAAATCATTATTGGGTTTAACAATTTATCAATTTAACAATGTAACCATTTAACCATCAAACCATCAAACAATCCAACCATCACAAATCCACATACTTCATAATAATCCTGCGATCCCGGTTCCTCACAAAAATTCATGTGGATCCTTTTCTCAATAACTTTTTAAGCTTCACAGGCGATTGCCTGTTGTCAAACACTGTGATAATTTCAATAACTCGTCTACGGTTACGGTAATAAATTATCAGGTCCTTTGTGATGGCATAATTCCGGATATTGCGTGATTTGCTGTAGTATCCGAACAAGCGGGGATTTATACTTACAATTGCGTAGAAGATTTCAAGTTTCTGAAGAAAATCATCAATAATTTTTTGATACCAGTTGTCTTCAAGATATTTCAATATGCTTTCAATATCCTGTTTAGCCTGGGGAGAAATGATGACAGGTTTGCGTTTACTTCCTGCCATATTTCTTTTTTATTTCACGCAGAAAAGCAGGGAAGCCGGTTCCTTTACCTTTATCCAATTGTCGGATACCAGCTGCCAACCGGCCTTCTAATTTTTTCTTATCGTTTATATGAGGTGTTTTTTGGGAAGTGCCGAGTTCTTTCAATATCAACCAGGCCCGCTTCAGTTCATCAGCAGTCATTGCTTCCAGGCTTTTAGTTATTTTTCTTTTATAAATTGAAGTGCTCATCGGAACATTTTTTAAAATTACAAATATTATCCCGAATCATTCTCATTACTCATCATTCATCACTGGTTGCTCACAAATTCACATACTTCACCAGTATCTTAATATCCCTGTTCCTCCCTTTATCATCCGTGCAGGAAATTTTTACCGGGCCTTCGTCGGGTATGAAGAATTGTTTTTCGCCGGGAGCGCAGGCTTTGTAAAATTTATTGTTGATATACCAGTACACTTTGCTTACATCAGTAGCGGTTTTGCAGGTAAGCTGCAACGGCTCCCTGTTTTTTTTGCTGATAAAATATTCCGAACCGTTGGCCGGCGAAGTAATGCTGGGGGCATTGCCTTTGAATATGATTTCGCAGCCGGGATTATGCGGCGGCACTTTGCTGTAGGCGATTTTATTTTCTTCAAACCAGGCCTGCATTTCCGGCTCGGTGATTTTAAATGTTTTCTTCTTAAAACCGGATTCGGGCACACAGTTTTTGCAGTAAGAAATTTTTTCATTGGCCGACAGCAACACTTCCTGGATATTGTTGCACTTGTTTGTTGGCGAAATCATCGGGATAAAATAATCCATCACTTTATTGTGGCAATGGTCAGCAGGCAGCAAGCCTGTTTCCGAACAAACCACTCTTGTTTCGCAATCTTTTGGTTGTGTAAACCATTGTTCGTCGCTGTCGTAGTCAATCGTATTGAAAATTTTGAACAGCAGGGGAGTGGCCGTGGTGGCGCCGCTCAGGTCGGACACGCCGATGCCCGAAAAATTTCCTGCCCAAACACCCACCGTGTAATTTTTATTGTAGCCGATACTCCATGCATCTCTTCTGCCGTAGCTCGTCCCGGTTTTCCATGCAATCTTCGGCATCCGCTCCGTAGCCTGCCAGTTCAGCGGAAAATCGGGACGATTCACTTTGGAAAGAATTTCGTTAATCATGAATGTGGCTTCGGGGCTCAGTATGATTTTCTTCACACCGGTCTGACCGTCCCGGTCTGACCGGAAATAAGAAGGGGGAATGTAAACTCCTTCATTGGCAAAAGCCGAAAACAAACCGGTAAGCTCTTCCAGCGTGGTGCCGCAGCCGCCGAGTATCATGGAGAGTCCAAGTTTGTTCCTGTCTTTTTGAATTTGTAAAAAATTACAAGCTGATAATTTCTGTATCATTCTGTCTTTTCCCAGCAGGCGCAGCGCTTTCACTGCCGGAATGTTGAGCGAATGTTCCAGGGCATATTCCATCGTCACATAGCCGTTGTATTTCTGGTCATAGTTTTCGGGGGCGTAGCCATCGTAGCTTACAGCCACATCATTCATTACCATTTTCGGGGTGAGCAATCCTTCATCCATACACAGGGCATAAAGCAGCGGCTTCAAGGTACTGCCCGGTTGCCGCACGGCAGCAGCGCCGTTTACCTGGCCGCCATCGGTAGTATCGGCAAAACCGGCAGAGCCTACATAAGTAATCACCCGGTGAGTTTTGTTATCAATGATTACTACAGCAGCATTATTAATATTCCGCAGTTTCTGTGTGCGGACATAATCCTCCACCAGCTTTTCGGTTTTCAGCTGTGTGTTCAGGTCGAGATGTGTTTTGTAATAATAGCCGCCCTGCCTGAAAAGTTTATTGGATAGATGCGGAGCATAGTGCGGCACGGTGCTCCTTGTCGCCACCAGTGGTTCGGCAAGAGCATCTTCAATTTCTTTTGTTGTAAAAACATTATCCCTCGCAAATTTCTTCAGCCACCGGTTTCTTTCCTGTATTATCAGTTCGTTGGTTTTCCCCATCACCAGCGAGGAAGGCCGGTTGGGTATGATGCTCAGCGCCGTTATTTCTGCCAGCGACAGGTGGTCGGGGTTTTTATTAAAATATAATAGCGAAGCGGCTTTCACACCTTCAATATTTCCGCCATAAGGCACCAGGTTCAGGTACAGCTGCAGTATTTCACTCTTGCTGTACTTCCATTCCAGTTGCAGGGCACGAAACATTTCAATCAGCTTGCTGCCGATATTTCTTTTTCTCGCCTCAAGCATTCTTGCCACCTGCATGCTGATGGTGCTGGCGCCGCTGGTCCGTTTCATCCGGATAATATTTTTGAAAGCAGCCCTTGCCACTGCCAGCGGGTTCACACCGGGGTGGTAGTAGAAATATTTATCTTCTTTGGCAATAATGGTTTTTCGCAGCAGCGGCGAAATCTCATTGAGTTCAGTTTTCATCCGCCATTTCTGATCGTTAGTGAGAAAGGCATTGATAACCTCGCCGTTTTTATCGGTGATGATGGTGGAGTATTCTACTTTCACTTTTAAAGGAAACAGCAGGTTGAGCAACAGTAACAACAGGAAGATAGTTATGACAGCAATGCCAAGGCGGTTTATCCATGCCACGGTTACATACCGTGGCATGTTTTTCCTATTTTGAGTAGTTGTAGGTTTCATGTTTGTGCCATTGGCGCCGCGGCTCAAGCCGAGGCGCGGACAGGGGAGGCCTCAAAGAATATTGTTAATATCATCCATCCCAATCTCACGGTATGAATCTTCATAAAAGGTATTCATATTCAAACTAAGAAGTTTTACAGCCAGTTCTTTATTGCAAAGCGTGCCGTTCCTCAGTCCGCAATAATCACGGAATGAAGAATACTCCCAATCCTCCATCCTTTTTGCCAACCTGGCTCTATAAGGATTCTGGTGAACATAATGAAAAGTAATCCGGTCATAATCACGACTTCCTTTGATTAGCGCTTTCGCTTTTGTGTTTTGCTGGAACAGCGAGCCTGTAAAATTATTCTGTTTATTACTAGCCTGGCTGTAAGAGCTGAGCAAATGGCGGACACCTTCTGAGAACACATTCTTTTCCTGTTTTGCCACCAATTTTGTGGTCACGGTTCTTTCATCTGCCCATATAAGAAAATGAAAATGATTCGGCATAAGGCAATAAGCCAATATATCGCAATAAGGGAGAATATAACGCCTGACTTTTTTCAGAAAAAAAATATAGTTTTCTGGTTTAAAGAAAATCTTTTGCCGGTTGTTACCCCGGTTATACACATGGTAAAGTTCGTTTTTGAAAAACTCCATAATGGTGGTTTTTGGTTTGGGGTTATCAGCGGCATCTGTGCCACGGTAGCAACCGTGGCACAGATGCGCAGCAGCCGATAGCTTAACATTTATTTATCTTCCAAAATTTGCTAACCGGTTTTTCATGCTCTTATCTTTCCATACAAATTCTTTTCAACCTGTATGGACACCACCGACCCGTCGCGACCTGCACGTGACATCCCTCCTTAGCTTTTTCACGATACTAATTTCTGCTTTTCCGAAAAACGGGAACGAAGTTGAGTGATTTTTTTTGCTTCACTTTTTGTATTTAACTTATCTTTCAGCCACACTCAAAACCACATAACCTGTATGCGTATCAAAACCTCCCTGGTAACTGTGCTCGCAGTGACAGTTTTTTTAGCTGCCTGTAAAAAACAATCTGTTCAGCTTGAATACACCAATGCCAAAGGCGAAGTGCCGCAGCTTGGCAACCTTATCTTTCGTTTTGATAAATCCCTGGTGAAAGATTCCCTGCTCAATGTATGGGATTCCACGGAGTACATCACTTTTGAACCAAAAATACCCGGCCGCTTCCGCTGGGAAAGCCCCGACCAGCTGGTGTTTTCGCCGGCACAGTTTTTACAGCCGGCCACCACTTACAAAGCAAAGCTGACCAGCGAACTGCTTCGCTTTAGTAAGTATAATAAAATAGAAGGTGGAGATGACATCAGTTTCAGCACTGCAGCGCTGGCCCTGGAAAACCTGCAGGTGGTTTGGACCATGCCCGATGAAAATACCAGAAATGTTATTCCGCAACTTGATCTTTTCTTTAATTATAAAATGGACCCCTCAAAACTGAAAGATAAACTGAACGTGGAGGTGGATGGAGCTAGAATTGACTTTACCCCGCAAACAATTTCTCCCGATACAAAAATATCTTTTCGCCTCGCCGGCTTCAAACCGGAGGACAGGAATTATGAAACAAAAATCACCATTGACAAAGGCCTGATACCTGAAGGCGGAAGCAATGCCATTTCAGCTTCCATCACAGAAAACCTTTCCGTTCCCTCACCCTATGTGCTCAGCATTCAGAACGTGGAATCGGAATACGACGGCACCGAAGGCGTGATTCGTGTAAGCACCAACCAGCAACTGGTGGAAGATAATTTAAAGTCGTACATCAGCTTTGAACCCTCCGTCAGCTTTTCCGCCGAAGTGGATGAATCGGGGTTGAGATTGCGCAGCGAAAAATTTGATCTTGAAACAAGTTATACGGTCACCTTCAGAGAAGGACTGCGCGGCAAAGTGGGTGGTGAACTCAAAGAAGAATCGCAGCACACCGTTGCCTTTGGCGAACTGGAAGCCGACATCAGTTTTACCAGCACGAAGGCGGTTTATCTTTCCAAAAAAGGCGCTAAAAACCTCGAAGTGAAAATCACCAACGTGCCGAAAGTGAAACTGGTGATTTCAAAAATCTACGAGAATAACCTCCTGATGGTGGATCGTTATGGCTATTCGCCGCAACTGGCATCAAGCCGCAGTTATGACTACGATGATGATTACTATTATTATGAAAATTACGGAAGCAGCGCCACCCTCGGCGATGTGGTATATGAAAAAGAAATTGACACCCGAACCCTGCCAAAAAGCGGTGGTGGCCGCCTGCTCAATCTTGGCCAATACGAAGACCGCCTTCCTGACTTCGGCGGTATCTATCATGTACAGATCCGTTCCATGAAAGATTACTGGGTGCGTGACAGCCGTTTTATTTCCTTATCTGATATAGGGCTGGCGGTAAAAGAAAGCGCTGATAAAATTTATGTGTTTGCCAGCTCTGTCAAAACTGCCACCGGCATCAGCGGCGCCAACGTGACGGTGTATGCAAGAAACAACCAGCTTATCGGCACCGGCGCCACCAACAGCGAGGGTGTAGCAGAGATTGCTTATGCCAAAAAAGTCCCGATAGATATCGGGATCAGCGGTTTTGATCCGGCCATGATCATTGCCAAAACAGGTGATGATTTTAATTACCTGCCTTTTAACTCTACCAGGGTAAACACCTCCCGCTTTGATGTGGGTGGCCGCAGAAATAATCCTTCCGGTCTTGACGCATTCATTTACGCCGAACGGGATATTTACCGCCCGGGGGAAAAATTGAATTTCTCCGTCATCATCCGCAACCGCGAATGGAAAAGCCCCGGTGACATTCCCATCAAAATGAAATTCCTTTTGCCCAACGGCAAGGAACTGAAATCATTCCGCAAAACACTCAATGAAGAAGGTTCCGCAGAGGGCAGCATCGAAACAACAACATCCGCCATCACCGGTTCTTATGCGCTGGAAGTTTATACATCCAACGACCTGCTGCTCGCTTCCCGGGATTTCCGCATTGAAGAATTTGTGCCGGACAGGATAAGGGTGAATGCAAAACCGGATAAAACTTTTTTGAAAACAGGCGAATCAACCACTCTTTCCATCAATGCGGTGAATTTCTTTGGCCCGCCGGCAGCCAACCGTAATTATGAAACCGAAATCCAGACAAAGCAGAAATATTTTTCAGTGGCAAAATTTGAGGGCTTTGATTTTAGTTTAACCAACCAGAAAACTTTTTTTGATAAAGTGGTCAGGCAAGGAAAAACCGATAATGAGGGCAACGCAAATGAAACTTACAAAGTGCCGGATGAATACAAAAACATGGGTGTGCTGCAAACCACATTTTACACCACCGTGTTTGATGAAACCGGCCGCCCGGTAAGCCGCGCCACTTCGGTGGATGTGTTTACACAGGATGTTTTCTTCGGCATTAAATACGACGGATGGTGGTACCATGCCCTGAGTACGCCGGTGCAGTTTGTACTGGCATCAGTGAATAAAGACGGGCAGGCAGTAAATGCAAGAGCCAAAGTGGAAATTGTCAAGCGGGAATACTATACGCACCTCGTCAGCACCGGCGGTTATTTCCGTTATGAATCACAGGAGGAAATAAAATCCATCCAGGAAAAAGAAATGACGATTGGCGCTGCATCCACTTATACGTTTGTGCCAAAGATTCCCGGCCGCTACGAAATACGGGTTTCCATTCCCGGCGCATCTACTTACGTTAGCCAGGATTTTTACAGCTATGGCCGCTGGGGCTGGAGCGATAATAATTCTTTTGAAGTAAGCAACGAGGGTAACGTGGATATTGAACTGGATAAAAAATCATACTACACCGGCGAAAAAGTAAAAGCGCTGTTCAAAGTGCCGTTCAGCGGACGCATGCTGGTAACCATGGAAACAGATAAAGTGGTAAGCTACCAGTATGTGACTATTGACAACAGCCGCACCATCAGTCTTGATTTGCCATTGACAGCGGAACATGTGCCGAATGTGTACATCACGGCCACGCTGATCAAGCCGCATGAAATTTCTGATTTGCCTCTCACCGTGGCGCACGGTTTTCAGAATGTAAAAGTGGAAGAGAAAGGAAGAAAAATAGATGTGCAAATTGTGGCTTCCAAATCGGTTCGTTCCAAAACAAAGCAAAGAGTAACAGTGAAAGCAGCGCCGGGCAGCTTTGTCACGCTGGCTGCAGTGGATAACGGCGTATTACAGGTAAGCGATTTTAAAACTCCGGATCCCTACAATTTCTTTTACCAGAAAAAAGCATTGCAGGTTTCGGCATTTGATATTTATCCATTGTTGTTTCCTGAAGTAAGGGCCAAACTGAGCAGCACCGGCGGCGATGCGGAAATGAGCATGGATAAAAGAGTAAATCCCATGCCTGCAAAAAGAATAAAAATAGTTTCTTACTGGAGCGGCATACAAAAAGCAAATGGAAGCGGAGAGGCAAGCTTTGAATTTTCCATTCCGCAATTCAGCGGCGAACTCAGGCTGATGGCGGTGGCGTACAAAAACCAGAGCTTTGGCAGCAGCGAAAACACCATGACCGTGGCCGACCCGATTGTCATCAGCACTGCCTTGCCAAGATTTTTAAGCCCGGGTGATACGGTTACAGTGCCGGTAACTTTGAGCAATACTACTGCAAAGTCAGCCAACGTTTCTGCAGCTATTTCAGTGGAAGGCCCGCTGAAAGTGGTTGGCGGCAACAGCCAGTCTGTATCTATCAGTGCCAACAGCGAAGGCCGCACGGTATTCCAGGTGGCCGCGGATCCGGCCGTGGCCGTGGGAAAAATAAAAATTGCAGTGAACGGACTGGGAGAAAAATTTAATGATGAAACGGAAATTTCCATTCGTCCCGCATCGCCTTTGCAAAAAGTTACAGGCAGCGGTTCGATCGTTGGCGGCAAGTCAGAGAAAATAAATATTGGCACCAGCGATTTTATCCGGTCAAGCATCAGCTACCAGCTTGTCGTTAGCCGCTCGCCGGCACTGGAGCTGGGCGATCACCTGCGCTGGCTGGTGCAATATCCTTACGGATGCACGGAACAAACTGTGTCAGCTGCTTTCCCGCAATTGTATTATGGCGATATGGCCGATATGATGGGACTCAACAAGCAATCGAAGACAAATGCCAATACCAATATCCTTGAAGCTATCCGCAAAATAAAAATGAGGCAGACATACAAAGGCGGCATCACGCTGTGGGATAATGATTCGTATGAAGACTGGTGGGCCACAGTGTATGCGGCGCATTTCCTGCTCGAAGCAAGAAAAGCCGGCTTTGATGTGGACAACAGTTTGCTTGAAACTGTGCTTGGCTTTATCAATACCCGCCTGAAAAACCGGGAGACAATTACATACTATTATAACCGCAACCAGAGCCGGGTGATTGCACCCAAAGAAGTGGCCTATGGTTTATATGTGCTGGCCCTGGCTGGTAAGAGTAATAAACCGGCAATGAATTATTACAAGGCCAACCCGCAGTTGCTGGCGCTGGACAGCCGCTATCTTTTATCGGCTGCTTTTGCTGCAGCGGGTGATAAAAAGTCTTTCAATGCCTTATTACCATCGGCATTTGCCGGCGAAGAATCGGTGCCGCAAACCGGCGGCAGTTATTATTCCGATGTGCGGGATGAAGCCATAGCCTTGAATGCACTCATTGATGCCGACCCCGGCAATGCACAGATTGGCCTGATGGCAAAACATGTGAGTGAAAAACTGAAAACACGCCGCTGGCTCAGCACACAGGAAAGAGCGTTTGCATTTTTGGCATTGGGTAAACTGGCTCGTTCAGCAAGCCGGTCCGATGCAACAGCAGAAATAAAAGTAAACGGAAAAACAGTAGCAAAGGTGGATGGCGGCCAGTGGATGGGCAATGAAAAAGATTTAAAGGGTACAAACGTGGAAATTATCACCAAAGGCAATGGCCGGCTGTATTATTTCTGGCTGGCCGAAGGCATCAGCAGCAGCGGCGATTATAAAGAAGAAGATAATTATTTAAGAGTGCGGAAAAAGTTTTACGACCGCTACGGTAATACCATCAGCGGAAATACATTCAGGCAAAACGATCTTATCGTCATCGGCATTACGCTGGAGCGTTCTTACTCCACCGACATTGATAATGTAGTGATCACCGATCTGCTGCCCGCCGGTTTTGAAATTGAAAACCCACGCACCAAGGAAATACCCGGCATGGACTGGATAAAAGATGCCGGCACGCCGCGGGCACTCGATGTCCGTGACGACCGCATCCATTTCTTTGTGGATGCCGACCGCAACCGGCGAACATTTTATTATGCCGTTCGTGCCGTATCGCCGGGTTTTTATAAAATGGGCCCCGTAAGCGCCGATGCGATGTATAATGGGGAGTATCATTCATATCATGGGGCGGGGATGCTGAGGGTGGTGCAGTAAATGGGATTTATCGGATTCAGTTTTACCGGGGCGTTGCAAAAACCCGGCGGGGCAAATAATTTTTTTGGCGGCGCTGAGGAAACGGTGCGTGCATTTCCATTTACACAGAAAAAAATGTAGATTTGAAATCATGAAACTCAAAGTTTATATACACAAAGCTGAAGAAGGCGGTTACTGGGCCGAGGTGCCGGCGATTCCCGGTTGTGTTACACAGGGAGAAACATTTGAAGAATTACTTCAGAATATATATGAAGCTGTGGAAGGTTGCCTGAGTGTGGATATTGATACGCCCCAAAACAACAACACCCAGGTACTTGAAATTGCTGTATGAAATCTGTCTCCGGTAAGGATTTTTGCAAACTTCTTGAAAAGAAAGGTTGGAAACTCGCCAGGATAAACGGTAGTCATCACATTTATACAAAAGAAGAAACCATCTTCCGGATTTCGGTACCGGTTCATAAAAATCGGGATCTTAAAACCGGTTTACTGAAATCTCTCATGAAAATAGCTGAAATCAACGAAGATGAACTATAGATTTTGTGTTTTCCTGAACACGATTTGAAAATATAATCATTTTATCAATCTACTTCCTTCTTCTACCCACTCTTCTGTATTTTTACAGCCCCGGAGAGATGCCGGAGCGGTCGATCGGGGCGGTCTCGAAAACCGTTGTCCGCCTGAGGCGGACCCAGGGTTCGAATCCCTGTCTCTCCGCAGCTATTCAGGCCTTATCTTTTGTTCGATGAAGAAGCTGTGTATATTCATCGTGATTTTTATCACCTGTTTATCTTTCAGGATTTTCATTTCACCTGCTGATGAACCGGTGCCTGTGCCGCCCGGCAAACAAAGAACCGGCGGCGATGCAGCAAAAGGTTTTCATTACCTCATCAACGGCGATTTTGTAAAAGGCGGCGTGCCGGAAATAATTTTCCGGAAAGGAATCGGCAAACCTGTCATTTACCTGCAAAGAGATTCCATAAACGAAGGCATCCCGCACGACTACACAGCCGTGAAAGCATCTAACGGTGAAATTCTCATTGCACCCAACTGCCTGCATTGTCATGCGCAGGTGTTTGAAGGGCAGCTTTACATCGGGCTGGGAAATACTTTTCTTGATTTCAGCGACAGGCAAACTTTGAGTTTGAAAAACCTGGAAAAAGCAGAGCGATTTCTTAAAACTCTTTACCCGAAAAAATACAAAGCATCCGAACACTTTTTTGAAGTGGCAAGAACAGTTGGCCCGCAACTTTACACTGAAACCAGGGGCGTGAATCCGGCCGACCGTCTTGCCGCCGTGCTTGCAGCGCATCGGGATCCTGTCACATTTCAATGGCTACCGCAGGCGCAGCTTGAAATTCCCGTGCAAGTAATCCCTTCTGATGTGCCGGCCTGGTGGCTGCTGAAAAAAAAGAACGGCATGTTTTATAGCGGTTTCGGCCGCGGCGATTTCGGAAAGTTTTTAATGGCTTCCAATCTGCTTATTGTAAACGACACTTCCGAATCGGCCGAAGTGGACAAGCACATGCCCGATGTGCTTGCATTCATCAATTCATTGCAAGCGCCAAAATATCCAAAACCGGTTGATGAAGTGCTGGCGGATAAAGGAAGAATTATTTTCAACAATCACTGTTCCGAATGTCACGGCACTTATGGAAAAGAAGGAAACTATCCGAATCTTCTGCTTCCGCAATCCATCATCCAGGCGGATTCATTTTTGCAGGCAGCCAATTATTCTAATCCTGAATTTGTAAACTGGTTCAACCGCAGTTGGTTCAGTAGTGGCCCTCACCCGGCACGGCTGGAGCCGTTCAAAGGTTACATGGCGCCGCCACTGGATGGGGTATGGATCACAGCGCCTTATTTTCATAATGGTTCGGTGCCTACGCTGGAAGCAGTGCTTAACAGTGCAGTCCGTCCAAAATTCTGGTCAAGAGATTTTAATAACCCGCAATATGATTATGAAAATATCGGGTGGACGTTTACCGTACACGAAAAACACGGCGACCGCTTAATTTACAATACCACGCTGCCTGGCTATGGCAATTACGGGCATTACTTTGGCGATAAGCTTTCTGCAGAAGAAAGAAAGGCGGTGATTGAATACCTGAAAACATTATAGCCCAGGTTTGCTGCAGCCAACAGGATTAACTTCTGCAGGATAATAATTCTTTACTTAACTTGAATCCGAAAACATTTTCATGAAAGCCTCATTAATTATTTTTCTTTTCGTTGGCCACATAGCCTTTTCTCAAACTGATAGAGGCTGGCAGCAGCTCTTCGATGGCAAAACTCTTACAGGCTGGAAAAAAATGGGCGGCACCGCCCAATACAGGGTGGAGGATGGAGCAATTGTGGGCATTACCACAGCCGGTTCGCCCAATACATTTCTTGTTTGCGAAAAAAAATTTCCCGGCGACTTTATCCTCGAACTGGAGGCAAAGATGGATGATACTGTTACCAATTCCGGTGTTCAGTTCAAAAGCAATCACAACCCCGCAGCCAATGGAGGAAAAGGAAGGCTGTATGGCTACCAATTTGATATGGACCCGTCATCGCGGCGTTGGAGCGGCGGTATTTATGATGAGGCACGGCGCGAATGGCTGTACCCGGTCAGTTTGAACCAGGCAGCACAAATTTTTTTCACTCCCGGTGTGTACCATACAATCAGGATTGAGTGTTTTGGCAACTCAGTAAGAACCTGGCTTGATGGAAAAGCCGTTGCTTATCTTGTTGACAGCATCACCGCCAATGAAGGGTTGATTGGCCTGCAGGTTCACTCCATCAGCAAACCGGAGCTTGCAGGAATAAAATGTTACTGGAAAAATATCTTCATAAAAACCACAGACATCCGGCCTGCGCCATTTCCCCCGGGAGTTTATGTTGTCAATCTGCAGCCCAACACGCTGGCTGATTACGAAAAACAGGATGGCTGGAAACTTCTCTTTGACGGAAAAACATCCAATGGCTGGGTCGGCGCTTACAAAAAATCTTTTCCTGGAAAAGGATGGAAAATTGAAAACGGAATGATTACCGTGTTGCCATCTTCCGGCGGCGAATCAATCAACGGCGGCGATATTGTGACGACAGAGCAATTCAGCGCTTTTGATTTGTCCTTTGAATTTAAACTTACTCCCGGCGCCAACAGCGGTGTGAAATATTTTGTAACGCTGGCCGAAAACAACCAGGGCAGCGCCATCGGGCTGGAATACCAGCTGCTGGATGACACGCTTCATCCCGATGCAAAAATGGGATTGAATGGAAACAGAACACTTGCTTCATTGTATGATTTGATAAAAGCAGAAAAGACTTCACGATTTATTAAACAACCCGGCAACTGGAATACCGGCCGCATCATTGTTTATCCCAACAATCATGTGGAGCATTACCTGAACGGAGTGAAAGTGCTGGAGTATGAAAGAGGCTCACAGGCATTCCGTGAACTGGTGGCCATCAGCAAATACAAAATCTGGCTACACTTCGGCGAAGCAATGCAGGGGTATATACTTTTACAGGATCACGGGAATGAAGTGAGCTTCCGGACTATTAAGATTAAAACCCTTTGAATTTTCCTGAAGATAGAATGATTGTTTCAAGAACTTTGATGTGTTTGTTAATACTTCCTCATCCGCCATTATCTAATTCAGATAAAGAGAATAACAATCTAAGTCTCCTCTTTAGGGGGACTGGGGGTTCAGTTCCCATCCCTTCTCATACTCCCTTCTCCACAGCTTCATCGCCTCTGCGTCATTCAAAATATGCCCGTTCTTCGGATCACAGTGCAAGGTACGGCCTGTGCGCTGGGCGATATTGGCCAGGTGACAAAGCAAAACACTTTTGTGTCCTTCATCAATGGGTGAAGTAATGCCGGCTTCGCTACGGATGGCGCTGACAAAATTGTTAAGATGATACACATCGAGATTGCCGGTAGCGCTTACAGGGTTGGTGGGGTCGGCCTTTACATCGGCTTTTACTTCTTTTACCAGTTTATTTTTATCATCATAGATTTTATAATCGGCATTGCCGTCATTTACCAGTGTGCCTTTATCGCCGTAAATGATAAAGCCGCGGCCGGCGCCTTCTACCGGGTAGTGGTTGCAGCTGCGGCCTTCCCATGTGATGGCTTTACCTTCGGCAAATTCAAAAGAAACAACCTGTGTATCGGGTGTTTCCCAGTCATCTTTAAATGCGTAGCGTCCTCCGGATGATGTTACTTTATTGGGAAAATCAACACCCAAAAACCAGCGGCAGCAATCTATTTCATGAGTTGCGTTGTTGCAGGTTTCGGCCGTACCCCAGTGCCAGAACCAGTGCCAGTTGTAATGCACAAGATTGTCTTTATAATCACGCCGCGGCGCCGGGCCTTGCCACAATTCAAAATCAAGCGAGGCCGGCACGGGAACTTTTTTCCCAATGCCGATTGACTTGCGGTTGTTGGCATACCAGGCTTTTCCAAAATAAACATTGCCGATGATTCCATCCCGCACTTCCTTCACCGCTTCAATCAGTGTGGGAAAAGAGCGACGCTGGTTACCCATTTGAATCAGCTGCTTCGGGTATTTTTTCATGGCCTGCACCAGCAGCTCGCCTTCATAAGGATTGTGGCCGCAGGGTTTTTCCACATACACATGCTTGCCGTTTGCAACGGCCATCAGCGTGGCAGGTGCATGCCAGTGATCCGGCGCTGCGATGACCAGGGCATCAAAATCTTTTTGCTTCAGCAATTCACGGATATCTTTTACCACGGTTGGTTTTCTTTCTGCAGTTTCAAAAGGTTTCAGGCCATTGGCAATGGCTTTTTCTTCCACATCGCACAGGTAAGCCACCTCCACGTTGAACAGTCTGGCAAAATATTCTGCCAGGTATGCACCGCGGCTGTTTACACCCATCACAGCTAACAGCACTTTATTTGACGGAGCATTTTTACCCAATACAGGAAAGTTTAATATAGTAATGCCTGCAGTGGCAATAGAAGTATTGCGTATAAATTCCCTTCGTTTCATTGCAGATGATTTGTTTGATTAAAGTTAACCATATCTGTAAAGCAATGATACATTTTTTGGTGTTTGCACAGAATAGCGCATCTTTAATCATGTAATGATTGCCGGACGAAATATTGCCATTGTATGCAACCCGCAGGCAGGAGCCGGCAGGGCTATTGCTCATGCTGACAGGATAGCCGCTGAATTGAAGCGCCTGGAAGTGCAGCATACCTTATTTCAAAACTACTGGCCCGACGGGTTCGGTTCCTTTTCCGAAGTATGGATTTCGGGCGGCGACGGCACACTGAATTTTTTTATTAATAAATACCCGGAAATAAAATTGCCACTGGTGATTTTCAAAGGCGGCACCGGCAATGATGTGCATTCCATTCTTTATGGCAAAAAAGATTTTGAAGAACAGTTGCTCATCGCATTGCATGCAGAACCAAAACCGGTGGATGCGGGTCGCTGCAATGAGAAACTTTTCATCAATGGGGTGGGCATCGGTTTTGAAGGAGCAGTGGCAAAAAGCCTTACCGGTAAAAAGAAAAAACCGGGAAAGGCCGGCTTTATGGGCGCCATTATGCAGAAAGTTTTTTTTTACCGCTCAAAAAAATACAGGATTATTTCCGATGAGTGCAATGCCGATGGTTACCGGCTCCTGGTAAGTGTAATGAACGGTCATCGTGCCGGCGGCGGATTTCACATTGCCCCTTCATCAGCCATCAACGACGGCCTGCTCGATGTGGTGATGGTGAACAGGCTGCACCCCTTTCTTCGCCTGCGCTGGCTGCCGGTGATTGAAAAGGGGGAACATCTTGGGTTGCCTTTTATCAAACACTTCAGGACAAAAAAGATTGTTGTAACCAGCGAAACGATAATACAATCACACCTCGATGGAGAGTATTATGCGGCTAAAAGGCTGGAAATAGAAATGCTGCCGGCAAAGTTTTTATTCCGATATTAAAAAACAGGGGAACAGCCCGGGAAGGCATCAGCTCTGCTGCACATTTTTTTCTACTGTTATCACCGGAATTTTTGAGCCGTAAGTCAACAATTTTTTAGTCAGCCTGTTCCACCAGCCCGGCAGATTAAATTCTTTCAGCGGGTTAATCATAATCAGGTCGGCATTGATGCGTTTGGCAAAATCAAGCGTGGATTTTGCAAGATTCTTTCCTTCCAGGATGATACCTTGTACCGGTATGGTGGAAATACTCTGCACTATTTCCAGCGCTTCATTCAGTATTTTTTCCGCAGCATTGTTTTCTTTCCTGAGCGTTAACATGTAAATGGTGGATTTGAAAGTACGTGCCAGCATCGTCGCCAGCTTAATGCGGCCCAGCGGTACTTCTTCATGCACCGGCAAAATAATCTTTTTGAAATGACAAATCAGGCCGGCAGAACCTACAGCAAGCACCGGGATGCTTGTGCGCCGTGCCAGCTTGCTGATGGAGACTGATGAAAGTATCCGCTGCAGCAGGTTGAATCGGGAAAGGCCTACAATTACCATATCCATATCGTATTGCCTGATGTAATCGGCCAATTTTTTGCCGGCATTACCTTCCAGCACACTGATTTCAATTTTTCCGTTACCACAAAGCTGTGCCTTGTATACAGCTGCCATGTGTTTCAGAAGTTCATAACTATCCATCCGGTCGGCATGCGATTCATAGGGTGTAAAAACACTTGCCTCCACCGGAATCAGGGGTGCTATATACTTATGCACCACGTGCACAAAATGAATATTGCAATTGAAATTGTTGGCCAGTTCGACGGCTTTTGCCATTGCCCATTTGTCGCGGCCGGAAAATGTTACCGGCACCAGGATATTATACAGTCTGTTTGGCATAAGCTTTTGTTTTTTGGGTTTAAAAAAATCAATTGCGCATCAGGCCAGGCTCAGCAGGGATTCAAAACTTTTTTTTCGAATAGAGAGGTCTGCAATTTTTTCCAGCAGGCTGTCATTGCTGCAAAAGGCAATACCTTTCCCGGCATGACCCACCATACACCGGTCGTCCTTGCTGTCGCCGATGGCAATGCAGTTTTCCATCCGGACATTGTATTTTTCACAGGCATATTGCAGCGCATTGGTTTTGCAGAATGAATGGCCGCAAACACTTTCGGGTGAACCAAAAAAATACGATGGCAGGTTCACTTCGCCGCTGGCTCTACCTTCGATAAACTCCTGGTTATACGCCAGCGAAAAATCGGCCCCGATTTTTTGTTTTACGTAATTTGTTATCAGGGTATAGCTGCTGCTGATTATTCCCACGATGTATTTTTTCCCCTTCAGTGACTGTACCACTTCTTTAATATCATCTACCATTTCTATACGTTCAGCCACATTCAGCAGGTCATCCATCGTTTTTCCTTTCAGCATCAACCCGATTCGTTTGGTTAAAATAATGGGATCTTTTTCTGCGGCACGTAGATCTTGCAGCACCGGCATAAACCCGAATGCTTTTGCACACTCATCTATAAATCTTCCTTTCAGGATAGTATCATCCATATCAAAGACAGCCATTTTGTGAAAGCCGGACAGTTCTTCTTTCAGTACTTTATTCATTTCACGGTTAATGGTTTCCATTGAAAAAACATCTTCTTCAGTCAACCCGGCTGCAGGCTGTCCCTGCGTTTTGCTGATGATGGCCCTTGACACTTCCTTGCTCATTTTGCCGAGGGCTTCCCAGGGTTTGCTCTTGTTTTCGATGTAGCCAATGTTGATTTCCTTCACTCTTGCTTTCATCAGGTACATGTCAATGAGTATCCCGATATCAACTCCGTAATCATTAAAAAATTCAATTTTTTTAAAAAAAGATTTCCGGCCGGCTATCATGCCGCTCAGGGGTTGTGAAAAATGAGCAAGACCGGGGAATAAAATGTTTAAAAGCGGTTTTGCCACCAGCTCGGTCACCCGGCCTGCATTTCTTGCAAAAGCCCCTTTTACGAAATCAGCTTCGTCAGTCAGCAACGGTGCGGTCAGATTTTTTATGGTGCCTTCCGGGTAAGGATCAATATCGCCATCCAGGAATACAAGCAATTCGTTTTTGCTTTCTTCCACACCTTCCTTCATCGAAAATCCCTTGCCCCTGATTTTGCTTACGATAACTTTTGCACCGGCTTCACGGGCTATGATTGCAGTATTGTCCTCTGAATTGTCATCTACCACAATCACTTCCGTCACCAGGGGTTCAGCTAAGCAGAATTTTACAACGCTGGCAATGGTTTTTCCTTCATTTAAAGCGGGTATTATTACAGTTAGCATAAATTCTGGGTTTAAAAAATCAGCCGGAAAAAGATGGATGTGCCGATAATATATCCAGTTTGGAATTACTGATTGTTCTTCAAAAACCGGGCCTGCCGGGATTAACAGATCACTTTTCTGTTGCTTTCAAGGTACTGATTAAGGATGAAATTCCGGTCAGGATTGTGTTAAATAAATGTAGCGGAAGAATTTTTTGAAGTGAAATAAAAGACAGGGGAAAAATGTGGAAAAATATTTCCCGGTTAAGACAATTTATTATCTACCGAAAACCTGTTTGCCATTGATAACTGTGCGCATAATTTTTACATCCCTGATTTTTTCCGGCGTTGTTTCAAAAATGTTTTCGTTCAGCACTACAAAATCGGCAAGCATTCCTTTTTTCAAAACACCCAGCTTGTTTTCCTGCCAGCCGGCAAAAGCATTATTTGCTGTGTAGCATTTTATCGCCTGCTCAACAGAAATTTTTTGTTCGGGATACCAGCCGCCGGGATTTTTATCATCCAGCGTTCGGCGGGTGACGGCGGCATAAATTCCTTCCAGCGGATTCAGCGGCGCCACCGTCCAGTCGGAACCGAAAGTGAGTGCTGCCTTGCTGTCGAGCAAACTTTTAAATGCATAAGTTCCTTTCAGTCTTTTATCGTCAAGCCGCTTGTAAGCCCAGCGTCCGTCATCAATGGCATGATAGGGCTGCATGGAGGGAATCACGCTGAGTTGCGCAAACCGCGGGATTGTCTGTTGGGTTAAATGCTGTGCATGTTCCACCCGGAAGCGATGGTCTTTGGGATTTTTCTTTTCCGCTTCTTCAAACACATAAAGGATAAAATCATTTGCCCTGTCGCCGATGGCATGCACTGCCACATGCAAACCGGCCGAATCGGCTGCAAGCACCCAGCGATGCAAGTCGGCTGTGTCAGTCACATTCAGCCCGGTTGAATTTGGATTGTCAAGAAATGGCTGATAAAACCAGGCGGTAGTGGAACCCAACGAGCCATCCACATATCCTTTCAAGCCGCCCCAGCGGAGCATATCATTACCCTTACCTTCCTTTTTGCAAAATGAATCCAGCTTTGCCCATGTGCTCAGCGGAACAAAAGAATAGATACGCAGGTCCAGTTTTTTGTTTGCATAATTTCTGTGGTAAGTGGCCAGGTCAGTCCAGCCGCCGTAGCTGCCCATATCATGCACCTGTGTCACCCCGTTTTCAAAAGCATGCTGCACAGCCGCCTGCAAGTATTCGTCCAGTTCCTGTTCCGAAGGTTCGGGAATTACTTTATACACAATATTCATGGATTCATCTTTCAGCACCCCGGTATATTCACCGGCAGCATCTTTGGGCATTTCGCCACCTGTCGGAATTTTTGTATTTCTGTTTATGTCGGCAAGCTCCAGCGCTTTTGAATTTGCAAGCGCCATGTGGCCATCATAGCGGGTTACAAATAAAGGGTGGTTACCTGTAACGGAATCAATCCAATACCGGGTGGGTAGTTTGCCGCCCCATGCTTCATGGTCCCAGTCGCCGCCGAGTATCCAGCGGTCGTCATTATGTTTTTGGCAAAATTTTTTAAGGGTGGAAATAAATTCCTGCGGTGTTTTTGCTTTGCGCAAATCAACACCTGACAAGCCATAGCCTCCGCTTAAAAAATGTGTGTGGTTATCAATAAAACCCGGCAGCACCAGTTGGCCGTCAAGGTCAATCAATTCAGTGCTGGTTCCCTTAAATGAATCAAATTTATTTCCGACATAAATAATTTCATTTCCTTTTACGGCCAAAGCTTCCGCCCATGCATTCGCCGTATCGCCCGTCCAGATTTTTGCATTGAAATAAATTTTATCGGCTGGTTCATTTTTTTGTTTGCATGCAGCAGCCAATACAATCAGAATCACCAAGTGAAAAAAATTTTTTCTCATAAATAAAGGGTTTAGAATAGTCCCTTCAGGGGTTGGGGTTTTACGGCACTTCATGCCCGGTGCTTGCACGCCACAGCATAAACCATTCTTCTCTTTCAATATTTATTTTGGCAGCATCAAGAGCCGATTTCAGTCTTTCAATTTTTGTTGAGCCCAGCACAGGTATAATGCCTGCCGGATGTTTAAACAAAAAGGCCAGCAGTACCTGGTCAATGCTTGCATCATACTTAGCAGCCAGCAATTGGGCCACGGCCAGTATTCTTTTATTTTGTTCATCTTCATCTTCTTTGTGAAACCTGCCGCTGCCCAGCGGTCCCCACGCCATAGGCCGGATGTAATGCTGGATGCACTTGTCAAGCGTACCGTCGTGAAAAGGATCCAGCTTCAGCACCGAGACTTCCAGTTGGTTGAATTCAACACCAAAGGCAGTCATCATCATATCCATTTGCGTGGGAGTGAAGTTGGAAACTCCGAAATGAATCACTTTACCCTGCTGTTTCAGTTGGGTAAAAGCATCGGCAATCTCATGCGGGTGCATCAGGGGGTCGGGCCGGTGGATTAACAGCAGGTCAAGATATTCGGTGGATAAATTCCTCAGTGAATTTTCAACTGAAGCAATGATGTGTTCCTTGCTGGTATCGTATGAATTAATTCTGTGTTCGGGCCGGTTGGGTGTGAACCGGCGGATACCGCATTTGGTAATCAGCTGCATTTGCAGGCGCAGGTGTGGTTTTTGTTTCAGCGCTTCACCAAATTCTTCTTCCACTGTATAGTCGCCGTAAATGTCGGCATGGTCAAAGGAGGTTATGCCGGCAGCAATACAATTTTCAATAAGCTGCAGGTATTGAGCCGAAGAAAATTTAGCACCCCATTGGCCCCATTTCATACAGCCCGCAATGATGGGTGAAAGCTGAAGCATGCGGATTTTTTAATGAAAATAAAAAAAGTCCGTCTCGTTGCAAACGAAACCGGACTTGGAAGACATTTTATCCCGAAACATTCGGGTGGCTGGGTATTAATAATCGCTGTTGTAACCCCCGCGGTCGCGGTAGCCGCCGTTGCCTTTATTAAAACCACCTTTTTTGTAACCGCCACCGCCAAAGCTGCGTTTTTTGAAACCGCCGCCGCCTTCTTGTTTGGGGCGGCTTTCGTTTACCACAATGCTGCGGCCATCCACTTCCGAACCGTTCAGTGCGGTAATGGCTGCATTGGCCTGGTCATCATTGGGCATTTCCACAAAGCCAAAGCCTTTGCTGCGGCCGGTGAATTTGTCGGTAACAATCTTGGCAGAAGAAACTTCGCCATGCTGGGCAAACAGGTTGTGAAGGTCCTGGTCTTTCAGGTTCCAGCTGAGATTTCCTGCGTAAATGTTCATTTTTTGAGAAATTTTAAAAAAAACAATAAGTGATCAACAGTAAACAGTAACCAATGAACATTTACGAAAAATGCGAAACGTTCAGAGAACTTGTGAAACTGTAAAGAACACCAAATACAGTACAAAATAACGGTTTTTAACTGACAATATTGCCAAATCTTTGGCTAATGCCTGTTCGGATTTTTAATCTTTGTAAAACCAGTGCATTACCTTGAAATAAAAAGCCCCACCGGTGGGGGCTTATAATTAGTTAATTTCTTTATTCGCCTACTACTTCAAAATCAATATCGGCGCTTTGGCCGTTGCCAAAGTCAATATGTGCCTTGTAGGTACCCAGCTCTTTCACTTCGTCGGCAATGGTTATTTTTTTTCGGTCAATTTCATAACCCTTTTGTTCACGAATGGCCCGGCTGATCTGCAGCGGAGTCACACTGCCGAAAATTTTGCCACTGGTACCGGTTTTGGCGCCTACTTTCAGCGGCGCTTCATTCAGTTTGGCAATTACGCTGTTTATTTCTGCCAGCATTTTTTCTTCTTTCTTCCTCAATTGTTTCAGTCTTTCTTCCAGTTGCTTCACATTACCGGGGCTTGCTTCCACTGCCAGCTTGCGGGGTATCAGAAAATTGCGGGCATAGCCGTTTCTCACTTTCACCAGTTCGTTGGCGGCACCCAGGTTATCTACATCTTGTATTAAAATTACTTCCATGATAAATATTTTTTCCTGCGGGAATGGAGTTATGAATTATGAGTTAGAGGTTATGAGTTATGAGAAATCTTTTATACTCACTCATCACTCATTTCATTAAGTCAGTTACATACGGTAACAAAGCCATCTGGCGGGCTTTTTTTACTGCCTCGCTTACTTTGCGCTGGTATTTCAGCGAGTTGCCCGTGAGGCGGCGTGGCAGCAGTCTGCCCTGCTCGTTTAAAAACTTTTTCAGAAACTCCACGTCTTTATAATCCACGTAGCGGATGCCATATTTTTTAAAGCGGCAGAATTTTTTTACCACTTTATCGCTTTTGATGGCCGTCAGGTATTTTATTTCATTTGCCTTTGCCATAGATTAAGCCTCCACTGCTTTTTCGGTTGTTGCTGCTACGCCACTTCTCTTTTTTGCATTGTACTCGACGGCGTATTTATCGAGCCTGGTGATGAGGTGACGAAGCACGGCCTCGTCACGTAGCAGCTGCACTTTCATCTTTTCATTAAAGTCGGATGGCGCTGTGTACTCCAGCACCCAATACAGACCCGTAGTCTTTTTCTGGATGGGATAGGCCAGTGATTTCAATCCCCAGGCATTTTCATGCAGTACTTCGCCTTTTACGGCTTTCACCAGCGAAGCATATTTTTTCTGGGCGGATTTAAACTCCTCGTCGCTCAGCACCGGGGTAAAAATCACCATTAATTCGTAATTGTTCATTACCCTTTTTGTTTTTAGTCCTCCTGCGCTTACGCTCCCGGAGGACAGGTTAAAAATCGGTTTACCAATGGGTCCTCCCGCACCAGGCGAGAAGAAATCTGACGATAACAGATTTGGTCGCCCGCCCGGACGTTTCCGTTCCGGAACGGGCGGGCAAAGGTAAGGGAATGAATGAAGAAGAGTGAATTTTTGGGGCAAGATTTTTCGACATTGCCCACTGATGCTCATTTTCAACTTTCATAAAATAATGATTTGAAAGCGAAGGTGGAATAAGCGCCTCCGCTACGCTTAAGCTTTATTTACAACGTCTGCCAATGCCCGAACCGATTGGCTCTGTACAACTACTTTGCCACGGTTAGGCTTTTTCAGTTGAATCATCCCTGGTTAAAAGAAAATGGATAGCCATTATAGCTTGATAAATTTATGGCTAACCTGCTTTTGGTTGTTTGTAATTTTTAAAAAATAAACCCCCGCCGGCAAACCCGCCAGTCTGAAACTCCTGGTTTGCCTTACCGATGCAGTTCTAAAAGCAGATATTTTCATGAGACGTCTCCCTGTTATATCAATTAATTCTATCTGAACTGTACCGGCCGCAGGTTTAAAACTGAAAAACAATTCCTCATTTGCAGGGTTTGGGTTTACTTTCAGTTCAATTACATCCGGCGAAATACCGGGTAATCCTGTAACTGCAGCAGGCAAAAGTGAACGGCTCATCACGGGGTAGTGGTCTGAAGTTGTATTTCCATAATCGCTAATCCATGTTTCTACGTCTTTTACAAGTTTTGCTGAACGCAGGATGACATCGGGAGCCAGTTCATTTGAAACCGCTACATGATCCACCACATCGGGATTGCTGATGGTAGAGCGCAGCCCGGCAAGGCTAAGGGGCATGGTGAGTGCTTTGTAGCTGTCTGTGTCTGTTGAATCTTTTATCAGATCGTCATAAGAAGTAAGTGCCGGTACAATGCCGGTGGAAATGGTGGAATCTATATCATCATTGTAATCGCCAAGTATCACTACATTGGCATTACTGAATTGTGCATCCAGTGAGTCTTTCATTTCTTTTGCGCCGTCTTTTCTTCGCTGGTAATCGCTGCCGGTATTGCCGGCTTTACCATGCAGCAGCAGGAATACATATTTTTTTGTTGCCGTACCATTCACAATATCGGCTTCCATCAGGAAAGGCACACGGCCGCTGGCCCAGTTGCTGCTGGCTGCCGTGCTCGATTTCAGAAAGCCCCTGGCTTTTACATTGGTGATGACCGATGTTTTATAAATAAAAGCCAGTTTTTGTCCATTGGCATAATCAGGATCCGCAGGATCAGCTGCATTGGAGCAGTAATCAGATACTTTGTATGCATAACCTCCGAGTGAATTAGCCAGGTTCATCAGCCTTGTGGTATCTACAATTTCGCAGAGTGCATAAATGTCGGCCTGCAGGCTGTCCATCACTCTTTTTGCATTGGCCTGTTGCAGGTTGTTGTCAGCCGGGCCATTGGTAGCACTGCCAAACCATTCAAGGTTCCAGTTTACTATATCCAGTGTAGATGCAAATGAATAACTGTTGCCATCCACTTCCACTTTGTTTCCGTTTAGTCCATTGGTGCTGGTAAAATTCAGAAAGCCGGTATGAACCGTGTTGGCAGCAGAAGGAGAGTAGCGGGCATAAGCAGTTTTATAACCATTGGCAACTTCAGCAGCGCTGTAAGAAATAGTTGAAGCAAACGATGCATTGTCTTTCGACACCTGGAAAAAAGCCGGCGCCATGATGATGAGATTTCCGGAAATATTAATACTTGCAAACTGAAACGAACGTGCTGCAGAACTGTTACCGGCAGCTATGTTGTCAAAATTCAGTATCGGGTTGGTCACCTGCAGCCGTGGCCCGGGTGCAGTGGCAGTGTTGCCAATCCGGATATCATCCAGTGTCCATCGTGCAGCGGCAGTGGTTGTAGATGTGTAGCGGAACGCAATAAAAGTGTTTGCGGTTTTAAAATTCGCCAGGCTGATACTGTCAACCATCGTCCACTGGTCGCTGTTTTCAAGCGGCAGCATAGCGCTGAGCACAGTCCACGTGGCAGCATTGGGATTGCCTGCTCCGCTGTAATTGGTTGAAACCATAACATCAATCCTGTTGCCATAAAATTTTGTTCTTGCAAAAAAAGAAAGCACAGGAATATTAAAAAGCGTCAGGTCAAGCGATGGAGAAATCAGCCAGTCATCATTTACGACAGGCCCTGTAGGATTCACAAAGCCGCTCATCTGAACCCCGTGGCTGCCGCCTGCACCGAATGATGTGCATTTCCAGATGCTGTCGCCGGTTACACTGTACTGTTTCCAGCCGTTTACATTCACACTGTCGAAAGGAATGCAGGTGTTGAAATCAAAATGGTATGTTGGCACAACCTGTGTGGTAAAACTCCAGGTGGAATTGCCGCTGATGCCGGCAAAATTATTATTTGAAATATCTTTAAAAACACCGGCCGCCATTTCCACATAATACGGTGTATTCAGCACAAGCCCTGCTACATTGATGGTGGCTTGGCTGCCATTTGCAGTAACGGATGAAGTATTTACATCAATGGTGACTGCCGTACTGTTGTCAGAAAATTTTTTTATATGAATATTCCCGCTTCCCTTTTGTATGGCTTCGGAGAAAGTAATCTGTAATGCCGGGTTTAAGCTAACGCCTGTGGCATTATTGGCCGGGTTGAGTGATGCAATGGTTGGCGGGGTAGTATCCGGTGTGGTATTGATACTGATGGAAAAACTGTCCACGGCAAGCCCGTCATCGGCACCTGAAGCATTGAAATCGGTCCACCGGATGGAGAATGTATCATTCACGGCAATAGTGAGCCCGGTGATGGTGGCTGTTTTTAAAACAGAATTTGCCGGCAGGTTTCCATCCAATGCACCCACCGTGCCGGAAGTAACAGGGCTGGAAAAATGCAGGGCAGGCACTGCAATCCAGTTAGCTGCATATTGAAAGGAACTGCCCGTTGCATAAGAAAAAAACAGGCTGTCGGTGCGGCCGGTGGCGCCAAGCCGCCATTGCTCACCCCAATAAGTAATGCTGATGGATGTGATGCCTGCACCCGCTGCATTATAAAAAGTAGCGCCAAAGCGGCTGACCAGGCTGCCTGATTGTAAGGTGCCGAATGCTCTTTCGGCACTTGTGCTGCTGCCATAGCTGTATGTGTCGCCGGCATTATTGCTTCCGTTGTTGGCTGTATAAGTATTGTTGGCACTGGTGCCGGTTTCAATAAAAGCCCACCAGGCAGGCAGGGTGGTGGATGTGCCGGATGCAGCCAGCGTATTGAAGTCTTCAGTATGTCCTCCGGCTGTCAACGGTATCTGTGCCGGGAGCGTAGACTGAATAAATAGAAAGGGGATAAAAAGTAAAATAATTTTCATACAGGTGTATTCATCTAATTGCAAATTATGTTTTGTTGCTGTAGCTTTTGTTTTAATAAAATGATTTATTAGATCCGGCATCATCTACAGGCTTAACGGCAATCAGCCCTTCGAGAAACTTCATTTTTTTAATCCGGTAAATTACCACATACCCTTTTTCAAGCAACACATCAATATGCTTCGGGCTGGCATAAATAAACCAGATGCTGCGGGGATGTTCTTTTACCGAGGCTTCAATTTTGACAACAAATTTTTCCAGCACCTCGTCGTTAAACGGGTTGAAAAGAAAAAAAACTTTATCCTCAGCCGCCAGCGGATAGTGCAGAATATTACTCCAGGTTATTTTGAACTGAACACCGGGAAAAGCCGGTTTTATTTTTTCCATATTTCGCTCTGCTTCGTCACAAAGTTCTTTGGCAAAATCGACTCCTTTAATGCCGGTAAATCCAAAATAAGCCGCGGCTGCCAGCACTCGGCCTTTGCCACAGCCTACGTCCATGATGTCTTTTTCCTCAGGGAACAGGCAACGGAAATTTTCAAGCAGGTTTTCCAGAATAAAAAAATTGATGGCTTCGTAGGGCGAGCTTTTACTGATGTCGTTTTCGGCAATACTGAACTTCTGTAACGATTCCCGTTTGATAGTATGGAGCCCGTATTTGCGGCCACGCTTTGCTTCCTGCCAGGCAACAAAAGAGGCAAGCAGGGGATTCCAGTTGATGGCGAGGTAAAAAAAATTGTGAATATGATGAAGGAGCTTTTTCACGGCTCACTTTTTCGCACATCCAGCACACGCAGCTGCAGCGATTTGTTGCCGTTCCATTCGTTTTCATCTATTTTGAAAACTAAATCCACCGGTTGTTTATTTTGCAGCAAGTGAAATTTTTGTGCCATACCGAATCCAATGCCTGTAAACACAGTATTATTTTGCCGTAGGGAAAAGCGCAGATGATCTTCTTTCACAATTTTTGAATAACCGGTGTCCGTTACTTTTTTTGCAAGAAATACCGGCCGCAGGTTTTCGGGTCCGAATGGTTCCATTTGCTGCAGGATGTTGAAGAACGACCATTGAATATCGCTGAAACTTATTTCCGCATCAATCACAATTTCAGGTACCAGCAAATCGGGGCTGATGGTAGCGGCCACCACTTCTTCAAATTTATTTCTGAGTGCATCCACTTTTTCCAGCTCCAGGGTAAGACCGGCGGCTGCAAAATGACCACCATAGCCGAGCAGGTGCTCCCGGCAGGAATGTACGGCTTCGTATAAATTGAAACCCGGCACACTGCGGGCACTGCCGGCCGCATACTTACCGCTTTGTGTCAGCACGATGGTGGGGCGGTAATAATGTTCAATCAGCCGCGAAGCTACAATACCTACCACCCCTTTGTGCCAGTGCGGTTTAAAAACCACCGTTGATTTTCTTTTCTGCCATTCTACATTATCATTTATCAGCGCCAGGGCTTCTTCTGTTATATTTTCATCGGCTTCTTTTCGGTCGGTGTTATCGCTGTGCAGCATTTCGGCATACTGCATGGCTTCTTCATAAGTTTCGGCAATAAACATCCGCACGGCTTTTGTGGCATCATCCATACGGCCGGCGGCATTCACCCGCGGCGCTATTATAAATACAAGGTTGTTTATGTGTAATTCTTTTTTCAGCCCGCTCAGGAAGCTGAGCGCTTTGATTCCGTTATTCGGATTTTCATTTGCTTTTTTTAAACCATAAAAAGCGAGCACCCGGTTTTCACCGGTCATTGGCACTATGTCGGCGGCAATGGCTGTGGCCACCAGGTCGAGATTTTCAAAAACCTCTTCATCGCTTAAGCCAAATTGCGGGGCCAGGGCCGAAATTAATTTAAACCCAACGCCGCAGCCGCTAAGCTCCTTGTAAGGATACTTACAGTCATTTTGTTTTGGATTCAGAATGGCAACAGCCGGGGGCAAAGTGCTTTCAGGTAAATGATGGTCGCAAACGATAAAATCAATACCGAGGTTTTTGGCATATGCAATCAGTTCCACCGATTTGATGCCGCAGTCGAGTGAAATGATGAGGGTAAAGCCGTTTTGTTTTGCAAAATCAATTCCTGCTTTGCTCACGCCATACCCTTCACGGTAGCGGTGCGGAATATAAAAATCAATGTGAGTATAAAATTTTTTCAGGAAGCGGTACATGCAGGCCACAGCCGTGGTGCCATCCACATCATAATCACCAAACACAAGAATTTTTTCCTGGCTGTTCACCGCACGGATGATTCGCTCCACTGCTTTGTCCATATCTTTCATCAGCCAGGGGTCATGAAGGTCTTTCAGTTCGGGCCGGAAAAAATGTCTGGCCTGCTCATAGGTTTCATTTCCCCTTTGAACAAGTATGCGGCAGATGACCGGGGAAATTTTCAGCGATTGCTGGAGCGAGTCAATCTTTTGCTGGCTGGCCGATAGTATTTTCCATCTTTTTTGCATGTCGTCAATTCCTGTCTTGTTGGTTGTAAAGTTATTTAATCAATATTTCCTGCTGATGACAAAGTTCACGAGGTCTTCCATTCCCTTTCGTGATTCATTATCGGGAAAGCTGTAAAGAATTTGTTTGGCCCGGTTGTAAAATTCATTCATCTTATCCGTGGCGTATTGAATGCCTCCCGACCGGGTGACGATTTCTGCCACTTGTTTCACCAGGCGGGTGTCAGTGTTTTTGTTTTTGATGATATAAATAATTTCACGCCTGGTTTCTTTGTCACAATTTTTCAGGGTATAAATCAGGGGCAGGGTCAGTTTTTTTTCCTTGATGTCGTTGCCTGTGGGTTTACCTATTTTATCGCTGGCATAATCAAACAGGTCATCTTTTATCTGGAATGCCATGCCGGCCAATTCGCCAAAGTGACGGAGCTGCCCGGTTTTAGTTTCATCATGGCCGGCCGACCAGGCCCCTGCCGCACATGCCGAAGCCAGTAGTGAAGCCGTTTTATTTCGTATGATGTCGTAATAAACTTCTTCCTGTATGGCAAGCGTTCTGGCTTTTTCCAGTTGCAGCAGTTCGCCTTCACTCATTTTGCGTACAGCGTCGGAAAGAATATGCAGGATTTTGTAATCGTTATTGTCAAGCGAAAGCAATAAACCTTTTGCCAGCAGGTAATCGCCAATGAGCACGGAGGCTTTGGTTTTCCACAAAGCATAAACGGAAAAAAAACCTCGGCGCTCGGCCGAATCATCCACCACATCATCATGCACAAGCGTGGCGGTATGCAGCAGTTCTACCAGCGAGGCGGCACGATAAGTGCTTTCGGTTACCGGGCCGCAGAGTTTTGCCGAAAGAAAAACAAACATGGGCCGCAGCTGTTTTCCTTTTCTTTTCACTACGTATTGCATGATGCGGTCGAGCAGCGGCGCATTACTTTTTACGGCTTCTTTAAACCTGCTTTCAAAGGTTTTCAGTTCATTTTCGATTAAGGCTGTCGGTAGGTTCATGTTGAAATCATGGCAAGATACATCTCAAAAATTTACCGGGGCTGTGCATATTCGTTGTTTCAGTTACTGACTTATGTGAGTAAAAAGCCGGATTTTTCAGAGGCAAATAATTGCATAAAAATTTGGTTTTTAAGCATCAATTTATATTTTTGCCTGTAATTTGGACATTTGAAATCTCTTATCAAAAACTAACTCACTGTTATGGCAAGCAAAAAGTACATTTTACTGGCTGGCATTATTTGCCTGCTGGCATCAGGTAGTTATGCCCAGGTAGGTGCAAGCTATGATGTAAAAGACTCTTCCCTTATCCCGTCGAAAAGAATGCCCCAGCATTCAGAATTCTTAAACGGCACCTATAACTTTCCTGCAAAACCCCGCAACCAATGGGAGATTGGAATAAAACCTCTCGGTATGTTCGCCATCAGCGGTGATGTGCCGGGAATAACTCCTACCTGGGGTGGCGCTGCGCATGTACGAAAAGCTTTTGGATATGTGTTTTCTTTGCGGCTTGAATATTTATTCGGTACCGCAAAAGGCCTTCATTGGCTGGGAGCAAATAACTACGGACGTAACCCGGCATGGGCAAGCGACTATGTAGCCCCGCTTTTAGGGTTGAACCCGGCAACCAATCAACCTGCTTTCTTCAATACTGTTACTGGTACATTCTTAATGCCGAATGAGTCAATTGAAAGAGTTTTTTACAACTATAAAACTAAAGTGCATGATCTTTCATTGCAAGGAGTAGTTACATTGAACAACATCCGGTTTCATAAATCAAAAACCGGTTTCAATCTCTATGGTTTCGGCGGTTTTGGCGCCACCGTATATGATGTAAAAATTAATGCGCTTAACGAAGACAATGCTCCTTATGATTTTTCCACCATCCAGGATGGAACGCATAAAACCAGAAAAGATACCCGTGATGCTTTGAAAGACATCCTCGATGACACATATGAAACAGAAGCCGACAACCATGGTGACAGAAGACCTAAGCTGTTTGGGAAAACACTGAAACCAACACTGACCGGTGGTGTCGGTATTGCTTTCAAACTCAGCAACAGGCTGAACCTGGCAATTGAAGACCGGGTTACATTCACCAAAGATGATTTGCTCGACGGCCAGCGCTGGCAGGAAGCCGACCTCGGTACTCCCTCACTCACCCGCGACTTCGACAGCTACAACTTTGCCTCAGTAGGGTTGAATATAAATATCGGTGCAAAAGCAGTGGAGCCCCTGTGGTGGCTGAACCCGCTGGATTATGCCTACAGCGAAATCCGCAACCCGCGTTTGATGCGCCTGCCTAAGCCGGTATTGCCTGACAGCGACCTTGATGGTGTGACTGACCAGTTTGACCAGGAGCAAACTCCCGAAGGTTGCCCGGTTGATACGCACGGTGTAAGCCGCGATACGGATGGCGACGGAGTTCCTGATTGTAAGGATAAAGAACTTGTCACACCCACGTACTGCCAGCCGGTAGATGCCGATGGTGTAGGTAAATGTCCTTGTGATACTACATGTGTTGGTAAAGGTGGTATCTATGTGCCTACATGCACAGATAAACTAGGTGCATTACCAAGCATCATGTTCGCCAGGAACTCGGTGAAGTTGAGCGATGATGCCAGGAGGCTGTTGGCTGTTGTGGCCGATCGTATGCGCAATGCTCCGGGTTGTAATGTAGTAGTAACCGGTTATTGCGCCAGCAATAAACCGGAGCAACAAAGAAGCTGGGACAGGGTGAATGCCATCATCACTTACCTGGTAGAAAAAGAAGGTGTGAGCGGCGACCGTTTCATCTTCAAGTATGGTGAAGAAGGAGGTGATTGCGATACAGTAGATATGCGCCCGGCCAATGAAGGTGAAGAAGGACCCAATACCGTGCCGGCTCCGCACCCCAACCTGAGAAGAGGATAATCACAAGTTAGTTTTTGATTAACACCGGCCTCCCGGCTTTCCGGGAGGCTTTTTATTTGCAAGCCCCAATGAAATCAGGGCTTGCAAGGCGCTTTACAAAAACCTTAACCCGGCGGGTTTTGTATCCCGTAATTTTTAAAGCAGATTTGCCGGAATAAATCTATCTTTGCCCGCTTTTTTATGAGAATTTTTCTTTTCCTTTTCATAGCCGGTTTTTTATTCAGTTGCAAGGGAATCAATAAGATTTTAAAAAATCCTGATTCGGCTTATAAGCTCCGCATGGCTGAGCAGTATTATGTAAAAAAGAAATGGCTGTTTGCCCAGCAGCTCTTTGAAGATGTGATGCCGTATTATAAAGGCAAGCCTGAGTTTGAGGACATGTATTATAAATATGCCTATTGCGCCTACTACCAGCGGGATTACCTGAATGCGGAAAATCTTTTCAAGAGCTACCTCGAAGTGTTTCCCAACAGCACAAGGGCAGAAGAAGTGGACTATATGCGGGCCTATACTTTTTTTAAACAATCGCCCAAAGTCCCGCTTGACCAGACCAATACCATCAAGGCCATGGAGATGATGCGCACCTTTATAAACACACATCCCAATTCGGAACGGAATATAGAAGCCAGTGAAATCATAGATATTTGCCGTGCAAAACTGGAAGAAAAAGAAAGGTCGGCAGCGCAACTTTACTTCGATTTGGGGCAGTTTCGTGCAGCCGGCGTGGCCTTCAGCAGCCTGCTGTTGAATTTTCCTGACTCAGAACACAGCGACGAATATAAATTCATGGTGATTAAATCGTATTTTAATTTTGCGGAACTGAGTGTGGATGAAAAAAAAGCCGAGCGTTTTGAGCAAGTGATTACCGAGTGCAATGATTTTATTGACCGCTTTCCCGACAGCAAGCTGCTGAAAGAAGTGGAACGATACGTTACTTTATCAAATAACAATATTAAAACCCTGAACAATGAGCAAACTAAGACGCCAGCTTAGCGTAGGCACCAGCAACATAGTGGAAACCCGGAACCTGAATGACCTGAAGGACAAAACGGGCAACCTCTACGAATCTATCGCCATCGTTGGCAAAAGAGCCAACCAGATAAATATTTCACTGAAAGAAGAGCTGCACAACAAGCTGGAAGAATTTGCCAGCCATACCGACAGCCTGGAAGAAATACATGAGAACAAAGAGCAGATTGAAATTTCAAGAGCCTACGAAAGAATGCCCAACCCGGCCCTGCTGGCTACACAGGAATTCCTGGAAGACAAAGTGTATTTCCGCAAGGGTGAAGATGAACTGTTTAGCTAACCAACCGACAATTGAATCCCGCCTGAAAAACTATTTTGCGTCCCGCCGGTTCGGGACGTTTTTAGTTTCTGTCACTTAGTTATAATTTTGAATATAGTATGCTGAAGGGAAAAAAAATATTACTGGGTATTACAGGCAGCATTGCTGCTTACAAATCCGTTTACCTTGTAAGACTCCTGGTAAAAGCCGGGGCGGAGGTAAAGGTTATTATGACGCCGTCGGCCGGCGATTTTGTTTCAAAACTTACCCTATCTACTCTTTCAAAAAACAAAGTGCTTGCCGATTTGTTTGATGAAGATTCCTGGGCCAATCACGTGATGCTGGGGCGCTGGGCAGATGTGATGCTGATTGCACCATTAAGTTGTAATACGCTGGCAAAAATGGCGCAGGGCCAGTGCGATAATTTGCTGCTCGCTGTTTATCTTTCAGCCACCTGCCCGGTAGCCGTTGCTCCTGCCATGGATGAAGACATGTGGCATCATCCCGCTACAAAAGAAAATATTCAAAAGTTGTTGAAGTACGGCAATAAAATAATACCGGTGGAAAAAGGCGAACTGGCCAGCGGCCTGGTCGGCGATGGCCGCATGGCCGAGCCGGAAGCCATCATTCATTTTCTTGAACAAAAATTTTTTTTACAAAAAAAACTGGCGGGTAAAAAAGCATTTGTTTCAGCCGGGCCAACATATGAGCCGATCGATCCTGTTCGGTTCATCGGCAATCATTCAAGCGGTAAAATGGGACTGGCAATAGCTGAGGAATTATACTCCCGAGGCGCCGATGTCACCCTGGTAATGGGGCCTTCATCCATCGAATTGCCATCTAATGGCATTAATACCATTCGTGTAAAATCGGCTGAAGAAATGTACAACGTCTGCACCCGCAGCTTTGAAAATTCGGATATTGCTGTAATGGCCGCAGCCGTGGCGGATTATACCCCGGTGGCTGTGTCTACAGGAAAAATCAAGAAAAAAGAAAACAATCTTGTTATTGAATTAAAAAAAACAAAAGACATTTTGAAAAGCCTGGGTGAAAAGAAAAAAGCTAAGCAAGTACTGGTAGGATTTGCACTGGAAACAAGCAATGAGCGGGAATATGCTTTGGGAAAACTGAAATCAAAAAATGCCGATATGGTAGTGCTCAATTCACTGAACGATCCGGGCGCCGGCTTTGGTACCGATACAAATAAAATCACCATCTTTGATAAAAGCGGAAAAGAATTCAGTTTCGGCCTGCTGCCTAAAAATGAAGTGGCCAGGAATATTGTTGATACACTCATCCAGCTTTACTATGCTTAAAAAAACCGTCCTGCTGATTACCCTTACCGGTTCCCTTGCATTTGCCCAAAGCCAGGAAATACAGGCCCGCATTACCATCAATATTAATAAGGACAAAGTACCCACCACCATCGACCGTAAAATTTTCCAGACACTGCAGCAGGCGCTGACCAACTTCATCAATAACCGAAAGTGGACCAACGATGTGTTTCAGCCGGCAGAAAAAATTCAGTGCAACTTCCTGGTGAATATTAATGAAGCGGTGGGGCAAAATGTATTCCGTGGCAGCCTTACTGTGCAGGCAGCCCGACCGGCGTACAGTTCAGCCTACCAGTGCCCGCTGATAAATTTTATAGATGATAACCTGCTGTTCCGCTACGTGGAATTTCAACCAATTGAATTCAACGAAAACCGGGTGCAGGGCAGCGATCCGCTGGTATCAAACCTTACTGCAGTGCTGGCCTACTGGATAAACATAATTCTTGGTTTTGATTACGACTCATTTTCGCTGCGCGGCGGCGACCCGTATTTTGTAAAAGCCCAGAACATTGTAAACAATGCGCCGGAAGGCAGGGATATCAGCGGCTGGAAAAATTTTGAAAGCCAGCGAAACCGTTACTGGCTGACCGAAAACCTGAATAACAACCGCTTTGCCCTTTTTCATGATGCCATTTATTCGTATTACCGCAACGGCATGGATATTTTTTATGAAAATGAAGACGAAGGACGCAACGGCATTCTCAACTGCCTGAATTTTCTCAACACACTGGATAAAGAAAATCCCAACTCGATGCTCATGCAGTTTTTTTTCCAGGGTAAGAATACAGAACTGGTGAAAGTGTTTTCGAAAGCATCGAAAGATATTAAAGACAGGGCGCTGAACCTGCTGCTGAAGCTGGATGTAACCAATGCCCGCCTCTACAACGAGTTAAAATGAAACAACTTTTATTCTGTTTCTTTGTTTTTACCAGCTTCGGTTGTGTGCAGAAAAATAAAATACCCGGAGACGTTTTGCCTCAGAATAAAATGCGCAGCATCATGTGGGACCTGATGGTGGCCGACGCTTATATTTCCGAATACATACAAAAAGACAGTTCAAAAGATGCACTGGCCGAAAGCCTTCGTCTTTATGAGCAGGTATTCCGCCTGCATGCCACCGACAGGGAAGCGTTTAAAAAAAGTCTTGCCTTTTACCAGTCCAGGCCCGACCTGCTGAAGGTGATTACCGATTCATTGCGAAACGATGAAAAAAGAGTGATGGAGCGCCAATACGGCGGCAGCAAACCGAAACCAGACAGCACTGTTAAAAAACCCGGCCCCGATACTTTGCTCATCAAAATAAAGCCATCGAAAATGCCAGGGGATAAATGAGGGGTTATTCCTCCCTGCCTAAATTTGCTGAATCAATTACTGTGTATGAATAAAGTTGTAAAAAACGCCGATGAAGCTATTCATGATATCGGCGACGGCGCCACCATTATGCTCGGGGGATTTGGACTTTGCGGCATACCCGAAAATTGTATTGCCGCACTGAAACGAAAAGGAGTGAAAGACCTCATTTGCATTTCGAACAACGCCGGAGTGGATGATTTCGGCCTTGGCCTGCTACTGCAGACAAAGCAAATAAAAAAAATGATAAGTTCTTATGTAGGCGAGAACGAAGAATTCGAACGCCAGATGTTGAGCGGCGAGCTGGAAGTAGACCTGACTCCACAGGGCACACTGGCTACAAGAATACAGATGGCGGGCATGGGCATCCCGGCTTTTTTCACTCCGGCCGGCTATGGCACCGAGATAGCGGCAGGAAAGGAAGTGAGAGAATTCAATGGTAAAATGTACCTGATGGAGCATGCGCTTCATGCCGGGTTTGCCATAGTGAAAGCATGGAAAGGCGACCGGTACGGTAATCTTGTTTTCAGAAAAACTACAAGAAATTTTTCCACCTCCATGGCAAGGGCAGGCAACATCACCATAGCTGAAGTGGAGCAACTGGTAGAACCGGGACAGCTCGATCCGGATCATATTCATGTTCCGGGCATTTATGTCCATCGCATCTTTCAGGGCAGCGGGTATGAAAAAAGAATTGAAAGAAAAACAGTACATATAAAGAGTGAAGCCAGGAACCAGTAACCAGGAGCCAGAAAGAGATGAATGGCTGAAAATTGGAAATCTTAAACCATAAACCAAAAACCATAAACCATAAACTATAAACTATAACCCATGCCACTCGATAAATACGGAATCGCAAGGCGCATTGCGCAGGAGCTGCGTGATGGTATGTATGTAAACCTCGGAATCGGCATTCCTACACTGGTTGCCAATTTTATACCGGCCGGTATCAGTATTGTGTTGCAAAGTGAAAACGGCATGCTCGGTATGGGACCTTACCCGGAAGAAACGGACATTGATGCCGACCTGATAAATGCCGGAAAAGAAACCGTAACTATTTTACCCGGGGGCGCATTCTTCGACAGTGCTGAAAGCTTTGGGATGATCAGAGCCGGCAAAGTGGACCTTACCGTACTTGGCGCCATGGAAGTAAGTGAGGATGGCGATATTGCCAACTGGAAAATTCCCGGAAAAATGGTAAAAGGCATGGGCGGCGCCATGGACCTGGTGGCCAGCGCAAGAAACATCATTGTAGCTATGATGCACACCAACCCCAAGGGTGAATCAAAACTATTATCCAAATGCCAGCTACCGCTTACAGGTGTGAAGTGTGTAAAAAGAATAGTAACTGATTTAGCTGTGCTCGATATTACACCAGGTGGCTTTAAACTTTTAGAAAGAGCGCCGGGAGTAAGTGCAGATGAAATAAGAACAAAAACTGCAGGTAAATTGATTGTGGAAGGAGAAGTACCTGAGATGAAGTTTTGAAGCGATTAGTTTATTGTTATATTTTCAAATTATTAAATAGCTTTATCGTCGCATGTATAGAATTCTCCGCAGGAACAATCAAACCATTTAACCATCAAACCATCCTGTTTCAGTCCACCAGATTATTCTTCACTGCAAAAAACACCAGGCCCGCGGTATTGCGGCTGCCAAATCTTTCCATCAGCCTGTCTTTAATTGCTTCTACTGTTCTGGCGCTGATGTCCATTTTCTGGGCTATTTCCTGGGCAGTAAATTCCATGCAGATATAGCGGAGCACTTCTCTTTCTTTATCGCTCAGGGTTATTTCGCTGTTCAATGAGGGCACAATTTTTTGACGGGCATGCGAACGCTTCAGCAGGATGCGGTTTACAAAATTGTTCAGGTAATAACCCTTTTCATACACATCCATAATAGCCCGTCTTATTTCCTGCGGCTCGGCATTTTTCAGCAGGTAGCCGTTGGCGCCGTTTTCCATCATGTGATACACAAACCGCTCATCTTCGTACATGGTGAGCACTACGATTTTTATATCCGGGTATTGTTTGCTTATGATTTTAGTGGCTTCAATACCGTCTTTGGCGGGCATACGCAGGTCCATCAGTATCACATCAGGTTCAGTTTCGGGAATTCCTTTCAGCAGTTCGTCGCCGTTTTCGGCTTCCAGCACAAATTTTATATTGGTATAGGGACGCAGGGAAAGTATAACTCCCTTCCGGAAAATTTTATGATCATCGGCTATAGCTACTTTAATTATTCCCATAGTTAACAGACGTATTCAAAATTATTAAATATTCCGGGCAGCTACACACATTGTATTACCCGCCCGGTCAACTGTACGGTTCATCCTTGGGTATTTCAAGCGTCACCTTGTAATAGGTTTGCGAAATATCCTTTTCAAAAAGAATTTCGCCCTGAAGCAGCCGGATGCGGCTGCTGATATTTTTCAGTCCAAGCCCAATATTGCTCTTGTTCAGTTTTTCAAAATCAGCCTGCACAATACCGCGGCCGTCATGATGCATTCGCAGGTAAAAGCGGTCGGCATGCACATTTTGCGTCAGGTGAATAAAGCTGGCGTTGCTGTGCTTTAATATATTGTTGATGAGCTCCTGCACAATGCGGAATACCAGCAGTTCCTTTTCGGGTTTCAGCCGGTCTTTGTAATCATGAAAGCGCTGGCTGGCATTTACCGATCCGCTGCCGCTTATTTTCTGAAACAGGTCGTTGATGGCTGATTCAAGACCGAAGTTTTTCAGGGTAGGCGGCATCAGGTCGTGGCTGATGTTGCGGATGAGCTGAATGGTATCGTCAATTATCTGGCGTGCCTGGTAAATGCTCTGCAGCTGGGTCACCTTATCCTGGTTCACCAGATTTTCGTTCAGGTACAGCCTGGCCGTAGCCAGCAGGGGGCCGGCATCATCGTGCAGGTCGGCCGCCAGGCGCTGGCGTTCTTCTTCCTGCATTTTGATGGAGGCATTCAGCATCATCCGCTGCTGTTCAATTTCCATTTGCTGCAGTCTTTGCTGGAAACGCTGCACCCGCCGCTGGTGCATGATGATAAAAATTACAAGCCCGATGGTGAGAACAAGCATGGCCACGGTGCCCAGTAACAGGACCGTAACAGTGTTGGTGGAGGCTTGCAGGAGGAACATATTAGATTATTGCAGGTTGTTTTTTTAAATCATGTCCAGGTTAGGGATTTTAAAAGGATTTTTTTGGATACGGTCGGTCGGATATTTTTTATAAATGAAAATTGAAATTGCAAAAAGCAGGTTCTTGATAATTTCAGCGACATAAGTAAGGTTTCCGAATTTATTTACCTCATCCTGGGTTAACTGGTTGATAAGAATATAAAAGAAAAGAGACCCTCCTAAATAGATAAGAATTCCGACTGCAAGCCAGAAGCCATAATGATTATAAATGAATTGGTTTTTTGTACTGTTTGAAAACTCGTAAAAGAAATAAAATATATATATGAAAACAAAAATTGTTTCTATTCCTATCGGAATACTGTCTAACCGTTTTTGAGCAATAGTAGTAACATAATAAATCTGAAAAAGAACAAATAATACTGTGACAAATACAATAAAGGACCGGAAAACCTTACTTAGGATAAGAATCCAGAAAAGGTATGTGAAAAAAAAGTATTCAAGAAAAGTATAAACAGCCTGCGAATATTTTCTTAAGTCTTTTGGAATTTCATCATACCAATTCAAAAACGGGAAAAAAATACAACCATACAGAGCAAGAGGAAATAAGTTGCTTTTAAAAATACTGGTTACCGTAGCATGAAGTGATTGCTTGCCAGCAATCTTCGTTATTACAATAAAAAAAACAACGGGAAGTAATAAATATGAATATGTTACAAGGGCAAATAACAAAAGCTTTTCTACATTTGGATTTCCACCAAAAATAGAAAAACTTTTGTGAGAATTAAATAATTCGGGATTTAATCAAGCATTACTCTTCCCAAACAGTTATTAATGTGTCGTTTTCCCAAACTCTTTTTACCATCTTTTTCATAAGTCTTAGTTTTCAGCTTTAAGATTAATTACAGGGATAAAAATTGACCAAATGCCGCCCTATCTCAAGGGAGGTTTCATAACCAGGGTGGTGCTTAAATGCCTGGAATGCAGTGCCAGTAAGGATTTTGACGTATCTTTACCGGTATTCCTACGAATAAATTAGAAGTAAAATCACTTCGTATTGCTCGTAAAAATACGGTCATAAAAATAGATATTTCCCGGGGATTTTTCCGGTTTTTTGAGCACTTATTAACAGCTGTGGAAAAGGGGCATTCGGGAGAAGCGGAAGGAAACTGTCAGGGCATCAAGACCCCGGTTCTAAAAAATCCGGTTTCATTTTGACGGGGATAAAAAAAAGAAGTTGATTGACTACGGAAGTAGCAGATGGTCTTCAAAGGATAATGAGATTCTTTTTTGGACGGTTTCTTCCCGGTGGAGACCGGGAGCAGGACATTGGATGTTTTAAGAGAGCTAATCCTCGTCAATCAACTTGCTTCAAAAATAGATGGCAGATTGAACGGCTGCAAGAGCAAATATGCTCATTATTATGTTTATGGTTTTTACTGTTGCTGTCGTAATAATACAAAATCCGGTTCGTGAAATTTCCCAATTCATCCTGTAAACGGAAGCCTTTTGTAATAACCCGGTATGGATGATTTTTTCACCCGCTTCATCTCCTTTTCTCTTTTTACCCCTTAGCAAAAAAAGAAGTATTTTCGTTCAGCCAATTCAAAACCCATTAAATAACAGATTACCACTATCCATGACTGCCGAACAAATCAAGGTTGCCATTGCCGATGACCACAAGATTTTCCGCGACGGAATAAAAATGGCCCTGCGGGATAAAGAATACCTCAAAATCATCTGGGAAGCCGAAGACGGGAAAGACCTGATGCATAAGCTCAAAATAAAGCTGCCCGACGTGGTGCTGATGGACATCCGCATGCCCGAAGTGGACGGCATCAATGCCATCAGCCTGATACGGAAAGAATATGAAGGCCTCAAGATTATTGTGCTTACCATGTACGACGACCAGGAGATGATTACCAAGATGATGGAGATGGGCGCCAATGCCTACCTGACTAAAACCACCGATCCGGAAGAAATTTACCAGGCCATTCTCACCTGTATGAACGACGATTTTTATTTCAACGAGCTGGTGAATAAAGCCGTGCTGCTGAAACTACAGCATAAGAAAAAAGTCAGGCAGTTTTACCCTAACCCGGTAAAATTTTCAGAAAAGGAACTCAAAATACTGAAGCTGATTGCCGACGATAAGACGACGGAGGAAATTTCGAAGGAAGTGTTTCTGAGCCCACGCACAATCGAAACCATCCGGCAAAACATGAAGCAAAAGGTGGGAGCCAAAACCATTGCCGGGCTGGTGATGTATGCGATGCGGAATAAATTGCTGGAGTAAACCGGCACAGGAAAATGCTTTGCGTTCATTGCGCTACTTAGCGTTCTTTGCGTCCTTTAATCTTATTATATGACCGAAAACGAACTTTCATCCATCATCATCAGGGAAGCAATTGAAATTCATAAGGCGCTGGGGCCAGGCTTGCTTGAAAAAGTTTATGTTGAATGTTTGTATTACCGTTTAAAAAAAATTGGACTTAAAGTTTTAAAAGAGCAACCCATCCCTGTTGTGTTTGAAGAAGTGCGGATGGATTGTGGTTACCGGGCCGATTTGATTGTTGAAGACAAAGTTGTTGTGGAAGCAAAATCAATTGATGCCATTGCAGAGATATTTATAGCCAGAACATTGACTTACCTGAAATTTTCAGGCTGTAAACTGGGGCTGATAATTAATTTTAATGTAACGCTCTTAAAAGATGGTATAAGAAGGGTTGTTCACAAATTATAAGGATCGCCTGGTGTTCTCAGTGGTACTTTGCATTCTTTGTGTGCTTGTATTGGACGCAGAGGTCGCAAAGCAGACGCAAAGGACACAAATAATTTCCTGAACCGCTACAAAATATTCTGGTTACATGCAGACAAATCAAACTGAAAACATCAACAGCAGTTTCTTCAACGGGTATTACAAGGAAATATGGCGGCAGATATTTCCGGAAAAAACCACGCTGGCCGAAGTTGATTTTATGATGGAGGAAGGCAAACTGACGGCCGGCAGCCAGGTGCTCGATCTGATGTGCGGCTATGGGCGGCACAGCCTGGAGCTGGCAAAACGAGACGTGCAGGTAACAGCAGTTGACAACCTGCCTGATTATATAAACGAGATAGAAGCAAAGGCCGCAGCAGAAAAGTTGAATATCGAATGTATCTGTGCCGATGTGCTGGAGATGAAGATTTACCGGCAATTTGATGCGGTTATCTGCATGGGCAATAGTCTGCAGTTTTTCAATGAAAAAGATTGCTTGCGCCTGCTTTCAAATATATCAGCTCATCTGAAGCCCGGGGGGAATTTTTTTATCAACACCTGGTCGCTTGCTGAAATAGTTATAAAGAATTTTAAGGATAAAAGCTGGGGCAAAGTAGGGGACTATCTTTTTTTTACTGAAAGCAAATTTTATTTCCATCCCACCCGTGTGGAAACCCTCAGTACCATCATTACCGATGCCGGTGAGCGGGAAGAAAAAAAAGGAATTGATTTTATTTACAGCATTGCCGAACTGGAAGACATGCTGAATAAAACAGGTTTTCAATTAAAAGAAATCTATAGCATCCCCGGTAAAAAACAATTTACGCTGGGCGAGCCGCGGGCTTATATGGTGGCACAGAGAAAATAAGAAAATAACTTAAATAGTCACTAATCCGTGTTTGATAGCATACATAGCCAGCCCAACACGGCTTTTTACTTCCAGCTTTGCAAAGAGGTTATCCCGCAGGTTATCTACTCCACGCGGATTCAGATGCATTTCTTTGGCAATTTCTTTATAAGTAAGTTCACTGCATGATAATTGTAAAAAACGGATCTCTGTTTCATTCAGCAGTGTTTTTTCCAAAGTATGTGTCATTTCTGATTGATTCCTGAAAAGGTTAAGCAATTTTCCGGTTGCATTATGGGAATAATAATAACCGTTCTCCATTACGGATTGAATGGCATATTGAAGCTCTTTAGGGTGAATATCTTTTTTCAAAAAGCCTTTAACACCAGCCTGCAAAAGGCGGATCAGTGATAATTCCGAGTCATACATGGTCAGCATTAGTACATGTATAGCCGGAAAATTATCCCGCAGCCATACGGCCGTTTCATAGCCATCCATTTCAGGCATATTCAGATCGAGTAATACAATTTCAGGAAGATTGCCTTTCTTAATCTCTTCAATCAGTTCTTTTCCGTTACTCACCTGCATTACAGTTTTGCAATTTTCAAAATTGCCTACCAATGAAGCCAGTGCGGTTCTTAGTAAAACGTGATCATCTGCTAATGCTACTTTTATCAGGGTTTCCTTTTTCATGGTTTTAGTATGGAATGGATAAATGAATCGTAGTGCCTTCGCCAGGTATACTATTTATTTCACAGGTGCCGTTAATCAGGTTTATTCTTTTGGTTATATTGTTCAATCCGGAATGCTGTTTTTTATTTTCTGCGGAGTTTAAATACTCCCAGTTAAATCCTACCCCATCATCCTTCACAGTTGCCTCTAAATGGTTTATGTTATAATAAAGCTGTAGGCTTGCATTTTTGGCTTTAGCATGTTTTAAAATGTTATTGAATGTTTCCTGAATAATGCGAAAAATGAATAACTCCTTTTGGGAATCCATAAATACCGGGTTGCCATTAATATGAAATTGAATATTGAAAAGACCGGGCTTCCTGATTTTCTCAATTTCCAGTTCCAAAGCTTTAATCAATCCCTGGCTTTCTATTATTTCCGGGTTCATGCTATGAGAAATGTCGCTGAGTTCATGAATACTCCGGCCAAGTATATCAATTGAAGAGTTGATGCGATCTGTTGTTTCCTTTTTATTTTTATTATCAAGAGTTATAAGATTCAGTTTTGCCAGTGTCAGGTTCAGGCAAATATGGTCGTGAATTTCGCGGGATATAGTTTGCAGGGTTTGTTCCTGGATTTCCAGCTGGGTGTTAAGGAGATTTTTTTCATACTCGGATTTGATTACATCTATATTTTTCAGATAAGTAATTTGTTTTTTCTGATATATAAACAAAATACTTATTATAAAAACTGCAAGCAGCAGTAGTATTATTGTTGTAATAATAATAAAAAATACTATACTGACTGATTCGGGTTGCATGATAGTCCTTTTAAGAAAAGAGATATTAAAATCGCATATCCAATGTAATCAATCACCAATATAGAATGCATGCTGCCTATTAAAAGGGTTCCTATATATAAAGGTAACAGACAAATAAAAAGAAAAGTTATTCCTGTAATGATCCAAAATGATGGCTCTTTATTCAGTACCAGAACGGGTGGAGATTTTAATGTCTCATAAAAAAAGTAAAAGCACGGGAATAAAAAAAATATTGATTCGGTAATACTTAAGATACTCGCAACCTGACTGAATTCTGATTTTGAAAACCATAAAAACAATCCTAATGCGTAAAATAGAATTATCGAATATTTTAGAAAGCTTTTTACCAGTTTAGAACGGATAAATTTTTTGCAGAAAATAAGTGTAGATAATGAATTCAAAAAACATGTAGCATAAGAAAGAAATATTGGTTATGCTATGCTTCCCCTTTTTTATATTTTGAGGATCCAATATAATGTCTTCCAATAAACCAATAACTAGTTGCGCAAGTGTAATGATAAAAAAATGAAAATGACCCTAACATATTTTCTATCTGGATATTTTTTTAGGGAAGTAGAAGATTTTAAAACAGCGAACAAACAAAACAAGCCTAAAATAATTGATGAAGTAACAGCCCAATATTTCTCCCAATAGCCGCTCATGGTTTTGGTATAAAAATAACACCTCTTATGAAATCCTGATTAAAAAATAATGTTTAGAAAGTAAGAAAAAAACGCCAATCCATGTGAAAAAAGCGGTAGCAGGGTCTTGACTGATTAAATATTAGCCTTTAATTTTGGCACAGCTCTTTGAATCTGAGTAAAAAACTGTGATAAAAAGGAAATACATCACATGGCTATGCTTTAATAACGGAAACTAATGATGAAACAACCACGAAAAGCTGGGGAAAATACATTCTTATTCTGAGGTTTTCATCTTGGTAACTGGCTCTGTGCTCCCATAGTTTTGGTTCATCATTTGCCTGCCTGCCGGCGGCCGGGCCAAATGCTGCGGGAATGCCGAAAACCGAATAATGAATAGAGTAGGCGAAATTTTTAAATAGTATAGCCATGAAATCTTTTTTTAGAAACACTTCTTTTCTGATTCTGCTATTTGGCTTTTTATCGAAAGAGGTTTCAGCACAGAAATTAGATCGTCAATGCATAAGGATCAATTCACGGGCACAATCAGTTATTCAATTAAGAAATACAGATTTTGTTCAACTTAAAAATCAAATTTCAAGCAACGTACAAAGCATGATACAGCAGCATTCAATTACTAATTCAGGAAATACTCTGAGTTTTGAAAACCTCGCTTCTGTTGTAAATGTATCAAATGAATTACGTAGATATGATAAGCAGTATGAGGATACCTATGCCGGAATTTGTGAAATGATCCTGCAGACTTTATGGAGTGAAGCGATTTGTACAACAGGAATGACATTTGATCAATATAAAGAGGAGTTGTTCGATTACCTGGAAGAGGAAAGTTTTAACCTAACTGAAAATTATGCTGGTACAACATTTGCTCAACAGTTAAATTTTGAATCAGCACTACTAAAGATCAATGCTGAGGAAGAAGAATGGCTGGATTTAATGGGTGAAGACTGGAATAACAACAATCCTGCCTTTAATCAAAAGGTGAATAATGAATTGTATTGGCCAGTACTTGATGAAAACTTTGGGATAACACTCAGAAATCCTGAGTCTGGTTTGCTTACCCTTACAGGATATGGAAAAATTAAAACCCGCAAGGTTTATGGTGAGGACGAGTGGAACAACAGTGGAAGGGCAGGGGGACCAATGGCCGAAAACTCAGTTGAGAATTTTGATATTATTGAGGTCTTGCAATTTATTTTTGATAATTGGGATACTATCGAAGATATTCTCGATTGGATTGATAATAACATTACGGGTGACTGTCATTCGTCAGTATCAACTAATATACCAAATGATTGGAGGCGGGTCCCTGAAACTATGAGCCCAGATGTTTCAAGAAGAATTTATTATCATGTCAGGCAAAAAGGAGTATTTGGTGATTTTAAAGCAACAAAAACAAAGATTGAAGGCAAAGCAAAATTATACAAGAAAAAGGGGAGGAAATATAAAAAGGACTGGAACAATATTGTTGGTATCGGTTATTGCACATTGCAATGGAATCCGTGTGATAACATTCCCTGGCCGGTTAATGACATTGTACATATTTATAGTGGTGACCATGAGCATGGGAAGGCTAAATTTAAACACATGCATCCCTATGCATTGACAATTTTCAGAAGTTATGATTTTCTGACATATTATTTATATTATAACCAGCAGTTTACCGGTGAAGTAGTTTATGCATTAGGTTCAAATATTTCCTGTGAATGAATTCAAAACCGGGAGGGGTTTATCCCTCCCGGTTATAAAATAAAAGTTTATGAAAAAGTACCTTTTCTTGTTTTTTTGTTTTTGTACTTTTCTTTGCCATTCGCAATTGAAATACCAGGTTGGAATCGGAGCTGGTTTTAGTTTTTTGCAATCTTTGCGACTGGAGACAGGAAATGTAGGATTAAAATTTATTCATGATAAGATTTTATTGATAGACTGTAACAGAATGATAAATGCTAAGACCAATCTTTCAATGGGCATACAGGGCCAGGTAACTCTTTTCTCGGGTTGGTATGAATTAAATAAATCAATACCTTACTATTCCGAAAAGGAGCATATACCTATTTTCGATTTTGAATCAGCCGAATTGATGGTCTATGCGAAAAAAATTTTTAAAATATATTATGAGGGAAATGCTTCAATTAACATTTACGTACTTTCCGGACTTTGTTTAAATTTCAATGAAGGAAATTCAATAAACAGGCGTTTCGATTTGCGTGATGACAACAGCCAAGAATTCCAGATTTCTCATATTATTGAAAAAGCTCAAAAACTATATATTCCTTATTTACGCATTTCAAGCGGCTTCGAAGTACACTGGAAAATAGGTAAAAGCCATTATCTGGGAATAGGTCCATACATTTCTTGGGCTGGCTTACAATCTGATGAAAATAAAACTACTGTTCTTAAAGATGACCCAACTTATATTTCAACTGGCAGTTTTAAAAGGAACAGAAATGGATATGGAATAAGGCTTATTTTTTCAAAATAAACATCAATTAAAGCATAATTTCTTCTACAATCGGAATGCACCACTAAATTTTTATTTCTAATAAGATTAGATATTAATTTTTTAACAGGGTACATTATAGCCATGAAACCCCTTTTGCCAATATTGCTTTGGCTGATGCCGGCTATTGCTTTTACACAGGCAAGGGATACGCCGGTTAATATTTCAAATCATAAATCTCAAATCCCAAACATTACACAAAATCAAAATTCTAAAGCTCCCTACAAACCCGAAATCCTCACTTCAGGGTTCATTGACATTGTAAACAACGGCCAGGTAAATGCCAGCGCCAGGTTTATCCGCCTCTTTATCGGAGAGCCGGGCAAATTTGCAATACCCCTTTCTATTTACAGCGGCGTTTCATCAAATAACTTTCAAGCTGCACAGGGTCCCGTCGGCAACAGGAGCAACGAGCAACTGGTAATTAATTTTATCAATCCCCTTAGCGGCCTGGCAAACCTGTCTGTTGAGGGTGTAATTTTTTTTAAAAGAAAGAGTCAGAAGATGACTAAAACCGGGCTGCTGTACCACTTGGGCGAGAGAATTCAGACCGGGCAAAAAGCAGGGCCGGTAACGGACCCTTCAACCGGCAAACCTGTAAACTTTCTTAACAGCTTTGGGGCCTCAGGATTTTATTTTCAAACAGGAGCATGGGAACGCAACAATGCCAAAAATATAGGTGTATTCTGGCTGGCTCTCCGCTATATCGGCAGCTATACTAATCCTTTACACCTTAAAGAATTTTTGCCCGCAATTGAAACAAACGGAATTTACCACGGCTGGTCGCTTGGCTGGGGTGTGGAAATCAATCAACTGGTAAATATCAAGGTGCTTTACTACAAATACAGAAAGAAACCGGAAATAAATTATTCGCGTCCTATTTACCAGTTTTCCTTCAACTACACAATGAAATAAATGGGAGAGAAAAAAAGAAAGTTGACCGCCGGAGACGGTGCGCTGGTTTTTACAAAGGATTTGGAAACTTCTTTTTGGACGGTTTGGACATTGGACGGTTTCGGATTGCGGAGAATGCGCTGTGTCCGTGTCAATCAACTTTCGGTGGCAAAGCTATGCCTGCAACGCATTGTATACAATAGCAAATCTTCCCGATCTTGCTTTTATGGTTTTTACTTTTGTTTGCGTAAACTCACTAATTTTACCTGCGTACTTTCCCGCCAAAATTTTTTCGGTAAAGTAGATTCCGAAGCGGGAAAATCAAGTACTAGTACGATGGTATATGTTGCAGGATTTTTACAATTTGCAAAGCGAAACAAACGGAAAAAATAACTTTCAAAAAAATTCGTTTATTTACTAATCAATATCCGATGGAATCATACGCATTCAGAAATAACTTTAAAAACCAAACTGTTCTCATGAAAAACCCAGAACCCGGCCATGTAATCAAAGTGGCCATTGCCGATGATCACACCCTGTTCCGCTCCGGCGTGAAGACGTCACTGAGTGCTCACAAAGACATTCATATGGTGGCTGAAGCGGAAAACGGAATGCAGCTGCTCAATTTACTGAAGCACATCCAGCCCGACGTGGTACTGCTCGACATTTCGATGCCCATTATGGACGGGCTGGCTACCCTGCCCGAAATAAAAAAGCTGTACCCCCATGTGAAGGTGATCATGCTCAGCATGCACAACGACCACTCCATGATCAGCCGCATGATGGAAATTGGCGCCAACAGCTACCTGACCAAGGAAAGCGGCGCCGAGAAAATTTATGAAGCCATCAAGCAGGTGTATGAAAATGAGTTTTTCTTTAACGACCTTACCAATAAGGCCCTGCTGAGCGGCCTGCGCAACAAAACTTTTGCCGATGCACACAAACCGGCCGAAGTGCACCTGAATGAAAAAGAAATTAAAATACTGCGCCTGATGTGTGAAGAAAAAAGCACCAAGGAAATAGCTGACATTGTGGACCTGAGCCCCCGTACCGTGGAGGCCATCCGCGACAAGCTGAAAACCAAAACCGGAACCAAGAGCATGGCCGGCCTGGTGATGTATGCCGTAAAGGCGGGTATTGTGGATCAGCCATGACAGCCACCCAAAAACTAATGTGCAGCCATTCACAACCGTGGATGGCTTTTTTATTTTACTTTGACGCAATGAATTTCATTTTGCTGAACGGGATTATTACTGAAGGCGATAAAGCCTGCATCGCAGCAGACAATAGCAGCTACCGCTACGGCGACGGGCTTTTTGAAACAATGAAAGTGGTGAATGGAGAAATTCTGCTTGCCAGCTATCATTTTGAGCGATTGTTTGCCGGCTTAAAGGTTTTGCAGTTTGCAGTTCCGGATTTTTTTAGCCGGGAAAAAATTATGGCAGAAATACTGTTGTTGTGTAAGAAAAATCATTGCGGGCAGCGGGCAAAAGTGCGGCTATCTGTTTCAAGAGGCAGCGGTGGCTTATACGACTGTGATAACCGGCTTCATTATCTTGCCGAATGCCTGCCGCTGGAAAAAACTGCAGACTACCTAAATGCCGATGGTCTTGTAGTGGATGTTTTTCCTGATGCAGAAAAGAGTTGCGACCGGTTTTCGAACCTGAAATCGGCCAATTACCTTCCCTATGTGATGGCAGCGCTTTGGGCAAAAGAAAATAAGCTGGATGATGCCCTGGTGCTGAACCAGCATCAGCGCATCTGCGATGCTACCATTGCAAATATTTTTTGTGTAAAAAATGAGAAAATTTTTACACCACCGCTGAGTGAAGGTTGTGTAGCCGGAGTGATGAGACGTTTGATTTTAAATGGCAGGTTGCATGTTGCAGATTTGGATTTAAAGATTGAAGAGTCGCTGCTTACCGGGGCAACCTTGCTGGATGCCGATGAGGTTTTTCTTACCAATGCCGTGTCGGGCATTCGTTGGGTAAAGCAATGCAGGAATAAACTTTACAGCAATACCGTTACAAAAAAAATTTTTGATGCCTGCCTGTTGCCATTGTATGGTTGAAGCATTAATCGAAGAAATAGAAATTGCCGCCGCCGCCTTCAAATCTCGGGTTCACAAAATTGCTCAGCTTGGAGCCGAAGCGGTAGCTTAATCCAAAATGGGTGTAATAATTATAACCCGAAGCAAGCTGCCTGCGGCGGGTGAGCACTTCCTGCTCCGTGGCGCCGCCCTTGGGCAGGTAAAGCTGATCCCTTGTTAGCCCGCCGAAAGCGCCAATGTTAAATGAAAGCCCGCCGGAAATACGGACATTTAAAAACATGTTTGCACCTATGTTAAAATATTTCCAGTTGTGAAAATAATTATGATAACTGGCCCCAAAGGAGGCTGTACCCCATTTCTGGTTAAAGGAAACATTTACTTCGGCGCTGTGCCCTGTTAAAGTTTCTGCTGTTTTATTGTAGAGGGTGGTATCATAATATTTGTTGCGGCGGATATCAACCGTGTAGCTGATGGTAAAGAATTTTGTATTTACATCCTTGTAAGGATAAATATCATATTCTACTCCTGTTCGCAGGTAAAGTCTTCTTTTGTTGTTGGAAAAGGTACTGCTGTTCAGGTTGGCTTCGTAACCGTAGCTCCAGTGGCTGTTGATGCTTTTAATCAGGTAGTGATTGAAGCCATAGTCATCATTATCCACCGTAAATTTTTCAGTCCCGTTGGTGGTTTCATATTCGTATGTGGTTTTGTTTTTACTGCCGTAAAAGCTGAAGCTCACTTTTAAATCTTCCGTTACCCGGTTGGCGGCAAACCGCCCGCTGTAGCGAAGACTTTTATAAACTTCATCAGCATTAATATTTCCGTTGGCGCTCACCCTGAGCACCCAGTAATTCCAGGGGTCTTTTGTGGCGGCTGTATCTTTTTTCCCTTCGGAAGCAGCGTCTTGTTTCATGCTGATGGTAACACCGCTTACCGATGCGGTTTTTGCAATGAAAGGCGCCAGGCCCAGTTTCAGGTATTTAACAAACAAATCTCTTCGTTCAAATTCGGTGGCTGTATAGCTGGTATTAAAACGTATAGTATCTGATTGGTTTTTAAACTGGTTTTTCCCGAAAAAAATCAGTTGATACTGGCTGCCGCCGCTGCCGGTGGATTGTTGGGTAATCAGTACATGCAGATCGGCCGCCTGGTAGTCAAGCAAAAAGTCCACGATATTGATTTCTGTTTTGATAAAAGTCATGTCGCACCAGGTATTGCTGCAGTCAATAAACACTTTCAGCCTTTGTGTTGTCTGGGTTGAGTTTTGGGCCAGTGAAAAAAGGATGGTAAATGAAAGAAGAAATATGCTTAATATCTTTCTCATGTATAGTGGTGATTTGGTTATGGTTTTGTTGGCAATTAACGCATCATGTTTTACATTCTGTGTTAAGAGAATGACAAAATACCAAAGATGCCGGCACAAAGGAAATCCATATTGTGGTGCAGAAAAAGATTACTTTATGAAAGGAAAAGACGGCTTGATGATTGGATGGATGAAACAGGTATATGAACGGAAGCTGACTGGTAAAGGGTTTCAATGGCTTTTTTACCTCTTTCGCCAAGATCAAGGGAAAAATCGGTTACATAAAGTTCGATATGCTGCCGCATCACCTCATCGCTCATTTCCTGTGCATGCTGCTTTACATAGTCTGATATCAAGGGATAATGGCCGAAGGCGAACCCAAGACTTCTTTTTATCAGTTTCTCCACTTTCAAACCAAGCAGCCTGTCAATTGACCGCTTAATGGCGATGCCTCCCAGCGGTACAGGCAGTTTCATTTTTTCTTCCCAGTATTCGCCAAGGTCGGTCACTTTGTGCAGCCCTTTCTGCCGGTAAGTAAAACGATTTTCGTGGATAATGACACCCAAAGCTGCTTCTCCGGATAAAACTGCATCTTCAATTTTATCAAACCGCACAAAAATTTTGTTCTTTGCTTCAGGGTAGGCAAAAGAAAACAGGAAATTGGCCGTAGTGTTTTCGCCGGGCAGAGCAATAGTTGAATTTTGGATTTTGGATTTTGGAATTTGGATTTCGGATTTTGAAATCAGCAACGGACCCACCCCGTTTCCCAAAGCAGCACCGGAATTCAGCAGGACATACTTATTCGGGTTTTGAAAAAACGCCGGGAAGCTGAGTTTGGTCACATCCAATTTCCCTTCATAAGCCCATTTGTTAAGTGTTTCCACATCTTCAAGCACCACATCAAACTCCAGCCCTTCAGTGTCAATTTTTTTATTTACCAGCGCATCAAAGATGAAGGTGTCGTTGGGGCAGGGGCTGTATCCGAGGGTTAGTTTCATCAATAGTCAAGTTTCACTTATGAATGTTCAATTTTCAATGCGCAATGTTCAATAAACAGGCACAGCGAACCGGATAATGAACATTGACTACTGAGCGCTGAGCATTTTTATTGTACTGAGTAAATATTCATTCAGGTTGTTAATTGACTCTGTCATATTCCATTTCTTCTTGTTCCTTTCGCCAATATAATTTGATATACTCCTGATTTGCACAAACGGTTTTTTTTCCATCAGGCACACATAGTGCAGCGCTGCGCCTTCCATGGATTCGGTTGCGGGATGGAAAACCTCCCGGTAAAACTTTATCACCTGTTTTGAAGTGCTGATGTTGTTTACGGATATTCCATTTACAGATTTCAGTCCTGTTTTTTTTAAAACATCCTTGTGCGGGTTTACCAGCCAGCCATTTTTGTAGGGGGGCTGGTTGTGCGGCACCAGCTCCAGGTCAAAAAGGGTTTTGAGTTTTTTCATTTCCACCACGCTCTGGTCGGCAATGGTATCCTGTTTCACCGCCACCACATCGCCTAATGCAATTGTTAAATCGAAACTACCTGCCACGCCGGCTTGTATCACCAGGTCATATTTTTTCAGCTGCAGCTGGCGGGCAATATGAAACGTGGATGCTGTAAGCCCGATTCCCGAAACCAGCATATCAACTTCAGCTGAATGAAAGCGACTGGTTGATTTAGTTATCGCTTTAATAAACGGTTCGATTTCTTTGGCTGTAGCCGCAACAACAAGAATATTTTTTCCCATTATAGCAAATATCGCATATCAGCCCGAAAGCCGATATGGCTTAAATTTGCGCCTTAATGCCTGTTGAGTAAGGAAAACATTCAAACATGGTTTATTTAACCCGTATAGAACATTTCAATGCGGCCCATAAGCTGCACAACCCGGCCTGGAGCAAGGAAAAAAACGAAGAAGTTTTTGGAAAATGCGCCAATGAAAACTGGCACGGACATAATTTTGAACTCTATGTAACTATTAAAGGCGAGCCTGACCCGCAAACGGGTTTCATATTCGATGCGAAAAAATTAGGAGCTATTGTGCAGGACAGGATAATAGAAAAGCTCGACCACCACAACATCAACCTTGATGTGGATTTTATGCAAGGTAAATTGTGCAGCATCGAAAACCTGGTGACAGGCATCTGGCACGAACTGGAGCCGCACCTGCCTGCCGGTGTAAAACTGCATAGCCTGAAGCTGGTGGAAACTTCGAAGATATTTGTAGAATATTATGGTGAAAAATAAATTCAGTACCTGTAAACCTCATCCGGTTGTCAATTGCCTGACCGGCAGAATGCCGGAAGAAATCCAACTTCGTAAATTGTAAGACATACTTTGACTGAAGCATGAATAAAAAAGTGGCCATATTCAGAAAAGAGCAGTTCAATGCAGCGCACCGCCTGTACAACCCGCAGTGGGATGATGAAAAAAACAGCCGGGTGTTTGGCAAATGCGCCCTGCCTAATTACCATGGTCATAACTATGAGCTGGTGGTAAAAGTAACCGGCGTGCCTGATGATGAAACAGGATATGTGATGGATATTAAGGAGCTCAGTGACCTGGTGAAAGAAAAAATTGTTGACCGCTTTGATCATAAAAACCTGAACCTGGATACGGCAGAATTTAAAACCCTGAACCCGACTGCCGAAAATATAGCCATGGTTATTTATGATTTGCTGCGGCCGCATATTGACGAAAAGAAAGAATTACAGGTAAGACTGTATGAAACGCCGAGGAATTTTGTGGAGTACCCGGGGTGAGTGGTAAGTAATGAGTAATGAGTAATGAGTGATGAGTGATGAGTGATGAGTGATGAATTACGCAGATCTGCTAAGGGCGAATGTCGGGTCTGACGACTTTGACATCAGACTCTGTCGGAGATGGCAGCCGCATGCGTCGGTATAATTTCTGAATCATCGAATTTTATTTATTGGAATTTGTCCCGATAGCTATCGGGATAGTTATTTGTAATTTTCAATCATTATGGCATATAAAAAAACAGAACAGTATTCAGACCACATAACCAGTGGTTTGATTCAAAGTTATGCGGAAATACTGGGTTTGCTGGGCGAAGACCCGCATCGTGAAGGATTGAAACGAACGCCTGAGCGGATGGCCAAAGCCATGCAGTACCTTACGCAGGGATATCATATGGATGCAAAGGCCATCATTAATGCTGCAAAATTTCATGAGGAAGTGAGTGAGATGATAGTAGTAAAGGACATTGAAATTTACAGCATGTGCGAACATCACATGCTGCCCTTTATAGGCAAGGCGCATGTGGCCTATATTCCTAACGGGTGGATTACGGGGCTGAGTAAGATTGCCCGGGTGGTGGATGTGTTTGCCCGCCGCCTGCAGGTGCAGGAGCGGCTTACCGTACAAATAAGGGATGCCATTAAGGAAACACTGAACCCGCTGGGAGTGGCTGTAGTCATCGAAGCGCAGCACCTGTGCATGATGATGCGGGGTGTACAGAAACAAAACTCAGTCACCACTACCTCGGCTTTCGACGGGGAGTTTCATAAAAACAGCACCCGGAGTGAGTTTCTGAAGCTCATCAGTTCTGATTTGGGTTAATCTTTTATATTTGCAACTCATAAAAAGGTTTGATTGCTTTGCATCAAACCTTTTTTCATTCCGGAGCATATTTTCCGCTTTCAAATTTCCGGAAAGGGGGAGGGGGCAGTAAACTATCGAACCATGAAACATGCTTTTGTATTTCCGGGACAAGGCTCACAATATCCGGGTATGGGCAGGGAGCATTACCAGAACAGCGTCTTTGCCAAAAAATTATTTGAACAAGCAAATGAAATACTCGGCTTCAGAATTTCCGAAGTGATGTTTTCAGGTACTGAAGAAGACCTGAAGCAAACCAACGTCACTCAGCCCGCAGTTTTTCTTCATTCTATTATTGCCTACCGCAGCATTGACGGCGCCAAACCCGATATGGTGGCCGGTCACTCGCTGGGTGAATTTACCGGCCTGGTGGCAAACGGTACGCTGAGTTTTGAAGATGCACTTCAACTGGTGGCCGTGCGGGCAAAGGCCATGCAAAAAGCCTGCGAAATGAATCCCTCCACCATGGCGGCCGTTCTGAATCTTTCTGATGAAAAAGTAGAAACCATCTGCGCCGAAGTGCAGAAAGAAACAGGTGAAGTGGTGGTGGCTGCCAATTACAATTGCCCGGGCCAGCTGGTGATTAGCGGCAGCAGGAAAGGAATTGAAATTGCCTGCGAACGAATGAAAACTGCCGGCGCCAAAAGAACTTTGCTATTACCTGTAGGCGGCGCTTTTCATTCTCCGCTGATGGAGCCTGCCAGGGAAGAATTGAAAGCTGCTATAGAAACCACCAAGTTTCATAATCCTACCTGCGCCGTTTACCAGAATATTGCTGCAAAAGCTGTGATGGATAAAGATGAAATAAAACAAAATCTCGTTGACCAGCTTACCGGTGCCGTGCGCTGGACCCAAAGCGTTCGGGCCATGATTACCGATGGCGCTTCGAAATTTACTGAGGCCGGTCCCGGCAAAGTGCTGCAGGGTTTGATTTTGAAAATTGACAAAACCATGGAAGTAAACGGTGTGAGCTGAACTGCATCGTTAATTTACTATCATTTCCCGGTAAGGTTTTCAGTAACTTGGTGTAACAAAACTTCTGCACCATGAAAAAAGTTTTACTCCTTATTCTTTCAGTAATTTTTGTTTCTCCTGCTGTTATTTTTTCCCAGCAACGATGCGCCACGTATGAGCACTTTCAAAAACAACTGGCCGAAAATCCCGCCTTTGCCCGCAAAGTGAAAGACTATGAAAACTATTATAATGACTACATGATGAAAACGGATAAACCGAAGGGGAAAGGAGGTAAGATAAAAATTCCGGTGGTGGTTCATGTGGTTTACCATACGGCGGAACAAAATATCAGCGATGCGCAGATTCAATCGCAGGTAGAGGTGCTGAATGAAGATTTTACTGCCGGCAACAACGATTACAATAATTACGATGCCGGCTATAGCAGTGTGAAAGGCGATGCCAATATCGAATTTTGCCTGGAACAGGTGGTCAGGGTTTTTACCAAACACAAATCATTCCCGGTAAATGATGGAATGAAATTTACCAAACGAGGAGGCAGCGATGCCGTGTATCCGTTGCATAAGCTGAACATGTGGGTATGCAACCTGGGCCAGAACCTGCTTGGCTATGCACAGTTTCCCGGTGGCCCGGCTGAAACTTTTGGAGTGGTTTGCCATTACCTTGCTTTTGGCAGGGGAGCTGCTTATAATTTTTTTACAAATTATAACCTGGGCAGAACAGCCACCCACGAAGTGGGTCATTGCCTGGGGCTGCGCCATATATGGGGCGATACCCGCTGCGGCAACGACCTGGTGGATGACACGCCTGAACATGACGGCCCCAACTTTGGCTGCCCGGCGCAGGGCTTGCAAAGCCTGTGTACCGGCAACCCAGCGGAGATGTGGATGAATTTTATGGACTATACCGACGATCGTTGCATGTATTTTTTCACAGACGGGCAAGTGGACCGTTCCAATTTTTTTATAGAAAATGATGAGCAGATAAACAGTATTGTAAACACAGCATGCAGCAGCGGGCCAGGCCAGGGTAATAATCATATTACCGCTGCCGGAGTCAACCAAGGTGATGATGCAAGAGTGAGAAAAACCGGTTTTGAAATTTATCCTACAGTGACTTCGGGTCAGCTAAACCTGCAAATAATTGACGCAACAGCCGGCATGGCCGAAATCAACATTTATAACCTGAATGCTGTGCCGGTGATGAAGCAAATCATTTTTACAGGGCAGGGAGAAGCTGCAACAAACATCAATGTAAGCAGGCTGGCCAATGGCATCTATTTTTTACAACTGACGCAGGGAAGAGTAAGAAGCACTCGGAAATTTATCGTTCAGCATTAATCTGTTTTGCGGAAACTCAGGCTGACAGGAAGCTTAAATAAAATCTATTTAACAGCCGTAACCAGGTGACCAGTAAAAGGTATTTCAAAACCATTTTCTGTTTTGAATTTCTGTATTCCGCTGATTACCGCATTACGGATTTGCCCAAGAGAGATTTCATCCTGTTGCTTCAGCACATAGGCAGTTCTTACGCCGGCGTTCATTTCCGCTTCGAACCAGAAATTTTCATCAGGCACCGGCCAGCGGACAGGGATGGTTTCAAAATGTACCGATGATTTTTCAAAACCCGCTTTGCTTAACACGTCTTTACTTGCTTGTTCGCTGCAATAGGCGTAGTAATCGGGGGCTTGCGGAACCGTTATTCCCTTTTTCCCGAAGCGTTCAATGGCTTCGGTCATAATCTTTGCGCCCTCGCTGGTGGCGGGCGGCGCCCAGATAGTATAACCATATTGCCCGCCTTTTTTTAATACCCGGCAGGCTTCTTTCATAGCTGTTTCAGGCGAGGGTAGGTGCAGCAAACCAAAATTCATGAGCACGGCATCAAAACTGTTTTTTTCAAAAGGAAGTTCCTGGGCATTGCCTTCAATAAAATTTATTCCGGGAAAATTCAATCTTGCCTGCTGTATCATCTCCGGCGAAAAATCAAGTCCGGTTGCCATAGCTCCTTTTTCAGCTGCTGCATTTGCAACATAGCCCGGCCCGCAGGCAACATCCAGCACCTTCATTCCTGCTCCAATGCGGGTGGCATTCACCAGCAGCGAAATAAACCGGGTGGTAAGTGTCGCCCATGTGTTTTTATAAAAGCCGGCGACCCGTTGCCAGCCTTCGTATTCCAGTTGCTGAAAATTAACGGTATTCATATTCAGGAAATTTCAATGCTGCAGTTTACCCACTCAGCGTCAAACTTCGCATTATATTTTTTGTAAAAATTAATGGCGGGTTCGTTCCATTCCAGCACCTGCCACACGATGCGTTTAAATCCTTTTTCTTTTGCTTCTTCAATCAGGCGGTCAAAAAGAAGTTTACCGATTCCTTTTCCTCTCGCATTTTCGGTAACGATGATGTCTTCCAGGTACATGGCCTGTCCTTTCCAGGTGGAGTAGCGGATGTAGTATAATGCGAACCCGGGAATGAAGCCATTTTCTTCTGCAACAAGTGCCCACCATACCGGGTTTTTTCCAAAGCCGCTTTCTGTAAAATGCTCCAGCGATACCGTCACTTCATTTGGAGCTTTTTCATATTCGGCCAGTTCTTTTACCAGTTCCAGTAATCTTGGACAATCTTCTTTAACTGCTCTGCGGATTTTGATTGACATTTCAAAAAATTTCCAAAAAATGATTAACAATGTTAGTGCGTCAAAATCCCCCTTTAGGGGGTTTGGGGGTGCCCCGGTCCTTTTACAAACCTTCCCGGTTTGGCACCGGTATGTTCTCCGTCTTTGAGCACCTGCACGCCGTTTACAAACACATGTATCATTCCTTCGGCGTACTGGTGCGGCTTTTCAAAGGTGGCATTGTCTTTAATTTTTGCCGCATCGAAAATAACTATATCTGCATAGTTGCCGGTTTTCAGCTCGCCGCGTTTCCGGATTTTCAAATTGGTCGCCGGCAGCTTGCTGAGTTTACGGATGGCTTCCTGCAGCGGTATGATTTTTTCTTCCCGTACATATTTGCCCAGCAGGCGTGCAAAATTTCCATAAGCCCTCGGGTGCGGATTAAACCGGAGAAAAACGCCGGCAGGTTCATACGAACCTTCATCGCTGCCAAAGCTCACCCACGGAATGGCCACCTGCTTTTTCACATTGTTTTCATCCATTAAAAAATAAATGCACTCCACTCTTGTGCTGTCCTGTACTATCAGGTCCATGGCTGTTTCTTCAGGTGATTTGCCACGCAGTTTTGCAACAGCCGCCAGCGATTTGCCAATGTATTTTTTCAGGCTGTCCTGTTTAAAACCAACCACGAGTATATTTTCCGGCGAGCCGACCGCATAATAAAAATTTTCCCATAGATCAGTTTTTGAGTTCATGTCTTTAATGGTTTGCATCCTGATGGCCGGGTCTTGCAATCTTTCTCTCAGTTTTCCAAAGCCCCCGTCCTGCAGCGATGGAGGCATGGTGGCAGTAAGCCCGGTGCCGCCTGCTATGTAGGTGTACATGTCGGCAGTGATATCCAATCCTTCAGCTCTTGCTCTTTCCACGCGGCGGATAACACTGTCCATTTTGTGCCAGTTGTCTTTTCCTGCAGCTTTCAGGTGATAAATCTCGGCATGAATGTTTGCTTCCTCTGCAATGGTGATAAGTTCTTCCACCGCTTCGTACAGCTTGTTTCCTTCGCTGCGCATGTGACTGATGTAAGAGCCGCCGTATTTTGATGCTTCTTTGCAAAGCGCTATCAGTTCATTTGTTTTTGCAAAAAATGCCGGCGGGTAAATAAGCGAAGTGCCTACGCCCAATGCGCCTTCTTCCATTGCCTGCCTTACCAGGGCCTTCATGCTGTCGAGCTCGGCAGCAGTAGGGTCGCGGTTGTCTTCGCCAATCACGTTCATGCGGATGGTAGTAGCGCCTGCAAAGGATGCCACATTGCAACTGATTCCTTTTTTTTCAAGAAAATTTAAATACTCACCCAGCGTATTCCATTCAATGTTGTATTTGATATCAGTTTGCGACTCCTGCTGTTGTTTTTTCAGCTTTTCATTCAGCGGGCCCATGCTCCAGCCTTCACCCATCACTTCCAGCGTCACACCCTGGCGGATGTCGCTTTGCGAACGTCCGTCTTCAATTAATGATTCGGTGGCCCAGCTCAGCATATTGATAAATCCCGGGGCTACGGAATTGCCGTTTGCAACAATTTCATTTTTTGCTGTGGCGCCGGATAAATCCCCGATAAATGCGATTGTGTCGCTCTTGATTCCGATATCGCCTTTGTACGGTTCTCCGCCATTGCCGTCATAAATCATCCCATTGCGGATGATGGTGTCGTAAGCAGGTTTTTGTTTGCAGGAAATAAACGTTAACAGCAGAACCGTATAACAAACCCGCAATGGATATTTTTTCATCGTAATCCGTTTAATCATAAATATCAGGTTATTTCTTTCGTTTTGCCACAAAGGTCCCGTTGGGTTGAATGAATTTGCACGCTACGATTTCACCTTTTTCATTTTCTTCAAACACTACGCTGTATCCTTTCAGTATTTTTAAATCAAATTTGTTTATTTCCACCGGCGCCAGTTCGTATTCCGGCTGGCCCTCTATGAAGGCATACAGGGTGTTTTCGCCTTTGATGTAAAATTTTGCCACGGCGCCCGGCGCCAGTTCATACTCGCCGGTAAATTTTTGCAAAGCTTCTTTCTGAACGGCAAATTCCGGCCGCATTTTTTCAAACAAAATGTCATTCACGGATGGCTCCAGCTTTATTTCCAGTGAGGCAATATCTCCTTTTGCATCAGTATTGAAGCGGATTTTGGGCGCATCCTTCGGATTGGCGGTTTCATCTGTCTGCCGTATTCTGAATACATCATAATGATAATGTTCCAGGTAACTCTTTGTTCTTTGGCCCGCTTCGTTGTAATCTGCCCAGGTGGTATCATTTTCCCTGAAGATTTTTATTACTCCATACCCTTTGTTTTCAAAGGAGCCGGTATAATCGTTTATGGCGTGTGAATAGTTCATTCCGGATTTTCGATTCAGGCTGTCATTATTCGGGCTTGCTTTTACAACTGAATCGGCTTTTAATTTATCGGCAAGTTGTGTTTTGCCCCATGGGCGGTACGACAGTTTCAGCATGCGGTCAGCAATAAAATTGCGGATGCTTGTGGTCGGCGCACTTTGATTGCTGACTACAAAAATCCCGAGACTGTCCGAAGGGAAAAAACCGGTACTGCTGATGAACCCATCAATACCACCGCCATGCTCCACACGGTAATGACCGCGGTAACTGCTCACTGCCCAGCCAAGCCCGTAACCACTCATGTGCACATCCGGATTTTCGGCACCCGGTAAACCGCCGCCCGGCGCTATTTGTGATGTCATGGCCTGTGTTCGATAACTGGCAGGAATGATTTCCTTGCCGTTAAATTTTCCGTCATTAATCCATGTGATGAGCCAGTTGGCCATATCCTTTGCGCAACTGTTGATGGAGCCTGCCGGGCCAATGGCATCAATATTCCTGAATGGAATAGCCTTTATTTTATTATCAGCCGATGAATAAGCCAATGAACGGTCCGCCGATTTTTCCATATCAATTACCGACATATTGGTCAGGTGCATACCAAGCGGGGTTAAAATTCTTTCCTCCAGGTTTTCTTCCCAGCTCCTGCCCGTCAGCTTTTCAATTACCATACCCTGCGCCAAAAACATAAAATTGTTGTACTGGTATTTTTCCCTCAGCTCTGCAGTAGGCTCCAGGTATTGAATCCGCTCCAGCAGCTGGCCGCGGTTGGCCACGGAGCCATACCAGCTGAAATCGTGCCTTGGCAACCCGGTGCGGTGGCACATCATGTCTCGCAGCGTGGCATACCGGTTGGTATAATCATTCTTAAATTTTAATTCGGGCAAATAATCCCGCACCGGTTTATCGAGGCTGAGCTTTCCTTCTTTTTCAAGCATGCCCAGCATGGCGGCAGTAAATGCTTTGGTGCAGGAGCCAATAGCATACAACGTATTTTCCGTCACCGGCAATTTTTTTTCATAATCCCGGTATCCAAAACCCCCGGTATAGATGACTTTGTTTTTTTCCACAACCGCAATGGCTACTCCCGGGGCATTCCATTCTTTCAACAGTCGTAAAGCAAATGTGTCAAGCCCCTTCAGTCGGGGATCGGCGGGTGGCTGGGTAAATGACTTTATGCAAAGCAACAGCAGGCAGGCAAGGAATATTTTTTTCATAAATGCAGTTTTTGATGGAGAAGGAAAATAAAGATAAGAAGTCTTTACATTGAGTATTGAACATTGGTAGAACATTGAAAATTTCTTTTCATTGTTTAAAATATTCAATGTCCCCCGAACGACCGGGTCTCATTATTCAATTTTCAACGAAGTGCCTGCTCAAGGTCATGCAAAATGTCTTCAATATTCTCCAGCCCCACACTCATCCGTATCAGGCCGTCGGTGATGCCATAAATTTCCCGGCTCTTTTTGGGTGTGGCATAGTGTGTCATGGAAGCCGGATGGCAGAGAAGCGTTTCCACGGTGCCGAGTGAAACAGTGCGGATACACATCTGCAGTTTGTTCATAAAATCAATGCCCGCCTGAAGGCCGTCCTTCATTTCAAAACTCAGCATACCGCCGGGGTGCTTCATCTGTTTCTTCGACACGTTATAGTCAGGATGCGTTTCCAGTCCGTTGTAATTTACTTTTTCAATGGCAGGATGTTTTTCAAGAAACTCAGCCACCGCCATCGCATTGCTGCAATGTCTTTGCATGCGCAGTTCCAGGGTTTTCAGTCCCAGGTTTAGAAGAAATGCATCGAAAGGATTGCTGTTGCCTCCAAGTATGCGGTATGTTTTGGTGGAAATGCGGTTCATCAATTCCCCCTCTTTACCCACCAGCACACCACCGATGGCTGTGCCGTGCCCGTTCAGAAATTTGGTGGTGCTGTGAAAAACAAAATCCACTCCGTAGCGGAAAGGCTGCTGCAGGTAAGGTGTGGCAAACGTGTTGTCAACAGCAACAAGAATGTTGCTGGCTTTAGCAAGTTTTGTCAACTCATCAATATCCACACATTTCAACGTTGGGTTGGCCGGTGTTTCCAGGTACATCAGCTTAATTTCAGGATTGGCTTTTATTGCTTCTTCGGCTTTGTTCTGGTCACGCAGGTCAACGATGATGCATTCCACACCAAATTGCGGAAGTATGCGTGTGATGAGTTCTTCCAACCCGCTGTAGAGAGAATAGTGTGAAAGCACTTTATCACCTTTCTTCAGGTTTCCAATCATCAGGGTGGTTAATGCTGCCATACCGGATGAATGAAGCAGGGCTTTCAGCCGGAGTTCATTCCCGGTTTCATCTTTCAGCCCGAATGCTTCCAGTGCTGCAATTTTGTTTTCGGCTTCGGTAAAATTGGGATTGCCCCAGCGGGTATAGATATATCCTTCTTCTTCGCCGCTGAACCGCCGCATGCCCTGCTCTGCTTCATCGTACACGAAAGTGGACGAGGCATAAATAGGCGTGACGTGAGCATAGAGCGGGTCCTGCCGGTGGCCGGCATGCAGCGCCAGTGAGCCAAAACCATTAAGTGGAAAACTTTTATCCATTTTGAAATTTTGAAATTGGGAAATTTGTTCAATGAACCGTTTCGTAAGAAATTTAATTTTCAAAAGTAGATGATTTCACCTTCACCCGTTAAACCCGGCAACAGCACGCCGCCGGCCAATCGAACCATGAAAGAACTACTTTCACAACTTGCCGCCTATAACATCTGGGCCAATCAGAAACTAACGGACACTATACTTACCCTGCCTGAAGAAAAGCAAATGCAGGAACTGCCCAGCAGTTTCAAAAGCCTTTATAGCACGCTGCTGCATATGTGGGATGCGGAAAGCATCTGGTGGCAGCGTATGAAGCTGCATGAGCACAGCATTGCCCCCAGCGAAAATTTTAAAGGCAATATGAAAGATGTGGTAAACGGCCTGCTGCAGCAAAACCGCCAGTGGCACGACTGGGTGAACAGCGCCACCGAACCCATGCTGGATCATGTGTTTCAGTATTACAATTCGAAGCGGGAATATTTCAAACAGCCCATCTTCCAGATGCTGCTGCATGTATTCAATCACGGCACCTACCACCGCGGCCAGCTGGTGAATCTGCTGCGTCAATTAGCCGTGGAAAAAATTCCGCAGACGGATTTTATAGTTTTTTCAAGAACAAAAAAAAGCTGAACAAGGACAGGTTGTGCACAGGCTGTTAAAATTTTTATTGAACAGAACAGGGTGAAATTCCTAAATTGTCAAGAGCCGAAATATGAGAAGTACTGAAATGGTTACCCACTTTCAAATCAAATAACTCTTCACCTAAACTATTTTTATGAAAAGATTCTACATGCTTCTGCTGATGGCTATGGCCATCCCGTTTTTATCTTTCCGTGCAAATCAAACTCCTGTTAACGCTGTCCCTCCTACGGTAACCGTGGAGGAAATGGTCATTGATACCGATGTCTTCAACGATTGCACCGGCGAATGGGTGCATATAAGCGGCCGGGCTCGGGTGGTGATTGTCTCCAACGTAAACAACAACCGCATCACCGGCACCTGGCATACCAACCTACAGGGTGTGCAGGGTGTGGGTCTCAGCAGCGGCAATACTTATCATGTCAGCGGGGTTTCCAACCAGCCGTTTTCTTCACCGCTTACACATGGGGCCAATACCATTTCACTTGTCAGCCGCCTTCAAATGGTGGGTGGCGGCAGCCGGTTTACAGTCCGTAGCCATTTTCATGGCACGATGAATGCAGGTGGAACGATAACGGTGCTGATTGACAGGTTTGAAATGACGTGCTGAAAAATTTCTTGATAGATAAAATTCTCACTTTGGAATGCTTGTAATGTTCAGGGTGAGATTTTTTTATGTAAAAATTTCAGCTCCGCTTTCCCTTCTTTCAGAAATTATCATGGGTCAGCGTTCTCCATGTATTGTCCAAATTGTAATTGACATCGGGATACTATCTTTTTCCAAAGTGTGTAATGAGAGAATGGATGTAATAAAATCTGAAATCGGCAATCTAAAATCAGAAATTCCCTCAATACTCCCACTTCACCAGCGTGGCGCCCCAGGTAAAGCCTCCGCCGAAAGCGGCCAGCACTATCAGGTCACTTTTGTTTATTTCGTGCTTGAAGTCCCACAGGCAAAGAGGAATGGTGGCAGCAGTTGTATTACCATAGCGCTGAATATTGAGCATTACTTTTTCCGGGCTTAGCCCCATCCGGTTGGCTGTGGCGTCAATAATCCGCTTATTTGCCTGGTGGGGAACAAGCCAGGCAATATCGTCACCGGTTAATTTATTTCTTTCCAGCAGTTCGGCGCTCACATCGGCCATCCCTTTTACGGCAAATTTGAAAACAGGCTGCCCGTCCTGGTAAATAAAATGTTCTTTGTTGTTTACAGTTTCAAGAGAAGCCGGTCTTTGTGAACCACCGGCTTTTTGATACAAATAGTGACGGCCGCTGCCATCACTTTTCAGGATACTGTCCAGCACACCATACCCCTCATGGTTAGGCTCTAATAATACCGCACCGGCGCCATCACCAAAAAGAATGCAGGTGGTGCGGTCGGTGTAGTCAACAATCGAACTCATTTTATCAGCGCCAACCACAACCACTTTTTTATACCGGCCGCTTTCAATAAATGAGGCCCCGGTAGTTAGTCCATACAAAAATCCTGAGCAGGCTGCATTAAGATCAAATCCAAATGCATTTGCAGCGCCGATCTTATCACAAATAATATTAGCCGTGGCCGGGAACAGCATATCGGGTGTAACCGTACAACAGATCAGGCAATCAATTTCCCTGGGGTCAATTCCTCTTTTGTGACATAGATCCTCCACTGCCGGTGCCCCCAGGTCAGAAGTGGCTTTTCCTTCACCTTTCAGAATTCTTCTTTCAGAAATACCCGTCCGGGTTCTTATCCACTCATCAGTGGTTTCCACCATTTTTTCCAAATCAAAATTGGTCAGCTTATCGGGAGGAACATAGCCGCCGACAGCGGTGATGGCTGCAGTCAATTTCTTGGTAGTCATCATTCGGAAAATTAATGAAACGAAGATAATGGATAGTTTTAAGTTGGAGGCCGGAGGTTGGAAGTCGGAAGTCAGAAGTCGGAAGTCGGAAGTCGGATGTATAATTATGTATGTTTCTGTAAAGCCATGTTAACTATTAACCACTGTTTCCTGTCTACGATCTATGAACCATGTACCATGAACCATAAACCATGAACCATAAACCATAAACTATAAACTATCAACCCCTTCCCCACTTTAGCCGCTTTCCCGTATTTTGCAGCCATGATTGCATTCCTGGAAGGAAAATTTGTTAGCAAAAGCCCGGCCGCAGTTTTGGTAGATGTACAGGGCGTGGGATATGAAGTGCAAATCAGTTTTAATACCTGGACTAAAATCCAACCGCTGGAAAGAGGCGTATTACATACCTGCCTGCTCATCCGTGAAGACGCACATGTGTTATATGGCTTTTACGATTTGGCCGAAAAAGAAATGTTTCTGCATTTGATTTCCGTTTCAGGCATTGGTGCAACAACCGCCCGGATGATGTTGTCATACATGAAGCCCGAGGAACTGGCAAGGGCTATAACAACAGCCGATGTCAGGTTTCTTGAAAGCGTGAAAGGCATCGGGAAAAAAACTGCAGAAAGGCTGGTGCTCGAACTGCGGGATAAGCTGGCAAAACAACCTGTCGAATTAAATATTTCTCCTCTGAAACACAATACTTTGCATGCAGATGCGTTAAATGCCCTGACGGCCCTCGGAATTGCCCGCAGCGCAGCTGATCAGGCAGTAAAAAAGGTCCTTCAATCCGACCCTGCGATTACCTCAATTGAAGAGATTATCAAGAAAGCCCTAAAAACTGTGTAAGCCTATCGGACTAAATCTACCTAACTAATTCTGTTGAGAAAGTTTTGAGCCCTAAGTTGACCACCATATTCTGCAGACTGGCAGCAGTCATACTATTTTTTGTTTTTGGCGAAAAGTCAAATGCTTCTCCTTATCATAAAAACAAAACGGGTTATAATACCGCCGACACCAGCAAGCCTGAAGCTAAAGACCGCTACGGCGATCCCTACAATTATCCCAACCGAAATCCTTTTTATTTACAGGATACTTCTTTTATCAAAAGAAATATTGAGTACGACCCCGTAACAAAGCAATACTATATCATTGAAAAAATCGGCAGCCGCTACTACCGCACACCGATGACCTTTTCATTGCAGGAGTTTCTTGACCTGAAAGGGAAACAGGACGAGAATGAGTATTTCCGCAAAAGAGCCAGCCTGCTTACTAACCTGAACCGCCGGCAGTATAAACCCAAATTCACTTTTGTAAACGACTGGGTGAACCGGATTGTGGGCAACGGAAAAATTGATATCAAACCTACCGGCTATGTGGACATTGGCATGGGCTACCAGGGGCAGAAAGTAAACAACCCTACGCTGCCTGAACGTTCGAGAAATTATGGCGGGCTAGATTTTAATATGAACAGCCAGTTCCAGGTGGATGCCAACATTGGCGATAAATTAAAACTGCCCATCAATTACAATACGCTGGCCAATTTCAATTTCGAAAACCAGCTGAAGCTCGATTACCAGGGCAAGGATGATGAAATACTGAAGCAGTTCCAGGCAGGCAACACCAATTTTAATTCAAAAGGTACACTGATACCCGGCGCCCAGTCATTGTTTGGTATAAAAACACAACTGCAGTTTGGAAAACTTTTTATTACCACTGTACTGGCCAACCAGCGGTCTCAGCGCCAGACGCTGGGCGTGCAGGGCGGTGCCGCCACGCAAAACTTTACGTACAAGGCTGATGAGTATGAAGAGAACCGCCACTTCCTGATGACGCAGTTTTTCCGGAACAATTATAACAAAGCAATGGAGCGGTTGCCGGTAGTAAATTCATTGGTGCAGATACTGCGTGTAGAAGTGTGGGTGACCAACCGCACCGGTGCCACTACCGATACAAGAGATGTGGTAGCGCTGATGGATCTTGGCGAAGGACAGCCTTACGGTCCATGGGGTGGTTTGGGTAATGTGCCGCCGCGAAATAATGCCAACTCGCTTTATACAACCATACTGAATACGCCGGGAGCCAGGAGTTCATCGCAGGTGCAGAGTGTGCTTACCGGTATCGGCCTGCAGCCCGTGCAGGATTTTGAAAAAACTTTTGCCCGCAAACTTTCACCATCCGATTATTATTTCAACCCGCAAGTGGGTTTTATTTCGCTCAACCAGCAACTGCAGCCCGATGAAGTGCTGGGCATCGCATTTCAATATACTTACAATGGTAAAGTGTACCAGGTGGGAGAGTTTTCAACCGATGTACCGCCCGACTCCACAGGCACCACGCAGCCGGTTATTTTTTTAAAATTATTAAAGGCCACCTCGCAGCGCACCAATCTCCCCATCTGGGACCTGATGATGAAAAACGTTTACTCCGTTGGCTTTGGGCAACTGGAGCGTTCCGATTTTAAACTGGATGTGTTGTATGAGGAGCCAAGCCTGGGTGAAAAAAGATACCTGCCTGCTGATGATGTAAGTGATCCGTACAAAGGGCAACCGCTGATTTCATTGCTCAACCTCGACCGCCTGAATAACCAGAATGACCCGCAGCCCGATGGTGTGTTTGACTTTGTGGAAGGCTTCACCGTAATTTCTTCGCAGAGCCGCATCATCTTCCCGGTACTGGAGCCTTTCGGCCGCGACCTTGAGTATGTGTACAAAGGAGCAGACAGCTTGCTGCAACGTGCCAAATACCTTTTTTACCCGCTGTACGACACCATCAAAGCCATTGCACAAACGTATGCCAACCTGAACCGTTTCAAGTTTGTCGGGAAAAGCAAATCAGGGCTCGGCGTTTCGGAATACCAGCTTGGGTTTAATATTCCAAGGGGCTCGGTGACTGTAACAGCCGGTGGCCAGATACTGAAAGAGAATATTGATTACGAAATCAACTACGACCTTGGCTCGCTGCGCATCATCAACCAGGCCATCATCAATGCAGGCATACCGGTAAATGTGCAGTATGAAAACAATGCCACGTTTGGTTTACAGCAGAGAAACTACCTGGCCCTGCGGCTCGATTATCTTGCCAGTAAAAAATTTACATTGGGTGGCACCATTGTGCGCCTGGGTGAAAGACCCTTTTTTGTAAAACAGAATTATGGCGACGATCCCATACGCAATACCATGTATGGAGTGGACTTTGATTACAGCAACGAAATTCCCAGGCTGAGCCGCTGGCTCGATAAGCTTCCTTTTTATTCTACTAAAGCCACATCCAGCATCAAAGCTTATGGCGAGGCAGCCTTTTTGAAACCGGGCCATGCGCCGCAGATTGGTAAAGGAAATGAAGGTGTGATTTATATTGACGACTTTGAAGGCACCCGCAGCAGTATCGACCTGCGCTTTCCGCTCATCAGTTGGGCGCTTGCATCCACACCGCAAAAATCACCTGACCAGAATAATAATATTCTTTTTCCCGAAGGGGAACTGCACAACAACCTGGAATATGGTTACAACCGTGCCAGGATTGCCTGGTACAATATTGAGCAGGTGCTGCAGGAAACAGGCAATCAAAACAACCCGCTGCGTCATAATCTTGCTGAACTTTCAAAACCGGAAACCCGGCAGATTACCAACCGGGAAATTTTTCCCAACCGTACACTTGACTTTGGCCAGGGTATTCTCACCACTTTCGACCTCGCATTTTATCCACGGGAAAAAGGGCCTTACAATTTTGAGTACCGCCCGGCAAGAATAAATGCAAACGGAAACCTGCTGAATCCAAAACAGGCCTGGGGCGGCATCATGCGCAATATTGACCAGACCGATTTTGAAACCGGCAATATCGAGTTCATCGAATTCTGGCTGCAGGATCCGTTTATCCGCAAACCCTTCAGCACCGGAGGCGAACTGTATTTTAATCTTGGAAATATTTCAGAGGATATTTTGAAAGACGGCAAGCGCCAGTATGAAAATGGATTGCCTACAATTAAAAATCCCAACATTCCGGTTGACAACAACTCGGTGTGGGGCCGGGTGCCATCCAACCCCATACAGGTTACCAATGCCTTCAGCAATGACCCGGATGACCGGCCATTCCAGGATGTGGGTTACGACGGGCTGACCGATTCATCGGAACAACAAAAATTTTCAGCTTACCTGAATAACCTTTCTGCCAACTTTGGAACAACATCTTCAGTTTTTCAAAAAGCATTTGCCGACCCTTCGGCTGATAATTTTAAAAACTACCGCGACCCATCTTACGACCAGGCCAATGCGGGCATCTTGCAACGCTACAGGGATGTAAACAACCCCCATGGCAACTCCCCGGTATCGGACAACAATTCGCAGTTCATTAATGCCTTTACACTTTACCCCGACCAGGAGGAGCTGAACCGCGACAATACACTTAATGAAGTGGAAGAATATTTTCAATACAGAGTGGAGCTAAAACCCAACATGCAGGTGGGTACCAATTATATCACTGATAAAAGGTTTGTAGATGTATCCCTTGCCGATGGCAGTTCCAGGACAGAAACCTGGTACCTTTTCCGCATTCCTGTGACGCAGTACCAGGCCAAGGTGGGAAATATTCCCGACTTTAAATCCATCCGTTTCATCCGGATGTTCATGACGGGTTTTGATGATACAGTAGTATGCCGCTTTGGAAAACTGGAACTGGTGCGCAACCAGTGGCGCCGTTTTACTTATGAAATTGACAGCACGGGAAATTTTGTAAAACTGCCGGCCAACGATCCTGTAAAAACGGATGTGCTTGCTGTGAACGTGGAGGAGAACGATCAGCGCCAGCCCATACCTTATGTGCAGCCGCCGGGTATTCAAAGGCAAACCCAACTCAGCAATAATAATGTGCCATTGCTTCTGAATGAGCAGTCGCTCAGCTTAAAACTCAGCAGCCTTACGGAATACAGCACAAGAGGTGTGTTTAAAACCATGAACCTCGACCTGCGCCAGTACGGCCGGCTCAACATGTTTATTCATGCCGAAGAAGTGTTGTTCCAGGGTTTCATTAAAGACGGCGACATGAATGCTGTGATACGCATCGGCAATGATTTTGTAAGTAATTATTATGAAATAAAAATTCCTTTGAAAATTACGCCGTGGGGCGCCACCGATTCGCTGACGATCTGGCCCGAAGAAAACAATCTTGATTTCGATATTCAGGAGCTGGTGCGTTTGAAGAACAGGAGAAATAAAGCCGGCGTGCCTCCCTCGGTTTATTACAGTGAATTAATCGGTAATAAACGGTTTGCAATCATCGGCAATCCCAATCTTGGCGAAGTAAGGGGCATGCTGATGGGAGTGGAGAATAAAAAACCCGAGCCCATTACGGCTGAGGTCTGGTTTAATGAGCTGCGTCTTTCCCGGCTGGATGAAAGCGGCGGCTGGGCAGCCATAGGCCGGCTGGATATTACCGGCGCTGATTTGTTTACCCTGAGTGTGTCTGCATCTGCCCGAAGCACCGGCTTTGGCACACTGGAACAAAGGGTGAATGAACGCAGCCGCGAAGATTTTGCACAGTTTGATATCTCGGCAGATATTGATGCAGGAAAATTGTTGCCGCGGAAGGCCGGCATCACGTTACCCGTTTTCTTCGGTATCAGTCATACCAATTCTACGCCGGAGTACGACCCCTATGAGCTGGACACAAAACTGAAGGATAAACTGAAAGAAAGCCCGAAAGACAAGCGGGATTCCATCCGCCGTGATGCGGCCGACATCACCACCATCAAAACTGTGACGCTGACCAACGTAAAGAAAAACAAAACCAATACTAAGAGACCGCAGCCCTGGGATATTTCCAATCTCGACTTCAATTATTCCTATACAAAAACAGAAAGGCGCAACCCGCTGATTGATCATGATGATATGAAAAGAACCCGCGGCGCTATCGGCTATAATTTTGCCCCGCAGCCGGCCTTTGTGGAGCCCTTTAAAAAACTGGTGAAGTCGAATTCAAGATGGCTATCGTTTATCAGGGATTTTAATTTAAACTATAAACCCTCCCAGGTTTCGTTTAAAGCGGATGTGTTCAGGCAGTTTGGCGCTTTGCAACCGAAGAATGTTGGCGGCGGGCCCTATAAAATTCCAGAGACTTACGACAAATATTTCACCTTCGACCGTTACTACATCGTTCGCTGGGATCTTACCCGTTCCATCAGTCTTGATTTCAATGCCATCAACAATGCAAGAATTGATGAGCCTTTCGGCCGCATTGACACCCGTGAAGAAAAAGATTCCGTACGCAAAAACTTTTTCAAAGGCGGAAGAAACACCCGCTACCACCAGGATGCTACGTTCAGCTATAATTTTCCTACCAATAAATTTCCCATCCTCGACTGGACCAGCCTGCGGGCTACTTACAAAGCCGGGTACGACTGGATTGGCGCCTCGCTGCTGGGGAGAAGCCTTGGCAATACCATCACCAACGGGCAAACCAAAAGCGCTACGGGTGACTTTAATTTTGACCAGCTGTACAACAAATGGAAATTCCTCAGAGCGGTTTATTCTGATGCGCCTTCAGCACAACAAAACAAACAGCAAGCCCCGGCACAGGTGACACCAAAAAAACAGGTGAAAACAGACTCGCTTACAAAAAAACAGATAAGAAAGCTAAAGAAGGAGGAAAGAAAAATAAAACGCCAGCAGCAGCGAAACCAGTTGCCGGAAGTAAGCAGTGGTGTAAAGGCAGTGGCAAAGCTGCTGACTTCACTGAAAAGAATCGGGGTGCAGTATTCCGAAAATTCGGGTACAAATCTGCCCGGTTATCTTGACAGCACAAGAGTGCTGGGTCAAAACTGGAAGAGCATGCAGCCGGGATTTGGATTTATACTCGGTTATCAGCCCGATACCAGCTGGATAAATGAAAAAGGACTGAAAGGATTGCTGAGCCACGACCCCATTTTTAATACCCTGATTCAGCAGCGTTACGATCAACGGCTCAATATCACTGGGCAGGTTACACCGCTCCGCGATTTTAATATTGATTTGAATCTTGACAAGTCATTTAATAAAAACTACTCAGAGCTTTTCAAAGACACCAGCGGCACAGGCACCGGCCCGCTCACCCGGCTGAATCCGTATGCGCTGGGCAGCTTCAGCATCAGTTATATTTCGTTTCAGACCCTGTTTAAAAAATTTGACCCCAATGTGGTTTCAGAAACATTCAAGCAGTTTGAAGCAAACAGAATTCTGCTTTCTGAAAAGCTTGGCAACCTGAATAAATATAACGGGCCGAACCCCACGCCGGGTGCGGATGGATACTTCCAGGGTTATGGCCGCTATGCGCAGGATGTAATTATTCCTTCGTTTATAGCTGCATACACCAATAAAGACCCGTTAAGTGTTGCGCTGGTAAAAAATTCGAATCCCAAATTGAGAGCAAACCCGTTCAGCGGTTTGAAAGCGAAACCTAACTGGAATGTTACGTACAGCGGACTCAGCAGAGTGAAGGGACTGGAAAAAATATTCACCAATGTTACGATACGACACGGTTACCGAAGCACATTAAGCATGAACAGTTTCAACTCGGCACTTTTCTTCCAGGATCCGTTCCGTTATGGATTTCCTTCGTTCATTGATACCCTGACGGGTAATTATGTGCCTTATTTCTTTATTCCGAATTTAACCATCAGCGAAGAATTCAGCCCGCTGTTTTCACTGGATATGACTTTCACCAACCAGCTTACTACAAGAGTGGAATATCGAAAAACCAGACAGCTGAGTTTAAGCCTTGTGGATTACCAGTTGGCTGAAAACCGTTCGACAGAATTAACCATCGGCGCCGACTGGAGAATGAAAGGGGTGCCGCTGATAAAGAAGATTGGCAAAATGAAACTCGACAATGACATCACATTCAAATTTGACTTCAGTATAAGGGATGATGCTACTGCCAATTTCAAGCTCGACCAGCTGAGCGCTATACCTACCAGCGGGCAAAAGGTTATACGCATCAACCCCACTATAGATTATGTGGTGAACAGCCGCATCCGTGCATCACTTTATTTCGAACAAACCCGCAACATTCCTAAAGTGGCTACTACTGCGCCAATAACCAATACAAGGGGAGGGCTGAATCTGAGGATTTCGCTGGCGCAATAAGAAAACCAGGATTTCCCGGATTAAAAAGATATTTGAGGAAATTTGGACACGGCGCCAGTCATTTAAAATTTATCCTGATTGAAATGAAATATGAAGATGTAACGTATAAGATAATTGCTTATGCAATGGAGGTACACAGGAAACTTGGACCGGGCTACCCGGAATATTTTTATCACCGGGCAATGGCGGTTGAGTTTAAATTAAGGGGTATTGTCTTTGAGGATGAATATGAAATCAAAATTCATTACAAGGGCGAATATATCGGCTTAAGGCGGGTTGACTTTTTGGTAGATAAAATAATCCCTGTTGAAATAAAAGCATTAACAGAATTGACCGATGGGAATATTAACCAGGCAAAAAATTACCTGGAAGCAAGTGGAATAGAAATAGGATTGCTTATAAACTTCGGTGCCCCAAGTCTTCAATTCAAGAGAATGATTAATAACAAAGCTTCACTTTTATAATTTTTTATTTGATCAAGAATCCGAAAAAATCTGAATCGCTCAAGATTCAGATAAAAAAGAATAAATAAAGATTTAGATTTTCCTGGTTTCTTTTTTAATCTTTTCAATCCTGCAAATCATGGTTACTTCACTTTCTTAAACATCATCACATACCCGCACAGGCCTTTCTTTTTTTCCCTGTTTACCTGCACAGGTTTCATCATGTGAAATTCGGAGAAGCGGGGTTGGTAAGCGTAGGAGATGACATTGCCGTCCACATCGCCCCATCGGTTTTGTTTGAACACCACCTGTTTTTCATTCCAGTCGTACATGCGTACTTCATACAGGCGGCTGCTGTAATCGCCGATGAAGACAAACTGGTAAAGACTGCCCTGGTTCAGCGGCACAATGACCGGCATTTCATATTCGCTTTCCATGCTGATGGAGGCTTCTTTCAGCAGGATAAAGCCATCGTCGGAAAATAATTTTTTCAAACTGTCCACCTGATGTTTTATCAGTTCATCGCTGCATGATTGTACTTTGATTACGTTGGATTGTGAAGAGGCCGTGAATGAGGCCAGTATAAAAGCGGGTATCAGCAGGTACGGGTTTTTCATAAGGGATCTCAGATGATATGGAAACTGTAATGCCATAAAATTAGACGCAAGGATGTTGAGTTCTGAATTTTTTAAATACAATTTTTCCTTTCAGGTACAAGTTCTTAGGTGTAGTACGGTGGTCTTAAATAGTGGATTTGGGAAAAGACATTGGTAGTTTCCGGGAAGGAACGACAATAATCGTAAAATTACGAGTCTATGTCAAGGGGTTGTGGAAATGTTGACTGGTGTCAATCTACCGGCGGTTGAAATAGAAATTATTTGCTTGTTGTGTGCAGGTAATTACCAGGTCGTTGATGCAAACATGAGGTGGCAAAGAGGTGCAGTAATAAATAACATCGGCCACATCATCGGCTGTGAGTGGTTGAAGACCCTGGTACACTTTTTTGGCAATAGCTTCATCGCCTTTAAACCTGACGATGGAGAACTCCGTTTCGGCGGCGCCGGGATGAATGGCTGTAACCTTTATTCCCTGGCGCAGCAAATCAATCCGCATGGATTGCGATACGGCATCCACCGCAGCTTTTGAAGCGCAATACACATTTCCTTTTTCATACACTTCTTTTGCTGCCGTGGAGCCGAGATTGATGATATGAGGCTGTGAACTTTTTCGGAGCATTGGCAACAATGCTTTTGTCACATAGAGTAATCCTTTCAGGTTGGTGTCAATCATCGTGTCCCAGTCGTCAAGGCCGGCTTCATCAAAATAATCACGACCGAGGGCAAGGCCGGCATTGTTGATAAGCACATCCACATGCTGCCAGCCGGAAGGGATTTTATCAATGGCAGAAAAAACATCTCCTCTGTTCCGCACATCAAATACTGAAAGCAGGATGGCGGTATTGTATTTTCCTTCGATGTTTTCTTTTACTGTCAGCAGCCTTTCTTCACGCCTGCCATTCAGGATAAGGTCGTAACCATGTGAAGCAAATTTTTCGGCGCAGGCTTTTCCGAAACCTGAACCGGCGCCGGTGATAAAAGCAATCTTTGGCATCGGGTAAAAACTGATTTTAGATTTCAGATTTTAGATTTCAGTTCTCAAATATTCTTGTCGGATATTTTAATTCCAGACTCAAATCTAAAATCTGTTTACGATATTACGAGGATTCCAAAATGAAATTTACCGGATAAGTGTAGCAGTGCCTTTGGCAAAAACTGATTTGCCTGTGTAGTCAATTGCTTTTACCAGCCACACAAATGTATTGGTGGTTTGCGGTTTGCCGCCGATTTTTCCATCCCAGCCGCGGCCGTTAATGGTGGTGCTGAAAACAAGCTGGCCCCAGCGGTTGTACACCCTGAAATATTCAATACGGTCAATACCCACTCCGATGGGTTTAAGTACATCGTTCAATCCGTCGCCGTTTGGAGTGAAACCTGTTGGCACAAAAACCTGCGGATTGGTTCTGAAAACTTTTACCAGCACGGTGGCCGAATCCACACAGCCCAGCACATTGCGAACATATACTTTGTAGCGTATGCTGTCGGGGTTACCGTTCAGTGTGGCAATTGGATTTGCCACGGTCACATTGTTAAGGCCAAAAGATGGAACCCATAAATACGATTCGCCTCCGCTTGCTGTCAATTGTAATGGTTGTCCGGCTACTATGGCTGTATCCCTGCCTGCAGTAGCCTGCACTTTCGGAAGCACGGTTACCAGCACAGTATCATAGCCAGGTTTGGGGCAGCCCAGCGTGTCGGTAGCAGTGAGCACATACCGGGTAGTAATGAGCGGCTGGGCAATCGGATTAAGAATATTCGGATTGTTCAAAGTACCCTGCGGCCGCCAGTAAAAATTGGAAGCAATCACCGTTCCGTTCAATTGTACAGGTGTATTGTAACAGGTCGTCACATCATTTCCTGCATTTACAAACGGGTAGGGAACTACAAACACAGTTACATCATCCGTGGCAGAACAATTTCCTATTCTTGCCGTCAGCTGGTAAGTTGTAGTTGTAGGCGGATTGGCAATCGGGTTCAGGATATTCGGATTGCTCAGGTTCAGGTTGGGTGACCAGGTAAATTGTAATCCATCTGTGACGGCACCAAGCTGCACCCCATCGCCGCGGCAGAAAGTAGTATCCGGTCTTGCATTCAGCGTCACCTGGCTTACTACTCTTACCCTGATTGAATCTGTATTTATACAGCCATTATCATCGAGCTGCACCCTGTACCAGGTAGTCAATTTAGGATAAACAAGCGGTGTGGCTGTATTCGCCAGCAGAATATTGTAATTAGGTGTCCATGAAAATACACCCGTACCCGAAGCGACTAATTGCAATGTATCAATATTACATATCAGCGTGTCGCGGAAGGGAAGGGTAATAGGAGGTTTATCTATAATTGTAATATCACGGGTGACGGTATCAATGCACCCTTTGCTGCTCTGCACAACCAGCTGCACTGTTTTTAACCCAATAGCAGGATAAGTATAAACGGGATTTTGTAATCGTGATGTGTCATTGGTGGCTGTTGACTCGCCAAAATCCCATCGCCAGCTGTTTACCACTCCATATACGGTGGTAGTGGCATCGGTAAAGAAGGTTGGTTTATTCACACAAATGCCTGAAGAACTAAAGTCAGGGAAAAAGCCGGGATAAATACCCAATTGCATGGTTGCTGAATCGGAACATTGATCGCCGGGATTAACCACAAGTTTAATAGTGTACACCCCGGTGTCGGGATAAGTAAAATCAGGCGCCGGTAGGTTGGATGTATCACTTGTCATGCCCGGTACGCCGAAATCCCAATGCCATGCATAAATCAATGAAGAAGGGGTGAGGTTTTCAAAATGAGTAGTAAAGTCATCGCAATGAGTGGCAGAAATAGGAAGCTCGGCAGCCACAAAATCGCAGTCGGCTATTTTCAAAATAAAATCTTTGCGGTGTGTATTGATGATTTGCCCGTTTCGCCACTCGGTAACACATACAGCAATAACAAAAGAACCGACGGTAGCCGGCGCCAATCCTGATATGATACCCGTGGCCGGGTTGATGCTGACTGTAGGGCCTAATGGTGAAGAAGGAAAATAAATACCACCATAGGGAACCACGGCATATGGTGGCGGTGGCGGATTGGTAACCACCGGGCTGCCGGTGCTTCCCCCGTCGTATGCTTCACAGAATTCATAAGTGAGCACATCGCCATCGGGATCAAAAGCGCTGAAGTCAAGTGTGAAATTGCGGTTGTGACAAACCAGCGCC
>CAZDUO010000001.1:0-39209 GCA_964508655.1 uncultured Chitinophaga sp. | reverse complement strand
CCGTATCTCTCACATAAAACTGCGGGCTTGAATTGTGACCACCGGGACCCAGTGTGCTGGTGCCGGCAATGCTGCCGAGATAAGTAGCCCCAACACCAACTGCTACTGATAAATTGGTGATATTGTCAACACGGCAACAACGCTGAAACGAAACCCAATAGCCCGCTGAATTATTTGGGAGTTGTACAGTTAAAAAATAAAATCCCACCTGGTAGCATACTATCGGGGGGTTGATAATGCAGGGAATATTGCCGCTTTTCTGAATCACATCAATATGATCGAGAGCAACAGCAAACGGTGAACCGGCAACTTCTGCATTGGAAAACTTATCGAAAATGCCGATGTAAATAGTGGGATCAAGCTGGGCGCCGGTTGACTGGCAGTCTCTGAAAAGGCGTAATGTGATTTTATAAATACTTGTATTGGCTGTTGAGCCCGGACCCAGATACTCATGAAAAATTTCACCGCCTGCAATATGCCTTGCAAACAAAGTTGTTGCCGGCAGAAGAAGGAGTATGAAGAATAGTTTTTTCATGCAGAGTGACGGGCCGGATGTACTTTTCTTTACTACAAAAACTTTTCCGGAATCCGGTTCTGAAATTACTATTTTTTTGCGGTATTGATTGCGATTCCTGATGTTGATAATTCGCTAAAAGACGATGTTACAGAAACGACTGCTGCACAGGGAAAGTTGTTTGTGCAAAAAGAAAAATATTTGGCAGAAAAAATCTAACAGGCAACTGAATTATCAGCGAATCAAAACAACCGTTCCGCGTTTGAAATGGACTTTACCCAGTATATCAGTGGCTCTTACCATCCAGATGTAAGACCCTGAATTCTGCTTGGTACCGCCGATTTTCCCATCCCAACCCCGGCCATCGTTCAGGTTATTACTGTACACAAGCTGGCCCCAGCGGTTGTAAACACGGAAGTAATCTATCGTTTGCATACCAACATAAATCGGCCGGAACACATCGTTACGTCCGTCACCATTGGGTGTAAAACCAGTGGGTACAAAAATTTCGGGCCCGGTTTTAAATATAGTGACTGTGATGCTTGCAGTATCCACACAGCCAGCCTGGTCACGAATAGTTACTGTGTAAGTAATCACGTCCGGGTTGCCGTCGAGCATGGCGACCGGCCCTGCAATGTTTGGATTATTCAATCCAATTGCCGGAGACCATATATAACTTACCCCGCCAGTGGCTCTCAGCTGCAGCGGTAGCCCTGCAATGATGGTGGTATCATTGCCGGCAAATGCATTTACTTTCGGCAAAACTGTAACCACCACCGTATCCATTGATGGTTTGGGGCAGCCGGAAGTATTATCAGTAACTGTCAGAATATAAGAAGTTGTTGCCGGTGGATTGGCTACGGGGTTAAGCACATTCACATTGCTCAGCGATGATGCCGGCAACCAGGTGAATGATGTGCCGCCCATTTGTGCATTCAGTTGTGCAGGTGTATTGAAGCAAATCATTGTATCAGCCCCTGCATTTACAAACGGGCGGGGAACCACGGTTACTGTTATTGTTTCAGTGGCAGAACAACCACCTATTCTTGACACAACCTGGTAAGTAGTGGTGGCGGCGGGTGTAGCCACCGGGTTCAGAATATTCGGATTGTTCAAAGATCCGGCCGGGCTCCAAACGTATTGCAAACCGTCGGTGTTTGCATTCAGTTGCACCTGGTCACTGGTGCAGATGGAGGTGTCGTTGCTTACATTCAGCGTAACAAAATCCACCACACGAATACGCACCGAATCCTGGTTGCGGCAGCCGTTATCATTCAACTCCACCCGGTACCAGGTATTTGTTTTGGGGTAAACAAGCGGCGCCGCCGATGTGGCATTAATGATATTGTAGTTAGGTGTCCATAAAAATGCACCATTACCACTGGCCTGCAATTGAAGTGTATCTATGCTGCAGATAAGCGTGTCGCGGAAAGCAAGAGTGATGGGCGGTTTATCAATCACATTCACCGATTGATAAATAGTATCGCGGCAGCCTTTATTGCTTCCCACAATAAACTCGGCAGTGTAGCTGCCGGTATTTGTGTAGGTGTAAATCGGATTCTGCAAATTGGAAGTATCGTTGGTAAGAGCAGGCACGCCAAAATCCCATCGCCAGAAATTAATATAGCCATGAACAGTTGTGGTCAGGTCGGTAAACTGAACCGGTGCATTCACACAGGAGCCCTGGAATGTGAACGCAGGAAAAAATCCCGGGAATACTCTTACCGGTGCCGTGGTGGAATCAGAACAAGGTTGATTACGGTTGGCCACCACTTTTACATAATAAACACCTGTGTCGGGATACGTGTAAGACGGCGATGGCAGGTTGGATGTATCGGCCAGCGTGGACAGATCGCCAAAATCCCAGAAATAAGAATTAATCAACGGGCTGGGCGTAAGGTTGCTGAACGATACGGTAAAGTCGTTGCAATTAATATAGCCATTGGGTTCAAGGGTGACGGTAGCAAGCTGACAATCGGAAACGCGGATGTGAAGATCTTTTCTTTGTGTAGCTATCAGGGTGCCATTGCGATATTCATTAACACAAACAGTAACTACATACAGACCCGCAGTAGGTGCTGTGCCGCTTATTAAGCCTGTAGCCGTGTTAATGTTTACCAGGTTACCCATAGGATTTGCACCGCTGTAGGGTGCTATGTAGCTCAAGGGACTATATGGCGGTGCAAATGGCGGGTTGGGAGCGTTGGGATTACCGGGGCTGGTATAGGCATCACAAAAATTATAGGTCAGGGAATCTCCATCTGTGTCAGTGGCATTAAAGCTGTATTGAAAAGGGTAACCTGAACATATAATTACCGTATCGCTTCCCACAAATCTTGCACTGTTGTTGGCGGGCGCCGAAGTCACCGGTTCCCATCCCGGAATTTCGGCGGTGTAAGTGGCGCCATAGGAATTTGATGGCGGTACCAGGTTGGTAATGCCTCCGAGCCTGCAGCAGCGTTGAAAAGAAATAGTATATCCAAATTGTGAGCCGGGCAGCGTCACCTGGAAAGTATATAATGCAATGGTAAATGAAACCTGTGGTGGCGCAATGATGCAGGGATTGGGTGTGCCAAGCGTAAGATTGTACTGAGAGGACATGCCTATCGTACTACTCCAGATCAGTGAATTGGTGATTTTTTCATAGATGCCTATATTCTGCGATGGTTCAAGAGCAGGGCCTGTACTTGCAACATCCCTGAAAAGCTTCAGGGTTATTTGATATGTGTAATTATTTCCCGACTGGCTCACCAGTGTATAATACATCTCACCGCCGGAAATATGGTTGGCTTTCGAGGGTAATGCAAAAACAAAAACAATAAAGCAGCCCGAAAAGTATTTCGTCAATTTACTCACGTAGAAAGGGTTTCATGTATCCTGCAAAAATTCGTCCAGAATCCGGTTGGCGTCCCCAGGTTGCTCAAGCATTCCCATATGGCCGGATTTTTTGAGGACGTGAAAGTAGCATTTTTCCGGCAGATGACACTGCTTCAGGCTGTCATTAAGCGGCACAGCATTATCATATTCTCCGGCGATGAATAATATGGGGATTTTACTGTTTTTTAAAACTGCAGTCCGGTCGGGGCGCTGTATCATGGCCTGGTAGTAAGCAATGAGGGCATCGGCAGAAAAATCTTTCAGCGATTCAATGAATTCATTAATAGAATTTTGAATTTCTGATTTGGAATTTGGAGAGAAAAGATTGGGTGTGGTAGTTTGCAGAAATTCAAAAGCGCCATGCCGGTGGATAAACTCAATGCCTTTTCTGCGAATTTCTTTTTTTTCACCACTGTCTGCAAAAGCAGTGGAATGGAACAAGCCGAATGCAGACAAATACTCAGGATATTTTTCAGCAAAGGCAAGTGTGATGTAGCCGCCCATGCTGTGGCCAACCCCCACCAACCTCCCCCTGAAGGGGGAGGCTTTTGGAAACACCGTATCAACAATGGCCTTTATTACATCAGCCATCCCCTCCATGCTCATGTCTTCAATCATTTCTGATTTCCCGGAGCCGGGCAGGTCAGGAATGATGAGATGATATTTGTTCTTTAAGAAATTTTCCTGCAGTCGCCATACATCACCGGTTTCGCCAAAACCATGAATCAGCACAAGCGGTTTGCCGCTGCCGGTGCTGCGGTAAGAGATTTTTTTGTTTTGATATAATATTTCTTTCAGCATGAATATAGCCACTGAAGCACTGAGGCACAGATATTGAATAATTAACGAATGCTTTTTAAGTAACGGTTTTCAGTGTTTCTGCGGCAATCTTTTTACTTAAATAAAAACTCCTTATTAAAATTATTCCCACAACCGGCAGCAGGGCTGTATTGAGTTGTTGGGGTAAAAAAAGCCAGGCTACGATTAAGGCAATTGAATAAAAAAAGATAAACCGGAAATAACTGCACAACCGTTGTTTTTTACTGAACAGGAAAAATGAAACCGGCAGATGAAGGGGAAATGCCCACAGCAGGTTGTAATTATCGCGGCACATGGCATGATCGGTGGCAAACCACATGAACAGCAGCAACACGCCGAGTAAGCCCAGTATAGTAAAAAGTAAAAAGTCAAAAATCAAAAAGGGTAGCTTCCGCTGATTGCCTTTAATTATACTTGCTGCAGTAATAAGCAGGAATAAAATGCCAAAGACAAAAAGGGGAGTGATGAAGCTTTTTGTTTTGTACGCTTCAAACTCGTTCAGCAATATTTTTTTCTCCGCCACCAGCGGGTGGCTGTTCAGCGTGGAGCTGTCAAACGCATACATCAGGTAGTCGGGCAGAAACATCGCCTCCCGGTTGCTGATTTTTTTATCCAGAGGGCTTCCCAAAAGAATATCAATACCCAGCTTGCTCCACTGCTGTCCTCCGCGGTTGAGGTAATCATGTATCAGGTGGCGGAAAGTGGTGTGGGTATGTGGTAAAATATTTTTTGTTTTAAGTTCTTTGCCCGTGGTTTTTTCCAGTATATCACGCAGCCGGGTGGTGCAGTTGTCGTAGTTGAAATCGTAATGGTAATATTTATTTTCTTCTTTTGCGTTTTCATACAGTGCTGCTACAAGCTTTTGTTTTTCTTCGCAGTTGATATCCATCACCTGTTCGGTCACACCGCGTTTGTAATACTGGTACTCCCACAAAAAACCCGGCAGCGAATCCACCGAAACAAAGTACAGCAACCGGCCCTTGATGAACTTCTGGTAAAATTTGGGGTCATAAAAATCAAACGTGCCGTAATTGAAAACAAGATCAGTGTTTGATGAACTGTCAACTACTCTAAAGGCGCTGTGCCCAAAGGTGGAATACAGTTCCTGCCCCGGTGTGCAGGTAAGCAGGCTGATGCGGAGGGGGCAGCGTTCTGATTGTGCTGAGGAAAAGTAAAACGTAAAAAGTAAAAGTGCAAAAACAAAGCGCCTCACAAAGAAAATGTTTTTGTAAATATAACTGATTATTACCGCCAGGCGGTTTTTAAGAAAAGGTGAAGCTGTAAATGATAGAGAATGCCGGAAAAATAGTTTACTGTTTTTCCCCCTCAGGCATCACAACCAGCCCGTTCATGAGGTCTTCAAAATCTTTAAGATAATTTTTCAGCAGGTTTTTACCGGTATAACAAATCAGCTGTATAGTACCGGATTCATTTGAACTGTAGTAGCCCACGTATACCAGTTTAATACCCATGGCTGAGCCGCCCATCTGAAGGAATTTTATTTTTTGTCCGTTCACTATGCGGTTTTCTTCTTTTTCAATAACAATATCGGGAGCGGCATCACGGGCATTTTCCAGGGCAATTTCTTTGAAGTTCTCGATATCTATTTCAATTCTTTCGGTTATCACTATGGCATACCCGTCGCCATTGAAGAGTTTCAGTTCAAATTCCGCATCCTCGTTGTCCATCTCTTTTGATTTTTTCCATTTTTTTGAATCGAACCAGATGGCGAAATTATTTTTTTCTGATTTCAGCAGTGTTTTGGCTGTTTCAGGTTTTGTATAATATTTTATTTCTGCAGATACTGCAGTTGTATCATCATTCTTATATTCCCATTTGCCATTATTATGCAATACAACCCGCTTGCCGTCATCAGTAGTGGCCATTATTTGTGCGTAACTAATAAATCAATTAAGCAGGGAGAATATTAAAAAGTATATTTTCATCGAATAAAATTTCAGGTGTAAAAATAGAGCATGAAGCTTAAAGTTTACCCGGGTTACCGGGCTTTATTTTATAAATAAGGAATATAATGCCGGCGGATAAACAATCAACTATTAGCCATGGAAACGCGGAAGTTGCAGAGAAATTTATAGATAGCTCATCATTGAACAGGATGTATGTGCAACTTACCTTTCCGATTTTTGTAAGGCCTGCTTTCGCCAGAATTTCCGCGAAGGCAAACGGGCAGATGCAGAAGTATAATGAAACCTAAGTCTCCCCTTTAGGGGGACAGGGGGCTTGGCTTTTACCCCCTGCTGTAATTCGGCGCTTCTCTCGTCACTTCCACATCGTGGGGATGACTTTCTTTCATGCCTGCATTGGTGATGCGTATAAAAGTGGAGTTCTTAAGCTCCTCAATATTTTTCGCACCGCAATAGCCCATGCCCGCACGAAGACCACCGGTAAACTGGTACACCACTTCTTTCAGAAAACCTTTGTACGCTACCCGGCCTTCAATGCCTTCGGGTACAAATTTCTTTATATCATCTTCCACATCCTGGAAATAGCGGTCGCTGCTGCCGGTACTCATGGCGCCCAGCGAGCCCATGCCGCGGTACTCTTTGAATTTTCTTCCTTCATAAATAATCGTTTCACCGGGGCTTTCTTCCGTGCCGGCAAACACACTGCCCATCATTACACAATCAGCACCAGCCGCTAATGCTTTCACCATATCGCCGGTGTAGCGTATGCCGCCATCAGCTATAAGCGGAATATTTTTTTGCTTTAAAAAAGACCAGGCCTCCATCACAGCAGTAAGCTGCGGCACACCGGCTCCGGCCACAATACGGGTAGTACAAATAGAACCGGGACCTATACCAACTTTCACTGCATCAGCACCGGCCTCAACCAATGCTTTTGCCCCGGCTGCCGTGCCGGCATTGCCGGCAATCACATTCAGCCCCTTGAAATTTTTCTTTACTTCCTTCAATGCACTAATCACTCCTTTGCTGTGACCGTGGGCACTGTCAAGGCAAACCACATCCGCACCCACCTGCTGCAGTGCAGCCACACGATCCATCAAATCTCTTGTAATACCCACACCGGCGCCGACCAGCAACCGGCCGAATGAATCTTTCACTGCATTGGGATGACTTTTCAGTTTCAGAATATCGCTGTAGGTAAAAAGACCTTTCAGCTTTCCCCGCTTGTCAATAATCGGCAGCTTTTCCACTTTTGTTTTTTTGAAAAGCTGTTCCGCTTTTTTAAGGTCGGTGCCTTCGGGTGCAGTAAAGAGATTTTCTTTGGTCATCACTTCACTCACTTTCCTTTTTGCGTTGTCTTCAAACCGGAGGTCGCGGTTGGTAAGAATGCCCACCAGTTTGCCGGATTTATCCACGATAGGGATGCCGCCGATTTTATTTTCCTTCATCAGCCGCAGCGCATCACCGATGGTGGCATTGGCCTGCAGGGTGATGGGGTCGAGTATCAATCCGCTTTCACTTCTTTTTACTTTCCGCACCTGTGCCGCCTGTTCTTCAATGCCCATGTTTTTGTGCAAAATGCCGAGGCCACCTTCTCTTGCCAGCGCAATGGCCAGCGTGGCTTCCGTCACCGTATCCATGGCTGCGGAGAGCATCGGAATGTTTAGTGTTATTTCCCTTGTGAGGCGGGTGCTGATGTCCACATCACGCGGCAGCACCTGGCTGTAGCCGGGCAGCAGCAGCACATCGTCAAACGTCAGTCCTTCGCCGAAAAATTTTTGGGAAATGGGTGGTTGTGCGGGGTTATTTATTGTTGCCATGTGCAAAGATAGGGGAGAAACCCCCAACCCCTAAAGGGGAGTAAATATTTTCCTGAGTGTTGAAATGAAATTTAGTAATCGGCGTTGTGATTCTATTTGGCTTCTCTTGCGTCGTACGCCGACGATAAATATCGGCATCTCAGACGGAGTCTGATACTCGTCAGAGTCGTCAGACCCGACCGAAGCGTCAGTAACCCTTGTACTTTCTGTACGCTATTCAGCTTTTTTATTTCACGCAAAGCTGCAAAGAAATCAAATCGTCAAGTTTAACTGGTCTGTTCTTTGCACCTTTGCGTCTTTGCGTGAAATCTTATTGATGGCAGAATATTTTTTTTATTGTCATATGCCTGTTTGAAAGCTGCATGATTAGTTTCTGCCTTTGAACGCCCTGTTCAACCAATACCACCTGAATGAAAAAGTTATTTTCCGCTTTTAATTGCTGAATCTGAAATTCTGCTAAGAGCATCCGTGGCGACACCTGCCCGTACCCACCATGCAGCGCTGGTCAGGTTTTTACCAGATGCGCAATGTCATTTTCAGAATTCACACCTTTCCTTATATTGATTCAAATTTTATTTTATGCAAAAATTAATTTTTTACGGTATTGCATCAGTAATTCTGATTTCCTGCGGCGGCAGCGAGGATAATCAGGATGGACAAAAATCAGCACCAGCAGCCGCGCAGCCTAAAACTGAAAAGCCGGCGCAGGGAGAAGTCAACATTACTTTTACAGCAGACGGGCAAACGGTAAATACCGCCGGATGGTTAGTACAACGTTTCCTGTGGAATGAAAACACAGCAGTTCCCTGGCTGAATATTGTGAGTAATATGCATATGGATAAAAGAACCATCAATGTAAACCTGAACGGATCGGTGCCGGGAACTTACAACCTGCAGGAAAGCGGTATGCTGACCAATTCCCACGGCATGTACACTCCCGATTATAATAAAATCATGGACAGCTATTCGTTTACGAGCGGCAGTTTCATCATTACCGAAGTGGATACCATTCGCGGAGTAATCAGCGGTACATTTTCCGGTACGGCAAAAAACAGTGAAGACAAAATTATTGAGATCACCGATGGGCAACTGAAAAATGTAAAGCTCAAAAGCGGTGTTACCAATCTGACAGCTGAATTGGATAAAATAAAACAGTAATCTTCAGTTCATTTTGTAAAGCTTGCCTGGCAAAGTAGAAACTACGCCCTGCAGTTCAAGGTTAAGAATAGCTGCCGCCATGGCGCTGCTGCTGATGCCGCTGCGCAAATTGAGTTCATCAATATGCACCAGTTCTTTTTCTTTCAGGATGTCCACGATCACTCTTTCATCATTTGAAAGTTCAATGAAAATTTCCCTCTGTTTTCTGACTTCTGACTTCCGGCTTTTTTCCTCCCATCCCATCACTTCCACCAGTTCCTGTGCATCGGTAAGCAACATGGCTTTGTTGGATTTTATTAGAAAATTGCAGCCGGCGCTTTTATTGTCGTTTACTTTTCCCGGCACGGCAAACACATCTTTGTTATAACCATTGGCCAGCTCCGCAGTTATCATGCTGCCGCCTTTGATGCCGGTTTCAATAACGATGGTAGCATCAGCCATGCCGGCAACAATCCGGTTGCGTGTAGGAAAATTATGTTTATCGGGTTTTATTTTGCTCCGGAATTCGGTAAGCAGCCCGCCGCCATGTTTCAGCAAGTCTTTTGCCAGGTGCGTATGATCCGGCGGGTAAATCTGGTCGAGGCCGTGAGCCAGCACACCCACTGTAACGAGGTTGTTTTTAATGGCTGCTTTATGTGCCACCGCATCAATGCCAAAAGCCATGCCGCTGACGACAACTACGTTTTGCGCAGCCAGGTCCTTAATTAGTTTTTCTGTAACCTGCTTACCGTACTCAGTATGATTACGTGTGCCGATGATGGCTGCAATTTTAGAAGCGTTCAGGTCGGCATCGCCTTTATAAAAAAGCAGGGTGGGAGAGTCGTAACAGTTCAGCAATCGCTGCGGGTAATTTTTATCGGTGATAAAAAGTGGTTTGATTTTATACTTTTCAATAAACCCGATTTCTTCTTCGGCTTTTGAAAAATCTTGAAAGGATTTGATAGACCGGGCTCTTACTTCACCGATACCTTCAATTTTTTCCAGCACCTGTTGTTTGGCCTTGAAAATTTTTTCTGCCGAACCAAACTCCTGGGCAAGTATTTTTGCATGTACGCAGCCGATGTTCGGTACTTCGGTAAGGGCAAGCTGGTAGAGGAGTTCGGAGTTCATAGTTAATAGTTCAGAGTTTAGAGTTCAACCCAAATGCTTTCAAATATACTCTGAACTATTTACTCAGGATTATTGACTAATGACTTTCATCTCTGTGCGCCGGTTCAAAGCCCGGCCTTCTTCGGTGCTGTTGGTTGCCACGGGCTGCGATTCACCGTATCCTTTTGATGAAAGACGTGCCGGATTAATATTCTTACTTATTAAATAAGTCACTACCGCTTTTGCCCTGTTGTCGCTCAGCTTCAGGTTATCTGCATCGGTGCCTACATAATCAGTATGACCGCCAATCTGGATTTTCAAAGTGGGGTTATCGTTCAGCAGCTGCACGACCTTATCCAGTTCTGCTTCCGATTCCGGTTTCAGCTCGTATTTATTTGTATCAAAGAAAATATTTTTCAGCACTACCGATGCATTGGGTTCAATCGGCTGCAGCGGAATGTTTTTTTCGTAGGTGGAATCAGGCGAACGGTCACGAAGGAAAAAATTATCAGAATAAAAAAGGTAACCTTTGCGGTTTACGTTGAAAGCATAATCTTTCCCTACGGGCAGCGTAATGAAGTAATTGCCTTTTTCATCTGTCTGTACTTTTGAAACCAGTTGTTTTGTTTTCAAATCAATCAGCTCAACGGCAGAGGGCAAACCGGTGGTAGATTTTTTGTCGTAAACTCTTCCTTTTACCCAAAGAGTTTTATATGGCCTTATGTATTCGGGCAGTTCAAAGCTGTAAATATCCAGCCCGCCGCGGCTGTCGCTGCGGTCGCTGGCATAGTAAGCTGTTTTGGCATCGGCGGCAATGAACAGGGTGCCTTCGCTGTGTATGGTGTTGATGGGGTAGCCCAGGTTTTCCGGCACACTCCAATCGCCTTTGGGTCCTTTTCTTGAAAAAAACAAATCGGCCTCGCCATAGCCCTGCAGACCGTTGGAGGTAAAAAACAATGTCTGGTTATCGGCGTGAATAAAGGGGCTGGCTTCATCGCCGCTGGTATTTATTTGCGGGCCCAGGTTTTCGGGTGTTGTCCATTCGCCATTCGGCAACAGGTGCGAAACATAAAGATCGCTGCCGCCGTAGCCGCCCGGTCTGCGGCTGGCAAAATAGAGGTCTCGTTTATCCGGCGAAAGACAGGGCTGCGATTCCCACTGGTCAGTGTTTATTTTTCCTCCAATATTTACGGCCTCACTCCATCCCTGCGGGGTATGGAAAGAAATATAAATATCGCAGCTCCCGTAGCCATCCTTGCGGTTGCAGGCGGTGAACACCAGCCACTGGCCGTCCTGCGAAATCATTTGTGCGCCTTCGTTGAAGTCGGTATTTACATTACCACCGAGCGGCGCCGCTTTTTTCCAGTCGGTACTTTCCCATTTGGCTGAAAAAAAATCTTCGTTGCGGCCGCGGACACGGCGTGTAAAGAAGAATTCTTTGCCGTCAATGGTAAGACAAGGAAGATATTCCGATTCGGGGCTGTTTATTTTATCGCCCAAATTGACCGGTGTAAAATTGTATTTGCGGCCTGCATGTTTTTTTTCAAACTGCACGGCAAATTCAAAACAACGCTTGCGGAACTCACCCGCCTTGCGGCTTACATCGCCCAGTTTAGGGTTTGCCAAATATTCATTGATTACCTGCAATGCTTTTTCAAAATTTCCTATACCGGCCAGGTTGATGGCATAGGGGAGTTTATACACCCGGGAGTAAAATGAATCCCTGGCGAGAGCTTTTTCAAAATACTCAACAGAGAGTGCACTTTTTTTCAGCTGACCGTAAACACCAGCCAGTGACAGATAGGCATCCACATAATTTGAATCGAGGTAAATGGCCTGTTCAAACAGGCTGATGGCATTATTGAAATTATCCTCCTGAGTGTAAGCTATAGCCTGGTCATAGAGTTGCTTTGCTTTAGGATTTACTTTCGAAGGATTATAATTTTGGGCGGGTGAAAAAAAGGCAATAAGCAACAAGCAAAGAGTAAACACCGGTATGTGCCAAAGCTTTTTCATGAATATTGCTGAAATACATTAACGAAACTACTTCATTTTTATTCCTTTGCGGGCAAATAATTGTTAACGTAATACGTGGTTGAATGGTTTGATGGTTAAATTGTTAGATGGTTAAATGGTTTTATTGCTGAATGGCTAAATTGTTGAATTGTCAGCTTAGGTTTTCTGTAATTCTTTTTATAAAAAAAACTTTCACTTACGCACCACTACTGACTACTGTATTCTGGTTCCTGTCTCCTTCCTCTCAAGGCACATTAATATACTTGTGTATCTGCAGACTGAGTTCCCACTTCGGGTGAGTTTTGATGTAATCAGTAATCAGCGGCGTCATCTTAGCTGCATTGTCCCATTCGGGTTGCAAATACAATTTGCATGATGAAGATACCAGCGCCGCATATTTTTCGGCCCAGGCAAAATCACTTTTGTTGAAAACAACCACTTTCAGTTCATGAGCCAGCGGAATGATTGAGGGCAGTGGCGCCATAAATTTTTTTGGCGAAAGACAAATCCAGTCCCATGAGCCGCTGAGCGGATGTGCTCCGGAAGTTTCAAGATGGGTTTTATATCCCGCTTCCTGTAATTCTTTCGTCAATTCAGTTAAATCATGCATCAATGGTTCGCCACCCGTGATGACAACAATTTGTGCAGGCGTTTTCTCAACTTCCAACCTCAAACTTCGAACCTCATACTTCGGGTGTTTCTCTGCATTCCAGCTGTCTTTCACATCGCACCACACACAACCCACATCGCAGCCGCCGAGGCGAATGAAATAAGCCGCCCTGCCCTGGTGATAGCCTTCACCCTGCAGGGTGTAGAAGTGCTCCATCACAGGAAGCGATGTTGTAATTTCTGATTTCGGAGGTATAATTTCGGATTTCATTCCATGCAAAGGTACCAAGCCACCCGGATGTTTTGGCCTTGTGGTTTGTGCGCTGGAAAGTTTCCCCTTTGGGGAGATTTAGAGGGGCCCTAGTTTTTCATCATGCACGACCGGAAAGTATTTTTCAGCAGTGCAGCAATCGTCATCGGGCCTACACCGCCGGGTACGGGAGTAATCCAGGAACATTTCGGCGCCACATTTTCATAATCCACATCACCTCTCAGCCTGTAGCCGCTTTTCTTTGTGGCATCTTCCACACGGGTGATGCCTACGTCAATCACAATAGCACCTTCTTTTACCATATCGGCAGTTACAAAACCGGGACGGCCCATTGCAGCCACAAGTAAATCGGCACTGCGGCAGAATTCAGCAATATTTTTTGTTTTGGAATGACAGACAGTAACGGTACAATTACCGGGGTTTTTATTTTCACTCAGCAAAATGCTCATCGGCCTGCCCACTATATTGCTGCGGCCGATGACCACTGCATGCATGCCGGTGGTATCAATTTTATAATGCTCCAGCATAAGCAGTATGCCATGCGGTGTGGCGGGAATAAAAGTAGGCTGGCCCTGTACCATGCGGCCGACACTGACGGGATGAAATCCATCAACATCCTTGTCGGGGTCAATTGTATTGATCACTTCTTCATCTGAAATATGTTTGGGCAGCGGAAGCTGCACCAGTATGCCATCCACATCGGGGTCATTGTTCAGGTCGCGGATTTTGTTCAGCAGTTTGATTTCGCCAATAGCTGCATCAAACCTGATGTGAGTTGATTTAAACCCTGCTTCTTCACATGCTTTTACTTTGGAAGCCACGTATGTTTCGCTTGCGCCGTCAGTACCTACTAAAATAGCTGCAAGGTGCGGAATCTTTTTTCCTTCTGCGGCCAGTTGGGCCACGTCTATTTTGAGCTGGTCTTTTATTGCCTGCGATACTTTTTTACCATCTAAAATTTGCATGGCGCAAAGGTAGCCTTGGACACTATGCATCCCAAAACGACCTTTGAATATTTTGTAAGCAACCATTCAAATTTTATCTTACACAAAAATTACCTGCTTGACCAAAACTTTCCTTATCCTTTCATTTGCCTTCTTTCATTTAGTAATAAATGGACAAACAGTTCGTCGTCCTGTTGCAGCGTTATATACCGGTCTTGGCGCTTACAGCCTCACTCATGCCGATATTTTTTCTTTTACCAACAACCAGGCAACGCTTGCACAAATAAAAAATGCTTCGGCCGGCGTATATGGCGAAAGAAGATTTCTTCTGGAGGAGTTAAGCCTGTACCAGTTGGCAGTGGCTGTGCCCACCGGCTCGGGAAATTTTGGGTTAAAAGCCGGTTATTACGGCTTCAGTGATTACAATGAAACGCAAATAGGGCTTGCTTATGCAAGAAAGCTGGGGCAGAAAGTGGATGTGGGAGTGCAGTTCAATTACAACGGCATCCGCATCAGCAGTTATGGCAATGCTTCTGCTGTCAATTTTGAAATAGGTACTGTGCTGCATCTCACCGACCGGCTTCATGCAGGCGTGCATGCATACAACCCCGTAGGTGGAAAGTTTGGTAAAAATACCGATGAAAAACTGGCTTCAGTTTACAGCTTCGGTTTTGGATATGAGGCTTCGGAAAAATTTTTTGTAAGCGCAGAAATTGAAAAAGAAGAAAACCAATCCGTGAATATAAATGCCGGCATGCAGTATAAATTTTTACCCCAACTGATGGCAAGAGGCGGCATAGCCACCCATACTTCCATGCTTTATGCCGGCGTGGGTCTTTACCTGAAAAATTTCCGGCTCGATGTGACAGCGAGTTATCATCCGCAGCTGGGTGTAACGCCGGGGCTGCTGCTATTGTATAATTTACCCCTGGCCCCTAAAGGGGAAAAATAAAATGAAAAAGTTTTTTCTCATATTATTCATTACCCTCCCTATAGCTATCATGACATCCCTCATCGGCTCTGCCCAGGAAGTGCCTGCCTCCACCACCGAGCAACAACTGGAAAACCTGACCGATGCCGACCAAAGCGAAACGGAAGATGACAGCTACCTGCAACAGCTGGAACATTTAAGAAAAAGCCCTCTGAACCTGAATACGGCGGATGAAAACGATTTGAAAGAGCTGAAAATTCTTTCCGGATTGCAGGTTGCCAATTTTCTTTCGTACAGAAAACTGTTTGGAAAGTTTATCAGCATGTACGAGCTGCAGGCAATCCCATCGTGGGATGTTGCCACTATTAAAAAACTTTTACCTTTTGTTACTGTATCGGAATCGCTGGTTATTGGTGAACTTTTCAAAAGCCGCTTGCGTGGCGGCGAACACTCGCTGCTGCTGCGTTATTCACAGGTGCTGGAAAAATCAAGAGGGTTTGATAACTCAACCCCGGGTACAAAATACCTTGGCAGCCCACAACGGATTTTTTTTCGTTACCGCTACCAGTACAAAAACCTGTTGCAATACGGCCTGGTAGGCGATAAGGATGCCGGCGAGCAGTTTTTTAAAGGAGCACAGAACAAGGGGTTTGATTTTTACTCCTTTCATTTTTTTGCAAGAAAGATGGGTGTGGTGCAGTCGCTGGCGCTTGGCGACTTCACTGTAAACATGGGCCAGGGTTTGATTCAGTGGCAAAGCCTTGCGTTCAGAAAAAGTGTGGATGTGCTGGGGCTAAAACGGCAGTCGCCGGTACTGCGGCCCTACAACTCAGCCGGTGAATTTAATTTTCACCGCGGCGCCGGCATCACGGTTCAGCAGGGAAAGATAGAGGCCACTGCATTTGTATCTTACAGAAAACTCAGCGCCAATTTTGTGGCAGACACGGTGAGCAATGAAGAATTTATTTCTTCTTTTCTCAATTCGGGTTATCACCGGACAGCAAATGAAATTGCCGACCGCAATAAACTAAGGCAAATAGCTTTTGGCGGAAACTTAAAATATAAAGGTGCTGGCTGGCATGTTGGTGTCAATGTTATCCATTTTAATTTTTCAGCTCCTGTGCATAAAAGACCGGAGCCCTATAACCTGTATGCCATCAGCGGAAAAAATAACAGCAATTTCAGTATTGATTACAGTTACACTTACCGCAACTTTCACCTGTTTGGCGAAGCGGCAACGGATAAAAATTTCAACAAGGCTTTTGTAAACGGTGCTTTGCTGAGTGTGGATCCGCGGGTTGATTTGTCAGTTTTTTACAGAAACATCAGTCCCGCTTTTCAATCCATCAACGGGAATGCATTTACCGAAAACACATATCCCACCAATGAAAATGGAATTTTTACCGGCATCAGCATCCGGCCGGCAGCAGCGTGGCGGCTGGATGCCTATATGGATATTTTTAAATTTCCCTGGCTTAAATACCTGGTGGATGCGCCCAGCCGCGGAAAAGATTTTTTTGCACAAATAACCTATACCCCAAACAGGCAACTGGAACTTTATACCCGCTACCGCAGCGAAACAAAACAGGCCAACCTGCCGGATAATACATCTGTTACCAATGAGCTTGTTTACCTGCCCCGGCAAAACTGGCGCACACAACTCAACATCAGGCTCAATCCTGACCTCGTAATGCGAACCCGTACAGAGCTGATGTGGTATGATAAGAGAGGTGCGAATAGCGAAAGAGGTTTCCTGACTTTTTTCGACATACTTTACAACCCGATGCTGAAAAACTATGGCTGCAATCTGCGGCTTCAGTATTTTGAGACCGATGCCTATAACTCCCGCATTTATGCCTATGAAAATGATGTACTGTATTATTACTCCATCCCGGCGTTCTTTTACAAAGGTTACAGGTATTATTTTAATATAAACTACAGGCTGACAGCTTCGGTAAACTTCTGGATTAAATGGTCGCAGACTGTTTACCGGGGCCGACAGGGCATCGGCTCGGGTTTAGATGAAATTGAAGGCACTCATAAATCTGAAATACGTTGCTTGCTCCGGATTCAATTATAGAGTTAATCACACAGGTGGGCTATTTTAATGACTGTTTGTTAAAAATTTGTTTACCTTGCGGCAGCTTTTTTTTAAAAAGTGTTGTCTTTTTTAATGATTCTTACTCATGAAAACAGGTATTAAGGACTCTAAATCACGCATTTATTTAATCAAAATTAATCTCCACATGAGAAAATTTGCATCACTGTTTGTGACGGCGATACTGTGCTCATTGCTGGTATTCGCCCAGACCCGGACTATCTCCGGCGTAGTGGCAGACGCGAATGGGAAACCGATACCATTTGCCTCTGTTACTATTAAAGGCACCAAAACCGGTGTGACTGCAGATGCCGATGGAAGATTTACCCTGAAGGGGGTGGCCTCCGGCGCAGTTTTAATAATCAGTTCAGTTGGATTCGAGGATAAGGAAGTCAGCGTGGGTGCTTCTGATAATGTAAGTATCAGCCTGACCGCAGCTGCAGGCAGCAACCTGACCGAGGTGGTGGTAACAACCGCATTTGGCATTAAAAAATCACAAAGGATTACGCCCTATAGTTCGCAGGTTGTAAAAAGCGACCAGCTGAACATTATTCCACAGACAAACGTGGTGGAGGCATTAGCGGGTAAGATTGCCGGTGTTCAAACATTGTCCCAGTCAAATGCTAAATTAAATTCCTCAGATGCGCTTCGCATCCGGGGCGGGTTATCATTGACTGATGTACGGCCCATTTTTGTTGTGGATGGTACTATTGTGAATTCGTTTGATATTAATCCCGATGATGTTGAAGATGTAACTGTACTGAAAGGCGCTAATGCTACTGCACTCTTTGGCGAAAGAGCAACAGGAGGCGCCATAGTAATCAACAGTAAAAAAAGAGGTTCCCGGCAGGGAATAGGCGCTGAAATAACCCAAAGCGTTTCGGCTGACATGGTTTATATTTTACCTAAATATCAAAACCTGTATGGGGGTGGCGCTGCTGATCAACTGATGCAATACAACTGGCAACCAGGCCAGCCCGCAGAATGGCAGGCATTGAATGGAAAATATTTCCACGATTATACGGATGACGCCAGCTGGGGTCCCCGCATGACCGGCCAGGAATATATTCCCTGGTATGCCTGGTTTCCGGGTACAAAATATTCCTTTAAGACAGCCTCACTGCTGCCTCAACCTGACAATGCAAGGGATTTCTACAATACAGGGGTTACCACTACTACCAATGCCTCCTTCTCAAAGTCTGGCGCTGGTTCCAATATCAGGATATCTTATACCAACCAGAATATCCAGGGCATTATACCCAACTCCAATTCCATTCGTCATACACTGTTTATGACCGGGTCTATTGATCTGAATAATCATTTCACCACGGGAGTGAATACTACCTACTCAACACAAAGAATCCGTGGTGAATTTGATGATGGATATGCCAACCAGTCTTCAGGTTCATTTAACCAGTGGTTTCACCGAAACCTGGATATGAATATCATGAAGGAACTAAAAGACCTGAAGTCACCATTCGGGGCGCTGGCATCATGGAACCTTTATACCAACCCTGATGGAGCTGCAGGATATGAGGATATAATCGGTAACTACTGGTATAACTTTTATTCTTATTTTCAAAACCAGGACAATTTACAGGCAAGAGACAGGTTCTTTGGCGATTTCTTTTTCCAGTATAAAATGAATAATCATTTTAACGTCAAAGCCACTGTACGTAAAAACCAGATTACCACTTTTTTTGAAAACAAGACGACTTCAACGCTGGAAAAAAGTGCAGGTCAGTCCGGTTGGCTGGCACGCTACGCCACAGGCGAAACCTATTATCGTGAATATAACTATGAGGCATTGGCCAATTACAATAATTCATTTGTCGGAAATAAGCTGGCCGTAAATGTAACAGGAGGCGCCAATGTGCTGGATATAGAACAAAAATCAGTTTCGATGTCAACGGTTAACGGCTTGAATGTACCTGACTATTATGCCATCAATAATTCAAAGAGCCAGCCCAGTATTGGCAATTTCCGGTCAAATGAGAAAGTAAATTCATTATTTGCTTCAGGCGATGTGGAATGGAACAAATATGCCAGTGTAACTTTTGCGTTTCGCAGCGACTGGTATTCGGCCAACGTACCCACAAGTGATGCCAGCCTGTTTTCTCCATCAGTCGGCCTCAGCTTTGTGTTCAGTGAGTTTACCAAGAGCAGCCTTCCCTGGTTGACTTTTGGTAAAGTGTTTGGCAGTTGGGGTAAAAAGCCAAGACCATTAACTCCTTACCGTAATAATTTCGGATACTCCACAGGACAGTTTTTGTGGAGCGGAAATTTCCTGATGACAACACCCAATGGTGGTGTTGCACCCGGTGTATCCGGAAGCACTGTCAGAACGTATGAGGCAGGTGTTGATCTGCGGTTCCTGAAGGGTCGCCTGGGTGTCAACTTCATTTATTATAATGAAGATAACGACGGGGAGCCTTTGGATGTGGCAGTAAGCGGCGTAAGTGGTTTTACTTCTGTTTATGACAATATTATGCATTTCAAGAGAGAGGGTGTTGAGTTGGTGATAAATGCAACTCCGGTGAAGAGCAAAAACTTTAACTGGGATATTACAAAGACCTTTGGATATATTATTAAAAACCCGGTGCTTGAAATTCTCAGTGGCCAGACATCCATCTTACTGTCCGGTGGGGCATTCGGCACCCGCTTTGCCCGTGCCTTCCAGGAATTAGGTAAAGACTGGGGACAATTAAAGGGTGGAGGAATCAAGCGTAATTCAGAAGGTTTGATGGTAATTAATCCTTCATCCGGGTTGTATGTGGCAGACGCCAGCAAGGTATGGGGTTCGGTTGTTCCCGGAACCACCGGCGGTGTGATTAATACTCTCACTTATAAGGATTTTGTTTTAAACTTCAGCATTGACTACCAGATTGGCGGCAAATTCTTCTCACTGTCAGAAAACTGGGGCAATTTCTCAGGGTTGCTGGATGAAACAGCTGCCATCAATGACAGGGGAAAGAATGTTCGTGATGCTGTTGCCGATGGCGGTGGTGTACATGTGGTTGGTGTAAGTTCAGTGGATGAAAAAACACCTGTAGATATTTATGTTGAAGCACAGGATTATTTCCACCAGTTCTATTTCCAGCGTATTGCCGAACCTTTCATTCACGATCTCACATTTGTGAAAGTGAGGGAAGCCAGTCTAGGTTATCGTATCCCGGTTAAAAAAATCGGCACCATCAGCAAATACATTCAGGGTGCCACATTCTCTGTAATTGCCCGCAACCCGTGGATTATTCACAGGGATGCTAAAAACTTTGACCCGGCAGAAATTTCCGGAGTATTCGGCGAAGATGGCCAATTGCCCGGAGTACGTTCAGTTGGCGCCAGCTTGAAACTCACTTTCTGATTTATTAAAAACTGAAAAAATAAATAAAATGAAACTCATAAAAATAACTTCATTAGCACTGTTAACCGGTTACCTGGTTGCCGGCACCGGCTGCGTACGGAAGATTAATGAGTTTGGTGATACCAACCTCAACCCCGGCATTGTGGCTGAACCAATCACGGCTGCCCTTTTTACCAATGTACTGGCAAGTATGGGCGGTGAAGTATGGTCAGCTACTCCTGGTTTGTATTCGCAGATCTATTCGGAAACACAGTATACCGAAGCTTCACGTTATGCAAGGGTGCAGGCTGACTTCAGCGGTTATTATTCCGGTGTTTTGTACGACTGCCAGAATATAATCAAGTTCAACAGCGACGCAGAAACAGCACCTAAAGCATTACCTTACGGGTCTAATGCCAACCAGGTTGCCATTGCAAGAATTCTGAAAGCCTGGTGGTTCCTGATTGTAACAGATGCATGGGGCAATGTACCATACTCGCAGGCTTTAAAAGCTGTAGGTACTATTCCTTATGATGAACAGCAGTCAATCTATACTGATCTGTTTAAAGAACTAAGAGAGGCTATTGCCCAGTTTGATGGCGGCGCTTCTTTCCAGGGCGATATTCTGCTTGGTGGCGACCTAAGCATGTGGAGGAAATTTGCCAATTCCATCCGTTTAATGATGGGTGTTCGTTTGGCAAAAATAGATGCCACAAAAGGGAAAGCCGAAGTACTGGATGCACTGGCAAGTTCTGCCGGCCTGATTTCATCTTACACAGAGGATGTAAAACTGGCATATCCCGGGGGCAATTTCAACAATCCTTTCTATGCCTATTATAATATTACGCAGCGGCGTGACTATGCAGTTAGCCAGACACTGTCAGATTTTATGAATACAAATGCAGATAAAAGGATTTTAGCCTATGGTTCAGAATCCAGTACTCCGGGTGTTGTAAAAGGATTTCCTTATGGCCTTACCCGTACTGATGCTGTAAACTGGGCGAATGCCAATACTGATTGGGCAAGAATCATCAGCAACTCCATGCGTACTGCTACAATGCCGATGTACATTTTAACCGCATCACAAGTATACCTGGCCCGTGCACAGGCTGCACAAATGGGCTGGACCAGTGAAAATGCAGCTACCATGTATCGTAATGGCATCGAGCAAGGTTGGCGTCAGTGGGGCGTTTATAATGCCACAAATTTCAATAATTATATGGCCGATACGGATGTGGATCTTGCTGCCGGCTCTGCCATGTCAAAAATTTTCCGTCAGCGCTGGATTGCGGCTTTCCCCAATGGCCAGGAAGCATGGAATGTTTGGAGAGAGGCAAATGGTAATGGTAACAATTACCTCGTACTTACTCCTGCTCCGGGCACTACTACCGGTATTCCCCGCCGCTTGGCAATTGCACAATCGCAATATGATTTAAATGCTGCCAATACACAGGCTGTAGCCCAGCTCTACACAGTAAGTGGTGAAGCCGATTCTCAGTTTGCAAGAATATGGTGGGATAAACAATAAGCCAACACTAACTGTTATAAAAAAGTGGGGTAATTTTACCCCACTTTTGTTTTTTAAATCAATATTTGTTTAACTTTATTCCCACCATCTAACTGAAAACTATTCATTATGAGAAAAGTTTTACAACAACTGTTCTTTTTTTCCGGCGTGGCTTTATTCCTGATTGCCTGCGAAAAAGGGGAAGAGTCATTTCCGCCGGTAACGCCGGTTGAAAAAACGCTGGTGTATTTACCAGATGCCGCAGTTGACCCTCTTAAAACTATTGCCCTTGATCTGAATCCCGGTGTGCTCACGCTGGAAGTGCTCGAAGTGAGAAGAGATGCTAAAAGTGCAGCAGAGTTAAATAAAGCACAGGTAGTAAAAATAAAACTCCAGAACGCAGCAATAGCTGACCCCAGTTCCGGAGAAATAAATGAGCTGCCGAGAAATCTTTATACCAATCATCCCGATAACCCTTTTGATGGGCAGTACTGGACTGTTACCTTCCAGCCCGGCGAATGGAAAAAGTTTTTAAAGATAATGCTGGATCCTTCCACACTCATCTCCCTGACCACAAGAGTAGGGTTGGGATTTCAGATAGCCGAAGCTCCCAATGCACAAATCAGCGATTCCAAATTCCAGTTAGGTGTTGAAATAAGTGCCAAAAATCAATGGGACGGAGTTTACAGGCTAACATGGACGAACTATCATCCAACACTCAATACGGCGTATACCGGCAGCACTACCGATATTGAAATGCGTACAACCGGTGCCAATAAAGTAAAGCTTTTCTGGCCGCTAGCCAATGCTTATTGCACACCTTCAATTTTAGGCGGAGGTTTATCGTATTTTCTTCTCCAGGAGCCTGAATACACCGTAAACACTTCCACTAATGCTGTTACCGTTCAAAATGCAGCACCGGGTGCAGTTACTTTTTATACTATGGCAGCCGGATTCAATTCACGCTATGAGCCTGCAAGTAAAACTTTTTATGCAAAATGGGGTTATAGCTACGCCGTACCAGGTGTTTTTGATCCCAATTGCCGGGAGTGGACTCAGACTTTTGTGTACCTGCGGCCACGATGAAAAATTATTTTATTGGTGAAAAGACTGCTTATACGGCAGTCTTTTTTATTTTACACTCAAAATATGTGAGCAATGGAACAGCAACAACAACCCAACCAGATTAATATCGAGATTTCCGAAGAAGTAGCCGAAGGCAGCTATGCCAACCTCGCCATCATCACGCATTCACATGCTGAGTTTGTGATTGATTTTGTAAACGTGATGCCCGGCACTCCCAAAAGCAAGGTAAAGTCAAGAATCATCTTTACCCCGCAGCATGCCAAGCGGTTTATGAAAGCACTGACTGAAAATATTTCCCGGTACGAAACTGCTAACGGCGCCATTAAAGACATTGAAGAAATACAGTTCCCAATAAATTTTGGCGGGCCGACAGCACAGGCGTGAGTAATTAGTCAGTAGTAGAGAATCAATAGTCAATAGTATGCGCTACCTGAATTTTTCAGGATTATTTATCATGTACAATACCAATTTTGCCACTTCATCATTTTCATATTTAAATTCTTCATATTCTATTTGAGTAATATATTGACAGGCACTTGCGAAGTCAAGCCAAACCTGCATTTCTGCATTTTCAGTTTCAGCGTCATTGAGTTTGGAAGTATAATAATCTTTGTAACGTCTTCTTTTGTATGCTTCAACAATATTGACACAAACTGACCTTGAAGAATTTCTGATTTGTACCATTAATCCAAATTTTTCTTCAGGGGGGAATTTCTTTGATCGGTTGAATAATTTCATTGAAAGAGTAAACGCTTTCTGATATGCAAATAAGGTTCGATAATCACCCATAAACAAAAGCTTTATTTTAAAATACAATTACTATTGACTATTGACTCATGACTATTGACTCATAACAACCCCTCATCCGCAAAGCTGTAATACCCTGCATCGCTGACAATGAGGTGGTCAACTACCTGGATATCGAAATACCGGGCGGCTTCTTTTATTTTCCGCGTAAGCTCTTCATCCTGCCTGCTGGGTTTCAGGCTGCCGCTGGGATGATTGTGACAAAGGATGATGTTGACGGCATCTTCTTCCAGTGCTTTTTTCAGAATTACTCTCGGGTCGGCCACGGTGCCGGTGATGCCGCCTTCGCTTACGATTTCAAAGTGGTTTACTTTATTGGCCCTGTTCAGGTACATTACAGCAAACACTTCGTGGCGCAGGTCGCGGAATTTTGCCTGTAAATAATCAGCAATTTCCTTGCTGGAGCTTACCACAGCTTTTTGCAGCGGCGCCGTGCTTTGCCTCCTTCTTCCAAGTTCAAGCGCTGCCGAAATAGTAATGGCCTTGGCTTCACCAATTCCTTTTACTTTCATCAATTCTTTTACTGATAGTTTGCCTAGTTCGGCGAGGCTGTCTTTTCCAAGTTTAAGAATTTCCTTTGCCAGATCTACTGCTGTTTTTTGCCTGGTGCCGTTTTGAACCAGGATGGCGAGCAGTTCACTGTCGCTGAGGTTTTGTGCACCTTTCATTAGTAGTTTTTCTCTTGGCCGGTCGTCTTTTGCCCATTGTTTTATCGAGTACTTCTGCTCTTGCATGCCCCAAGATTAACAAATAATTTAGGCATCACAAATACAACTTTCAGGGTACTGCCCCGGAAGTTTCTTAAAACCGATCCTTTGTAAAACCAAACCAGGAAGTATGAAAAGAAAATCCGTATCCCCCATTGGCGCCCTGCACCCTGTATTATTTTTTGCCGGAGTTTATATTGTTGCACTGTTCTTCTCGGTCTTTATCTGCTCTTCACTTTTTTACAGTTGCAATACTACTTCATCCAGGCAGGCTTCATCAGAAACCCAACAGCCTGTTGAAATATCTGCAAAGGCAACCGCCTTGGTGGTAGTCAGATAAAACTGGTTTGTAAATTCCACATAAATTACCTGCGCCGGCCCAATTGCAGGTGAATTATTATCTTCGCCGCACCAGATTCAACCTTACTGGAGTCATTCAATAAACCATGTCAACTGCAAAAATCTTTGCCGGCACCGGTTCACAATACCTGGCCGAACAAATCTGCAGAAGTTACGGCTGCAAGCTTGGAAAAATCAATATTCAGCGGTTCAGCGATGGGGAGATTCTCCCCACTTTTATGGAAAGCATCCGGGGCGATTTTGTGTTCCTGGTGCAGAGCACCCATGCACCTTCGGATAACCTGATGGAGCTGCTGCTGATGATTGATGCGGCAAAGCGGGCCTCAGCATATAAAATTATTGCCGTAATTCCCTACTACGGCTATGCCCGGCAAGACCGTAAAGACAAACCCCGTGTAGCAATTGGCAGCAAGCTGGTAGCAAATATGCTGGTGGCAGCCGGGGCCAACCGTCTCATTACCATGGACCTTCATGCCCCGCAGATACAGGGCTATTTTGATATACCGGTTGACCACCTCGACAGCCATGCAGTTTTTATCCCTTACATTGAAAATCTGAGACTTGAAAACCTTACCTTTGCGGCCCCTGATGTAGGAAGCGCCAACCGCATAAGGGAAATTGCCAGCTACTTTGAAGCTGAAATGGTGATTTGTGATAAACACAGAAAGCGGGCAAATGAAATTGCAAGCATGGTGGTGATAGGCGATGTGGAAGGCAGGGATGTGGTAGTGATTGATGATATCTGTGATACCGGTGGTACACTGGCAAAAAGCGCAGCTCTTTTATTGGATAAAGGTGCCCGAAGCGTAAGGGCTTTAATAACCCATCCGGTGCTTAGCGGCAATGCTTATGAAAACATTGAAAACAGTGTGCTGGAAGAACTGGTAGTTTGTGATACCATCCCGCTGAAACAGGTTACTTCAAAAATAAAAGTAATTTCAGTGGCCGATCTGTTTGCAGTAGCCATCCGCAATGCATTTGAAAATAAAAGCATCACCAGCCTGTTTGTGCATTCGCAGCGTAAGGAGCAGTAAGGTGAGTGGTCAATGGTGAAAAGAGAAGGTACGGGGGACAATAGAGGGGCATTTAAAGTATCAAAATCATCGTAACTAAATACTCGTTATAAAAAAATGAAAACAATTACAATCGAAGGACAACTGAGGACCGAAACCGGGAAAAAAGCCACCCGGCAACTTCGCTCTCAGGACCTGGTGCCCGGTGTAATTTACGGCGGTGAAAAGGAGATCAGCTTTGCTGCTCCGGTATTTGCATTCAAACCACTGGTATATACTCCGGATTTTCAGCAGGCTGAAATTAAACTGAACGGTACCGGCTACCGTTGTATTCTGAAAGATCTGCAGTTTGATAAGGTAACTGACAGGTTAATTCATGTGGACATGCTGGAACTGGTGGAAGGTAAAAAAGTGGTAGCTGATATCCCCCTGAAGTTTAACGGCGCTGCTAAAGGCGTAAAAGAAGGCGGTCACCTGGTGATTAAAATGAAATCGCTGAAGGTGAAAACCTATCCCCAATACCTGAAAGAGCATATTGATATTGATATCAGCAACCTGGAGCTGAACGGCAACATTAGGGTAGAAGATGTGAAGGAAGAACATTACGAAATATTGAATTCACCCCGGATTCCTATTGCTTCCGTCGTGCTTACACGCCAGTTGAAGCAGGAAGAAGCTGCTGCACCCGTAGCCGGTGCCGCTCCTGTGGCCGGCGCGGCACCTGCTTCAGCGGGAACCGCACCTGCAACCGGCGCTGCTGCTGCCAAAGAGGAAAAAGGGAAAGAAACAAAAAAATAAATTTCAGAGCTTATACAGAAAACCCACTTCGAAAGATGTGGGTTTTTTGTTGCGGCCACCCTGCTTTCAAAAACTGAAGTTATTATCTTTAAACCGTTATTAATAAAAAGCAATCCATCACCATGAAGTTTCTGCTTGTCGGTTTGGGAAATGCGGGCAATGAATATGCTCACACACGCCACAATATTGGATTTGATGTGTTGCATGCTTTTGTAAAAAAACACGAAGGTCATTTTCGCACAGGCCGGCTGGCATATGTGGCCGAAGTAAAGTGGAAGGGAAAAATATTTATCTGCATTTGCCCCACTACCTACATGAACCTGAGCGGAAATGCCGTAAAGTACTGGATGGAAAAAGAAAAAATTGCTCCCGGAAATATGCTGGTAGTAGCGGATGATGTGGCGCTGCCCCTGACCAAAATGCGGCTGCGCCCCGCCGGCAGCGATGGAGGACACAACGGGTTAAGAAGCATAGAGGCTATACTTGGAACAAGAGATTATCCCCGGCTGCGCTTCGGCATCGGTAATAATTATCCCAGGGGTATGCAGGCCGAATTTGTTTTAAGCAAATGGAATAAAGATGAAGAACCGCTGGTGAGCCGGAAAATAGAAAAGGCAGTGGGGGTAATTGAAAGTTTTGCTACCCGCGGCATCAGCCTTACTATGAATGATGTGAATAATGCAGAATATTTACCGGGCTGAGGCTATGGCAGCTATGCCGGGTATTTATTGTGGCAGGTAGTAGTGAAAAGCGAAACTTGAAAAGTGAAAAGTGTGGCTTTGTATTTTGCTTTACTGACATTGTACGATTGACAATCACATTTAATATTTCCTATTACCCTCCCGTTATGTTTCGTAGCTTTTTGTTTTTTCGTTCATGATGCGCAGACGCTGGCAGAGGATTTTGATAAAACCCTTTGCCACTTCGGGTCTTTCGTCGAGCAGTTCATAAAAAGGTTCCTGGTCAATTTTAAAAAGTACACAGTCAGTTTCAGCAGTGGCTGTGGCCGAGCGGGTATCAGTGTCGAGCAGGGAAAGCTCGCCAAACACCTCTGTCTCTTTCAAAACTGCCAGCGTGGTCTTGCCTTTATGTATGCGGATGCTGCCCTGGTGAATGATGTACATGCAATCGCCGGTTTCACCCTCATTGAAAATAACGGTGCCCTGCTCATATTCTTTTTCCTGCATCAGCGGGGCCAGGTCGGCCAGTATGTTTTCCGGGGTGTCTTTGAAAATATTGAGCGATTTCAGCACCAGTACTTTTTCAATGAGCAGCAGGCGGTTTGAATTTTTCAGTTCCATCACTTAAAGATAAAAATTTCAGGTGGTATAAATGGCTGTTTCTTTCAGCAGCTCATTTTCTGAATGTATAAACTTTTTTACAAGTTCCGGCAGCAGGTGTTTGCCGGTTTTTTTGGAAATGTAAAGCGAACAGGCCTTTGTCCATGCCATATAAGGTATAGGTTTTTCCTGCAGAATGTGTGAAAGAATTTCATCGGCATATTGAACGGCTGAAGGGGGCAGCAGGTTTTTCAGCGAGGCAAAACGCTGTTCGGTATCGCCGGGCTCGTACAGCGTATTAAATGGAATGGCCAGCTCTTTTCTCACCGTCATTTCAATCACCTCCATGGCATTGGCTATTCTTTCTTTTTTCTTCATATCGAGTTCCTGGCGGATGCGGAAGGCCCTGTCGTGCCCGTACATGCAGCCGAAAAGACATAGCAGCACATTGCGAATTTCGAGCAGCTCAATATTCAGCGAATTGAAAAGTATCAGGTATTCATCCTGGCGGGGTCCAATCAGTTTCTGCATGTACAAAAGTTCAATACCATAAATAAGATATTCCGAAGCGATGGCTTCCATTTTTTTCTGAATGACAGGTGAACACACATAGCGGCTCCTGTACAGCGCCTTTGCAACCGGTGCGGCCCCGGCCGGATGACGCTCCAGCAGGCGCAATAATACTTCCTGTGCATTGGCGCCACTCATTTTGCCCAGCAGGTTTATCAGTTTTTCTTTCAGGTAAATATTATTCCTGTTGTAATCAATAAAAGATTCAACCAGGGGTATGGCGTTATCGCCGGCTGCATGCAAGCCATCCATCACCAGGGCAGGATGTTCTGTTAAATGCAGCATCACTACCCGGAGCAGACCAACAGGAGATGCTTTGCCAATGGCTTTCAAAGCTGCTTTTTTTATATCATCGCTCTCATTGAAAAACTGCGCATGGTCAGGATGACAATAGTGGTCTTTTACAGCTGCAAGCACCTGCAGCGCCAGCCGCTTGTCCTGTATATCACCAGAATGCACCAGGCCGGTAATTATTTTTTCTGCCTGCATTTTTATTTTTTCCTCCGGGCACATCAGCATACCCGACAGCGCAGCCGTTTGTACATCCTTATCGTGATGATGCGAAAAATGTTTCTGGTATTGATGCTTATGCTCTTCCCTGCACAGGGCCTCCACTGCATGAAACTGTACCGTCTTATTGTCGCTATGGCTGGCCAGGTGATAGAGTTTTTCCTCGGCGCCCTTCAGTTTCCGGGTTTTAATTAGTAAAATAGTTTCGGTTTTTACATTATCCGACGGATGATCGAGCAGCCGGAATATCAGTTCTTTGCTTTCATCACTCAGCTGCGTGTTCAGCATCTGGAGAATATTGATTACTTCCAGTTCATTGCCCGTTTCAATTTTTTTCTCAATTTGTTTTCTTATTTCTTCATCCGAAAGCCTGAAATCTTCCTGGCTGAAATAGCGGCTGCTGATAGCTTTCAGCAACATGTACCTGTACGATTTGTTGACCAGCACAATGCCGATAATCCAGCAAACAGTAAACAGCAGCAGTACATAGCAAAGCGTTACGAGGCTTTGCCCGTTTTGAAGGTAAGTAAAGCCCGCAAGCATCAAACCGGAAAACAGGAAAGCAAATGGATCCATAATTCCCTTTACTATCGAATGGGCTTTGGATCTTTCCCCCAGGCTTAATGGCTGCATTATGGTCAGAAAAACCGGGTTGTTAATTGCAGTACGCAGCACTTCAACAAGAATGGCTGCCGTCCCGAAAGCGTAAAATATAATGATATTTTCCCCCGCCACGTACTCGCCAAAAATAATGGAGAGCAGCAGCGAAAGCAGCACCAGCGGCGTTATCAACAGCGCTTTCTTAATACCCATTGAGGTGACGATGCGTCCCGTAAACAACAGCTTCAGCAGCAGGGCTACCAGTTGCGAACAGGCCATAAAGAGAATAATGAAATTCGAAAGAGATTTATCATCACGACCTTCTTTGACTTCCGTATAAAAAGCAAAATTGATGATGGCAAGACAGCAGGAGATAAGAAAAGTAAGTATGGCCGTACGGCGGATAAGAGTATTCAGTGTATAGCGTTTGATGAATGCCCTGAAACCCTTGCCTGAAAAATACTCCACTGTATTTTTTTTATGATGTTGGTGATGATGATGCAGTAAGCCTGCTTTTGAAATCAGGTAAAGAAAAGGCAGCGAACCAAGCATGAAAAAAAATGCCGGCCACAGCATATTGAGCGGCCCGATGGTTTTTACAAAAAAGTAAGCAAGGGTATAGCCGATAAACTTGGCCGGTATATCGCCGGCGCTGATTACGGCAAACAGCCGCTTACTTTGCCTGACATCATACAGGGTAGAGGCGATGCTCCAGAAACAAAGATTGCTGGCAAGGTACAATACATAGTACCATGCAAACATGCCATAATAAAACCAGGATTGGCTGAGCCAGATGCCAGAAAGCTGAAACAGCAGGATACTGGCGGCCATAAGCACAATGGTGGCGCCGCCCAGCCGGCTCAAACTTATTTTATGCTCAAACCTGTTGACCAGCCAGCCGGTGACAAACATGAGCGGCGAAGAAATAATCATCACCCAGGCCAGTTCCGTGGCAGGAAATTTTTTCAGAAAACCGGTAAAGGAAGCCGTAAAGAAAAAAGCAATACCCGTGCCCTGGAAAAACTGCAGCCAGAATAAAAGCGTTACTGCTTTCCATTCAGCAGGGCGGACATTAAGTAGGTGTTGTAAATATTTTTTTCCGTTCATTGGTTCCAGCCGCTCCTTCGTTTTAATTGTTGCAGGTGCTCCAGTTTCTTTCCGTTTCTTTTTTCTGTAATTGTTCGTGTAAAATAATGATGCGCCTCGAAAAACCTGATCTGGATATGATCCCACGATTCATCGCCATTGAGTATACCGAAGGTGATAAATTCATGATACAGGTTCATGCTGACGGGTTCAAAATCGTCGCGGCCCAGGTAATCGAGATCGGCATCGCAAATTATTTCTTCCAGCAGGTTGTGCGGCGATTGAGGAATTTTGGTGGCCATAATCATTTCGCAGATATTTTTCAAATCGGGTTCTTCAAAAAAAATCTGCAGGTCGCTGCGTGCTATCTCGCAGCTTTTCTCTTCATGGTTTCTGTAAGTAAAAAGAAAACCGCTATCGTGGTAAAGCGCAGCCGTTTTCAGCAGCAGCAATTCTTTATCCGGGTTGATTCCTTCTTCCAGGGCAATAAGTTCAGCCTGCCGGAGTACATCAAGGGTATGACCCACGTTATGATAAAGCAGCCCGGGGTCCAGGTTTTTTTCAAGCCTGGGAATAATTAACTGCCGGATGGTATGAAATAATTCAGGCACCGGTAACTTGTAATTATCTAAGTTAATGTTTTGGAAATTAAAACCTGAACTGTACCCGCACTGCAGCCGTAGCCACCCAAATAATCAGCAATTTCTTATGATATTTCGGGGTGATTACCTATTTTAGCAGCCCTGCCATCTTCCACCGGTAAAATCCTTTGTTTTATGAGGCCTGAATATATGGGATGAACAGTCCACCAGTATTGTATCCGATGTATTTCTCAAAACAAGCCAGTTATGAAAATATTCTGTGTCGGCCGTAACTATGTAGCACATGCCAAAGAACTGGGTAATGAAGTACCAGACGAACCTGTGATTTTCATGAAGCCCAAGAGTGCACTTTTGCAGCCCCATACACCATTTTATTATCCTGAATTCACCAACGATCTGCATTACGAATGCGAGTTGGTGCTGCGCATCAGCAAAAACGGAAAGTACATCCAGGAAAAGTTTGCCGCCAAATATTATGACGCTGTCACCGTAGGTATCGATTTTACTGCGAGAGATATTCAAAATGAGCTGAAAGCAAAGGGGCTTCCCTGGGAAAAAGCCAAAGCCTGGGATAACTCGGCTGCTATCGGTAAATGGATAACTTTTAATTCAATAAAGAATAAAAAAGACATCAATTTCTGCCTTTATAAAAATAAGGAACTGGTGCAGCAGGGTAACTCGGGCCTGATGATTCACGACTTTGACCAAATCGTTGCTTATATTTCCAATTATTTTTCCGTCAATATCGGCGATCTTGTGTTTACCGGTACGCCGGCCGGCGTAGGAGAACTGGTAGTGGGTGACGAGCTGGAAGCATTCATCGAAGACGATTCTTTACTGTCACTTGAAATAAAATAAACCCCAACTGGGTTCATTCCTTAAAAGGAATTACCAACCAAAACCAACTGCAGCGCCACTCCGGTTAAACGGGGTGGTTTTTATTTTATATAAATTCATTCAGCCTATTTTTGCTGCCTCAGCTTGCCGTATGCCCGATAAAAACATTTTACTGAAAGCCTTCCGCCTGATGTGCTGTGCCAAAGCTATGGCCGAAGTGTACGATGCCAACCGCCAGATCTGCAAATACGTTCATTCCACTTCCCGTGGCCACGAAGCAATCCAGCTGGCAACTGCATTTCACCTGAAAAGCTGCGACTACATCAGCCCTTATTACCGTGACGAAAGCATTTTGCTCGGGCTTGGCTATTCGCCTTATGTGCTGATGCTGCAACTGCTCACAAAAGCTGATGACCTCTTTACCGGCGGACGTTCTTATTATTCTCATCCCAATTCTAATGATGCTGATAAACCAAAAATCATTCACCAGAGCAGTGCCACGGGGATGCAGGCTATACCAACCACAGGCGTTGCACAAGGCATACAGTATCTTGAAAAAATAGATTCTCCTTTACTTGTAAAAGGAGAAAATGGTGAATTGCCGGTTGTGATTTGTTCGCTGGGCGATGGCAGCGTGACGGAAGGCGAAGTGAGTGAGGCCTTCCAGTTTGCTGTGCTGAAGCAATTGCCCATTATTTACCTGGTGCAGGATAATGGCTGGGGCATCAGCGCCACGGCTGAAGAAACCCGCGCCATGGATGTATATGAATTTGCAGATGGTTTTAAAGGTCTGAGCAAGATTCAGCTTGACGGCACTGATTTTATCCATTGCTATAAAGTAATAGGCAACCTGGTAAATGAAGTGAGGCAGCACCGCAAACCCTGGCTTGTGCATGCCCGTGTGCCTTTATTAAATCATCATACCAGCGGTGTGAGGAAAGAATTTTACCGGTCAGGTGACGACCTGGCAAAACATGCGGCGGATGATCCGCTTCCCAAACTCCGAAAAGTTTTATTGCAATACGGCATGGATGAACAATCGCTGCAGGATATGGAATCGGAGATGGCAGGTTTTATTGCTGATGAATTTTTAAAAGCGGCCAATTCACCCGAACCCGATACCGCCAAAGCGGCAATGCATGTTTTTATTCCAACAAAAATTACTGAGGAAAAAGGCGAACGATCACCCACCGGCAATGAAAAAGTGATAATGGTAGATGCGGCGCTTTTTGCTATTCGTGAGCTGATGGAAGAGCATCCTGAGTGTATTTTTTTCGGGCAGGATGTTGGGCGAAGGCTGGGCGGTGTTTTTCGTGAAGCGGCCACACTTGCCGAACGCTTCGGCGACCACCGGGTTTTCAATACTGCCATCCAGGAAGCTTACATCATCGGTTCCACTGTTGGGCTGAGCGCAGTAGGGGTGAAGCCGATAGTGGAAGTGCAGTTTGCCGATTATATCTATCCGGGAATTAATCAGCTGGTGAGTGAAATTTCAAAATCATGCTACCTCAGTTGCGGCAGGTACCCGGTGTCAACTATTATTCGTGTGCCCATTGGCGCTTATGGCGGTGGAGGCCCTTATCACAGCGGCTGTGTGGAGACCACGCTGCTTTCTATAAAAGGAATCAAAGTGGCTTACCCTTCCAATGCCGCCGATATGAAAGGACTGATGAAAGCCGCTTTTTATGACGGCAACCCGGTGGTGATGCTGGAGCACAAGGGGCTTTACTGGAGCAAAGTGCCCGGTACCGAAGAAGCAAAAACTATAGAGCCTTCGGGGGATTACATTCTTCCGCTTGGCAAAGCCCATATTGTACTCAGTGCCGATAATAACAGGATTAAAAATGGCGAAAGCTGTTGCATCATCACCTATGGCATGGGAGTATATTGGGCAAAAGCGGCAGCAAAAAATTTTCCGGGCCGTGTGGAAATTGTTGATTTAAGAACTTTATTCCCGCTGGATGAAGAGCTGGTTTTTGAAACTGTAAAGAAGCACAGCAAATGTCTGGTGCTTACGGAGGAACAGCAAAACAATTCTTTTGCCGAAGCCCTGGCCGGAAGAATATCAAAAGAATGTTTCCGCTGGCTGGATGCACCGGTTGAAGTGCTGGGTGCTGCCAATGTACCGGCCATTCCGCTAAATATGGCACTGGAAGCATCGGTGCTTCCCAATGCCGAAAAGACATCGGTGGCAATTAGAAAACTTTTATCGTATTGAAATTTCAGACTTATTTAAGCCAGCTGCCTTCGCCCATGCGGTAGAGCAATGAAAACTCCCACGATGTGGTGCGTGAAGTGCCCGGCATGAATTTACTTACAGTGATATCATAGCTGATGGCCGCCTGGAGTTTGTTATACTCAAGCAATACCGAAGGAGTAATGGCGTCTTTACTTCGGTACCAGCACCCGGCGCCAATCATGTGCTGGTTTTCCGGTGCAAGCAATTTTGCAATTGAAAAACCAAGCATCACATATTCCACTTTAGTCTGGTTTTGATAAAGTGCCCGCAGGTTAAGTATAAGATCGGGTTGCAGGTAGCGCTGCAGGCTGGTTTGAGCAGAATACCGTACCGGCAGGTATTCGTTCGCATCATCCACTACAGTTTGCCTTGGTTTGTTAAAGTGAAAACCCGACAGACCGAAGTCAAAAAATGTTCCTTCTTCTTTATTATTGTACAGGTAAAGAATGCCGGCGCCTACCGAAGCAAACGGCTTCATATTGTTCAGCGCTGCTTCACCATTTGGCAGCGAAAGATCAAATCCATCGCCGGTTAGCTGCTCGCTGAATGAAATGCCGGAAAAATCAATTCTTCTCTTACCATAGGCTGCATACAAACCTATTCCCAGGCTATGCCAGCGGTCTTCATCGAGCAATACATGATAAGAAACATAACCGGAAAAATAATTGCTTCGAAAAGCTCCCTTCATGGATTGATCGTTCATGGCCATCAGGCCGATGTTCAACGGGTTCTGCACTTCAATGTCCTGCTGTTTTATTTTTCCATCCACGCAAATGCTGAACGTGTTGTAAGGCGATGCAGCATTCACCCATTGCCGGCGGTAATTGCTCACGGCCCGCAGCTCGCCATTGAACACACCCGTGTAGGCCGGGTTCACAGCAAGCGGTGCGGAATAAAATTGTGTAAAATGCGGATCCTGCGCTTTACTGTTTACCCCAATCATCATGGCCGGTATCAAAACAACAAAACATTTCATAAGAAAATTTTTTACCTGATTAAAATAGTGGCTCCGGCCCGCTTGATTGGCTTATCATAAATGTCAACGCCTTCGGCCACCCAGTTATAGGTTTCCATTGGTTGTTTGGCGCCTTTATAATATCCATTCCATCCTTCACCCGGCTTGCTGGTTTGAAACAGCAGCTGCCCCCAGCGGTTGTACACCCTGAAGTATTTCAGTTCTTTTATGCCTGCCAGCACCGGCATCAGTACATCGTTGTGCCCGTCGCCATTGGGTGAAAATCCTTCGGGCACATAAATCTCAACTTTCTTGAACACCTTTACCAGTTGCGTGTCCACAGTTACACAACCTGAGGGAGAAGTTATCAGTACCCGGTACAATTGATCCTGCGTAAGCGTGGCAACGGGGTTTGGAATGGAAGCATCATTCAAAAATACAGGCGGTACCCATAAATAATACACACCAATCGGGCGGGCATTCAGCTGCACGGTTGTATTGACGAGAACATTTATCGCTGTGTATTGTATGCCCGGTACCGGTTTTTCAATGATAATTGTTTTGCTGATACTGTCTTTTACCTGCGGGCATTGAACCGATGTGGCCACCAGTTTTACAGAATAGCTATTTGCTGTGGAATATATGTGAACAGGGTTTGAGGCAGTGCTGCTGCTGCCATCACCAAAAGTCCAGTTATAAGTTACCGGCCCGCTGGCAGAAATATCAGTAGTGTTGGTGAAGACAACCGGAATATTTTCACAGTATAGATAATAATTGAAATCAGTCATGGGATACCCCCGCAGCGATAGTGTGATGGTGTTGCTGCTCATTCTGCGGCAGCCGGCGGCGCTGATAAACTCAACCGTATAATTGCCGGCCTGGAGAGCATTGTATGTGGCCGTAGTAGCACCGGCAACCGGGCTGCCATTCAAGTACCATTGATAACTGAAAGCGCCGCTGGCTGTAAGTGTGACACTGCTGCCTGCACAAATAAAGTTCTGCGGCGGATTTTGCAGGGTACCTGTGGGTAATGGATTTACAGTAACCACCGCAGCGGATGATGTGCTGCTGCATCCGCTTGTATTGGTGCTTGTCACCGTATAAGAGCCGCTTTGATTTACAGTCAGCGAAGAGTTTGTTTGTCCTGCAATAGGTGAATTGTTATTGTACCATTGTAAAGCAGGGACGCCATTTGTGGATAGTGTGACAGAACTGCCCTCGCAAATGGATAGTGGTCCGCTTGAAGTTATCACTGGGGTTTGTGGTTGTGGAAATACAGTTACCTGTCTTGTTATACTATCCCTGCATCCATTGTTGCTGTTGGCCACCAGTTTTACATTGAAAGTGCCGGCTGAAGTGTAAATATGAACAGCATTTGTAGTGATGGCGGTGCCTCCGTCGCCAAAGCTCCAGAGGTAGCTCATACTTCCTGCGGGAACAGTGCTATTGGTAAAAATAAAATTATTTCCCTGCAAGCATTGGCTGGCGGTGTTAATGGTGAAATTGGCAACAGGTCCGATGGCTACTGTTACATTTTGAATCACGCTGTCGCTGCAGCCGTTATTGCTTAGGGCGACAAGTTTTACTGTGTAAGTGCCAATGGCTGCATAGCTGTGAGTTGCATTTTGCGTTGTGGCCGTATTGCCGTCGCCAAAATTCCACAGGAAGGTCATGCTGCCGCTGCTGATGCTGGAAGTGTTGGTAAAAATAAAATTATTGCCGGTGATGCACTGGCTGCTGTTGTTTACATTAAATGAAACAACGGGTTTGGGATACACAGAAACTGCAAATACACTGGTATCGCTGCAACCATTATCGCTGGTTGTACTAAGAGTGACGGTAAAATTGCCGGGGGCTGAATAGGTATGGTTGGTATTTATGGCAGTGGATGTATTGCCGTCGCCAAAATTCCACAGGTATGTCATCGTGCCGCTGCTGATGCTGGATGTATTGGTGAAAATGAAATTATTACCGTTCAGGCATTGGCCAAAGCTATTTACAGTAAAAGATGCCAGCGGGTCAGGATGCACGGTTATGTTTCTTACCAGGCTGTCAATACAGCCATTGTCACTTGTTGCAGTAAGCATAATATTAAATGAACCTGCTGTAATATAGCTATGTGTTGCATTTGTTCCCGTGGCCGTAATGCCGTCGCCAAAATTCCACAGGAAGGTCATGCTGCCGCTGCTGATAGTGGATGTATTGGTAAAAATAAAATTGTTGCCCTGGAGGCATTGCGTTTGGTCATTGATGGTAAAACCAACAACAGGTTGCGGGTTCAGGTTGATGTCCACAGACCGGCTGGTGTCGGTGCAACCGGTATTATTGGTAACTACAACACGGTACGTACCGGTTTGTGTGGCTGTATAGTTACTGGCTGTAGCACCGGGTATCGGTATGCCATTTCGCAGCCATTGATAGCTGGTGGCAATGCCTGCCTGCATTCGCACACTGTCATTTATACTGCAGATAGTAGTTGGGTCAAGTACTGTCAGCGAAGTATCAACTAATGAAATGGTAATTGAAACACTGTCGGTGCAGGTGCCAATGCTGTCTGTAACCGTTACGTAGTATGTTGTGCTTTGTACAGGGGTTACTGTGATGGAAGGGGTGGTTTCGCCGGTTGACCAGGAAATCAATTGGCTTTGATAAAGCAAAAGGGCTTCGGCAGCAGAAAGTTCACGGCTGTAAATAAAAACATCATCCAGCTTTCCCTGGAGGCCATAAATATTTCCGTCGGTGTAGAAACCGGTTCCATTTACACTCACAGGCCCGCCGAAAATAAAATCTGTACCCTGTACATACGTTTCGTTGATGAAAGTGGTATCGCTAAACACCATTACGCCGTCAATATAAAATTTTGTTCCGGACGGAGATGTTGTTATTACCCAATGATGCCAGGCATTGTTGGGATGCGTGGCGCCATAATTCCACAAAACAGATTCGTTGTTGCAATGACCCTGCACCTGGTAGGTATTTTGTTCACCATTAGGCGTGCCGGGATTGTCAATGGTTTCAAACCACGAAGTGCCGCACATGCCCCCGCCATAACCCATGAGTGTAGGCCCTTCAATGCTCACGCCGATATTGATGGCATAAAACCATAAAGAAACAGTGCGGGTTGCAGCAGGAAAGTTTGATGCCGGTCCGATGATATAATTACTGCCATTGAAACTGTAGGCCCGGTTGGCAATTCCAAACCTGTCGGTGGTAAGAGTAGCTCCCATCACGATGCCATTATTGCCGTTTCCGCTTTCATCGTTGGCATTGCCACAAAAAGGATAATATGCCACCAGCCCGGTTTGAAGTGAGGCGGGAAGCGCTGCGGCATTACAAACGGGGAATAACGTATTGGTATCAACAGATAACTGAAGTAAGCTGCCGCGACATACTGTAGTGTCATTCTGTAAAATCGTACAGCTGAGTTGTGCCCTTGTGAAGCCGTAACACAAAATTGAAATGCTGACCAATATCAATTTTCTCATGTGATGAGATTTGGCTTATTGACAGATTTATTTCAGGGGAATTTGGATTTGAAAGGAGGGGATAAAAGGTAAAAAAAAATATCAGAGCCACAAAATGATACTTTATCCTGATCTGAATTATTCGTACATGATTTGGTTGTTATCCAATATTCAATTCAGCCGGGAAAGCTAATCAGCGATGAGTCAAAATTTTCTTTCCGTTCTTTTCAGCCCGGGTATTATCTTTGCAGCCCTGATGGGAAAATAATGGCGGGATAGCTCAGTTGGTAAGAGCGTTGGATTCATAACCCAAAGGTCTCGGGTTCAACTCCCGATCCCGCTACTAATTCAAGGCTCCATATAAGAGCCTTTTT